>NZ_JBZXEB010000002.1:0-557483 GCF_058725425.1 Brevundimonas sp. DW-iso22 | reverse complement strand
TGGGGGAGGAATAGGTCGAGCCTTGCGTCCGTCGGCGGGCTTCTGTAGTCACCGCGCCGTTGGGGAGTAGCCGCCGGCAAGGATCAGCCGGGATCGCGTCAACACACTCGTCGTTCCCATGCGACGTGGTGCGATCAGCGGATTTCATATCCGCCTGGCGAGACCAGCGTGCTTTGCGACCCCACCGGCGGGGCCGTGAACGCGCTGTCCCGTGTGTCCGGCGAGTGCTCGTTTCCATGACCCCCATCTCCATCGCCGTGCTGTCGCTCAGCATGTCGGCCGACGCCTTTGCCGCCTCCGTGGGGCGCGGGGCGGCGCATCGTCCCAACTTTTCCACAGCCGTCAGAAGCGGCCTGGTGTTCGGCCTGATCGAGGCGATCACCCCCCTGATCGGCTGGGCCCTGGGTCTGGCGGCGGCCGGGTTCGTGGAGCGGGTCGATCACTGGATCGCCTTCGGTCTTCTGGCGGCGGTCGGCGGCAAGATGCTGTGGGAATCGTTCCAGCCGGTCGAGGCGGACGACGGGCGCAGGGCCGCGCGGCGCGGCGTGCTGGCCCTGATCGCCACGGCCATCGGCACCAGCATCGATGCGGCCGCTGTGGGCGTGGGCCTGGCCTTCATCGGCGCCAACATCTGGATCATCGCCGCCGCGATCGGCTTCACCACCTTCGTCATGACCACGGTCGGCATGCTGATCGGACGGGCGGTCGGTCTGAAGTTTGGCAAGATCGCCGAGATGATCGGCGGGGTGGCGTTGATCGGCCTGGGGACGATGATCCTGCTGGAGCACACGGGTGTGATCGGGGGGTAAAGGAGCGCGGACCTCCAGGTCCGCGTTTCTCGGTGGCAGGCGTTCGCGGACCTGGAGGTCCGCGCTCCTCAAGAGTTACTTCAACATCTCAAGATACGGCGGCAGGGTCTGGGTCGCCGGACCATACAGACCCAGGTCGAAGCGGTGGCTGCCGCTGGTCGGGGCCAGGTCGAATTCCACCGTCTGCGCCCCCGCCGCCCGGGCAATCTCGACGAAACCGGCAGCGGGCCAGACCGCACCCGATGTCCCGATGGACAGGAACAGGGCGCAGGCCTCGAGCGCCGCCTCGATCCGCTCCATCTGAAGCGGAATCTCCCCGAACCAGACGATGTGGGGGCGCAAGGTGCCGCGCGGGTGATGGGGCGAGGGCTCATCCACGGCCATATCGCCGGGCCAGTCGCAGATCGCGCCCGACACGGTGCAGCGCGCCTTCAGCAGTTCGCCATGCATGTGGACCAGGTCGAAGCCCGGGGCGGGTGCCACTTCCGCATGCGCCCGGTCGTGCAGGTCGTCGACATTCTGGGTGACCAGCAGGAATTCTCCCTGCCAGCGTGCCGCCAGTTCGGCCAAAGCCATGTGCGCGGCATTGGGCACGACGGTAGCCAGCAGGCGACGGCGCTGATTGTAGAAGTCCTGCACCTGGGCCGGATCGCGCGCAAAGGCCTCGGGCGTCGCCACATCCTCGATCCGATGCCCCATCCACAGCCCGTCCGACGCCCGAAACGTCGGCACGCCACTCTCGGCCGATATGCCGGCCCCGGTCAGGACGACGAGGTTGCGGTGGGTCATGGGGTTCCATAGCATCTGCGGTCTGTCATACAGGAGCGGCAACGCAGAGAGGTTCTTCGCGTGAAAACCTACTCCACCTGCATCGTCATCGTTCTGTTGGCAATTTCGATGGCGGGATGTGAAGGCGAGCCATCTTCGGGTGTGAGCAACGCCGAACGAGTTGCCCTATGGAGATCGGAGGCGGCAGACAATGCGCGGGCTGACGTCGAGTTGACGGTCGCCGTTCAAGGGACCGTTGCGGCGGTCAGCGCGACAAACCGCTCGGACAGGCCGCTTTGCACATCGGGAACTGTCTGGCCAGACAAGCAGATGGCAGGCGACGCGTTCCTGATTAGGGCTGGCGGCCGCTACTGGCTCTATGGCGGGCCGTTGTCCAGCATCATTGGCTATGATTCAATAGCTGTGGCCCCGGGTGAAACCTTGCGGGGCAGGGTGGACATCGCGCCGTATTATACTTTGCCTTCTGACGCCGGAATCGAGACAATCGAGTTTTCGGCTCGGTTCTATGACTGCGCACCCAAAGGAAACGCTAAATGAAAACCCGCGCCGCTGTCGCGTTCGAAGCCAAACGTCCGCTGGAGATCGTCGAGGTCGATCTGGAGGGGCCGCGTGCAGGCGAAGTGCTGATCGAGATCAAGGCGACGGGCATCTGTCACACCGACGCCTATACGCTGGACGGGCTGGACTCGGAGGGCATCTTCCCCAGCATCCTGGGTCACGAGGGCGCGGGCGTGGTGGTCGAGGTGGGGCCGGGCGTGACGTCGCTGGCCGTCGGCGATCACGTGATCCCGCTGTACACGCCGGAATGCCGTCAGTGTAAGTCGTGCCTGTCGCGCAAAACCAACCTCTGCACCTCGATCCGCGCCACCCAGGGCAAGGGCCTAATGCCGGACGGCACCAGCCGCTTCAGCTACAAGGGTCAGGCGATCGCCCACTACATGGGGTGTTCGACCTTCTCGAACTATACGGTGCTGCCGGAGATCGCGGTGGCGAAGATCCGCAAGGACGCCCCCTTCGACAAGGCCTGCTACATCGGCTGTGGCGTGACGACGGGCGTCGGCGCGGTGGTCAACACCGCCAAGGTCGAGCCGGGTGCCAACGCCGTGGTCTTCGGCCTGGGCGGCATCGGGCTGAACGTCATCCAGGGTCTGAAGATGGTCGGAGCCGACATGATCGTCGGCGTCGACATCAATGCCGACAAGGAAGAATGGGGTCGCCGCTTCGGCATGACCCATTTCGTCAATCCCAAGGAGGTGAGCGACGTCGTCGCCCATCTGGTCGAGATGACCGGCGGCGGGGCCGACTACACCTTCGACTGCACCGGCAACACCGTGGTCATGCGCCAGGCGCTGGAGGCGTGCCACCGCGGCTGGGGCGAAAGCATCGTCATCGGCGTGGCCGAGGCGGGCAAGGAAATCTCCACCCGCCCGTTCCAGCTGGTCACCGGCCGGGTGTGGCGCGGCTCGGCCTTCGGCGGTGCGCGAGGGCGGACGGATACGCCCCGGATCGTCGACTGGTACATGGACGGCAAGATCGAGATCGACCCCATGATCACCCACACCCTGCCGCTGGAGCGGATCAACGAGGCCTTTGACCTGATGCATGCGGGCGAGAGCATCCGTAGCGTGGTGGTGTTCTGACAGATTGACTGGCTAGCTTGGGCTTCTGCGGATCGACCTGTTCACATGCAAAAAGATCGTCTCGCTCTGAATCAGGAATTCTTCGAGCGCGCTTTGAAGGCTATCGATACCCTGACCGAAAGAGGAAATAAGTCAGGTGTGGCGCGCAACTATACCCGACTTCCGGGCTATCGGTTTATGTCGGCTCTACTGCTCTGGCGTCGGGGTGAAAATCCCCGTGATTACATCGACCAGGGCATCCAGACTCTGGAGGATAATGCGCCGTCCCTCATAAAAGAGATTCCGGACATAGGGCCGAGCGACTTCCATCTCGAGGTCGGCGCTGTGTTCGCTTTCCTGATTGGCCGTCCTTACTTCTATGACCTTCAGCCAGGGGAGATCGGTTATCCGGATGGTCGCCTTACCGTGCATCTATTGCACGCTCTAGAAGGTAGGCTTGATCGTCCTGCGATGGAGGCCGAACTGGAGTCGTTTGCGCGCAACAAGCGCCACGCCTTGGCGGCCAAAACCTACAGACAATACTTTGAAATCCTAGACGCCGCGGCGGTTGGGCGGCCCGTAGACGGCCTGATTGAACAGGCCGGCGTCCTTTACGAAAAGCGTGAAAAGAACGCATTCTATTCAGGCGGTCCGGCACTGGAAGGCGGCGGACCCGGCAACAGCGATCTAATCGACTACAACCTCGGTGCAGTTCTGAAATACATCGATTATCGAGGACCCTGCATCCACGCTTGGCGGTGGGGTTGAGCCGAAGATAAGGCCAGCCATCCAGGAAAGAAAACACATGTTCACACACATCACCATCGGCGCGAACGACATCGAGGCTTCGCGGAAATTCTATGATGCGGCCCTGGGCGCGCTGGGCATTCCGCCGGGCACGGATGACGACCGGGGCCGGGTGTGGTGGCGCACGCCGCGCGGGGCCTTTGCCATCACCAGGCCGCTGGACGGCCAGCCCGCCTGCCACGCCAATGGCGGCACCATCGGATTTGGCGCACGCGACGCCGAGGCCGTGAAGGCGTTCCACGACGCCGGCGTGGCGGCCGGCGGCACATCGATCGAGGACCCGCCCGGCGAGCGCAACGGCGCGTTCGGCACACTGGTGCTGGGCTATCTGCGGGACCCGTCCGGCAACAAGATCTGCGCCGTGCACCGGCCCGGGTGAGCCAGATCATGGACGTGACCAAGACCCACGCCGTCCACGGCGGCACCCTGCGCTATCTGAAGCACGACAGCGCGACGACCGGCACGCCCATGACACTGTCGGTCTTCGTGCCGCCGGGCCCCGACGGAAAAGGAACAGGGCCGTTTCCGGTGCTGATCTGGCTGTCGGGGCTGACCTGCACCGAGGACAATTTCACCACCAAGGGTGAGGCCTATCGGGCGGCGGCCGAGCACGGGATCATCGTTGTGGCCCCCGACACCTCGCCGCGTGGCCCCGATCTGAAGGGCGAAGGGGTGGCGGACGATGCGGCCTATGACCTGGGGCAGGGGGCGGGATTCTATGTCGATGCGACTGAAGGACCCTGGGCCCCGCATTTCCGGATGGAGACCTATGTCACCTCCGAGCTGATCGCCCTGATCGACAATCAGTTTCCGACGACGAAGACGCGGTCGATCAGCGGCCATTCGATGGGCGGACACGGGGCGCTGACGCTGGCGCTGCGGCATCCGCACCTGTTCCGTTCGGTCTCGGCCTTTGCCCCGATCGGGTCGCCGACGCGCTGTCCCTGGGGCGAAAAGGCTTTTGCGGCCTATCTGGGCGACGACCGGGACGAATGGGCGCGGCATGATGCGGCCCTGCTGATCGAAGCGGGCGCAGCGCGGGGCCACTACGACGACATCCTGATCGATCAGGGGGACGCCGATCAGTTCCTGACCGACCAGCTCAAGCCGGAGCTGTTGCAGGCCGCGGCCGAGGCGGCAGGTCAGCCAGTCACCCTTCGCATGCAGCCCGGATACGACCATTCCTATTTCTTCATGGCCAGTTTCATGGCGGATCATGTGGCGTTTCATGCCACACGTCTGCGCGACTGAAGGACGACTGCCATGACCGACACTGCCCCCAACTACGACGACCTATTCGCCGCCCTGTGCCGCGAGGTCGGCTTCTGCCTGCATCCCAAGGGCGAGGCCAGGGTGCGCGCCGCCCTGGCCAACGGGCTGGACGCGGCCACCAGGGCCGTGTTCGAGGCGGACGGAGCGGACTTCACCGCCGCCAACGGCGATCAGCGCCGTGCGGTGCGGGACTGCCTTAAGGCGAACCTGCCTGCGACTGAGGGTTAGGTTTCGTCGTCTTCATCGACCGGGGGCGAAGGAGACGTTGTCGTCGTTGTGGTCGTCGTCACCGTCGTGCTGCTCTGATTGACGGAGTAGCTGACTGTACATCCCGGCGTGGGGATGAAGTCTCCTCGGCTGGTATGGCAGGTCGACTGCGCCTGCATCGTCGAGGGCGTGGCTGCACTCATACAGCCGCCGAGGATGAGCAGAGCAGCGGGGGCCAGAAGGCTGAGATTGCGACGACGCATGGAGACGCTCCGTTCCAGGGTCGTCACCTTCCCGGATGGATTGCAACTCTGCAAGCGCACAAGGTTCAGCATTTTCTTGTCTGCACCTTTGGATCAGGCACAACAGCCCCTACATGCCGGTAGCCTCATTCTGTCGAAAGGATCTCTTCCATGGCCTTCACCCTCGCCCCCCTGCCTTATGCCTATGACGCGCTGGAGCCGGCCATCGACAAGGAGACGATGACCTTCCACCACGACAAGCACCATCAGGCCTATGTCGACAATCTGAACAAGTTCGTGGACGCCACGCCTGCCGCCCAGGGCAAGAGCCTGGAAGAGCTGCTGGCCGTGATCTCGACCCTGCCCAAGCCGATCCGCAACAACGGCGGTGGTCACTGGAACCATGCTCTGTTCTGGGAGCTGCTGGCCCCCGTCGGCGAAACGGGCGAGCCGTCGGCTGAGCTGGCCGCCGCCATCGACCGCGACTTGGGCGGAATGGACAAGTTCAAGGAAGACTTCAACGCCGCCGGTGCTGGCCAGTTCGGCTCGGGCTGGGCCTGGCTGATCGTGCAGGACGGCAAGCTGAAGGTCACCTCGACCCCGAACCAGGACAATCCCCTGATGGACGACGTGGCCGAGAAGGGCGCTGTCGTCCTGGCCGCCGACGTGTGGGAACACGCCTATTACTTGAAATACCAGAACCGCCGCCCGGACTATCTCAAGGCCTTCTGGACCGTGGTGAACTGGAACAAGGCCAACGAACTGTTCGCCGCCGCCACCGCCTGATGCTGATGACGCCCGCCGGATCGATCCGGCGGGCGTTTCTCTTTCCGAACCGGAGCCGATGATGCGCCTGACCCTGACCGCCGTTTCCGCCCTGGCCCTGACCATGGCGGCATGCTCCCCCCTGCCGCCGAAAAGGCCGCCGAGACGCCGGCCACCGCGTCTGCCACCACCACCCAGTCCACGAACGAGGCCTTCGCCTTCAAGATCGGCGCGCTGGACGCCTATGCCCTACAGGACGGTAGCCTGTCGGTGCCGAACAATGGCGAGGTGCTGGCGATCGGCGAGGCCAAGGCGGATGTGGATGCGCTGCTGACCGCCAACGCATTGCCGACCGATACGCTGGGCCTCAGCATCCAGCCGCTGCTGGTCAAGATGGGCGACAAGGTCGTGCTGTTCGACACGGGCGCGGGCGGTCAGATGGGCACGGAGGGCAAGCTGCTGACGTCGCTCACTGCGGCGGGCGTGCAGCCGGGTCAGGTCACCGATATCCTGATTTCGCACGCGCATGGCGACCACGTTGGCGGTCTGGTCAATGGCGAGGGTCAACTGGTGTTTCCGAACGCCACCATCCGCATGACGACTGACGAGTGGGACGCCCTGAAAGCCGATCCCACGATGACCGCACTGGTCACGGGCCTGACGCCCAAGGTGCAGACCTTTGCGGCCGGTGCCGAGGTCCTGCCCGGGGTGACGGCGGTCGACATCCAGGGCCATACACCCGGCCACACCGGCTATCAGATCGCCTCGGCCAACGAGGGCCTGCTCTACATCGGCGACACCATGCACCACTCCGTGATCTCGGTGCAGCGCCCGGACTGGACTATCCAGTTCGACGGGCGGGCTGATGTCGCCGAGGCCAGCCGCCGGGCCTTGCTGGAGCGCGCGGCTAGCGAAAACCTGCGCCTGTACGCCGTCCACTTTCCCTATCCGGGCCTGGGCCGGATCGAGCGGCGGGCCGACGACTTCGTATGGGTGGCCGAGCCGGGGCCTGCCGCCCGATAGGTCCGGGTGATGGCAAGGAACGGTTAAGCCTGATCGTTAGGCCTGCGCTCAAGGTTCCGCATTAGGAGCTGCTGCAGTTTCAGTTCGTTGCGGCAGTTCGTATGCGTGTGTTTTCGTGCCTGGTGGAGGATCACAACCTCTACCTGACGGCCCTTGCGGCCGTGATCTGCGTATTGGGGGCCGTCATCATGGCCCGACTATACCGCAAGGTGAGGGCCAGCCGCCGGCGGATGCGCTGGTCCTGGCTGTTCCTGGGGGCTGTGGCTGGCGGAGCCACCATCTGGTGCACCCATTTCGTGGCCATGATGGCCTATCGACCCGGCGTCGAGATCACCTATGCGCCCTTCCTGACAGGAATATCGTTGCTGGTCGCGATCGTCGGCTGCGGACTGGCCATGGCCATGGGGTCGCAGCGGCACCGTCTGTCGCCCGAAGCGGGCGGCGTGACCTTTGGTCTGACGGTGGCGGCCATGCACTATGTCGGCATGGCGGCCTTCACCGCCGATGCCCTGGTGATCTGGTCGCCGGTCTATGTGGCCGCATCCCTGATCGCGGCGGTGGTGTTCGGCGCTCTGGCCTTTGCCCAGGTCCGGAACACGGTGTCGGGGCTGAAGACCTATATCGCCCCCGGCTTGCTGGTTCTGGCGATCGTGTCGTTGCACTTCACCGGCATGGGGGCCATGACCATCCTGCCCCTGGCCCCGGTCGAAGGCGCAGTCACGGGTGATGTTGCCTCCGCCCTTCTGGCCGTGGGCGTGGCCGTGGTCGGTTTTCTGATCCTGGGCGTCGCGATCGCCAGCCATGCGCTGGAGGACCAGACCAGCCGGGATTCCAACAGCCGCCTCTATCAGCTGATCGAGGGCAGCGTGGACGGGATGCTGGTCGAAAGCGAGGGCGTGATCCTGATCGGCAACGCAGCCTTTGCGGGTCTGTGCCGCGTTGCGGTCGATGATCTGGTGGGAGAGCCGCTGGAACGCTGGCTGGACGAGGAAGCGCGGTCCGCAGACGGCATGCTGGTTCAGGGAGCCCTTACGGCCAGCGACGGCGAGGCGATCCCGGTCGAGATCGCCGTGCGCGCGGCGCGGCGCGACGACGGGGCCGGTCACTATCGCATTTTTGCGGTCCGCGACCTGCGGGCCCGGCTGGCGCAGGAGCGTCGCATCGTCCATCTGGCCCGCAACGACAGCCTGACCGGACTGCCCAACCGCGTGTCGTTCCTGGAGGAGATGGAGCGCCGGGTCGCCCAGTCGGGTGGCCAGCAGTTTGCCCTGTTCGCCATCGACCTGAACCGGTTCAAGGAGGTCAACGACGTCTATGGCCACGGGGTCGGCGACCGGCTGCTGATCCATGTCGCCGATCGGATGATGGCGACCCGCACTGAAGGCGACTTCGTTGCGCGGCTGGGCGGTGACGAATTCATGGCCCTGACCCCTGTCACGAGCCGGCTGCACGCCATGGAGGCGGCCGAGCGTCTGCGCAGCGCCATCATGGAGCCGATGCAGGCGGACCATGCCGATGTGCAGTGCGGTGCCGCCATCGGCATCGCCCTGTGGCCCGATGACGCGCGCGAGGCGTCCGTCCTGATCAACAATGCCGATCTGGCCATGTATCGGGCCAAGGCCGCGCTGGCGACCGACGTCTGCTTCTACGAGGAGGCGATGGACGAGGCTGTGCGCGATCGTCGACGCCTGACGCAGGGATTGCGCGAGGCCCTGGATAACGACCGGTTCGAGCTGCACTATCAGGTCCAGGCCTCGCTCTCGACCGGCAAGGCGACCGGGTTCGAGGCCTTGTTGCGCTGGAAGCAGCCGGACGGCTCCTACATTCCGCCGGATCAATTCATTCCCTTGGCTGAAGAGACCGGCCTGATCCTGCCGATCGGGGAGTGGGTTCTGCGGGCCGCCTGTGTCGAGGCCGCCAGCTGGGAGGTGCCGCACCGGATCGCGGTCAATCTTTCGCCGGTCCAGCTGTCGCACATCGACCTGCCCCGACTGGTGCACCAGATCCTGATCGAGACGGGGCTGAAGCCCGAGCGGCTGGAACTGGAGATCACCGAGACGGCCATGATCGCCGACATGGAACGCACGACCCATATCCTGCGCCAGCTCAAGCTGCTGGGCGTGTCTGTGGCCATGGATGACTTCGGTACCGGCTATTCGTCCCTGTCCACGCTGCGGGCCTTCCCCTTCGACAAGATCAAGCTGGACCGGTCCTTCATGTCAGAACTGGAGGGAAGCCAGCAGTCCAAGGCCATCATCCGCGCCGTCCTGGCCCTGGGCGAGAGTCTGGACATCCCTGTCCTTGCCGAGGGTGTCGAAACCCGGATCCAGCTGGAATTCCTGCGGGCCCAAGGGTGCGACGAGGTCCAGGGCTATCTGTTGGGCCGCCCGTCGCGCGATGGCCAAAACAACACCGATGCCGAGGCCGACCTGACAGTAGAGGCTGCGGAGGCGTCCCAGGCGGCTTGACTCCGGAAGGCGCGACGTCGATAAGCGCCGCCTTCACGTCGTCGGGGCAACCCTTCGATGCGATGACACTACGGACGATGCGTGGACCGCCGTTGAGATCGTCTCTCCATCTGGGGAGGGACCGGGCCGCATCATATAAGAGAGTGACACATGTCCAAGCGCCACAGCGCCAAGTACAAACTCGATCGGGTCATGGGTGAAAACCTGTGGGGCCGCGCGAAATCTCCCGTCAACAAGCGGTCCTATGGCCCTGGCCAGCACGGCCAGCGCCGCAAGTCGAAAGTCTCGGACTTCGGCCTGCAGCTGAAGGCCAAGCAGAAGCTGAAGGGCTACTACGGCAACATCACCGAGAAGCAGTTCTTCGCCACCTATGAAGAAGCCTCGCGCCGCAAGGGCAACAGCTCCGAGAACCTGATCGGCCTGCTGGAATCGCGCCTGGACGCCATCGTCTATCGCGCCAAATTCGTCCCGACCGTCTGGGCCGCCCGCCAGTTCGTCAGCCACGGCCACGTGACTGTCGACGGCAAGAAGGTCGACATCGGCTCGTACCGCGTCAAGCCGGGCCAGGTCATCGAGGTCAAGGAAAAGAGCCGCAACATGGCCCTGGTCCTGGAAGCGCAGCAGTCGTCGGAACGCGATATCCCGGACTACATCGAACTGGGCGACCGCGGCTTCTCGGTCCGCTACGTGCGCGTGCCGGAGCTGGCCGACGTGCCGTTCCCGGTGAAGATGGAGCCGAACCTGATCGTGGAATACTACTCCTCGTAAGGCGGTTGATCGCTGGTTCAGCGAGACAAAATTCTGGAAAGGGCCCCGGAGCGATCCGGGGCCCTTTCTATTTCACGGAACCGGGGTTCACCTGTGACGCGAACAGGCGCACTATGATAAAGTTCAGAGACGGTCTGGAGGGCCGGGGCATGAAATCGATCGCTAGTCTGGCCGGCGCGACCCTTCTGGCCATCAGCCTTTCGGCCTGTGCCCTGTCAAACCCTTTTGCGGATGCTGATGTGGTGGCGCACGGTTCGATGCCCGGTCAGATGGAGCCGGTCCACGCCGCCGTCATCGCCCATGACCAGGCTCTGTTCCGCGTCACCTCCAACGGCTGTACCGCCAAGGCCGATCTGACGCCCGTTGTGCGCCAGACGCGGGACGAAGCGGTCATCACCCTGCGCCGGATCAAGGAAGACCGCTGCCAGCGACCCGTCACCGACGGTCTGGAGATCACCTGGACCTTCGAGGAACTGGGCCTGGCACCCGGCGCGCGGGTTTCGGTCGAAAACCCCTACCAGCTGCCGCGAACCTGATACCGGTCAGACCCGGTCTTTACGCTGACCGCCGGCCGACAATGTCCTGATCAGCCCTCCGGTGCCTGCTGCCCGGTGTTGCTGTCCGACGCCGTGCACCGTGGATCGCCCGGGCATGTCGGAAGCGGTGGCGGCGGCGGCGGGGGAGGCGGCGGGGGAGGCGGCGGCATGGGGATGTCGGGCGTCGGCGGTACCGGCGGATCCTGTGGCTGCTGACTGCAGGACGCCATCACCAGGGCAACGGTTCCAATGGCCCATGGCGTCAACAGGGTCAGTACGCGACCAGCAGACTTCAACATCGGATGTCTCCCCAACGGCGAAGCCAGACAAGAACGCCCTGATGGCGCGCGCGTCAATAACAATGTTCAGTCAAGAGGGGCCGGACTGGCAGGGGAGTATGGCCCAACCCTTGTTCTTCAACTGCGCCGCCAGCCAGGGTCGATAGGTCACCGCCCCTTTCGGTCGCAGGTCGACAATGCAGGTTGCGGTCTTTTCGCCGTCAGAGTGCAGACGATAGTGGAAGCGTATGACAAGGCGCTCGGCACGGTCCAGCGCCTGGCTTGCGCTGGTGAAGTTGCGGTAGGCGTCACAGTGGCCAGAAGGCGCGCAGTTGCTGCTGTTGAGGACAAAGCCGATATACTCTGACCGTGAGGAGCCGCCCGCCACGTCCAGCGTCCGGCGAGGCTCCTCGATGGCCAGGAAATTGCCGTTCAGGACACAGCGTGACGTGACCGGACAGTTCGCAGCCTGACGCGCAGCCGTCTCGCTGAACACCGGCGTCACCAGGGTCTGGTACCGGAACACAGCATCGCGATCGCCCGGGGCATCGATTTGCATCGTGATGCGGGTGACGACGTCGCCATAGTTTGCGCTGGCCGTGTTGACCAGCGCCGTATCCACTCCGGCCGTCAGGACGGCATTCTCTATGGCTGTTAGTGAAGGATCATTGCTGGCGTCGCGGTAGAAGAAGATGTTTTCCGGCGGCACCGCTGTGACCACCGACCCACGCAGCACAAACCAGGCCGAAGTTGTCAGCGTGATCAGAGACAGCATGACCGCCACGGCCGCTACGGCGGCTTCTGACGTAACTTCGGGCCAGCGGATCTTGGCCGGCGCTCGCCGTCGTATCGGCTTTCTGACCATGGTCCCTCCACCAGGGCCGACTATGCTGCATATCCGTGATTTCCCAAAGTCATGGCTCCACCTTGCGGATTGTTCACGTGCCATTCGCCCGGGCAGGCGGCAGATTGAAGATCAAGCGTCACATCAGGTGACGTCATTGCTCTCTCGCCCTTTTCGAATGGAACACCTCATGCTGCGTCGTCTCGCCATAGCTGCCGTCCTGACGGCCTTTACCGCCCCACTGCTGGGTGGCTGCATCATCATCGCCACGGACAAGCCGACGACCCGGGTCGTGCATCAGTCTTCGGACGCGGCCCAGTGAAGCGCATATTCCTGGCCTCAGCCTTGATCGCGCCCCTGCTGTCGGGCTGCGTCATCTATGCCAATGACGAGGGCAAGACCGATGTGGTGCGCCTGTCCGATGCGGCGTCGACCTCGCTCGAAGCCGTGGGTGAGCCGCGCGTCGAGAACGGTCGTCTGATCGTGCGCGTGGGCTCGAACGGCTGCACCAGCCTGGACAGTTTCGAGGTCCAGCTGACCGAAGCGGCGGACGGCTACACGGATGTGGTCCTGAACCGCCGGGCTCCGGACATGTGCAAGGCTCTGGTGGCCGAGGGCGTCGAACTGTCGTGGAGTTTTGCGACCCTGGGCCTGGCCCCGGATGCACGCCTGCGCCTGATCAATCCGCAGACGCTCTAGTCAGCGGGCCTGAAAGGCCGGCAGCATGTCTGCCGGGATTCTATGCGGCCGCATCGTCTGCGCATCGACCAGTACCCATTCGGAGACGCCCTGGGCACAGACCTGGCCCTCGGCATTCTCGATGCGGACATAGCGGTTGAAGCGCGGGCCCTGCGGATCGCCGACCCAGGTGCGCGCGACGACGCCGGTTGCGTCGGGCATCAGGGGGCGCAGATAGTCGATCTCGTGCCGGACACCGACCCAGGACCATTTGGAGCGGGTCGCCGCGTCGAAGCGGGCGGTCCAGTGGGCCGTGCCGGCATCCTGAAGCCAGCCGACATAGACGACATTGTTGACGTGGCCGTTCTCGTCGATGTGCTCGGGCCGGATCGTCAGGGGTACGACGAAGATCTCGCGGTCCTCGCGCGGTTGCAGGACCGGGCGGGCCATCAGGCGTCGGCGTCCTCACCCATGGGCACGCCCTTTTCGGCCATCAGGGCCTGAAGCTCACCGGCATTGAACATCTCGCGCACGATGTCCGAGCCACCGACGAACTCGCCCTTCACATACAGCTGGGGGATGGTCGGCCAGTCGCTGAAGCTCTTGATGCCGTCGCGCAGACCCTCGTCCTGAAGCACGTCTACCCCGACGAAGGGCGCGCCGATATGGTCCAAGATTTGGACAGCCAGGGATGAGAAGCCACAGCGCGGCGCGTCCGGCGTGCCCTTCATGAACAGAACGACCGGATGGGTCTGCACCGCATCGGTAATGAAGGCATGGATGGGGTCGGCGGAAGTCACGGCTTGATCGGTCACTGAAGGGGGCCTTTCGTGAAGGCCGTCAGCTAGGGACCGGGCGGGCCAGGGTCAAGGGCGCGGGCCATTTATGACGCGGTGTTGAATGGGGTCAGGCCGCGACGGACTTGGCACCGGCCACACGCGCCATCTCGATCTGGGCGGCCAGGCCGGGCGGCAGGTCGCGGTCGGGGATGGCAGCCAGCTGGTTCAGACGATCGACATCCTCGGCATGGATCATGGCGCTGGAGATCGACGGATCGGTCAGCACATAGGCCAGGCAGATTTCCTCGGCCGTCCAGTTGGGCGTGCGATGCAGGAAGGCGAAGGTGCCTGCACCGCGCAGGGGGTCCGACTTGGCCCGACCGCCGGAGCCGCCGAAGCCGAACAGACCCCTTTTCTTGGGCTCCGCATGAACCATTTCGGCCTTTTGGGCCGTATCCAGGCTCTCCGGGAAATAGCCGATGGCGAAGACGGCCATGTCCTTTTCGCGGGCATCGCGCAGACGCGAGCGGACCTGCCAGGGCGAGTTCACATGATACGGCGTGACCAGCACGTCGAAGGCCCCGGTCGAGACATAGGCGTCCATCACCTCACCATCACCCGCCACGCCCAGCAGGCGGACGCGATCGGTAGCGCGCAGGGCCTTCAGCGCATTCAGAGACGATTGGGGCAGTTCGTCATGCATCGGCTGATCCAGCAGAGCCTGGTCGAACCAGCCCAGCGACGAGGCGTGCAGGGCGCGGTCCATGCAGGCCGTCATCCCCTCGGCCGAGAAGTCGCGGTCCGACCCCTTGCGACCGTCTCCGGCCCCCAGCGTCAGCGAGATCTGCAGCAGGCGGCGATCCACCTCCTTCAGACTGTCGCCCAGGATTTCGGCCAGCACGGGGTTGGCGTCGCGCAGGCGATAGCTGTTGATGCCTGCTTCCAGCGCAGCATAGATGATCGCGCGCGCCGCCTCGGGGCCACGGGCGATGTCGCGCGAGCTGAGGCCCAGGGTCACGGCCGAGACCGCCTGTCCTTTGTGGCCGAAGGGACGGTAACGCATGGCTCAGGCCTCCGTCGGCGTCGAGGTTTCGAGCGCCAGCGCGTGCAGTTCGCCGCCCATCTTGCCCTTCAGCGCGGCATAGACCAGCTGATGCTGGCGCACGCGCGGAAGGCCCGCAAAGGCGGTCGAAACGATCCGCGCCCGATAGTGGTCGCCGTCGCCCGCCAGATCGTCGATGGCGATCTCGGCATCGGGAAAGGCCTCGACCAGATGGCCGCGAAGCTCTTCGACAGGCATGGGCATGGGCGCGGCGATCTCCGACAATTCACCTGTGACTATGGCGCGTAAACCTTAATGGCTGGCTACGGTGGTCCTGCGCTCCAGCAGCACGACCGGACTGCCTTTGTAGATAGCCTCGGCATAGGGAACGTAGCCCACACGCCGGGCCAGGGCGTGCGACGGGCCATTGGCGGGGTCGATCATGCAGACGGTGCGTGCGGTGTTCAGCGATCGGTCGCACCATCCCAGCGCCGCGCTGACAGCCTCGAACGCCAGCCCCTGTCCCTGAAACCTCGGTGCTACGCCCCAACCCAGTTCCGGCACGTCGAAGGCGGGCGTCATCAGGCGACGATGGTCCAGCACGCTGACATTGCCGATGTAGACGCCGTCGGCCGTTCGCCGCACCGACCAACTGCCATAGCCCCGAACCTGCCACTGCCCGATGTCGCGCAGCAGGCGGAACCAGACGTCCTCGGTATTCATGGCTTCGGGCAGGATGGCGGTGGCGAAGGCTGCGTCGCCCCAGAGAGCGCACAGGTCGTCATAATCATCCACGCTGACTGGCGTCAGGGTCAGCCTGGCTGAGGTCAGCACAGTCATGCGAACAGGGCACCGGCCCGCTCGATCCGGGTCGTGCCGTCGGCGGCGGTGACCGCATAGGTAAAGCCGGGCTGCAGGGCGAAGGCCCCGGCACGGCCCTGTTTGTCCAGGGCCAGCAGGGCCACCTGAGATGCGGCGACCTTGGTGCCGCGTAGCCGGGCCAGCCGTTCGATCACGCCGCGACAGGCGGCGGTGGGGTCCATTCCGTGGCGCATGGCCTCGACCACGGCATGGCTGCCGGCCACGCGGACCACATCCTCGCCGACACCGGTGGCGGTGGCCCCGCCGACCTCGTCATCGACATAGAGGCCCGCGCCGATCAGGGGGCTGTCGCCGACCCGGCCGCGCATCTTGAAGGCCATGCCCGAGGTGGTGCAGGCCCCGCCCATATGCCCGTCCGCCCCGATGGCGATCAGGCCGATGGTGTCATGGTTGCCCGGACCGCCCGGCCCCCTGAAATCTGGAGTGCTGCGCCAGTCGGTGTTCTCGCTGTTGATGCGCGGGGCGTATTCGGCGGTCTTCAGCCAGTCGCGCCAGGCGGCCTCGGCGCGCGGGGTCAGCAGGGTCTGGGTCGGAAAGCCTTGGTCGACGGCGAACGTCCGCGCCCCCTCGCCGACCAGCATGGTGTGCGGCGTCTTCTCCATCACCGCGCGGGCGACCGAGACGGCATGGACCACATCCTCCAGGGCGCAGACCGCCCCGATGTCGCCGTTCCAGCCCATGATGCAGGCATCCAGCGTCACCCGCCCGTCGCGGTCCGGCAGGCCGCCGAGGCCGACGGAGGAATTGCTCTCGTCCGCCTCGGCCACGCGACCGCCCGCCTCGACCATGTCCAGGGCCGAGCCGCCCGCCTGCCGCCGCGCGACTTCGGCGGCGCGGGTCGAGACGCCCAGAACCGTTCGGATGCTGTCGGGGATCAGGGCGTGGTCGAATGGCTCGTGCGTCGGCTGCTCTCCCCGTTTCACCATAGTCTGGGTGCCATAGATCTGTGGCTGGCCGATCTTCTGAAGGTAACGGTCCAGCGTCGCGGCCGCGAGCCAGGGCGACTCGGTCGAGCCTTCACCCAAGGCCGCCACAGCCAGGGTGTGGGCCATCAGATAGTCCTCGGCCGTATCGCCATGCTGATAGACCAGGGCGGCGGAATAGAAGTCCGTCGCGGTGCGCAATGCCCCTGCGTCCAGCAGGGCCTTCACCTGCTGGCGGCGCACGGTGTCCTCAGCGTAGATTCGCAGCGCCGCCTCTCGTCCGCCGGCCAGGATCGCGGCGACGTCCTGTCGTACGGCCTGATCCGCCGCATAGATCGCCGCCATGTCCGGATTGTCCGCGACCGGCTCCGGCTCCTGGGCCAGCGCGGGCCCAGCCAGCGTCAGTATCATCCCGACCGTCGCCAGAACCCGCTTCATCGACGCCACCCTGCAAACGCTTCGCCGAAACGATGCAGGCGCGCCGCCGGGACGCCAAATGAAATCCCGGTAAGGTGGCTCAGAACTTCGGTCTGAACAGTCCCGCCGGGCTGGCGCTGAACAGTTCGGCGCCGTCGTCCGTCACGCCGATGGTGTGCTCGCACTGGGACGACAGGGACTTGTCGCGGGTCACGGCGGTCCAGCCGTCGGACAGCACCTTCACGTGCGGCTTGCCCAGGTTCACCATCGGCTCGACGGTGAAGAACATGCCCTTCTTCAGCACCGCGCCCTCGCCACGACGGCCGTAGTGCAGGACGTTGGGGCTGTCGTGGAACAGCCGCCCGATGCCATGACCGCAGAAGTCGCGCACGACCGACATGCGATTGGCCTCCACCACCTGCTGGATGGCATAGCCGATGTCGCCGAAGGTGTTGCCCGGCTTGATCATGGCCAGGCCGGCGTCGAGCGAATCATAGGTCACGTCGATCAGCTTGCGCGCGCGGGCGTTGATTTCGCCGATCGGGTACATGCGGCTGGAGTCGCCATGCCAGCCATCGACGATGACGGTGTGGTCGATGTTGACGATATCGCCGTCCTTCAGCACCCGGTCGCCCGGAATGCCGTGACAGACGACATGATTGATCGAGGTGCAGACCGTCTTTTCATAGCCCTTGTAGCCCAGACAGGCGGGCAGGGCCCCGTGGTCCAGCGTAAAGGTGCGGATCCGGTCGTCGATCTCCTGCGTCGTCACGCCGGGCACGGCGAACTCGGTGATCATGTCCAGCGCCTGGGCGACCAGCTTGCCGGCCGCGCGCATGCCCTCCCAGGCCTCCTCGTCCTGATGGACGCGGATCTCGTGGGTGCGGACGAAGGCGTCCTCGTCCAGTTCGGGGGTCTCGTACATGCGTGCAGGCTTTCAGGCGGGGTCGGCGATCAGGTGGGGAGCATAGCACAGATGCTCAAGGCGAGACGATGACGTGCGGGCCGGATGCGCCTATCTGCATCAGATGAGCAACGCTTCCCCCACCGCCGCCGTCCTGATCATCGGCGATGAAGTCCTGTCCGGGCGGACACAGGACACCAATCTGAACACCATCGCCCGGTTCCTGGGCGCGCTGGGCATCGACCTCTTGGAAGCCCGCACTGTCGGGGACCGGACGGAGCAGATCGTCGACAGCCTGAATGCCCTCAGGTCCACCCACGACTATGTCTTCACCACCGGCGGCATCGGGCCGACGCACGACGACATCACCGCCGATGCCGTGGCCAGTGCCTTTGGCGTGGCCCTGCCGGAGCATCCGGACGCGGTGGCGATCCTGGAAAAGCGCTATGGCCCGGGCGAGTTCAATGCGGCGCGGCGGCGAATGGCGCGGGTGCCGGAGGGCGGCAGCCTGATCGCCAATCCCGTCACGGATGCGCCGGGCTTCCAGATCGGCAATGTCTTTGTCATGGCGGGGGTGCCGAAGATCATGACGGCCATGCTGGAGGATGTGGCTCCGCGCCTGCGCACCGGGGCGGTCGTGCATGCGCGGACGGTGCGGGTGTCGGGTGTGGGCGAAGGGACGATCGCGGACATGCTGGGCGCGGCGGCGAAAGCCAATCGGGAACTCAGCTATGGCAGCTACCCGTTCGGCCACGGCTCGGTGGGAGAGATCGGGACCAATCTGGTTATCCGCGGGCGAGACGCGGCAGCGGTCGAACTGGCGGTCAATAGCCTGCTGGCCGATCTGGCCACGGCGGGCATCGAGGCCCGGGTGATCACGGCCTAGGCCGCCAGTTTCGCCCAGGCTTGACCGATCGGCAGGATCTCCAGCCCCGCGCTCTTGGCGGCGCGCAGCACACGATCCAGATCGTCCGGGGTGCAGCCATAGTCCGTGGGCCGGTCCGAGACGTCGTGGCCATAGGCGGTCAGCCAGCCGTTCGATGACGCCGCCTCGGCCATCATCGCCTCCAGATCGTAGTGTGGCAGGCGGCGGTTCTCCAGGCCGATTGACTTGATCAGGCCCCGGTCCTCGCGCCCCGCATTGACCCCGTCACGCACCCCGCGCCCCAGGGCGAAGCGGCTTCGGATGATCCGCTTGGCCGCCAGCGTCGCATCCCCGAACGGATAGGCGAAGGTGGTCATGCGATGACCGTCCAGCCGCGCGGCCACCCAGGCGGCATTGGCCTCAAGGCTCAGCCGCATCGCCTCGGCATCCATGCGCAGCACGCTGGTGTGGCCGAAGGTATGGCAGCCGACCTCATGTCCCGCCGCATGCAGGGCCTGCAGATGCTCGGTGCGAAACTGCGGCCGCTCCATGTTCCAGCCGCTCTCCAGCCCGCCACAGACATAGTAGGTGGCCAGAACGCCATGCTCGGCCAGGATGGGCCCGGCCTCGGTCCAGGCCGTCTCGGGGATGTCGTCGAAACTCAGCGAGAAGACGCCCTTCGCCGGCGCGATGGTCACGGCGTCGATATCGAGATAGCGGGCGGCCCTGCGCCGCATCTGGTCGATGGCCTTCATGGATGCGGTTCTAGCCGCCCTCGCTTAAGGAAGCGTATGGCCTCGGCTTGCCGCGCAAAGGCCCGCCGTCTAGGGTCCGCGCCTCTCATTTTGCGACTGCGAACAGCCACCCGTGACCACCGAACCTCTCGCCTTCCAGGACCTGATCCTGACCCTCCACAAATACTGGGGCGATCAGGGCTGCGCGATCCTGCAGCCTTATGACATCGAGGTCGGGGCCGGCACCCTGCACCCGGCGACGGTGCTTCGCGCACTCGGTCCGCGCCCGTGGAAGGCCGCCTATGTCCAGCCCAGCCGCCGCCCCGGCGACGGGCGCTATGGCGAAAACCCCAACCGGCTGCAGCACTATTACCAATATCAGGTCATCCTGAAGCCCAACCCGGACAACCTTCAGGAGCTGTATCTCGGTTCGCTGGCGGCGATCGGCATCGATCCAAAACTGCACGACATCCGCTTCGTCGAGGACGACTGGGAGAACCCCACCGTGGGTGCCTGGGGGCTGGGCTGGGAGGTCTGGTGCGACGGCATGGAGGTGACGCAGTTCACCTATTTCCAGGGCGTCGGCGGCATCGAGGTGGACGTCGTTTCGGGCGAACTGACCTACGGGGTGGAGCGCCTGGCCATGTACGTCCAGGGCGTGGACAACGTCTATGATCTGAAGTTCACCAAGGAGGGCCTGACCTATGGCGAAGTCTTCCTGGAAAACGAGCGCCAGCAGTCGGAAGCCAACTTCCACGGCTATGACGTCGACGGGCTGAAGCGCCGGTTCGAGGACATGGTGGCCGAGGTTTCGCGCTTCCTTGAGATGAAGGGCCCGCAGGATCAGGCTCTGGTCCTGCCCGCCTATGACCAGGTGCTGAAGGCGTCGCACCTGTTCAACCTGATGGACGCGCGCGGGGCCATCGCCGTCGCCGAACGCCAGAGCTACATCGGACGGATCCGGGACCTGTGTAAGGCCTGTGCCGTCGCCTATGTCGACCAAGAGCGGAAAACCGCCTGATGCCCCAACTTCTCATAGAACTGTTCTCCGAAGAAATCCCCGCGCGCATGCAGGCGGGGGCGGCGCGTGATCTGGAGCGGATGGCGGCCGAGAGGCTGAAGGCGGCGGGTCTCGCTTACGAGGCCCTGACTACCTATGCCGGCCCGCGGCGTCTGACGCTGGTAGTCGAGGGGCTGCCGTCGGCGACGCCGGACCGGTCCGAAGAGGTCAAGGGCCCGCGCACCTCGGCCCCCGATCAGGCGCTGGACGGCTTCCTGCGCAAGACCGGCCTGGCGAAGGATCAGCTGACCGAGCGTGACGGCGTCTGGTTCGGTGTCCTGTCGTCCACGGGCCAGGCGACCACGGCCATCATCCCCGACATGGTCGACCAGATCGTGCGCGGCTTCCCTTGGCCCAAGTCGATGCGCTGGGGGTCCGGGACCCTGCGCTGGGTGCGACCGCTGAAGCGGATCGTGGCCCTGTTCGACGGGGCGGTGGTTCCGTTCGAGATCGACGGCATCCACAGCGGCGACACGACCGAGGGCCACCGCTTCCTGGGTTCCGGCGAGCCGTTCACGGTCAGGGACTTCGCCCACTATCGCGCCAAGCTGGAGCGCGAATTCGTCCTGCTGGATGTGGCCGACCGCAAGCTGCGCATACTCGACGGGGCCAAGGCCGCCTGCGCCGCGCGGGGTCTCGCGCTGGTCGATGACGACGGCCTGCTGGACGAAGTGGCGGGGCTGGCCGAATGGCCGACGCCGATCCTGGGCGACATGGATCCGCAGTTCCTGGACCTGCCGCCCGAGGTGGTGCGCCTGTCGATGAAGGTGCACCAGAAGTATTTCGCCGTCCGTGACCCGGCCACGCACAAGCTGGCACCCAACTTCCTGGTGGTCGCCAATGTCGAGGCGTCCGATGGCGGCCAGGCCCTGGCCGCCGGCAACAGCCGGGTCCTGAGCGCGCGCCTGAACGACGCCCGCTTCTTCTGGGACGAGGACCTGAAGGTCGGCTTCGACGCCTGGAACGACAAGCTGAAAGGCGTGACCTTCCACGCCAAGCTGGGCACGCTGCACGACCGGGTCGAGCGCATCGCCGCCCTAGCCCGCGAAATCGCGCCCCTAGTGGATGCCGACCCCGATCAGGCCGAGGCCGCCGCCCGTCTGGCCAAGGCCGATCTGGCCAGCGGCATGGTCGGCGAGTTCCCGGAACTGCAGGGCGTGATGGGCGGGTATTATGCGCGCGCCTTCGGCCATCCCGACACCGTCGCCGACGCCATCCGCGATCACTACAAGCCCCAGGGCCCCGCCGACACCGTGCCGACCGCGCCGCTGACCGTGGCGGTCGCCCTGGCCGACAAGCTGGACATCCTGGTTGGCTTCTTCGCCATCGGGGAGACACCGACGGGCTCCAAGGATCCGTTTGCGCTTAGACGTGCCGCATTAGGGGTGATCCGATTACTAACAGACACCGGCTCTCGGATTGGACTTCGATCTGCGATCAACGCTGCGGTGGATTCCGGAATTCTGGGCGAACTCGGAGTGATCGAAAAGCTCGCGTCGCTCGAGGAAGGGCAACACGCTCAGGCACGAGAGCTATTGGAGCTCCACGGCCTTCCTCACATGCGAACGATCTCGGCGGCTACCGGCTTAACATCCCAGGTCAACCTTTGGCCGATGGCTTTCCCCTTCGCGAGCTTCAACCGACGAGCGTTTGATTACGCGTTTCGCGACAATCGGATTTTTGGCGGAAAGTACGATCTTATCGACAAGGGGGATCAACTCCTCGCCTTCTTCGCCGACCGCCTGAAAGTCCTCCTCCGCGATCAGGGCAAGCGTCACGATCTCGTCGATGCCGTCTTCGCGCTGGGCGACGACGACCTGGTCCGCATCGTGCGGCGCGTCGAGGCGCTGGACGGGTTCCTGAGCACCGACGACGGGGCCAATCTGTTGGCGGGCTACAAGCGGGCGTCGAACATCCTGCGGGCCGAGGCCAAGAAGGGCGACGTGCCCACCGGCATGGTCCAGACCGGCCTGCCCGGCCAGCCCGAGGAAGAGGTCGCCCTGGCCTTTGCCGTCGGGGCCGCCGGCACGGCGGTGGATGCGGCGCTGGAAACCGAGGACTTCGCCGCCGCCATGACCGCGCTGGCAGGCCTGCGCGGACCTGTCGACGCCTTCTTCGACAAGGTGCTGGTCAACTCCGACGTGGCCGAGGAGCGGGACAACCGCCTGAAGCTGCTGGGCCAGGTGCGCGACGTCATGGGCCGGGTCGCCGACTTCGGACAGGTGGGCGGCTAACACCGCCCCCCACATGACCCACCCCCTGCTCACGCGCCGCGCGTCGGTCTTTGCCCTGGCGACACTGTGCTGCCTGCTGTGGGGCAGTGCCTATCCGGCGGTGAAGGCAGGATATGCGATGCTGGACATCGCGCCGGCGGACATGGCCAGTCAGCTGTTGTTCGCGGGGTGGCGGTTCCTGCTGGCGGGGGTGATCCTGCTGGGCGTCACCGTGGCGATGCGAAAGCCGATCCTGAAGGTGACGGGCTCGCAGGCGCGCCAGCTGGTGCTGCTGGGGCTGTTCCAGACCACGTTGCAATACGTCTTCTTTTACATCGGCCTGGCGCATGTGACGGGGGTCAAGGCGTCGATCCTGAATGCGACCGGCACCTTCTTCAGCGTGGTGCTGGCCCATTTCATCTACTCCAACGACCGCTTGAGCCACCGCAAGGTCTGGGGCTGCATCGTCGGCTTTCTGGGCGTGCTGGTCGTCAATCTGGGCCGGGGCGGGTTCGGCCTGGACGTCACCCTGCTGGGCGAGGGCTTCATCATCGGCGCCGCCTTCGTGCTGGCCGCGGGGTCCATCTATGGCAAGCGGATTTCGCAGGGTCTGGACCCCATGGTCATGACCGGCTGGCAGCTGGCGCTGGGCGGGGCGGTGCTGGTGGCGATCGGCCTGATCGGCGGCGGTCATCTGGGGGCGTTCGACCTCGGTTCGGGGGTCTTGCTGCTTTATATGGCCCTGCTGTCCGCCTTCGCCTTTGCGACCTGGAGCCTGCTGCTGAAGCACAATCCGGTGGGGATGCTGGCGGCGTTCAACTTCCTGATCCCGGTCTTCGGCGTGGCCCTGTCCAGCCTGTTCCTGGGGGAGAGCGTGATGCGCTGGACTTATGGGGCGTCGCTGGTGTTGGTCTGCGTGGGCATCTGGCTGGTGACGCGGCCGCAGAAGGTTCTAGGTTTCAGGGGCTAGGTTCCAGGGAAAGGCTGCATGCTCGAGTGTCGTCCCTGGAACCTACCCGGCTGATCCATAAACACCGCATCCAGCCCATAGGCCGCGAACCGCGCCAGCCGCTCGTGCAGCCGACCATGTTCCGCCGGGTCTGATCCGATCCTGTCGCCCGTAGGCAGGAAGGCGTTTTCGGCGCGGAAGGTCCAGGCGGAGACCTTGAGCCGCGCCGCCTGAGCGTCGGCGATCAGGACCGTCGGGGCACCCGGCTCCGGTTCGATCAGGGCGGTATCGACCCCGATCCACTCGGCATAGGTGGCGATCTCGGCCAGTCCCTGCGGCGTGGTCATGGCGTCGTAGCTGAGGGCCGGACCGTCCGCCGGCTCGCCGCTCGCCGCGATCAGTTGCAGCAGGGGCGTTTCAATCCGCTCATTGAGCCGACGAAGTGTCCCGACCTCGAAACACTGGACGATGACCGGGGCCTCCGCCCCCGTCAGCCCGTGCCGTTCCAGCACAGCCACAAAGGGGTCTTCCATCGGCAGGCCAATGCCGGCGAAATACGACGGATGCTTCAGCTCCGGCACCACGCCGATGATCCGCCCCGTCCGGGCGCCGGCATCCCGCGCGATCTCCAGCACCTGTTCGAAACTCAGGATCGGCTCCACGTCGTCGAAGGCCGTGTTCTCGGGCCGCAGCTCCGGCAGGCGTTCGCGCGCGTACAGCGTCTGCAACTCGGCCCAGGTGAAGTCCTCGGTGAACCAGCCGGTGACGCTGTCGCCGTCGATGATCTTCGTCGCGCGCCGATCCGCGAATTCTGGTCGATGGGCGACGTCGGTGGTGCCGCCGATCTCGTTCTCGTGCCGCACGATCAGGACGCCGTCGCGGCTCATGACCAGGTCCGGCTCGATCATGTCCGCCCCCTGTTCGATGGCCCGCTCATAGGCCATGCGCGTATGCTCCGGCCGCTCTCCGGATGCGCCGCGATGGGCAATTATCAGTGGCGATTGGGCCAGGGCCGGGCTTCCGATCAGCAGCAGGACGGTCGCCAGAATGAGCCGGATCATCCGCAAAGGGTAGGGGCGGCCCGTGACGGTTTCATTGCGCCACAGATGCCCCGCCTCAGGCCCCCAGAATCCAGCCTTCTTCCTGCTCGACCTGGGCGATCAGGTCGTCGGAAGCCCCCTTCGGCGGGGCGAAGGCCTTTTCCAGATCGCCGGCTTCATCCAGCTTTGCGAAATGCTCTGCTGTGACGCGGACCTGCGCCTGATCCTTGAATTCGCCGGGGTTCGGTGTCGCGTCCCACATCGACGGATAGACCTCGGCCACCAGGGCAGACAGCGGCTCGAGGTCGTCGGTGCCCAAGGCCCGCCAGCCGGTGCCGAAGGGCCAGACGGCGCCTGACGGTCCCAGCTTCTCCAGCAAACGGCGCACGGCTGGAATGCCGACCAGGGTCTGGCCGCCGACGGCCCCGGCTCCGTGCATCTGCCAGTTGGACTTGGGTTGCAGGCGACCCTTGCGGATCGCGTTCTCGGTCGCGCGGAACTCGGTGATGTCGGCCCCGGCACCTGCGGGCGGCTTGGTCGTGGTCAGCCAGCGCTGGGCCTGTTTGGCCGGCGCGCCCCAGAAGGGCCAGGCCTCGTCGGTCATCAGCCGGTTCATCTTGGCCGCGACCTGATAGCGGTTATTGGTGTTGTCAGCCTTGTCGACGATGTTGCCGGCCAGGAATTTCCACAGCGCGGACCAGGCGGGCGTGTCCTTCAGGCCCAGTCGCGCCGCCGTGCCCGCCGGATAGCCCAGCGAGAAGTCGAAGCCGACCAGCACCCGGTCGCCGCGCTTCCTGTGGTCGGCCAGAAGGGAGGCCAGCAGGGCCTCGCCTTCGGCGCGCGTGGCGACATTGTGCGTCTCGGAATACAGGCGGAAGCGCACGTCGCGCTTGGCCACCCCTATCCAGACGGAGTTGTCGCCCAGCTTCTTGCCCTCGGCGGCAGTCCAGTCAGCGATGATATAGGCGTCGAACAGGCGGGCCACGGTGGGCTCCTAAAAGGCTGGGCGTAAACAGGATGCGGGCTTCTAGCCCATTTTGGCGCGGGGGCTAATCGTGCTGCGCCCAAAAAAAGCGTTTCGGCGTTCGTTCAGACCGCAGGCGCACCGCGCAACTGGATCAGGGGGATGATGATGTCTTCCTCGTCGTCCAGATGGCGCAGCAGGGGACGGGCCGCACCCGCGATCCGGTCGCCGAGGCGATGGGCATGATCGGCGGCGTCGAGGGCCTTGCCGGCCACAGCCTGGTGGAAGGCCATGCCGTCGCGGAACATGGCCTCCAGCGTTTCGTGGACGGCGTCATGGTCGCGGTCCAGCAGGTCGATGCCCCGGTCGATCCGGGGCTCCATCGCACGCAGGGCCGGAAAATAGTGGCCACTCTCGACGCGGTGGTGGCCGTCCAGATGCTGCAGGAAGCCTTGCAGGGCGGGGATCAGCTGCCGGTGCAGGGCAATCAGGTCGCCGTCTGTCCGCCACCGGTCGACCAGATCGTCCATGTGTCGCTGATGGTCGCGAAAGCCGTCGTGCATCTGAAGCCAGAAGGCCGCGGTCTGATCCAGTTCGCTGCGCACCCAGCGATCGCGCGGAAAGCCCTCGACCAGATAGCGCATCTCGGACGGCAGGCCCGGGCGAACGCCCAGCGCCCAGGCATCTTCGGCGGGATCAGACAATGGCGGTCGTGGTCTTGATGAAGCCGCCGCCCAGCAGGCGGTCGGGATCGGCGGGGTCGTACAGGGCGCAGGCCTGGCCCGGCGCGACGCCTTCCTCGCCCTGGTCGAAGGTCACGGCCACCACGCCGTCCGTCATGGACAGGCGGGCAGGCGACGGCGGGCGGGTCGAGCGCACGCGGGCAAGTACGGCCGCACCGGCTTCAGCCGCAGCCCGCATGGAGGCCTCGTCACCCAGCCAGTTGGTTTCGTCCAGCGTCAGAGACGCGGTCAGCAGGGCTTCGCGCGGGCCGACGATGACGTGACGTTTCGCCGGGTCCAGCCGGGTCACGAACAGCGGCTCGCCCACCGCGACGTTCAGACCGCGACGCTGGCCGATGGTGTAGTCGGTGATGCCCGCATGGTTGCCCAGGACGCGACCGTCCATGTGCACGATCTCGCCCGCCTCGCGCCCCTGCGGCCTCAGCTTGTCGATCAGGGTGCGGTAGTCGCCGTTGGGCACGAAACAGATGTCCTGGCTATCCGGCTTGGCCGCGATCCGCAGGCCCAGCGCCGCCGCCACGCCGCGCACCTGGGGCTTCTCCAGATCGGCCAGGGGAAACCGGAGGTAGTCCAACTGGTCGCGGGTCGTGGCGAACAGAAAGTAGGACTGGTCGCGCGAATGATCGACCGCCTTCCTCATCTGGGCGCGGCCATCTGTGACGGATCGGCGGACATAGTGGCCCGTCGCCATCGCCTCAGCCCCCAGGTCGCGGGCGACGTCCAGCAAGTCGCGGAACTTGACCGTCTGGTTGCAGCGGATGCACGGCACCGGCGTCTGGCCGGCCAGATAGCTGTCGGCGAACTGGTCGATCACCGCGTCGCGGAACTTGGATTCATAGTCGAGGACATAGTGAGGGATACCCAGCATCTCGGCGGCTAAGCGGGCGTCGTGAATGTCCTGACCGGCGCAGCAGGCCCCCTTCTTCTTGAGGGCCGCACCGTGGTCATAGAGCTGCAGCGTCACCCCGACGACGTCATAGCCTGCCTTGTGCAGCAGGGCCGCCACCACGGTGGAATCCACACCGCCCGACATGGCCGCCACGACGCGCGAACCGACCGGCAGGCCGACCGCCGCGCGCGCGGCCTCAATCGCCGCATCCATGTCGTCCTGCGACGACACGGGGGCGATGTCGGGGATCGGGCAAAGGTCCTCGGTCAGGGTCATGGCCGCTATCTAGGCCTTGAACGGCGCGATTTCGAGGCCTGAGCGTGGACGCACGTCAAAACGACAACGGCCGCCCCTGTTGTCAGGAGCGGCCGCTGGCCGTCGGGGGAGAGAGATCGGGCCGATGATCAGTCGTCGCGGCCGTAATGCTGGATGCGGGTCGTGCGCAGGCCCTGCATGCCCCATTTGTCGATGGCCTTCTGCCAGGCCAGGAACTCCTCGGCCGTCAGACGGTAGCGGGCCAGGGCGTCCTCCAGGCTGATCAGGCCACCGCGCACGGCGGCGACCACTTCGGCCTTGCGGCGGATGACCCAGCGGTCTGTATGTGGCGGTGGCAGGTCGCGCAGGGTCAGCGGCGTGCCCGTGGGACCCACGACATACTGTTCACCCTGGGTATTAAGACGTCGCTCTTGCAACATGGGCTTTTGCCTCATTCACCACCACACTGAGCAGGCAAGGTAGCGCGACCCACCTAAGGGCCGTTTAAGCGTCGTGGTGAAGGGAATCCTAAAATCCCCTCCGTCCACCCGCCTGGTTTTCGTCGATCGGTCCATGCGCCGTTCCCCCCGTTCAGGCCTTTATCAGCGCTTGATGTTGATCAGTTCGGCCAGCATTTCGTCGGCCGTGGTGATGATCTTGGACGAGGCGGAATAGGCCCGCTGGGTGGTGATCAGGCCGGTGAACTCGGCCGACAGGTCCACGGTGGAGGCCTCCAGCTGCGAGGCGCCGATGAAGCCTGCGCCGCCCGTGCCGGCCGTCTTAAGGTTGAAGGTGCCCGAGCCGCGGCTGACGCGGTAGGCGTTACCGTCCTCGACCGTCAGATTGTCCGGGCTGGCGAAGGTGGCGATGGCGACCTGGGCGATGCGGCGCGTCACGCTGTTGTCGAAGATGGCGGTGACGAAGCCTTCCTTGTCGATCTCGATGCTGGCCAGGTTGCCGAAGGCGGTGCCGTTGGTGTTCACCGACTGGACGGCCGAGGCGCTGCTGTACTGGGTCAGACCGCCGGCGGAGGCATTCAGCGCCAGATTGATCGGCTGGGCCGCGATGCCCAGGCCGGTCGCCCATTTTACGGTACCGGGCGCGGCGGCCGAATCCGAGGCCCCGATGCTCAGGGTGGCGGCGTTCAGGTCGGGGAACAGGGCATTGGCACCGAGGGCTGCGGTGGCAACGGGGTCCAGACGCCCGTCCTGGGTGAATACGATCCGACCGCTCTTGATCAGGCCATTGGCCCCACCTTCAATGTCGGACGCGGGCACGGCGTGGATTTCGGCATACCATTCGTTGGGGTTGACGCCCTTCAGGAACGACAGGGCCACCGTCCGCTGGCCACCCTTGGAGTCCGAGACCGGGATCGACATGGTGAAGTCGGGCTTCACGCCCACCCCCGTGTCCGGGTCATACATCGCCATGGAGTTGGTGGCCGGATCGTAGGCGTCGGCCCCTGCTGGAACGGTGGAAGCGGCGGTCGCCTCGGCCGAGATGGCCTGGCTTGACTGCAGGTTGGCGTTCAGCTGGGCGCGGGTGGTGGCCTCGGCGGCGCCGCCGACCGAGCCGATGTTGATCGACTGCAGGCGGTTGATGTCCGACGGGTCGGTGGCGATGTTGCCCTCGGAATCCACCGGCCAGCCCTGCAGATACAGGCCCG
This sequence comes from Brevundimonas sp. DW-iso22, assembly GCF_058725425.1. Lineage (NCBI taxonomy): Bacteria > Pseudomonadati > Pseudomonadota > Alphaproteobacteria > Caulobacterales > Caulobacteraceae > Brevundimonas > Brevundimonas sp. DW-iso22. The sequence continues at coordinate 528,053 of NZ_JBZXEB010000002.1, read as the reverse complement.
CCGTATTCTTCAGAAAGCCGAAGTCGTCAGGCGTGAAGGCCCCCGCGCGGGTGAACAGGCGCGCATCGATCGGCGTCAGGTTCTCGGGCTTTTCCGTCACGACGAAGAAGCCCTGGCCAGCGATGCCCAGGTCGGTACTGGAGGTCGTGCGCTGCAGCTGACCGCCCTGCGAGGTGTAGTGGCGGGTATTGGCGATAACGCCGCCGGCGGAATAGCCGGTGCCGGCGGACTGGCCGTTGATGACGGTCTGGAACTCGCTGGTCGTACGCTTGTAGCCGACCGTGTTCACGTTCGCGATGTTCTGCGAGATCGAGGCCAGGGCGGCGGCGTTGGCGGACAGGCCGGAAACACCGGCCCACAGGGCGCTATTCAGAGACATGGCTCGGGTCCTTTACGAAAACAGTTTGAGGGGGTTCAGCGCCGAGGCGATGGAGGCCAGCAGGCCGTCCTCGCTGTCGTCGTTCGCTGGTGTCGGAGTGGAGGTGGCCGTCCGGTTTTCTTCCAGGGCGATCACGGTGGAGAGAGGCAGGATGGAGTTGCCGACGGTCAGATAGGCCTCACCGTTGTACATCTCGACGCCGGTGATCCGGCCGCGGGTCAGGACCTGGCTGTCGACGGTGCCGCCGGTCGCATTGTTGGCGGTGATCTTCAGCGTATAGACGCCGCCCTCGGTGGCGTTGACGCCGCTGGTGGTCTTGCCGTCCCAGGTGAAGTCGTGGACGCCGGTGGACTTGTCGGGAGCCGTGCCTTCCCAGACCACCTTGCCCTGGGCGTCCAGCACCTGAAGCTTGGCGTCGGTGGCGGTGTTGGCCAGCTCATAGCTCCAGGTCGCCTTGCCGTCGGTCAGCTTGGTCGCGGCCCAGGCGGCGGTTGCGTCCTTGCCGATGTAGTTGGCCGCATTGGCCAGGCTGCCGCCGCCCTGACCGGCGACCAGGGATTTCAGCAGGTCGTTGGTCAGCAGCTGCTGCTCCACGCCCGCCATCTGGGTCAGCTGGGCCGTGAACTGATTGGAATCCACGGGCGACAGCGGGTCCTGATTCTTCAACTGGGACGTCAGCAGCGTCAGGAAGGTCTCGAAGTTCGAGGCCAGCATGGTCGAACCGGAGTTGATCCGGGTCGTCGCGGTATTGGTGCTGATGGAATCGACCATCGGTTAAACCTTCAAATCCACGCCCGAGGGCGAGAGGGACAGCGACATCCAGCGCGGCGGCTGGGCCACATCGATTTCGGCATTCAGGCGAGAGGCGGCGGAGAAGGCGCGGTTCTGGCGCTGATTGTCGTTGTGATCGGATGAGCCCCGGTCAAAGGCGCTGGAGCCGCTGTCGCGCTCGGCGAATTCGAAGGCGTCGTCGGGCACGTGGAAGCCCGCGTCCTGAAGCTGACGACGCAGTTCGTCGGCCCGGCCGCGCAGATCGGCGGCGGCGGCCGGGTTGTCGAAGGCCATGCGGGCGGCGAGCCGACCCTCGGCATCGATCTCCAGCTTGACGTCCACCCGGCCGAGGTCGTCGGGCGTCAGGGCCATCTCGAACCGGGTCGACCGGCCATCCAGCTTGCGGATGATCTGGGCCGCGATCTGGGCCGTGGCGTCGATGCTGGCGCGCGACAGGGTCGACAGGCTGGCGTCATGGCTGACGGCGGCCTCGGCCTGCGACTTGGCGGTATCGAGCGAGGCTGTGGCCCCATCGGTATTCAGGTCGCCGGAAAGATCGGCCTGAGCTGTCAGTGCGGCAGACGCAGGCGGCAGCGCGGCAGCGTCGGCGGTGGCCTTGCCGAGCGTCGGTGCTGAGGTCGCAGAGGCGGATGATGCGTTGGCGGTGGCGGTCGCGCCGTCGGCAGACACCTTGGCCTCGCTCCCTTCGCGGGTCAGTCCGTCATGGGTGCGGCCCGTACGTTCGGACGCGGGTTTCAGTGGGGCCGGTGCGGGCGGCTGGACCTGGGGAACCGGTGGTGTCGTCGCGGCGGCCTTCTCGGCGGCGGCGGGCGGCAGGGTCTGGGCGTCGTCGGTAGCGGCCTCGGAGGCTGCGGCCAGCAAGGCGGCTTCAGCAGCGTCGGCGGCGGTCACGTCTGGCAGGACAACCGGCGCGGTCGATGTCGGAGCAGCTGTCGACGCCGTTGCAACGACGGGCGTGGGCCCGACGGGCAAGGGCATGACGGGGGGCTGATCGTCGGTGTTCGCGCCAGTGCCAGACGCTGATGGATCAGTTTCCACAGCGGGGCCGGGGAAGGTGAGGGCGACGTCCGTTGCCTTGGTGTCGTCAGTCTCGTCCGTCGGGGCGGGGGGCTGGGTCTGGATGGTGCCTGTCGGGTCGATCAGGGTGCCGGGTGTGCTGCTGTCCAGGGCGATCAGCTTGTTCGTGGCCCTGGCTGTGTCACGTGGCGGCAGGGTGGTGGGATGCGGCGGGACGCTGTCGTCAGTGCCGCCCTCGCCCGCTCCGACATCGGACAGCAGGCCGCCAAAGATCGACGCATCGGCATCGCCCGCCGCCTGCACAGGCAATGGAGCGGAGGGCGCGATCAGGTTGAGGACGGCGGTGGCTGACATGAGACCGTGACGGCTCGCGGTGAAGCGAGAGGACGAGGGCGCCTGCTGCGCCGGACATTCGGCAGCTCCGCCGCAAGTCGCGGGCCAACTTCGCTCGCCCCTCCAAGCCACTGTTTCTTAATAACAAAATCCACGTCTTGCTGTCGGCGTGACTCAGCTGGCTGTGATCAAACTTGCCGCGTGGTGACGGTATTTGCCCGGTAGGCAGGGCGATTCACGCCGCCTGTCCGTCTGGCCCGCAGCTTGCGCACCTGATCAGCCATGACCCAGGCGCGAAACACGATCTTGCGTAATATCAGTGACTTGACGGGATCGCCCGCGTACGCCGCCGGGCAAAAAGCGCAGGTGGCATGGCAGGCTTTGCCGGGTGCCGCCCGTGACGGAGGGCTGTTCGCATGACCCTGAACGCCATCATGAACACGGCCAGCAGTGGCCTGTCGGCGGCCCAGACCCAGTTGCGGGTGATCTCGGACAACGTCTCCAACGTCAATACGCCGGGTTATGTCCGCAAGATCGCCGATCAGAAGACCCTGACGGGCACAGGCATCGGCTCGGGCGTCGAGATCGCGCGCATACGCCTGGCCACCGACACCTTCCTGCAGGCGGCCAGCATGAAGGCAGGCGCTGAATCTGCCCGCCAGACCGTGCGCTATGAACTATACGACCGGATCCAGTCGCTGTTCGGCGACCCCGGTGGCGACAACGGCTTCTTTTCCCAGATCGACAGCCTGTTCTCGGCCTTTGCGGCCAGCGGTGAGAACCCGACGTCCTCGCCCAGCCGCCAGGACGCCTTGTTCAAGACCCAGGCCCTGTTCGACGAGGCCGGGCGGATCAGCAAACAGATCGATGCGGTCCGCCAGGACGCCGACGCTCGCATCCTCAGCGCGGTGGAAAAGGCCAATAGTCTGCTGGAGCAGATCGAGGGGCTGAACCTGGAAATCGCCCGTGCCTCGGCGACCAAGGGCGATTCCTCCGGTGCCCAGAGCGCCCAGTCGGCTCTGCTGGGCGAACTGTCCAAGCTGATGGATGTCCAGATCACCCAGCGCCCGATCGGCGGGGTCACCGTGCGCACGAATGGCGGGGCCATGCTGGCCGGCCAGGGCGTGGGCAAGATCAGCTATAATCCGACGGGCACGGTCACCAGCACCAGCGCCTTCAACGAAATCTATGTGACTGAACCCAGCGGCCAGAAGCGGGCCCTGCTGGACGGCATCACCTCGGGCGAGATCAAGGGCCTGGTCGAGCTGCGCGACGTCGATGCGCCCGCCGCCGCCGCCCGGCTGGCCGAACTGGTCAGCCATGTCGCCGACGAGCTGAACCGCGCGCACAATGCCAATACCGCCGTGCCGGCACCCAACCGACTGACCGGGCGCAATGTCGGCCAGTCGCTGGAGACGGCGCTGACCGGCTTCACCGGCCAGACGACGATCGCGGTGGTGAATGCTTCGGGCGTGATCCAGAGCCGCGCCGACATCGTCTTCTCGGGCGCGACCATGACGGTCAACGGCGTGGCGGCGGACCCGACCACCTTCCTGGCCACGCTGAACAGCCAGCTGGGCGGGGCGACGGCCAGCTTCGTCGACGGCAAGCTGAGCATCCAGGCCCCGGCGGGCAGCGGCATCTCCATCGCCGATCCGGCGGGTGCCGCCTCGAACAAGGCGGGGCGGGGTTTCTCACACTATTTCGGCCTGAACGATCTGGTCTCCACTGACACCCCGGCCATCTATGACACCGGCCTGACCGCCGCCTCGGCCCACGGGTTCACCGCTGGCGAGACCATGAGCTTCCGCTTCACCGACGAACGGGGCGCGCGCATCCGCGACATCGAGGTGGCCGTCCCCGCAGGCGGCACCGTCGGCGATCTGATCACGGCCCTGAACGATCCGATCACGGGCGTCGGTCGCTACGGCAGCTTCAGCCTGGGGCCTGACGGGGCGCTGAGCTACACGGGCGCAGGCAATCCGTCGCCAAGCATGAGCGTCCTGGACGACCGGACGAGCCAGGTCCCGTCGGGCGTCTCGGTCTCGGCCCTGTTCGGGATCGGGGAGGGGACGCGGGCCTCGCGTGCCGACAGCTTCACCATCCGCTCCGACATCCGCACCAGCCCGGCCAATCTGGCGCTGGCCCAGCTGAACCTGGGCGCGGCCGCAGGCTCGGCGGCCCTGACCAGTGGCGACGGACGCGGGGCCCTGTTGCTGGCCGACGCCGGTCAGCGCACCAGTGCCTTCCAGTCGGCGGGCGGGTCGATGTCGGTGTCGCGCTATGCGTCCGAACTGGCCGGCGATATCGGCGGCAAGGCCGCAGCTGCCAAGACCCGGGCCCAGACAGCCGACGCCCTGGCCAATGAAGCCAGCGCCCGGCAGATTTCGCAGGAGGGCGTCAACCTGGACGAGGAACTGGTGCTGATGACCACCTATCAGCAGGCCTTTAACGCCTCGGCCCGCATGATCCAGGCCGCCAAGGACATGTACGACACGCTGCTGGGGATGGTCTGATGAACCGCGTTGCCACCTTTGGAAACTATCAGTCGGCCCTGCTGAATCTGATGAACACCCAGATGAAGGCCAACGACGCCCAGGAACGGGTGTCGACCCAGAAGAACGCCACCGATCTGGTCGGCTTCGGACGCCAGTCGGAGACTCTGACGGCGCTGAAGGGCTCGTCGGCGCGATTGCAGGGGTTTCTCGATACGTCCAACTCGGTCGCCGCGCGCCTGACGTCGCAGGATCTGGCGATGAACCGCGTCGGCGAAGGTACCGAAGGCATCCGCTCGGCCCTGGGCAATGCCATCGCGGCCGACACCAGTGTGGGCCTGATGACCGAGCTGGAGGGCCTGTTCCAGTCGGTGCGCGGCGGCCTGAACACCAAGCATCAGGGCAACTATCTGTTCGCCGGCTCATCGGTGGATGTGGAGCCGCTGGCCGCCGAAACGATGTCGGACCTGACCACGGGTCCGCTCGCCGCCCAGTTCCGCAACGACAGCCTGAAGACCGCCAGCCGCGTGGCCGAGGGCACCACGCTGGAGACCGGTGTTCTGGCCAGTGACCTGGGCACCGACACCCTGGCCATCCTGAGCGACATCCAGGCCTTTCACGAGGGGCCGCAAGGTCCGCTCAGCGGCAAGCTAACGGAGCCGCAGAAGACCTTTCTGACCAGCCAGCTGAACTTGCTGGAACAGGCGGGCAAGGCCGTGACGGAAAAGACCGCCATGACCGGGGCCCAGGCCAATCAGGTCGACACCCTGATCGCCAGCCACAAGGATCAGATCGCCTCTCTGGATGGTCTGGTCGCAGACCGCACCGACGCGGACATGCTGAAGGCCGTGACCGATCTGCAGCTCTCGCAGGTCGCCATCCAGGCCTCGGCCCAGGTGATCAGCCAGCTGCGCCAGTCGACCCTGCTCAACTATCTGAGCTGACGCGACAATTCGTTCCACGGCCACGCTGGACGTCACAGCAGTATTGGAACATACCATGAACAATGGCGCAGCTCGATCTCAAGCGGAAACTGTCGATCCTGGCTGATGCGGCCAAATATGATGCCAGTTGCGCCTCGTCGGGGACCAGCAAGCGCGACTCCATGGGCGGCAAGGGCATTGGCTCGACCGAGGGCATGGGTATTTGCCACGCCTATACGCCGGACGGTCGGTGCGTGAGCTTGCTCAAGATCCTGCTGACCAACTTCTGCATCTACGACTGCGTCTACTGCATCAACCGGGCGTCCTCGAATGTGCAGCGGGCGCGGTTCGACGTCGATGAGGTCGTGTCCCTGACCCTGAACTTCTACAAGCGGAACTATATCGAAGGCCTGTTCCTGTCGTCGGGCATCATCCGCTCCGGCGACTATACGATGGAACAGCTGGTCCTGGTGGCCAAGACGCTGCGGATCGACCACGGCTTTCGCGGCTACATCCATCTGAAGCTGATCCCCGAGGCCGATCCCCGCCTGATCGAGGAGGCGGCACTGTATGCCGACCGGCTGTCGGCCAATATCGAACTGCCGCGCGACGAGGCCCTTCATCGGCTGGCACCCCAGAAAGATGTCGCCGTCATCAAGAAGGCGATGAGCCAGGTGCGTCTGGGCGTCGAAGCTGCGAAGCCGTCGAAGAAGGACCGCATAAAGCCGCCGAAGTTCGCGCCCGCGGGCCAGTCGACCCAGCTGATCGTCGGGGCGGACGGGGCACCGGACACGGAGATCATCGACCGGTCGGCGTCGCTTTATGGCGGCTATGGCCTGCGCCGCGTCTACTATTCCGCCTTTTCGCCCATACCGGATGCGTCCAGCGTCCTGCCCCTGACCAAGCCGCCGCTGATGCGTGAGCATCGGCTGTACCAGGCCGACTGGCTGATGCGGTTCTATGGCTTTTCGCCGCCCGAGATCGGCGAGGCGACCGTGGACGGAATGCTCGATTTGGCGATCGATCCCAAGCTGGCCTGGGCCCTGAACAGTCGGGCGCAGTTCCCGGTCGATGTGAATACCGCCCCGCGCGAAATGCTGCTGCGGGTGCCCGGCCTGGGCGTGAAGTCGGTCAACCGGATCGTCCAGGTCCGGCGCTGGCGCACCCTGCGGCTGGAGGATATCGGGCGGCTGTGCCGGGGCATCGACAAGGTCCGGCCCTTCATCACGGCCCTGGACTGGACGCCGGGCGGCCTGACCGATGCCGCCGATCTGCGGGCACGCCTGACCCCGGTCGAGAAGCCGGTGCAACTGAGCCTGTTCTGATGCGGGTCGCGACCCTGGCCAGCGAGATCGACTTCGACGGCTGGCGCAAGGCCGCGCGCGCCTTCCGGCTGGAGGGGGTCGAGCCGTCGCAGGCGCGGTTTGTGGTGGCGGGCAGTGAGGATCAGGTCGGGCTGTTCGACGCTGGCCCGTCGCCAACCGCACCGGCAACCAGGTCTGTGTCTGAGTTCGCCGTTCCAAAGGCCTTCGTCGATCTGGCCCAGGCGGTGATCCTGCATCGCTCTGCCGATCGGTTTGACCTGCTGTATCGCTTGCTCTGGCGACTGCGCGACGAGCCGGATCTGATGAAAGTGGTCACCGACATCGATGTCGCCGACGCCTTCGAGCGCGCCAAGAATGTCAGCCGGGCCAGCCACAAGATGAAGGCCTTCGTCCGCTTTCGCGAGGTTCAGGACGAGCAGGGCGAGGCCTGGGTCGCCTGGTTCGAGCCGGCCCATCGGGTGCTGGAGCGTACCGCCCCCTTCTTCATGCGGCGGTTCACGACCATGCGGTGGTCCATTCTGACGCCTGACGGCTGTGCCTTCTGGGATGGTCAAGCCCTGACATTCGGGCCGCCCGCCACGCGCGACATGGCCCCGACCGAGGACGAGATCGAGGAGTTCTGGAAGACCTACTATGCCTCGACCTTCAATCCGGCGCGTCTGAAGACCGGCACCATGCAGGGCGAGATGCCCAAACGGTACTGGAAGAACCTGCCGGAGGCGGCTTTGATTCCAGAACTGATCGCCCAGGCTGCGGTTCGGGAAGACAGAATGGTCGCCGCGCCCGCATCCATGCCAAACCCGCGCCTGGCCCAGACGCTGTCGCCGATCGTCCGCAAGGGCGAAGTGGCCGAAGACTATGTGCCGACATCGCTCGACGACCTGAACCGCGCCGTTCAGGGCTGTCGCCGCTGTCCGCTGTGGCGCGATGCGACGCAAGGCGTGTGCGGGGTGGGCGCCACCGCAGCGCCCCTGATGATCGTCGGTGAACAACCCGGCGATCAGGAGGACCTGGCCGGTCAGCCGTTTGTCGGTCCCGCCGGTCAGGTGCTGAACAGTGCGCTGGACGAAGTCGGCATCGACCGCGATCAGGCCTTCGTCACCAATGCCGTCAAGCATTTCAAGCATGAGCCGCGCGGCAAGCGCCGCCTGCACAAGACGCCTGTGGCCAGCGAGGTCACGGCCTGTCGCTGGTGGCTGGACAGCGAGCGGCGGCTGGTCAGGCCGCGCCTGATCTTGGCCCTGGGCGCGACGGCGGCGCTGGGTGTGCTGGGCCGCAAGGTCACGATCGGCAAGGAGCGCGGTCAGCCGATCGCGCTGGACGACGGCGTGACCCTGATGATCACGGCCCACCCTTCCTATCTGCTGCGGATTCCCGATGAGGCCGGGCGGGCGGCGGAGCGGGCGCGCTTCGTCGAGGATCTGGCGCGCGTCCGGACAGCCCTTTGAAACGTATGGTCGATTGTGGCTGAACGAATACGGTTCAGCAGCGTTGTCATCGGCTGATGAGCTTTGCCGTTCAAGGAACGTGGTCAAAGCCTACGGGGCGATTTAAGTAGCGACATGGCCGCAGCGGACTTTGACATCGACGATGGCGGCTCAGGCCTGACCCTGCGGCTGACCGGCGACTGGACGGCGACCGAGCTTGGCCGCGTGTCGCGGCGTCTCGACGAGCAGTTGCACGAGCGCTGCGTGGACGCTGTCGACCTGAAGGATATGGGCCGTTTCGACACCGCCGGTGCCCTCGCGATCGTTCAGGCCTCCAACTGCGTCCTGCCCGAAAAGGCCTGGTCCGAGCGCCCTGAAGCGGGCCGCACCTATGCCATGGTCGAAAAGCTGGAACGGGAGAGTGCGCCGCCGCCGCGCCGCCCCCTGCCGGTCGTTCGGTTCTTCAGCAAGATCGGCCTGGGCGTCCACGACATCGCCATGGAGGCCATGCTGTCCATGGCCTTCCTGGGCCGTCTGATCGTGGCGGTCGGCACGGCGTTCAAACATCCCGGTCGGATCCGCTGGGCGGCCTGGTTCAGTCAGGGCGAGCGCGCCGGTCTGGACGCCCTGCCGATCATTGCGGTGACCAACTTCTTCATCGGGGCCGTCATCGCCCTGCTGGGGGCCAACCTGCTGTCGCAACTGGGGGCAGGGGTCTTTACGGTCCAGCTGGTCGCCGTAGCCGTGCTGCGTGAACTGGCCGTGCTGATCACTGCCATCCTTCTGGCCGGTCGTTCGGCCTCGTCCTTCGCCGCCGAGATCGGCTCCATGCGCATGACGCAGGAGGTCGACGCCATGCAGGTGATGGGCGTCAATCCGTTCCAGGCCCTGGTCATTCCGCGACTGGCGGCCATGGTCATCATGATGCCGCTGCTGACCTTCGTCGGCATCGTGACGGGCCTGTTCGGTGGTCTGCTCGTGACCTGGGGCGTGCTGGGTTACGGCCCGATCTTCTTCATTCAGCAGATGTCCCAGGATCCCTTGATGGGCAATCACCTGATGGTCGGCATGATCAAGGCCCCGATCTTCGCCATCGTGGTGGCTGCTATCGGCTGTCGCCAGGGCATGGCCGTGGCCGGTGATGTCGAAAGCCTGGGACGCCGCGTGACCGCCGCCGTGGTCCAGGCCATTTTCGCCATCATCTTCCTGGATGCCGTCTTCGCCATGATCTTCATGGAGCTGAACCTGTGACGGATACCGTGAAGGACGACACCGTCGTTACGCCCGCCGGCGACCAATCCGCTAAGACGGGGCCGGAAAACCTGATTGAGGTGCGTGGTCTCGTCAGCCAGTTCGGCGACCAGGCCCCCATTCATGAAAACCTCGATCTGGACGTGGTCCGGGGCGAGGTTCTGGGCGTGGTCGGCGGTTCGGGTACCGGCAAGACGGTGCTGCTGAACACCATCATCGGCCTGAAGGAGCCCGAGGCCGGCTCCATCAAGATCTTCGGGCATAAAACGGCCGATATGACCAAGGCCCAGGCCGCCGACATCGAGCGCCGGACCGGCATCCTGTTTCAGCAGGGGGCCCTGTTTTCCTCCCTCAGCGTGCTGGACAACGTCGCCTCGCCGCTGGTGGAGCATACCAACCTGTCCAAGGCCGTGATCCGCGAACTGGCCGAGATGAAGATCGCCATGGTGGGCCTGAAGCCCGAGGTGCATCATCAGAAGCCGGCCGAGCTGTCTGGCGGCATGAAGAAGCGTGTCGGCCTGGCCCGTGCCCTGGCGCTGGATCCTGAACTGGTTTTTCTGGACGAGCCGACGGCCGGTCTGGACCCTATCGGGGCCGCGGCCTTCGACGATCTGATCCGCCAGCTGTCGGATGATCTGGGCCTGACCGTCTTCATGATCACCCACGATCTGGACAGCCTGTACGCCATCACCGATCAGGTGGCCGTCCTGGCCGACAAGCACGTCGTTGCCAAGGCCCCGGTCCGCGAGCTGGAACGCTCGGACCATGCCTGGATCAAGGAATACTTCCTGGGGCCGCGCGGACGCGCCGGTTCCGGATCGAAAGCGGCCTGAGGAGAGCCGACCCATGGAAAGAGACGCACACTACGCCGCCGTCGGCATCGCCACCGTCGCCCTTCTGGCGGCCCTGGCGGTGTTCACGATCTGGCTGGCCCGGCTTCAGTTCAACAACGACTACGACGTCTATGACATCGTCTTCTACGGCCCCGTACGCGGCCTGTCCGAGGGCGGTGAAGTCCACTTCAACGGTATCCGCGTGGGTGAGGTCACCGACCTGAACCTGGACCCCAACAAGGGCGATCAGGTCATCGCGCGTATCCGCGTCGATGGCACCACGCCCGTGCGCGTCTCCTCGCGCGCCCAGCTGGAACCGCAGGGCATCACGGGCCTGAACTACATTCAGATCACCGCCGGCGACGCCAACAGCGCCATCCTGAAGAGCCAGTATCCGGACAACGTCATTCCGGTGATCCAGAGCCAGCCGTCGCCGATCGCGGAGTTGCTCAGCGGCTCTGGCACAGTGCTGGCCCAGACTGTCGATGCGCTGAACCGGATCAACCGCGTGCTGTCCGACGACAACGTGCGCAGCTTCTCGACCAGCCTGAAGAACGTCGAATCCCTGACCGCCGAACTGGAAGCGCGCAAGGGCATGTTCGAGCAGCTGGAACAGGCTCTGGCCAAGGCCAACTCGGCCATCGGCGAATATGAGGCCCTGGGTGCCGAGGCGCGTCGTCTGGTCGAGACGGACGGTCGTTCCGCCATCGCCAACATCAACTCCGCCGCCGAAGAGGCCCGCGGTGCCATCGCCACCATCAACCGCACGGCCGAGGGTGTGGAGGGTCCGCTGACCGACTTCACCGCCACCGGCCTGCCGCAACTGCAACAGTCGATCCAGGGCCTGGAAGACGCCACCCGTTCGCTGGAGGGCCTCGTTGATGAGGTTCGCGCCAGCCCGCGTGACTTCATCGGCCGTGCCCCGACCCGTGAACTGGAGGTTCAACCGTGATCCGATCCAACCTGCTTCGTCTCGCTGCCGTTGGCGCGACCGCCATCTCCCTGTCGGCCTGCGCCCTGTTGTCTAGCCCGGACCCTGTCCAGACCTATCGCTTCGGTGGCGTCTCGGGCCAGGCGGCGACGCCGGTGGCCGATCCCATTCTGGTCGGGATGCGAAGGGTGGAGATGCCCGAGGCGGCCGAGGGCGACCGGCTGCTGGGCGTTACCGGTACGGAAACCGCCTACATCGGCGGTGCCCGCTGGATATCTCCGGCTGCGGACCTGCTGACCGATAGTCTGGAGAATGCCTTTGCCAGCCAAGCGACACAGGTCCGTCTGATCGGCCCTCGCGAACTGGCGCGCAGCACGCGGACGCTGGATATCGATATCCGCGCCTTCGAGACGCGCTACCCCGCCCCGGAAGCTGTGCCTACGGTCGTCATCACGGCCCGGGTGCGCCTGCTGACCCTGCCGGAGCGGCAGGTGAAGGTGGAGCGGATCTTCACGGTCGAACAGCCCGCCGCCGCCAACCGCGTGGGGGCCATCGTCGAGGCCTATGACCTGGCCACGCGCGATCTGAACACCCAGATCGTGGCCTGGACCGAAGCGAACGCAGCCTGACGCCGATCAGGCCAGGCCGGGTGCGATCGTATAGGTCGCCTCGGTCTTGGCCGCGACGTCGTCCAGGGTCACCCCGTCGGCCAGTTCGATCAGCTCCAGGCCCGCGCCGTCCGGCTTGACGTCGAACACCGCCAGGTCGGTGATGATGCGGCTGACCACGCCGGTGCCGGTCAGGGGCAGGGTGCAGGCCTTCAGCACCTTGGACTGGCCGTGCTTGTTGGCGTGATCCATGACCACCACCACCCGCTTGACGCCTGCGACCAGGTCCATGGCACCGCCCATGCCCTTCACCAGCTTACCCGGGATCATCCAGTTGGCGATGTCGCCGTTCTCGGCGACCTCCATGGCTCCCAGGATCGACAGATTGATATGGCCGCCGCGGATCATGGCAAAGCTGTCCGCGCTGCTGAAATAGGCGCTCTCGGGAATCTCCGTGATCGTCTGCTTGCCCGCGTTGATCAGGTCGGCGTCCTCTTCTCCGGCAAACGGAAACGGCCCCATGCCCAGCATGCCGTTCTCGGACTGCAGGGTCACTTCCATTCCGGCGGGGATGTAGTTCGCCACCAGGGTCGGGATGCCGATGCCCAGGTTCACATAGAAGCCGTCCTGCAGCTCCTTGGCGGCGCGTTCGGCCAGTTGTTCGCGGGTGCGGGGCATCAGACGGCCTCCCTCTGACGGATGGTTCGCTGCTCGATGCGCTTCTCAAACGTGCCGACGAACAGACGGTCGACGTAGACGCCAGGTGTGTGGATATGGTCCGGGTCCAGCGAGCCGACGGGCACGATCTCCTCGACCTCGACCAGTGTCACCTTGCCGGCGGTGGCCATCATCGGGTTGAAGTTGCGGGCTGTCTTGCGGAACACCAGATTGCCCCGCTCGTCGGCCTTCCACGCCTTGACGATGGCCAGGTCGGCGACGAGGCCGGTTTCCATGACGTAGTCGCGGCCATCGAAGTTGCGCACTTCCTTGCCCTCGGCGACCAGGGTGCCGACGCCAGTGGCGGTGAAGAAGGCGGGGATCCCCGCGCCGCCCGCGCGGATGCGCTCGGCCAAGGTGCCCTGCGGGTTGAACTCCAGCTCCAGCTCACCGGCCAGATACTGGCGCTCGAACTCCTTGTTCTCTCCGACATAGGAGCTGATCATCTTGGCGATCTGGCGGGTTTCCAGCAGCTGGCCCAGGCCAAATCCGTCGACGCCCGCATTGTTGGAGATGACCGTCAGCCCCTTGACGCCACTGTTCCGCAGGCCCGCGATCAGGTTCTCGGGAATGCCGCACAGGCCGAAGCCGCCGGACATGACGGTCATGCCGTCGAACGTCAGGCCGTCCAGCGCCGCCCGCGCATCGGAGACAATCTTCCGCATCGCTTCCTCTTTTCATCTTTTGATGAATATCTGATCTTCAGTCGTCTCTAGCTTTCCCCGCGCGGGCGGGCAAGCGCAAGGCGCGATCCGCGCCGAACCGTAATCGACTGACACCTTCTGTCAGGGTCGGGGGGCTGGAGACGGCGGCGAAAAAGGCTAAAGGTCGGTGCGACAATCTGGCTTTTTGGGAACCGTGGGAATGAGCGTGCGCAAGGTCATCAATGCCCTGACCCTGATCTTCGTGATCGGCGTCGTGGCGGGTCTGGCCCTGACCCCGGACGGTCGCGAATGGCTGCGACATCCGACGCTGATGCTCGGCCAGGGCCAGGCAGCGGAGGCTTCCGCGACCCCCGATGCGCCCACACCTGCCCCGGCCGCTGACACCATCCGCCCGGCCTTGCCGACGGCGGCTGTCGATGCCCGCACCGTCACGCCTCTGTCCCAACGCCTGGCGCAGGGCCCGCTGAAGATCGGCGTGTTTGGCGACTCCATGGCGTCAGACCTTTACACCGGCCTGTACCGCGACATGCAGGCCTATCCGAACGTGACGGTCAGCAAGTTCACCCAGCCCGCGACCGGCCTGGCCCGCTACGACTTCGTGGACATTCAGGCCAAGACCCAGGGACAGCTGGCCAATGCCGATCTGGACGTCGCCATCATCGCCTTCGGCACCAATGACGGCCAAGGCATGGAGGTCGACGGCACCGTTCATCCGTTCGGCAGCGACGGCTGGAAGGCCATCTATGGCAAGCGGGTCGACGACCTGATCGCCCTGCTGAAAAGCCGTGACATCGCCGTCTACTGGGTCGGCAATCCGCGCATGCGCAGCGATGCCTTCAACACCAAGATGCAGATCATCAACGATCTGGTCCGCAGCCGCATGCAGGCCGCCAATGTCACCTTCATCGACATGGTGCCCCTGACCGCCGACGCCCAGGGTGGTTACGAAGCCTACGGCCAGGATGCGAACGGTCGCCGCGTGCTGATGCGCAAGGACGACGGCATGCATCTGTCGCTCGCGGGGGTGATGCACGTCAGCGGTAATATCGTTGATCGACTGGTGCGCGACGCGGGACTGACACGGCCGCAACCCGCCGCCGCCCAGCCTGCCGCCTGATCGCCGGGACCGACTGAATGCTGTTCCCGACCCTGGCCTTCGCGGTCTTCTTCCTGATCGTCTATTTCGCGACCTGGGCGCTGGGGGCGGAGAACCGGTCCCGCAAGATATTCCTCTTGCTGGCCAGCTGGTTCTTCTATGCCCAGTGGGACGAGCGGTTCGTCGCCCTGCTGATCCTGTCGGCGGTGCTGAACTGGGGCATTGCGGCGATGATCGCGCGGCGGGCCCCCGACCGGCGCAAATGGCTTCTGGTTCTGGGCGTCACCGCCAATCTGCTGATCCTGGGGACATTCAAATACTACGGTTTCTTCGTGGAGCAGTTCGCCAACTTGCTGGCCCCGCTGGGCTGGGGGCGCGACATCCAGATCCTTCAGATCCTGCTGCCGGTCGGGATCAGCTTCTTCACCTTCCAGGGCATCAGCTATGTCGTGGACGTCCATCGCGGCAAGACCCCGCCGGCCAAGAGCCTGCTGGACGTCATGCTGTTGATGAGCTTCTTCCCGCATCTGGTGGCCGGGCCGATCGTGCGGGCCTCGGACCTGCTGCCCCAGTTCGACAAAGCTCCGCGCCTGACGCGCGAAGCCGCCACCTGGGGCCTGTTGCTGATCGTCTGGGGCCTGTTCAAGAAGTCCATCATCGCCACCGAAATTTCGGTCAATCTGGTGGATCCCGTCTTCTTCGATCCCTCGGCCTACAGCAGCGTCGACATCGCCTTTGCCGTCTATGGCTATGCGGTTCAGATCTATTGCGACTTCTCAGCCTATTCGGACATGGCCATCGGGATCGCGGCCCTGCTGGGCTATTCCTTCCCGCGCAACTTCGACCAGCCGTACCGGGCCAGTTCGATGCAGGATTTCTGGCGGCGCTGGCACATCAGCCTGTCCAGCTGGCTTCGCGACTATCTGTACATCCCGCTGGGCGGCGGCAAGAAGGGGCTGTGGGCCAGCTGCCGCAACGTCTTCATCACCATGCTGCTGGGCGGCCTCTGGCATGGTGCGGCCTGGACCTTCCTGGCCTGGGGCGCGCTGCACGGCTTGGTGCAGGTGGTCGAGCGTCTGGCGCGATCTGTGCTGGGCGATCGCAAGGTCATGCCGACGATCATCGGTGTGGTGATTACCTTCCACATCGTCTGCCTGGGCTGGATCCTGTTCCGCGCCGAGAGTTTCGGCATGGCCATGGCCATGCTTCAGGGCCTCGGCCGACCGGGTCCGGTGATGGCCCTGACGCCACTGCTGCTGGTGCTGGTCGTCGGCGGCCTGGCCATGCACTGGCTGCCGCCGCGCGCCATCGAGGGCGTGGCGGTGCGGCTCAAGGAGGCTCCGGCCCTGACGTTTGGTCTGCTGCTGTCCGCCGCCTTCCTGATCCTGGAGGCGGCCCGGCCCGACGGCGTCGCCCCCTTCATCTATTTCCAGTTCTGAGGCGGGAGGCGTCATGACCCACGAACCCGATCGCACACCGACCCCCACCCGGTCCGATCCCGTCAGCGAATGGATACCGGATGCCGATGCTCACGACCTGCGCACCTTCCGCGGGCGGCTGCGCGCCTTCGGACGCAGCCTCTATCCCGTCGAGCCGCCGCTGGATGCCGAGGCCGTGGCTGCCAGCGACCGACGCTGGACCGACGTCGTAATTCTCGTCGTCGCGGCCTTCATGCTGACCTTCAATGCGGTCTCGCCGCTGAACTGGTCGCGCGAACAGCCGCCGGGCTGGTGGTCCGTGACGGTCGGGCGGGTGTCGGAGGTCTGGGTCGATCAACTGGCCCAGGTCGGCACCGACATGCCACGCCAGGGGATGCGCGACATCTGGCACAGCTGGCAGGACGCCCGGTTCCCAGGCCAGGAACCGGCCGAGCCGCGCCCTCCGAAGTGATACTCAAATATTCCGCTCATCCCCGCGAAGGCGGGGACCCAGTTCTGTCCAGCGTGGTGCCTGTGTTTCTGGACAACGAGAGAGCGCAGGGAATCGCACCGATCATCCAAAGCACTGGATCCCCGCCTTCGCGGGGATGAGCGGAAGGGAGAGGGTTGACCCTCAGGCACACCGACCCCTAGCGTGCCGCTCCCGTCGGGCTGGCGGGGTGTCATGGGACTGTTCTGAAATGCGTCATCGTCTGCTTGGCCGGGCTCTGCCCGCGTTCGTTCTTCTGGCCGCTATCGCCGGTCCGGTCCTGGCCCAGGAGGCACAGAACGGGGTCGCCTATCAGCAGCCGCCGGCACCGATCGCCCAGATCCTGGACACCAAGCCGACGCCGACGCCGTCGCTCAGCCCCGATGACACCACCCTGGCCCTGTTTGACCGGTCGAACCTGCCGTCCATCGCTGAACTGGCCGAGCCCATGCTGCGGCTGGGCGGTTACCGGATCAATCCTCGCAACAACGGCCCGGCCAACAGCCGCATCAGCTGGCTGACGGGCATGAGTTTCCAGCAGGTCGAGGGCGGGGCCATCCGTCCCGTCAGCCTGCCTGCCAATGCGCAGTTCACCTCGCCCAGCTGGTCGCCTGACGGCAAGTCGGTGGCCTTCCTGATGGATGCACCCGAGGGCATGGAGCTCTGGGTCGCCGACGTGGCTGGCGCGACGGCACGCAAGGTGGCCGAGGGCCACGTCAATGCCGCAGCCGGTGCCGGCTTCGACTGGCTGCCCGACAACTCCGGCCTGGTGGTCCGAATGGTGCCCACCGGGCGCGGTGCGGCTCCCGACACCACCCGCCCACCATCCGGCCCGACGATCTCCGAGACCGGCGGCCGCGCCGCCCCGACCCGGACCTATCAGGACCTGTTGTCCAATGCGGGCGACGAGGCCCTGTTCGACCATTATTTCACCTCCCAGCTGGCGGTGGTGTCGCTGGACGGTACGGTGCGGCCTATCGGTCAGCCCGGCGTGATCCTGGGCGCGGCGGTGTCGCCCGACGGGGCCCATGTGCTTCAGACCCGCGTCAAGAAACCTTACAGCTATGTGGTGCCCGCCGGCCTGTTCCCGTCCGAGGTCACGGTCACCGATCTGCAAGGCCGGGTCGTACATCAGGTCGCCGACCTGCCCCTGCGCGACAACATCCCGACGCCCTTCGATTCCGTCGCCCCTGGTCCGCGCTCGGTCCAGTGGCGCGCCGATGCCCCTGCCACCCTGGTGTGGACCGAGGCCCAGGACGGCGGCGATTCCCGTGCACCTTCGGAGGTCCGCGACCGCGTGCTGATGCTGGCCGCCCCGTTCAACGGCCAGCCGGTCAAGCTGATCGATCTGGACGAAAGGTATGGCGGTGTCGACTGGGGCCGCGACGACCTGGCCATTGTGGGGAGCCGCTGGTTCAACACGCGCAACGAGACCCGCTATGTGGTCGATCCGTCGAACCCGGGCCAGGGCCGTGTCCTTCTGGAGCGCAACTATCAGGACCGCTACAACAACCCCGGCTCTCCGGTGTCACAGCCGACCGGCAATGGGTTCAGCGTCATGCGCTTTACGCCGGACGGCTCGCGCGTGCTCATGACGGGCGCGGGGGCCACGCGGCAGGGCGAATATCCCTTCCTGGCGGCGATGGACCTGAACACGGGCCAGTCCGAGCGTATCTGGACCTCGGCCCCCGGGGCTTATGAAAGCCTGGTCGGTATCCTCGACGACGAGGGCCGCCGTCTGGTCACGCGCCGCGAAACCAAGGACATGCCCGGCAACCTCTATATTCGTAGCCTTGACGACGATCAGGCGGCGGCTCCGACCACGGCCCTGACGGCCTTCCCTGACCCGGCTCCGCAACTGGCCGGGGTGTCGCGGGAGCTTATCACCTATACCCGCGCCGACGGGGTCCAGCTGTCTGGCACGCTGTACCTGCCCGCCGGTTACGACAAGACCCGCGACGGCCCTCTGCCGCTGGTGATGTGGGCCTATCCGGCCGAGTTCACCGATGCCGCCGTGGCCGGTCAGGTGGTCGACACCGACAACCGTTTCGTGCGTCCGGGCGGGTCCAGCCACCTGTTCCTGCTGACCCAGGGCTATGCCGTGCTGGACAACCCGACCATGCCCATCATCGGCGTGAACGGGGCCGAGCCCAACGACACCTATATCGAACAGCTGAGCGCCAGCGCCGAGGCGGCTGTGAAAGCCGTGGTCGATCTGGGCGTCGCCGACCCGGACAAGATCGCTGTGGGGGGCCACTCCTACGGGGCCTTCATGACCGCCAACCTGCTGGCGCATACCGACCTGTTCCGCACCGGCATCGCGCGCTCGGGGGCCTACAACCGCACCCTGACGCCCTTCGGCTTCCAGGCCGAACAGCGCACCTACTGGGAGGCGACCGAGACCTATCAGGAGATGTCGCCCTTCACCTATGCCAACCGGGTCAATGAGCCGATCCTGCTGATCCACGGCGAGGCGGACGACAACTCCGGCACCTTCCCGGTGCAGTCGGAACGCTTTTATGCCGCGCTGAAGGGGCAGGGGGCGACGGTTCGCTACGTCGTCCTGCCGCTGGAGGCCCATGGCTATCGTGCGCGCGAGTCCGTCGGCCACACCCTGTGGGAAACGGTTCGCTGGCTGGACCAGTATGTCAAGAATGCGGGCCCGCGTCAGGTCGCGGCAGCACCGGCGACGGCGGCGTCGGGCACCCCCTGATTTCGTCGTCGCCGCGGTGCAACAATCTTGTTGCAACGCTGTTGTGTCTCGGTCCACCCTGACCGGACGCATCAGCCTGCAGGAGCCGCATTGGCGTTCGACGAAATGTCCGGAATGGGCGGCGAGGTCCGCGACAGCTATCGGGGGCTCGCCCGGTGGCTGGCGGACGCGCCGGAGGGCTTGCTGCAGGCCCGGTCGCGCCAAGCCGAGCTGTTCTTTCGCCGCATGGGCATTACCTTTGCCGTCTATGGCGAGGCCGAGAGCAGCGAACGCCTGATCCCCTTCGACGTCGTGCCGCGCATCATCGGTGCGGCCGAATGGGCGGGGCTGGAGGCCGGTCTGGTCCAGCGGGTAAACGTCATCAACGCCTTCCTGTCCGACATCTATGGCAAGCAGGAATGTCTGAAGGCCGGGATCATTCCGGCCGAACTGGTGCTGACCAATCCCTATTATGTGCCGCAGATGCAGGGCCGCCGCCCGCCGCGCGACATCTGGGTCCAGATCGCGGGCGTCGATCTGGTCCGCACCGGCGAGGACGGCTTCTATGTGCTGGAGGACAACTGTCGCACGCCGTCCGGCGTTTCCTACATGCTGGAAAACCGCGAGATGATGATGCGGTTGTTCCCCGACCTGTTCGCCGACTATCCGGTGCGCCCGGTCGAGACCTATGCCGACATGCTGCTGGCGTCGTTGCGCGGCTGCGCGCCGCTGGGGGCGGGCTCCGATCCGACGATCGTGCTGCTGACGCCGGGGCCCTACAACTCGGCCTATTACGAACACTCCTTCCTGGCCGACAAGCTGGGCGTGGAGCTGGTCGAAGGCAGCGACCTGTTCGTCGATGACGACCACGTCTACATGCGCACGACGCAAGGCCGAAAGCAGGTGGACGTCATCTATCGTCGTCTGGACGACGACTTCCTTGATCCCCTGATGTTCCGCCCGGATTCGGCGCTGGGCGTGCCGGGCCTGATGACGGCCTATCAGGCAGGCAATGTGGCGCTGGCCAATGCCGTCGGCACCGGCGTGGCCGACGACAAGGCCGTCTATACCTACATGCCCGAACTGGTTCGCTTCTATACGGGCGAGGAGCCGATCCTGAAGAATGTGCCGACCTGGCGTTGCCGCGAGCCGGAGGCGCTGAAGGAGGTGCTGTCCAATCTCGATCAGCTGGTGGTCAAGGAGGTCGGCGGCTCCGGCGGCTACGGCATGCTGGTCGGCCCGGCCTCGACCAAGGCCGAGGTGGAGGCCTTCCGCAAGAAGCTGATCAACGACCCCGACGACTTCATCGCCCAGCCGACCCTGGCGCTGTCGACGGCTCCGACGCTGGACAAGGGCGAGCTGTGCAGCCGCCACGTCGACCTGCGCCCCTTCGTCCTGTCCAGCCCGGACGGCGTGAAGGTCGCGCCCGGCGGCCTGACCCGCGTCGCGCTGAAGGCCGGTTCACTGGTGGTCAACTCCAGCCAGGGCGGCGGAACCAAGGACACCTGGGTGCTGGATGTTTGATATCTCGAACAAATCCTCCCCCACCGGGGGAGGGGGACCGCGTAGCGGTGGAGGGGGCCTGCCCCAGACACCGGCGCTTGCAGTCAGCCCTCTCCACCATCCTTCGGATGGTCCCCCTCCCCCGACGGGGGAGGAATAATGCTCTCGCGTACCGCAGACAGCCTGTACTGGACCGGCCGCTATATCGAGCGGGCGGACTTTCTCGCGCGCATCCTGGAGGCGACGTTACGCCTTGCCGCCATTCCCACCCGCGGCGACGGCGATGCCGAGACGGTCTGGGCCAGTGCCCTGGCCTCGGCCGGTGCGCCCAAGGCGCTGGGCCGCTCACCGACCGAAAAATCGGTGCGCGAATATCTGGCCTTCTCGACGCTGAACTCGTCCTCCATCACCTCCTGCATCACCCGCGCGCGGACCAATGCCCGTTCCGTCCGCACGGCCCTGACGGTCGAGCTGTGGGAGGCGATCAACGGGGCCTGGAACGGTTTGGCCGAGCAGGGTCAGCCCACCCGTCGCGACGACTTCGTGCATTTCTTGGAGTGGGTGAAGACCGTCACCCTGTCGGTCGAGGGCGCAACCAGCCGGACCATGCTGCGCGGCGATGCCTATTATTTCCTGCGGCTGGGCGCGGCGATCGAGCGGGCCGACAACACCGCCCGCTTGCTGGACGTCAAATACCACCTGCTGCTGCCAGAGGGCGAACGGGTGGGTGGCCAGCTGGACTATTTCCAGTGGACCACATTGCTGCGCGAGGTCTCGGCCCTGACCGCCTATCGCTGGGTCTATCGCGATTCCGTCAAGCCGTGGCTGGTAGCCGACCTGCTGGTGCTGAACCGCCAGATGCCGCGGTCCCTGGCCAGCTGCCAGGCCTCGATCGTGCGCTATCTGGAGCGCCTGTCGTCCGACTATGGTCGTCGCGGCC
The DNA here is from genome assembly GCF_058725425.1 of Brevundimonas sp. DW-iso22. NCBI lineage: Bacteria > Pseudomonadati > Pseudomonadota > Alphaproteobacteria > Caulobacterales > Caulobacteraceae > Brevundimonas > Brevundimonas sp. DW-iso22. The sequence continues at coordinate 506,218 of NZ_JBZXEB010000002.1, read as the reverse complement.
CGGCCCAGCGGCTGGCGCAGGAGCGGATGCGCGCCTTCGACGGGGCCAATATCGACGCCATTTTCCAGTCCGGCCTGCACGAATACATCCAGTCGTTCCTGTACGAGAACGGCCGACTGGGTCAGGCCATCACCGACCAGTATCTGAGCTGATCCAGACCCATGCGTATCCGGATCGACCACTCCACCACCTATAGCTACGACCGCGCCGCGCGGTTCATCATCCAGACCCTGCGTCTGACGCCGCGCACGTCCGAGAGCCAGACCGTGCGCGGCTGGCGGATCGAGACCGATGTCGACGCGCGCCTGCGTCAGTCCGAGGACGCCTTCGGCAACATCGTCCACGCCCTCTACACCGAACAGCCGACCAGCAGCCTGACGGTGCGGGTGACGGGCGAGGTGACCACGGTCGACACCGCCGGCGTCGTGCGTGCGGGCCATGAGCAACTGTCGCCCATCGTCTACTTGCGCGACACGCCCCTGACCAAGCCGGACAAGCTGATCGCGGTCTTCGCCTCGGAGTTCAAGGCCCACCCGCCGCTGGAGCGGATGCACAGGCTGATGGCCGCCATCAACGGCTCGGTCGCCTTCGAGGTCGGGGTGACGACGCCGACCCATACCGCCGCCCAGGTCCTGGCCCTCGGCCGAGGCGTCTGTCAGGACCACGCCCACGTCTTTGTCTCGGCCGCCCGGTCGATGGGGGTGCCGGCGCGCTATGTGTCCGGCCACTTCCTGCGTCGTGACCGCGAGGATCAGGAGGCCGCCCACGCATGGGCCGAGGCCTGGATTGAGGGCTTCGGCTGGGTCGGCTTCGATCCCGCCAACGGTGTCTGTCCGACCGACCGCTATGTGCGCGTGGCCGTGGGTCTGGACTACCTGGGGGCCGCGCCTGTGCGCGGCACCAGCTATGGCGGGCGGGGTGAAAAACTGGCGGTGCAGCTGACCGTGCGTGATGCCGACATGCAACAGGGCCAGCAGCAGGCATAGGTTATGGCGTGACAGGGGGATGACGGTCGCGCGAATCGGCTAGTGTCACTCAGCCGACTTTGGGGCGTCGCAGGACGGGGATCCGGTGACTTATTGCGTAGGCATGCTGGTCGAAGAAGGCCTGGCGATGATCGCCGACACCCGGACCAATGCCGGGGTGGACAACATCTCGTCCTATAAGAAGCTGCACGTCGTCAACCAGCCGGGTGAGCGGGTGCTGGGCGTCTGCACGGCCGGCAATCTGTCGGTGACGCAGACCGCCTTGGCCATGGTGCGCGACGGGGTCAATCTGCACGTCGGCGAACCGCCCGAGACGCTGGAGACCGCGCCCACCCTGTTCCGCTGTGCACAGTTGCTGGGCCACGCCTTGCGCGAAACCCGCCTGTCGATCGCGCCGGCCATGGAGGCCGACAGCCTGAACACATCCGCCTCCATGCTGCTGGGCGGACAGATCGCGGGCGGCGAGATGGGGCTGTATCTGATCTATAGCCAGGGCAACTTCATCGAATGCGGGCTGGACACCCCCTTTCTGCAGATCGGCGAGCTGAAATACGGCAAGCCCATTCTGCAAAGCGGTCTGTCCTCCGACACGCCCCTGGCCACGGCGGTCAAGCTGGGGCTGATTTCGTTCTCGACCACCATGCGATCCAACGTCGGGGTCGGTTCGCCCTTCGACATGCTGACCCTGCGGCGGGGCTATCTGAGCGGAGACGAGCGGCGGATCGACAAGGACGACGCCTATTTCACTGACCTGCACGAACAGTGGACCCGGGCCCAGACGGCGGCCCGCCGCTCCATGCCCGAACCTCCGTGGATGAACGGCCAGGTTTAGGCTCCGTCATCGCGGCCAGAACCTGTATTCGACCGGGGTTGCGGGGGCTAGCCCCGCCCACGTTTGCAATCGGCCGGCTGGTACCCCGCCGCTGATGATTCAGCGTCAGGGCGTAACGAACAGACAGGGGCCTTGCCTTGACCACAGGGTCTCGCAGCGCCTCTGGAAAGCGGCGGGGTCGGGTTTGGCGGCACCATCGATCCAGCCCTCCAGCGCATCCAGGGCAGTCATATAGCTGGCGTCTGACAGCTTGCTGTGGTCGGCCTCGTCGGTGGCCACCTGGACCAGCCACTGCGACCGGCCCGCAGCTGCAACCGTGGCGGTATAAAGCGCCTCGACATCGTAACTGACGGTCGGGTCATGCAGGGCATGCAGGGTCAGGGTCGGGCGCACGATCTGGCCGGTCAGGTCGGCGTCATGGGCCAGCATCGCCACGCCTTCGGGGTCAGCGACAAACCGCTCTACCCCGGCATTCAGGGCCGCGTCGCCGGACGAGCCGCTATAGACGGTCTGGCTGTTGTCGAACGGGTTACGCCCATCCAGACGGCGCATCACCATGTCCTGAAACAGGAAGGTGGCCCAGTTCATGTGGCTGACCAATTCGGCCTCTTCGATGCCGATCACGGCCAGAATGTCGCGCAGTTTCGCCGCCTGTTCGGGCGTTCGGCGCTCAGCAGGCTTGTCCACCCCGGTGCAGGTCTCGATCCGGCGACGCAGCTCGGCCCGTGTCATCCGGCTGTCCAGCGGCAGGCCTTGCCAGACGGGATACTGTGTCTCGTTCGGCTCGGGATGATTTGCGCAATAAAACTGATAGACGGCGCGCAGGTCGGCGCGAAAGCCATAGGCCCGCGTCCCGCCCGATACGATGCCATTGGTGATCAGGACGCCGTCGTAGTTCCAGCCGTCCTCGGCATTACCGGCATAGAGCTCTGACGCCTTGGCTGCGACGTTTCCGCCCCAGGACTGACCGTGCAGCAGGGTGCGCTGGGGGCGACCGTACAGCGACCAGAAGATCTTGCGGGCATTGTCCGTATCCTCGGCCGCCATCCGCACGCCATAGCCGCCTCGGCGATAGGTCGAGCCGATCCAGGCATAGCCGTGGCGCACCATGACCGAGAACCGGTCCAGGTCTCCCAGCTCATCTTCTGCTTCGGGACTGCCGGTGCGAGGTCCGCCATGCGAGTGGACGATCAGGCGGCGGTTCCAGTTGGCCGGAACCGCCGCCACGAACCAGGCTCCGTTTTCGTCCTGGCCCGACACGCAGCGCGTGCCGCGCCCGGTCGAGGCCGGACAGTCGATCCGTTGGGTGCGGACGGTGGGTTCGTTCGGCTGCGCCTGACCTGGCGACGAGCTCAGGACAAGCGCCGCTGCGATAAGGCCCAGTCGTTTCATGTCCCGAACTCCCGTCTGTTCCTCAACCTCGATCAGAAGGTCTTGGAAATATTGACGTACCACGACCGGCCATACGGACGCTGTACCGAGCCCAGATAGCCGTTCTCAGCTAGAGACGGTCCCTCGTCGGCCAGATCACGCACCCCGACCCGAACCGCAGTGCCAGACGCGAAGCCCGCTCCGTCGAAGGTGTACTGGCCGTAAAGATTGGCGACCCACTGGTCCTGAACGACCCAGGGTTCGCCCGTCGAACTTAGCAGGCTGGTCTGCTGCACGTCGCCGACATACTGGGTCGACAGACCCGCCCGCCACGGACCGCTGCGCCAGATAAAGGTCGTGCTGACCTTCCACTCCGGCCGGCCGTTCACGGCGATCAACTGACTGGAATCCGGCAGGGGCGTCAGGGCATCGATCGTGCCGTTCTCCCGGGCCTCATACAGGGAATCGATGATATCGCCCGGCTCACGCGAATAGGTCAGCAGCTGTGAGGCGTTCAGGCGGAAAATAAAGGTGCCCCACTCCGTCCGACGTTTGGCCCAAGAGAAGCCGAAGTCGATGCCCTCCACCGTCTGGGGCAGCAGGTTGACGAACTGGTCGTTGATCGAGATCACCTCGCCGACCGGGGCCAGTCCGCTGCCGTCGAACAGGGCGACGTCGTCAGCATCCGGCGCGGCACGCACCACGTTCGGGTTGGATCCGCCCTCGATGCGATTGAGGTAGTCCAGCGTCAGCGCTGCCTCGGCCCCCAGCAGGCCGACGATCTGTTCCTGTTCGATCTTCCAGCGGTCGACCGTAAAGGTGAAGTCGCCCCAGCCTTCCGGCACGAAGCGCGGCTGGAAGACGATGCCGATTGACTGGTTGGTGCTTTCCTCAGGCTGCAGGTCCGGGTTGCCGGCGATCAGCAGAGATGCGCTCGCCCCCTGACCGCACTGGGCCATCGATTCGATCGTTCCGGCCCGCAGCGCAGGCTCGCAGCGAATGAAGTCGGTGCCGCCTGCCAGACGGGCATACTGGGTGGCATTCACCTGTTCCAGGTTCGGTGCGCGGAAACCCTCGGAGTAGGAACCGCGGACCCGAAGACCATCAATGATGTCCCAGGCCACGGCCACCTTCGGCTTGGCGACGCTGCCGAAGTCCGAATACTCCTCGAACCGTCCGGCGACCTGCATGTCCAGGCTGTAGACGAGCGGGATGTTCATGTCAGGCGACACGAGGGGAACGGCAAATTCGACGAAGGCCCCGGCGACTGTGCGGTTGCCGCGCGTGTCCGGGTTGGGGCTGACGGCCGCGACGTTCGAGGGGTTGGTCTCCCCCGTCACGCTGTCGGTAAAGGTGATGGTGCCGTCGACGTTCTCGTCCCGGTCATCGAACTGGGTTTCGCGCCGGAACTCGGCCCCGAAGGCGACGCCCATCGGCCCGGCCGGCAGCTGGAACAGGTCAGGCCGCGACATCTTGAAGTCGGCCAGGGCCAGGGTGGTCCGAGAGAAACGCCGCATGTCGAACATGATCGCGTCGATCGCGGCCGGACTGGACGGCGAGCAGTCGCCGACGCTTGTCGTGGCGATACAGCCGCCGGAGAAGGGGTTGTAGGCATCCGGCGTGGACAGCGACAGCTGCTGTTGTAGCGCGGTCATGTTGATGTTGGGGGAGGTGTCTTCGGCCTCGGCCTCGGAATACAACAGCGCCCCTTCCCAGTCGAAGCCGCGCCATTCACCACGCAGTCCGCCCAGGAAACGGGACTGGAAATTCTTGACCGTCACGGTCTGGAAGCCAGTGTCTACGAAGCGATAGTTAGAAAGCAGGATCGGCAAGCCTGCCGCCGGAACATTGGTCAGGCCCTGAAGGCGGTTGGGATTGGCCGTGCCGTCGGCAAAGGTCACCGGACCGAAGGGGTTCCAGTAGTTGGAGGCCGGAATCCAGATGTCGTTCAGATTGATGACCGGCGGCTGAATGGCGCGGCTTTCGGCGCTGTACAGGCCGATCTCGCCAAACAGGGTCACGTTCGGGGTCAGGTCATAATGGCCGGTCAGGAAGACGTTGGTCCGCTCCAGATCCGACCTGACCGTCGTGCCGGCGCGCGTGTCGTAACGAAGTTCGCGGATCGAACCATTGTATGATCCCGCCCCACTGACCAGGCACAGGCCGTTGTTCAGATTGGCTCCTGAACAGTCGAAGCTCTCTGGCTGAATCCGGAATGCACCCGCCGCCGTGGCCACCACCGTGCCGTTGACGCGCGGGCGCTGAGCCGTCGTACTGCCCGGCGTGCTCAGCCGTGCCCAGGGTGTGTAGGACGAACGGCCATCCGGCACTGTCGAGGTCTCGAAGCCCGGCTCGTTGGCGAAGAAAGGCCGCATGTCGTCGCTGAAAGTGAAGTCCTGGTCCTCGGCCATCATCGCCGAGCGATCGCTGTAGTTGGCGAACAGCGAGACATTGCCGCGGTCGAAATCCTTGCCCGCAAAGATGTTGGCCTCGAACTCCCGCAGGCCCGTGCCCTCGGCCCCGCTGTACTCCGCCTCCATGCGCAGTCCGTCGAAATCGTTCTGCAGGACGGTGTTCACCACCCCGGCTACGGCATCGGCCCCGTAGATGGCGGCCGCGCCGTCCAGCAGGACTTCCAGACGCTCCAGTCCCGACACGGGAATGGCGTTGGAATTGTAGCTCAGCACCGGCACCGTGCCGGTGTCGGACGTGCCCTGGCTGGTCGGGTGCTGGACCATGCGGCGACCGTTGATCAGCACCAGGGTATTGCCGACGCCCAGCGAGCGCAGATCGACTGAGTTGACGTCGCCTCGAGCCGAGTTGCTGGTTTGCGGTCCGTTGGATTCCTCGAACTGCACATCGCCCATCTGGGGGATGGAGCGCATCAGGTCGTCGCCGGACGAGGCCCCGATGGCGTCGATCTGTTCCTGGTCGAACACGACGACCGGCAGGGCTGCCGTGGTCGAGGCTCCCCGGATCTGGGAGCCGACGACGACGACTTCTTCGAGCTCGGTCGCGGTCGGGTCCTGCTCGTCGGTGCCGGTCGCGGCGACAGGCTCAACCGTGTTGCCGGGCACGCTCTGCGCCGCCGCCATTCCGGCCGAGGCGATGAGGGCCAGCGAGGCGGTGCCGCCCAGCAGCAGGGTGCGATGAATGTTTCTCATGGTCTTGTCCTCCCAAATGCCTCGATCGTTCAGTCGATCGTTATGGCGTCCTTGTCTCCGGGCCCCGCCGCCGGATCGGGCGGTGCGGCCAATGCTTTCGGCTTCGACCCCAGCGCCAGATTCATGGCCTCGCGGTCGAGTTGCCCCTCCCAGCGCGCGACGACCAGGGTGGCCACGGCATTGCCGATGAAGTTGGTCAGGGCCCGGCATTCGCTCATGAAGCGGTCGATACCCAGGATCAGGGCCATGCCCGCGATCGGCACCGACGGCACGACCGCCAGCGTCGCCGCCAGGGTGATGAAGCCCGCACCGGTGATGCCTGCCGCCCCTTTGGAGCTCAGCATGGCGACCAGCAACAGCAGGATCTGGTCCTGCAAACTCAGGTCGATGTTCATGGCCTGGGCGATGAACAGTGCCGCCATGGTCATGTAGATGTTGGTGCCGTCCAGATTGAAGGAATAGCCCGTGGGCACGACCAGCCCGACCACCGACTTGGCAGCTCCGGCCCGCTCCATCTTCTGCATCAGGCTGGGCAGGGCCGCTTCGGACGACGAGGTGCCGAGCACCAGCAGCAGTTCTTCCTTCAGATAGGCGACCAGTCGGAAGATCGAGAAGCCATTGGCCCAGGCGACCAGGCCTAGGATGCCGAAGATGAAGATCAGCGACGTCAGGTAGAAGGTGGCGATCAGGGCTGCCAGGTTGGCTATGGTACCCAGGCCATAGGCCCCGATGGTGAAGGCGAAGGCTCCGAACGCCCCGATCGGGGCCGCCTTCATCAGTATGGCCACCAGTTTGAAGACGATCTGGCTCAGCGATTCGAACGCCCTCTGCACGGGGGCGGCCGCGTCGCCGATGATAGCCATCGCGATCCCGAACAGGATCGACACGAACAGGACCTGCAGGATGTTGCCTTCGACGAAGGCGCTGAACAGGGTGTCGGGAATGATGCTGGTCAGGAAGCCGACGATCGTCGTCTCATGCGCCGCACTGGCATACTGGGCGACGGCCCCGGCGTTCAGCGTCGCCGGATCGATGTTCAGGCCGCGACCGGGCTGAACCACATTGGCGATGATCAGGCCGATGATCAGGGCCAGGGTCGAGAAGAAGAAGAAATAGGCAAAGGCCTTGGCGGCCACCCGCCCGATCTGTTTCAGGTCCCGCATGCCGGCGATACCGGTCACGATGGTCAGGAAGATCACCGGCGCGATGATCATCTTCACCAGCTTGATGAAGCCGTCGCCCAGTGGCTTCAGGCTTTCGCCGAACTCGGGGAAGAAGTGGCCGATCGCACCACCCGCCACAATGGCCAGCAGAACCATGAAGTACAGGCTGCGATAGAAGGGTCGACGAACGACGGGCGCGCCGGGCGCGGCAACTGGATGCAACAAGAGACCTCCCTTGGGTCCCGTGCCGGGTCCCGGTCTGCACGACGCTCTGTGGCGCGATTGCGACCAGTATCGGTGAAGGAGAATCTGCGGCAAGGCGGACGATCCGGTGCAGCAGGCTGTTGTTATTTATTGCCTTTTCTCCGTGAAGATTAGATGGCGGCAGATTTTTGTGCGCCATTCCGCACGTCTGTATTGGACATTTGTGCGGATATCCGCATAGTCGCGGCATGCGCCTCATGACGTCCCCCGCCGACCAGTGGCGACTGTTCGCGGCGGCCTGGCTGGTCGTGGCGGTCCTTACCGTGACGGCTGGCGGCGAGTTCGCGCGCCGGGATGCCCAGGCCACCGCAACCCGCCAGGCCATCACCGCCAGTGCCCTGCATGCTGCGGTTCTTCGCAGCGAACTGGAGCGCCATGAATCCCTGCCTCGCGTCCTGTCGCAGGACCCGGATCTGGCCCGCATGCTGGTCGCGCCCGATGCGGCCTCCGCCGATCGTCTGAACCGCAAGTTCGAGACCCTGGCCACTGATGTTCGGGCCGCAGCCATCTATGCGCTGGACGCCAACGGCCGCACCCTGGCGGCCAGCAACTGGCGACTGCCGACCAGCTTCGTCGGCTCCGATTATCAGTTCCGTCCTTACTATTACCGGGCCATGCGCGATGGTCAGGCGTCCTTCTTCGCTCTGGGCACCGTCAGCGGGCGCCCGGGCCTTTATCTGTCCAGACGGGTGGACGATGGGGCGGGCCAGCCCCTGGGCGTCATCGTGGCCAAGGTCGAGTTCGACGCCCTGGAGGCCGACTGGCGCGCTTCGGGTGAACCGACCTATGTCACGGATGCTGATGGCGTCGTGGTCGTCACAACTGTCCCTGCGTGGCGGTTTCGCACCGAGGAGCCCCTATCGGCCGACCTTCGCCGCCGTCTGGCCGCGACCCAGGCCGCAGGTCCGGTCACGCCCGGCGTCCTGCCCTTCGATGCGGACGATCGCCCGATGGTGCGGATCTCATCGGATGTCTCGCCTGATCTGTATGCCGTAGCCTCTGACGCCATAGCGGACATGGGCTGGAGGCTGACCCTGCTGGCCCCTGCGGGCGAGGCTGTCTCCCGCGCCGTCGCCGGGGCACGCTGGCTGGCCTTCGTCAGCGTGGGCCTGCTGGCCGCCCTGACCGGCATCCTGCTGCGCCGCCGTCAGCGGGCTGCGGCGCGAGCCACCGAGGCCGAACAGGCCCGCATCGAACTGGAGCATCAGATCGACCTGCGGACGTCGGAACTGCGCGCGACCAATGATCTGCTGAACACCGAGATCGATGAGCGGCGGCGGCTCGAAACCATTCGCCAGGACCTTCAGGACGACCTGATCCAGGCCAACAAACTCGCCACCCTTGGCCAGATCGCGGCGGGCGTGGCGCATGAGATCAACCAGCCGATCGCCGCCATTCGCACCCACGCCGACAGTGCCTCTGTGTTGTTGCGGCGCGACGACAGCGCCGGAGCTCTGCGCTCTCTGGGCAATATCGACCATCTGACCGAGCGGGTCGGCGTGATCACCGACGAACTACGCGCCTTTGCCCGAAAGACCCGGTCCGAGACCGTTGCCGTCCCGGTGGATGGGGCGATCGACGGGGCCCTGCTGCTGGTCGCCGGTCGCCTTCGCGAAAAGGGGATAGAGCTGGAACGCACCCCTCTGCCGGCTGGACTGTCGGTCAAGGCCGAACGCAACCGCCTGGAACAGGTGGTGCTGAACCTGCTTCAGAATGCGATCGAAGCGCTGGAGGGCATCGCGGACCCGCGCATCACACTTGGGGCCCGGATCGAAGACGACCATGTGATCCTCCACGTCGCGGACAATGGTCCGGGCGTTGCGGCCGATGTTCGCGAGCGTCTGTTCACCCCCTTCACCACCAGCAAGCGCGACGGCATGGGACTGGGTCTGGTCATCAGCCGCGACATCGTGGCGGCTTTTGGAGGTGAACTGTCGCTGGAGCCCTCCTCTCAAGGGGCCCGCTTTGCCATTCGACTGGCCAGGGCCAGATGAGCTTTCGCGCCCTCAACCGTGTCGCCCTGATCGACGACGACGACGCCTTCCGCCTGGCCCTGACTGAGCGGCTGTCGCTGGAAGACCTGGCCATTTCCGCCTTCTCTTCTGCGGAGGCCGCGCTCAAGGCCCTGAACGACGGGTTCGAAGGCGTGGTCGTCACGGACCTGCGCATGCCCGGCATGGACGGTCGCCAGCTGGTCGAGCGGCTGAACGGCCTCGATCCGGACCTGCCCGTCGTCATGATGACCGGGCATGGCGACATCGCCGATGCCGTCGAGGCGATGAAGCGCGGGGCCTATGACTTTCTGGCCAAGCCCTTTGCTCCGGAGCGGCTGGTCGAGACCCTGCGACGTGCGCTGGAGAAGCGCGCTCTGGTGCTGGACAATCGCCGACTGGCCTCCGCCGTGGCCGATGACGAAGGCTCGATCCCGCTGAGCGGCGACAGCCCGGCCATCGAGCGGCTTAGGGGGGCCATCCAGCGACTGGCGGACGCCCAGGTCGATGTGCTGATCGAAGGCGAGACCGGGGCCGGCAAGGAGGCGGTGGCGCGAGCCATCCATAATGCCGGTCGTCGTCGGCCCAGACCCTTCGTGACCGTATCCTGCGCCGCCCTGCCGGAAACCGGACTGGAGAGCCTGCTGATGGGCGATGGGGCAGGGCCGACAGGAAGTCTGCGTCGTCGTGAAGGCCAGATCGAACAGTCGCACCAGGGCACGCTGTTTCTGGACGAGATCGATCTGGCCCCGCCCTCGGCTCAACGCCTGCTGCTGCGGGTGCTGGAGGAACGCGAGATACTGCCGGTCGGGGCCATGGAGCCACACGCCCTGGACCTTCGTATCCTGGCCTCGACCAAGGGCGACCCTGCCGAGGCGGTGGCGGCAGGCACCCTGCGCGAGGATCTCTACTACCGCCTGAACGTCATCCGCCTGCGTACACCGCCCCTGCGTGAACGGCGCGATGACGTTCCCCTGCTGTTTGCCCGCTTTCTGGATCGCGCCGCCAGTCGGCTGGGCCGTGAACCGCCCCCGATCGACCACGCCATCCGGCGTCGGCTGATCGAACATGACTGGCCCGGCAACCTGCGTGAACTGTCGAACTACGCCAGCCAGATTGCCGTGGGGATCGCTCATCCGGAAATATTGGGCACATCACAGGAGGGGCTGGTTCATCGCGTCCAGACCTATGAAGCCCAGCTCATCCGCGAGTCCCTGACCCGGCATCAGGGCGACATCCGTCAGGTCACAGCCGAGCTCCAGATCCCGCGCAAGACCCTCTATGACAAGATGTCCCGACACGGGCTGGTCCCCGCCAGGCATCGCCTCAGATAGCCGTCGGTTCAGGTCGGCTATCCCGGCCTATTTCCACTTCGACCCGTCGCCATGCTTGCCGATGCTGGCCCACTCCGGCGGGGCGGCCTTGTGGATGTATTGCTCGGACACCATCCAGCCCTTGATGGGCCTGAGGACCGCCAGACAGGCGAGGACCAGCAGTGGCATGGTCACCACCAGATGCACCCAGATCGGTGGCTGGATCGTGAATTCGAACCACATGAACAGGCCCAGACCTACCGTCCCGACACCGGTCATGCCGAAGAAGGCCGGACCATCAGCCGGATCGGCAAAGCTGTAGTCCAGGCCACACTCCGGGCAGGCATCCCTGATCTTCAGATAGCCCCGCAGCAACGGCCCCTTGCCACAACGCGGGCACCGGCAGCGCAGGCCGGTCGAAAGGGTGCTGAGCGGCGGATAGACAGGATCGGTCATGGCGCTGATGTCGGCCTCATACCTGCCGATGGCAAGCGGCACCTTTGTCGCGGCGACCGGTGGTCACTGATCGTTAACTGCGTTGAAAGGCCGAACCCGTAACCGTGCGCGCACATGTCCGGGGTTTCCGTCAGCAAGCGCGTCCTTCGCACCACCGTGGCCGCCGCCGCGGCGGGTGCAGTCGCGTTCTCGCCCCTGGCTCCGCTGGCTCAGGAAGGCGGCGCAGCGCTCGACCCCGTCACCATACGCATCGGGGCCAACAGCGAATTCACACGGGTCGAGTTTGCGGGCGTCATCGGCTCGCGCTCCCGCGTGCGACGCGAGGGCCGCAACATCATCGTGCGGATCGGCACGACCGCTGCCCCCGACGTCTCACGCCTGAAGGTCGATCCGCCTCCTGGCGTCGAAAAGGTCGAAACTCGTGCCGTCACCGGCGGCACCGAACTGGTCCTGACCTTGACGGAGGCTGGCGACGCCCGCTCGGGCAGCGCGGACGGGGCGGTCTATTTGAATCTTTATGCCCAGGCGGCCGAGGTTCCGGCACCAGCAGTCGGCAGCGCCGCCGCCACCGTTCCGGTCACGACCCGCGCCGAGGCCGGGCGCGTCACGCTCGAATTTGGCTGGACCACGCCGGTCGGGGCCGCCGTCTTCCGGCGCGGCGAGGCGGTCTGGGTCGTCTTCGACACCCGCGCCCGCCTGGACATGGCCGGCGCCAAGGCCCTGGGACCGGTGACCGATGCCAAGTGGACGGCGGGGGCCGACCATGTCGCCGTGCGCATCGCCGCACCGCAAGCCCTGGCCGTCTCGGCCGTCGCCGACGGTACGACATGGCGCGTAACAGTCGGAGGGTCGCCCACGGCCGTCGAGGGCGTGCAGATTGCGCGCGACGACAGCGGTGATGCCGCCCTGGTGGCGCGCATGGCCGGGGCCACAAAAGCGGTCTGGCTGACCGACCCCGTCGCGGGCGACCGCTTTGCTGCCGTCACCGCCCTGGCCCCCGGCAAGGGGTTTGGTGCCCGCCGCAAGACGATGGACCTGGCCCTGCTGCCGACGGCGCATGGCCTGGCCGTCGAAACGACGGCACCGGACCTCGCGATCCTGGCCCAGGGCGATCTGGTGACCCTCAGCCGCCCTGGCGGTCTGATCCTGTCGCCTCCTTCCGCGGAACTCGAGGCAGGTCAGCTTCAGGCTGACGCCCCCGCCCGCGCCAGACATCCAGGCCTGATCATGGCCGAATGGGCCGATGTCGGGACTGACGGCTTCTCAACCCGGTATCGGCTGCTTCAGGATACGGCCGCGCTGGAGGCCCAGAGTGCTGGCGACGACCCCCGCGCCCCCGCCGAGGCCCGCTTCGCCTTCGCCCGCTTCCTCGTCGGTTCTGGCCTTGGCTACGAAGCCATCGGGGTCCTGAATGCCATCGTGGCGCAGCAGCCGAACATGATCGGCGAGCCCGAGTTGCGCGGCCTGCGCGGTGCCGCTCGTGCCTCCATCGGCCGCATGGAAGAGGCGCAAGGCGACTTCGCCTCTGCCGCCGTGGCGGGCGACCCTGCGTCCTCGGTCTGGCGCGGCTATATCGCCTCGACCCAGGGCGACTATGTCAGCGCCCGACAGGCCTTTGCCGCCGGTGCCTCGGCTATCGACCAGTTTCCGGCGGAGTGGCGGGCTCGCTTCGGCGCGGCCCACGCCCTCGCGGCTCTGGAGACCGGCGACCTGGAAGCCACCCGCGCCCTGCTGAGCTATGCCTTCAGTCAGGAAGCACCGGCTGCTGACGAGCTGGCCGCACGTCTGGTCCAGGCCAGGATGTTCGAGATCGATGGACAGTCGGACAAGGCGCTGGCCGTCTATACTGCCGTCGGCCGCGCCCCGATGGAGGCCGTATCGGTGCCCGCCAAGCTGGGGGCCGTACGCCTGTCGATGGCCAAGGGCGCGATGACACCCGCCGCCGCTGCCGCCCAGCTGGAGAGCCTGCGCTGGCGCTGGCGCGGGGATGCCACCGAACTGGCCGTCATCCGGCAATTGGGTCAGCTTTATCTGTCGCAGGGCCTGTACCGCGAGGCGCTGACGGCGCTGAAGGCGGCGGGGCCTCGCATGGCCCGTCTGCCGGGGGCACCCGAGATCCAGGCCGATCTGAACAACGCCTTCCGTGCCCTGTTCCTGGAGGGCGGGGCCGATGGACTTCAGCCGATCCAGGCGCTGGGGTTGTTCTACGATTTCCGCGAACTGACCCCGATCGGGGCCGACGGCGACGAGATGGTCCGTCGCCTGGCCCGTCGTCTGGTAGATGTCGATTTGCTTCCCCAGGCGGCGGAACTGCTCAAATACCAGGTCGAAAACCGGCTGGAGGGCGTGGCCAAGGCCCAGGTCGCCACCGATCTGGCCACCGTCTATCTGATGGACCGCCAGGCCGAGCCGGCCTTGCAGGCTCTCTGGTCCTCACGCTCGACCCTGTTGCCCACGGCCCTGAACGCCGAGCGCCGCGCGCTGGAAGCGCGCGCCCTGACGCAACTGGGCCGCTACGATCATGCGCTGGAAATCCTGGGCGCCGACAACGGCCCGGACGCGCGGGCGGTGAAGGCGGAAATCTTCTGGAAGCAGCAGCAGTGGCCCCAGGCCGCGGCCCTTTATGAAGCTGGCCTGGGCGAGCGCTACAAGGCGGGTGGGGCCTTGACGGCGGACGAGGAGGCGCGGCTGCTGCGCGCCGGGATCGGCTATTCCCTGGGTCAGGATGGAACGGCTCTCAGCCGTCTGTCGCGCAACTATCGCCCCTATGTAGCCGGGGCGCGCAACAAGTCGGCCCTGTCGATCGCCCTGGACGGTCTGGACGGAACCGACAGCGAGACCTCTGCCGCCGACTTCGCCGGACTGGCCGCCTCTGCCGACACCTTCGCCGGTTGGGTCACCACCATGAAGACCGAGCTCAGAACGAAAACGGGCGGGGACCCTGCGGCCCCCGCCCGTTCGCAAGCTGCGACAGCAGCGCCGGCCTCTGCGAGACCGGCGGCCTAAGTCTTACTTGTTGACCGCATCCTTCAGCGGCTTGGAGACGCGGAAGCGCACGGCCTTGGAGGCGGCGATCTTGATGGTCGCGCCCGTGGCAGGGTTGCGGCCTTCGCGAGCGGCGCGGGCGGCCGTGTCGAACACACCCAGGTTCGAGATGCGGACGTCGCCACCGGCGGTCAGCGACGAATGGATGTTCTTGACGATGGCTTCCAGCACGCGGCCGGCGTCAGCTTGGCTGACGCCTGCATCCTTGGCGACGGAGGCGATGAGTTCGGCTTGAGTAGTCATATGGGTCGTTTCCCGATGAAAGCTCGCTCCGATTCAGGAGCGATGACGGGGGGATGAGGGCGACTTTTTACAGACAATGCAAGCGCCTTTGCCTCTGTAGTGCCCGCAGGGTGGGGATTTATCCCGCGCCGGACGCCCTCTGGAAGCTCTCGACCAGGCTTCCGCACACCAGTCTCCAGCCATCCACGAGTACGAAAAAGATCAGCTTGAACGGCAGAGAGATCACCACCGGCGGCAGCATCATCATACCCATGGACATCAGCACGCTGGCGACCACCAGATCGATCACAAGGAACGGAACGAAAAGGAGAAATCCGATCGTGAAGGCGGTCTTCAGCTCACTGATCATGAAGGCCGGAGTGACCACCCGCAGGGGCAGTTCGATGGGCGGCGTGGTGGCCTCCACGGCCGACAGCCGCGTGAACAGGGCCAGGTCGTCGGGGTCGACCTGAGACAGCATGAAAGTCTTCACAGGTTCCGCCGCCGCATCGAAGGCCTGGGGCAGCTCCATCTGCTGATCCATCAGGGGACGGATGCCCGAATCATAGGCGTCCTGCCAGGTCGGGGCCATGACGACGGCACTCAGGAACAGGGCCAGGGACACGATCACGGCGTTGGGCGGCGACTGCTGCATGCCCAGCGCGGTCCGCAGCAGCGACAGCACCACGACGATCCGCACGAAGCTGGTGGTCATGATCACGATCGACGGGGCCAGCGACAGCACGGTCATCAGACCGACCAGTTGCACCACCCGCTCGGTCAGTCCGGCTCCGGTGCCCAGATCGACATTGATTGCCGCCCCGCCCGAGGCGACGTCCTGCGCAAACGCCCCCAGTGGCCACAGCATGCACAGCAGGGTCGCGATCAGCGACAGCCTGGCCGCCCTGGCCAGCTCTGCGCGGGTCGGGACGACGAAGAGGCCGGACAGTTTCACTGGTCCGATCCCCGCGGCTCGATCAGTTCGCGCCCTTCGCCCAGCACCAGCAGGCGTTCCTCGTTATCGATGCGCACCAGAACCAGCCGCCGCGCGGGATCCAGCACCAGGGTCTCGACGACCTGCATCCGACGCGGCCCGCGCTCGGCGCTCAGCTTGGCCAGCAACTGCGGCGCATAGCGGCGTGCGGCCCAAGCGGCCAGGCCGATGATGCCCAGGGTGAAGGCCAGGGCGAACAGTGCCCGCAACAGATTGAAGAAGGTGTCCATGCGCCGCCGGTCCCGCCGGCATAGGTCGTCCGGCCCGCCAGATGTCGGCCATCGTGGTTAATGACCCGTATAGATAACGTCCCATTAACCATGCACACGGCATTTTCTGCCCATCTTCTATGGGACGACTCACGTCCGGAGCGATGTCCGTGGGCTTCACCGACCTGCCACTGCTGAGCCAGATCAAGGGCCGCCTGTCCTGGCTGGACGAGCGCCAGCGGGTCGTCGCCCAGAATGTCGCCAACTCCGACACCCCCGGCTATGTCGCCCGCGATCTGCAACAGCCGACCGACTTCGCCGCCGCCATGGCGCGGGGACAGGGCGTACAGATGACCCGCACCAGCGCCATGCACATAGCGCCGCAAGGGCAGGTCGCGCGTTTTGAAAGCAAATCGGCACCCGATTCCGAGACCACGCTGGATGGCAACTCGGTCGTGGTCGAGGAGCAGATGCTCAAGATGGCCGAGAGCCGAATGGCTTATGACGCCGCCATCGGCTTCTACCAGAAATCCATGCAGATGCTGCGGATGGCCGCGCGCAAACCCGGCGCGGCCTAGGGCCAGGAGACTGATCGATGACCGATGCCGTACCGCCCAGAAACAGCGCCATGGCCGTGGCCGCCAGCGCCCTGAAGGCCCAGCAGTCGCGCATGCGCGTGATCGCCGAGAACATCGCCAACGCCCAGTCCACGGCCCCGACCGCGGGCGGCGAGCCCTATCGTCGTCAGGTGCCGGTCTTCCAGGCGCGCGAGATAGACGGCGCGACCGGCGTGACCCTGGCCGAGGTTCGTCCCGACATGGGCGACTTCCGTAGCGAATACGATCCGTCCCATCCGGCGGCGAACGGCGAGGGCTATGTCCTGCGTCCCAACGTCGACACCCTGGTCGAGGCGATGGACATGCGCGAGGCCCAGCGCGCCTATGAGGCCAATCTGAACGTCATCGAGACGGCGCGGTCGATGGAGACCCGCACCCTCGATCTCCTCAAGCGCTAAAGGCTAGCCCATGAATCCGATGATGGCGGCAAAGGCCTATGCCTCGATCCAGGGCGGGGCCATGCCCACCGCCCCGGTGCAGGGGCCCGCACAATCCGGCTTTGCCGAAATGCTGACCAGCGTCATGGGCGATATGACCCAGACGTCCAAGGCCGCCGAAACCCAGATGGCCGCCTCGGTCCAGGGCCAGGGCAGCCTGATCGACGTCGTCACCGCCGTCTCATCCGCCGAGGCGTCGCTGGAAACCGTCATGGCCGTCCGCGACCAGGTGATCCAGGCCTATCAGGAAATCATGCGGATGCCGATCTGACGGCTCAGAACTGCGCACGATCGCGCATCCACTGTGAAAAAACCCATTTCTGGCCGGCGGTCGGCGGCAGGCCGGCGTGCACGGTGCGTGGGTCGATCTCTCCGTCGGCCAGGGTATTGGCCCACATGAGCGCCTCTCCCTTCCGCCCACGATGCCGGTGCCCTTCATGGGCGAAGGCGGTCTCGCCCCCCTCGAAATTGTCGTTCAGATAGATCAGACAGGTCGCAATCCTCTGCCCTCGCCGGGCCACGTCCTGCGCAAAGCCGGGGACGGCGGGATCCAGATAGTCGACATGCCAGTCGAACGTCTGGCCAACCTCATAATGCAGGACCTGGCTCCACTCCAGGCTGACCAACGGCATTCCGGCGGCATTGGCGATGCGGTGCCTGACCAGGGCAGTGATCACATCCATGGTGTCGAGATCGAACTGGGCCGAGGTATTCGTTCGTCCCTTTGACTGCTGTGCGTGCCCGGCATCGGCGTCGAAAACCGAAGCCGGATTGAGCGCCCCTCGTCCGCGAGATATCAGCCAGTCGCACATCGGTGCCGCCAGAAAGCCTGACATCAGCACCATCGCCGGACTTTCGGACAGCGTCTGGAGAGGGGGAGGGGTCAGCCAGTCCTGAAGATCGAACCGGCCTTCACCCATCCCGAGCAGCCGAACCTGCTCCTCGGCCAGGTCATGCCCCTGCCGCGCCGAGAGGGCCAGCAGCGTCAGTGCACTGTGCCAGTCCTGGGAGACGCCGATACCGTTTGCAGTCATGACGGCAAGGCGGTGGCTGGCTATCCCGTCGCCGCCGTGACTGGCGGTCTGGATTTCATCAAGGATTGGGCTGGAAGGCACGACCGGACGTTAGGCGTATTCTGGCCGCTCGCCAACCGAGACTGCCGCCTTACCCCTCCAGCGACACCACCGGCTGACGCGTCTCCAGCCTTCGTCCGGTCCGGCGCTTCAGCCAGGTCCGGATGCGGGTCTGAATCGGCGTGTCGATGACGAAGTGGAACAGGAAGGCAAAGGCGAAGGCCGCCACCACGCCCGCAACCCACAGCCCCCACTGCACCGCACCCGGCAGGGCAAACCGCGCGATCAGCACATTGGCGACGCCGAACCAGGCGATGCGTACCACCTCATTGGTGATGAACATGGAGAAGGAGACCTGGGCGGCCTTCTCGACCCATTTCGACGGGCGCGGCGTCGGAATGGCCCCCGCCGCCAGGATGATCAGCGAGATACAGACCAGCGACACCAGGGCGTGCTTGTCGAAATACTGGACGAAGGCCAGCGCCAGCGCGGCTACGATCCCGACCCATCCCGCCAGACGCGGCGCGATCCAGACCCTCTGTGCGAACCAGGCCAGCGCCATGCCCAGGAAGAACAGCGGCAGGGCGCGGATGAAGCCATAGCCCATCGGCATCTGATAGACGGGATAGCCCAGCAGGCTCCAGGTCATCTGGTTGACGACCAGATACAGCCCGACGCCCAGCGCCAGCGTGCTCCACGGCCCCAGTTTCGTCAGGCCGCGCAGGATCCACGGAAAACACAGATAACAGCCGATCAGGGCCGAGATGGACCAACTGGGCGCATTCCACCCCAGGCCGCCGGGCACGCCGAACGCCTGGGTCAGGGTCAGCTGGGCCGGCAGCTGGTCCCATCGGAACCACTCCGGTGCGCGCGGCGCGATGCCCATCGCCCCGCTGATCAGGATCAGCGCGACCAGCCCCAGCCCCATCATCAGATGCGCCGGATAGACCCGCAGAAACCGCTTCAGAAAGAAGTCCGTCGCCGACAGCGACCCCCTGGCCACCGACGCGCCATAAACCCGCATCAGCACATAGCCGCTGTCGATCAGGAAGAAGTTGGTCAGCAGGAACCCGCCCCGCTCGAACACCGGATGCACGCTGTCCGCCAGATGCACAGGCCCTGCGCCCTGGAAGTGATGCAGGATGATCAGGCTGGCCACAATGAAACGCAACGCATCCAGCCACCCCCCACGCACGATGGGCGGTGTCTCATTTCGGGTCGAAATCGCGGTCCAGGCCATGGCTGAAGCCTCCTTGGACCGGGGCGGCGCAAGGGGCGGGCCATGGGGTGCCATGGCTTGCGCCTGCCGTGCGACCACAGTGTATTCCCGACCCTGATAGTCCTGTCCCTTTGCGGTCAAAGTGGAGACACTGGACCCTGAAATCAGGTGCGAACTGGGCCTTGCATCGCCGTCCCCATACGCCAGATGTCATGAGGGGGACGTCATCGGTCTGACCGCGCTCCACGGGTCTTTGACAGGATGAAATCAACGCTGCGGCCGCCGGATTGAGGCCGGACAGCCAATGGCGGTCGCGCCCTGGGGACCGTTTTCCGACGGCCGATTTTTCCGTCGATAACCGGAGACATTGAACCCCTTACGCGACATCGCTAACGCCGCATTAACCATGGACCCGGCATTCCTTGCCCAGTTCGGGGCCGCTCTCGGCGGACATCCCCGTGCGCGTGTTTGTGGAGCGTGGGATGAACGGGGCGGAAGTTCTGGATGTGGGGCGCGATGCCCTGTGGCTGACGATCCAGCTGTGCGCGCCTGTGCTGCTGGTCGGCCTGGTCGTCGGCGTGGTCATCGGCCTGTTCCAGGCCCTGACCCAGATCCAGGAACAGACCCTCATCTATGCCCCCAAGATCATCGCCATCTTCGTGTCGCTGCTGCTGTTCCTGCCGCTGATGGGGGCGCTGCTGGGCGGCTTCATGCGCACCATCGCCGTGCGCATCGCCGGGATGTAGTGGAGCCCTACGCCACATCCGATCAGGTCTGGCAGGGCGCGCTGATCTTCGCACGGATCGGCGCGGTCTTGCTGATGATGCCCGGCATTGGGGAATCCTATGTGCCGCCGCGCATCCGCCTGTCGCTGGCCCTGGTCGTGACCCTGTGTCTGTGGCCGGTGGTGTCGGGTAGCCTGCCGGCCCTGCCGACCAGCCTTGGGGCCACCGTCGGCTGGATGCTGCGCGAGGTGCTGGTGGGGCTGGCGATCGGGACCATGCTGCGCATCTTCCTGACGTCCCTGTCCACGGCGGGGGAGGTGGTGTCGCTGCAGACCACGCTCAGCTTCGCCCAGACCGCCAACCCGTTGCAGGCCCAGCCGGGCACGACGATCTCGGCCTTTCTGCTGCTGCTGGGCACGACCCTGGTGTTCGCCACAAACACCCATCACCTTTTCATCGCCGGACTGGTGGGGTCGTACCGGCTGATCGCCCCGGTCCAGCCGCTGGCGACCGGCGACTTCGCCACCCTGGCGGTGCGGACCCTGGGCGAGAGCTTCCTGCTGGGCGTGCAACTGGCCGCGCCCGTCATGGTCTTTGCCCTGATCTTCAACCTGGCGTCCGGACTGGTCGGACGGGTCATGCCCCAGTTCCAGGTCTTCTTCGCCGCGGCCCCGCTCAGCATCATCCTGGGGCTGTCCGTCTTCGCCTTGAGCCTGGGGGTGGTGGGCACGATCTTCATCGATCGCTACCGCGCCCTGGCCGGACAGTTCACGGGAGGCGCCGGTGGCTGAAAGCGCCGATCCCGAGTCCAAGACAGAAGACGCCACCCCACGAAAACTCGAGGAGGCGCGCAAGAAGGGGGATGTCGCCAAATCCCCGGATGTCGCCTCCGCCCTTTCCCTGGCCGGTGCCGCCGCCGTGATCCTGATGGCCGGGGGCTGGTTCGCCACCTCCATGGCCGAGCAGTTCCTGCCCTTCATCGCCGCCCCCCACACGATGATGGGCGGGCTGAACACAGGTGCGGGGGTCGAGATCGGGGGCATCGCCCTTTGGGCCATCACCCCCTTCCTGGGCGCGGTCATGCTGGCGACCATCCTGGGCGGCGTGGGCGGCAACCTGGCCCAGTCCGGCATCATGTTCACGGGCGAGAAGCTGAAGCCCGACTGGTCCAAGGTGAACCCGCTAAAGGGTTTCAAACGCATCTTTGGCCCCGACGGCCTGGTCCAGTTCATCAAGACCTTCCTCAAGCTCCTGGCCGTGGTCGTGGTCTGCTGGCTGGTGCTGAAACCGCATGCGAACGAGCTGGCCAATATGGCGGCCATGTCCCCGGCCATGATCCTGCCGTTCACCCGCGACCTGGCGATCAGCCTGATGGTCTCCGCACTCGTCTTCCTCAGCTTCACCGCCGGCGTGGACTTCCTCTGGCAGAAATACCGCTTCGCCGAGCGGATGAAGATGACCAAGGAAGAGCTCAAGGAGGACTACAAGCAGTCCGAGGGCGACCCCCACGTCAAGGCCAAGCTGAAGCAGATCCGGGCCCAGCGCAGCCGCCAGCGCATGATGCAGGCGGTGCCCACCGCCACGGTCATCGTCACCAACCCGACGCACTTCTCGGTCGCCCTGCGCTACGAGGCGGGCGACGCGGCCCCGGTCTGTGTCGCCAAGGGCGTGGACGCCGTCGCCCTGCGCATCCGCGAGGTCGCGCGCGAGCACGCGGTGCCGATCGTGGAGAATGTGCCCCTGGCCCGCGCCCTCTACGCCGCCGTGGATGTCGACGAGACCATCCCGCGCGAGCATTTCGAGGCGGCCGCCAAGGTCATCGGCTTCGTCATGAACAAGCGCAAGAAACGCTGATCGTAACGGAACTTAACTCCCCGTTTACCACGTAGGCGGCAGTTTCTGCCTAGCGACCTGTTCGGTTCGCGCGTCGGGGTGGGCCCGTTTTAACTTAGGCGGTTTGAGTGGGCGGCTTTTCGTCGGCATTGCAGAGGTTCGGGGTCGGCAAGCTGGCCGTGCTGCTGGGCGTAGGCGCCGGCGTCGCGGTCGCGCTGGTCTATCTGATGATGCGCGTGGGCCAGGCCCCTGACGCCCTGCTGTACTCCAACCTGGATCTGCGCGAAGCCTCGGAGATCACCACGGCACTGGACGGTGCCGGGATCAAATACTCTTCGCGTGGCGACGGCTCGACCATCTTCGTCAGCCGCGATCAGGTGGGCGAGGCTCGCATGCTGGTGGCCGGCAAGGGCCTGGTGACCTCTGGCAGCGTCGGCTACGAGATCTTCGACGACCAGTCGGTCCTGGGCCAGACCGAGTTCCAGCAGAACCTCAACGAAAAGCGCGCGCTGGAAGGCGAGCTGGCCCGCACGATCATGAGCCTGCGCGGCATTACCTCGGCCCGCGTCATGATCGCCCTGCCGCCGCGCCAGCTGTTCCAGGCCTCGACGGCCGAGCCGACCGCCTCGGTGGTCGTGGGCGTGACGGGCGGCCAGCTGTCAGGGGCTCAAGTCCAGGCCATCCGCAATGTGGTGGCCTCCTCGGTCACCAATATGAAGCCCGAGCGGGTCACCCTGACCGACACCTCCAACCGCACCCTGGCGGCAGGCGCGGACGCAGGCGGTTTCAGCGCCGCCTCCGCCGAAGAGGCCAAGAGCTCGACCGAGGCCCAGCTTCAGGCCCGTATCAAGGATATCGTTGAAGGCGTCGTCGGCGTCGGGGCGGCCCGCGTCCAGGTCACCGCCGACATCGACCATAGCCGCTCCACCACCCAGCAGCAGGTCTATGACCCCGACGGGCAGGTTGTCCGCTCGACCTCGACCAATGGCTCCGAGAGCCAGGACACAACGGGCCAGGCCGACGGCGGGGCCACGGCGGTCAACAACATCCCCGGCGGTCAGGCCCCCAATGTCACGCCCATCGGCTCGACTGACACCCAGAACACCGAGACCACCAACTACGAAATCTCCAACACCACCACCACGACGGTGAAGGAGGCTGGAGAGGTCAAGAAGCTGGCCGTGGCCGTGGCCGTCGACGGCAAATATACGCCCCCCGCCAGCGGCGACGGCGAGCCGACCTATGCGCCAGTCTCCGAGGAAGACCGGGCCAAGATCGAGGCCTTGGTCAAGGCGGCGGTCGGCTTCAATGCTGAGCGCGGCGACATCGTCCAGGTGACGGCCGTCCGCTTCAACCGCGACACGGCGGCGGTCGGCGGCGAGGAGGCGGGCTCCTCGATGTTCAGCTTCACCAAGGACGACATCATGCGCGGTGTCGAACTGTTGGTCTTGCTGATCACAGGACTGCTGCTGATTTTCTTCGTGCTGCGTCCTCTGCTGAAAACGGCGACGGGCGGGGGTGGAGGTAGTCCGCAGTTGGCCGGCGCAGGGGGTGTACCGGTGACCAGCCTGCAGACCTCGATCGTCAACGGGGCGGCTGATCCTGGCCAGCAGTTCCTGCCGCGCTCGGAGATGGACGATCGGCTCGACATCGCCCGCATCGAGGGTCAGGTGAAGGCCTCGTCGATCAAGAAGGTCGCCGAGTTCGTGGAGAAACATCCGGAGGAATCCACCTCTATCCTCCGCTCCTGGGTGCATGAAGGCTGATGGCCGCCCGCCTGGTCAACAAGAAGCCTGCAGTAGAGGACGCCAGGAAGCTGACGGGGCCCGAAAAGGCCGCTGTCATCCTGCTGTCGCTGGGCGAGGATCACACCCGTCTGTGGCAGAGTCTGGACGACGAGGAGATCAAGGAAATCTCTCAGGCCATGGCCGGTCTGGGTACCGTCACGGCCGCCGTGGTCGAGGAACTGCTGATCGAATTCGTCGCCGGGATGAGCGGTTCCGGCTCGGTGATGGGCAGCTTCGAACAGACCCAGAAACTGCTGGCATCCTTCATGCCGGGCGACCGGGTCGAAGGCCTGATGGAGGAAATCCGGGGTCCCGCCGGCCGGACGATGTGGGACAAGCTGGGCAATGTGAACGAGGCGGTTCTCGCCAACTATCTGAAGAACGAGTACCCCCAGACGGTCGCCGTCGTCCTGTCAAAGATCAAGCCAGAGCACGCGGCCCGTGTCCTGACCAGCCTGCCCGAGGACTTCGCCCTGGAGTGCGTGCAGCGGATGCTGCGTATGGAGCCGGTCCAACGCGAGATACTCGACAAGATCGAACAGACGCTGCGCACCGAGTTCATGTCCAACCTGGCCCGTACGTCCAAGCGCGACAGCCACGAGATGATGGCCGACATCTTCAACAGCTTCGACCGTCAGACCGAGGCCCGCTTCATAGGGGCTCTGGAAGAGCGCAACCGCGAGGCCGCCGAACGTATCCGCGCCCTCATGTTTGTCTTTGAGGATCTTTCAAAGCTGGATCCTGGCGGCGTCCAGACGCTGTTGCGTGCGGTCGAGAAGGATTCACTGGGCCTGGCCCTTAAGGGAGCGTCGGAATCCCTTCGCGAAATGTTCTTCTCCAACATGAGCGAGCGTGCCGCCAAGATCATGCGCGAGGACATGGAGGGCATGGGGCCTGTGCGTCTGAAGGACGTCGACCAGGCCCAGATGGCCATGGTTCAGGTGGCCAAGGACCTGGCGGCCAAGGGCGACATCATGCTGGTGGGTCAGGGCGGCGACGACGAGTTGATCTACTGACATGACCCCCCAACCGCTCAGCACCCCATTTTCTTTCGACACCGAGTTCGACTCGCTCGGCGATGTCGTGCGCGCCTCCTCTTACCGTCCCGCCAAGCGCGCCTGGACGGGCCCGGAAGTGGAAGCCCTGGTTGCCCAGGCCCGTGCCGAGGCGCGTCAGATCGCCATGGACGAGGTCGAAAGCCTGCAAGCCATGGCCCTGTCGACCATCGGCCAGGCGTTGGCCGCGTCGGCCCCGGCCCTGACGCTGGTCGCCCAGACCCACCGCGAGCAGTCCGCGGCCCTGGCCATGACGGCGGCGCGTGTGGTGTGTGCCGCCGCTCTCGACCGCTATCCGGCCGCGCCGATCCAGGCCGCGCTGGAAGCCCTGGGCCAGGAGATCGACGCCTCTCCGCGCCTGGTCATCCGCGCCGGCGATCTGACGGACCAGACCCGCGCGCGGATCGAACAACTGTGCACGGACGCGGGCTTCTCTGGCGTCGTGGCCTTCCGTGACGAGGCCGGCATGGCTCCCGCCGCCTTCCAGCTGGAATGGGCCGACGGGCGAGCCGAGTTCGACGTCGACGCCACCTTCGCCCGCATGACTGAGGCCTTGAACTCAGCCCTGGCGGCTGACGCCGGGCACGCCGACAGGCTCGCACCCCACAACCTCACCGAAGGGAGGCCGTAATGGCATCCGACACCATGGCTCTGGAGGAGTTTGGCGACTCCACCGCGATCACCGTCAATGACGAGGCGACCGACAAGACGGCCCACGACCTGGCCCCCGTCTTCGATGTGCCGGTCAACATCTCGGCGGTGCTGGGCAAGGCGCACATGACGGTGGCGCAACTGCTGAAGCTGAACCGAGGCTCGGTGCTGGAGCTGGACCGCAAGGTCGGCGAGGCCATCGACATCTTCGTCAACAACCGCCTGGTCGCGCGAGGCGAGGTCGTCGTGGTCGAGGACCGGCTGGGCGTGACCATGACGGAAATCATCAAGACCGAAGACAGCAACGCCTGACGGCGTTGAACCCCGGCCCCTGACACGGGCCATCGTGCGTTGGATGTGAAGGAGAAGACCCATGCGGCTTCTGGTGGTTGGAAGGCTCAGCGGACAGCTGGCGACGGCAGTGAAGATGGCCATGGCGCATGGTGCCAAGGTCAGCCACGTCGAGCGCGGCGATCAGGCGACCGAGCAACTGCGTCGGGGGCAGGGTGCCGACCTGCTGATGGTCGACTATCGCGTCGACATCGCCGCACTGATCGCGGCGAACGAGAACGAGCGAATTCATGTGCCGGTCGTGGCCTGCGGGGTCGATGCCGATGCGACGGACGCCGCCAATGCCATCCGCGCCGGTGCCAAGGAGTTCATCCCCCTGCCGCCGGACGCTGACCTGATCGCTGCGGTCCTGTCCGCCGTGGCGGACGACGACCGACCCCTGATCTCGGCCGACCCGGCGATGAAGGCCGTGATCGGACTGGCCGACCAGGTCGCGCGGTCGGAAGCCTCCATCCTGATCACCGGCGAAAGCGGCGTCGGCAAGGAAGTCATGGCGCGCTACATGCACGTCAACTCGCGCCGTGCCGACAAGCCGTTCATCAGCGTCAACTGCGCCGCCATCCCCGACAACCTGCTGGAATCCGAGTTGTTCGGGCACGAGAAGGGGGCCTTCACCGGCGCCATGGCCCGCCGCATCGGCAAGTTCGAAGAGGCTGACGGCGGCACCCTGCTGCTGGACGAAATCTCGGAGATGGACGTCCGGCTTCAGGCCAAGCTGCTGCGCGCCATTCAGGAGCGGGTGATCGACCGCGTCGGTGGCACCAAGCCGGTGCCCGTAAATATCCGCATCATCGCCACCTCCAACCGCGACCTGGCCAAATCTGTGGCCGAGGGGACGTTCCGGGAAGACCTGCTGTATCGCCTGAATGTCGTGAATCTGCGTCTGCCCGCGCTGCGTGAGCGTCCAGGCGATATCGCCGTCCTGGCCGATCACTTCGTCAAGAAATACGCCGCCGCCAACGGCGTGCCGGTGCGTCCGGTCTCTGCCGATGCCCGCCGGGCTCTGGTCTCGCACCGCTGGAACGGCAATGTGCGGGAGCTGGAAAACGCCATGCACCGCGCGGTTTTGCTGGCCGTCGGACCCGAGATCGACGTCGATGCCATCCGCCTGCCGGACGGTCAGCCGTTGAGCGCCGGATCGCATGGTGCGGCTCCGGATGCCGGCTTTGCCGGACGCGCGGCCCAGGTCGCCGACACCGTCACCCGCGCCCATGTCGGCCAGACCGTGGCGCAGATGGAGAAGACGCTGATCCTGGATACCCTGTCGCACTGCCTGGGCAATCGCACCCATGCCGCCACCATACTGGGTATCTCGATCCGCACCCTGCGCAACAAGCTGAACGAATATGCCGACGAGGGCACCAGCATCCCCGCGCCCCAGTCCGGCATCGCCGCCAGCGGCTACGCGGCAGCCTGATCCGATGACCTTTTCGATGGACCGCAGAAGCGTCCTGACCAGCCTGGGCGCGCTGGGCGTCATGGGCTGTTCGCCCGCACCAGCGACGCCGCCTGCGCCGCAGGATCAGCCAGCGCGCCCGGCCGTGGCGATGCAGGCCTTCGACCTGTCGGCCCTGGAGCGTCGCAACGGCGGACGCCTGGGCTTTGTGGCTCTGGATACCGGAACGGGCCGCAGCCTGGGCTGGCGCGGTGACGAGCGGTTCGTCTACTGCTCGACCTTCAAGATGTATCTGGCCGCCGCCATCCTGATGCGGGTGCAAGCGGGTCAGGAGCGGCTGGATCGCGCCATCCCGATCACCTCCGCCGACATGGTCAGCCATGCGCCGGTCACCGAACCCGCTGTTGGCAGCAGCCTGACGGTCGAGCAACTGATGAAGGGGACGGTCGAGGTCAGCGACAACCCCGCAGCCAATATTCTGCTGAAAGCCATGGGCGGCATGGAGCCCATGCAGGCCTTCTATCGCGGTCTCGGCGACACCAGCACGCGGGCCGACCGGTTCGAGCCCGAGATGAACCGTCTGGACGGCGACAAGGACACGATCACGCCGGCCCAGTCGGTGGCGAACATGCAGCGGCTGTTCCTCGACCCGGCCTCGCCTCTGACAGAAGAGTCGCAAAGACGGCTTCTGCGCTGGATGACCGACACTCCGACCGGCATGGACCGACTGAAGGGCGGCGTTCCCTCCGGCTGGCGCGTGGCCCACAAGACGGGCACGTGCGGCTATGGTCCGACCAATGACATCGGTCTGATCTATCCGCCTAACGGCAAGCCAATCGTCGTCGCGGCTTATTATCACGCTACGCGCGAGACTTCTGACGCCCAGAACGCCGCAGTGATCGCGCAGGCCACCCGCATGGCGCTCGCCGCCCTCGGCCACACCGCATGACCGACGTCCCTGCCTCCAACGGCATGATGAAGGACGGCATGGCCCGGCCGACCGGCAAGGACATGCTGGGCTGGATCGCGCGGGGCGAGGTCGGCATGGCGGTGGGCGTCATCGGCGTCATCCTGCTGCTGATCCTGCCTGTGCCCAAGATGCTGCTGGACCTGCTCCTGGCGATCTCGCTGGTCTCGTCCGTGCTGATCCTGATGACGGCCGTGATGATGAAGCGGCCGCTGGACTTCGCCATCTTCCCGACGGTGCTGCTGGTCTCGACCCTGTTCCGGCTGGGCCTTAACCTGGCGTCGACGCGGCTGGTGCTGACGCACGGGCACGAAGGGCACGGCTCGGCCGGTCAGGTGATCGAGGCGTTCGGGGCCCTGATGATGGGCGGCAGCTTCATCATCGGCATCATCATCTTCGCCATCATCCTGGTGGTGAATTTCGTCGTCATCACCAAGGGCTCGACCCGCATCGCCGAGGTCTCGGCCCGCTTCACCCTGGACTCCATGCCGGGCAAGCAGATGGCCATCGATGCCGACTTGTCCAGCGGCCTGATCGACGAGGAGACGGCCAAGCTGCGCCGCAAGGAACTGGAGCAGGAGTCCACCTTCTTCGGGGCCATGGACGGTGCGTCCAAATTCGTGCGCGGCGATGCCGTCGCGGGCCTGATCATCGTCTTCATCAACGCCATCGGCGGCATTCTGATCGGCACCATCCAGCACAGCCTGCCGATCGGCGAGGCGGCCAATACCTATGTGTCGCTGACCGTCGGCGACGGCCTGGTGACCCAGGTCCCGGCCATCATCATTTCCATTGCCGCGGGCTTCCTGGTCTCAAAGGCGGGCGTCGAGGGCACGGCTGACAAGGCCCTGGTCAAGCAACTGGCCACCAATCCGGTCAGCCTGGGCGTCGTGGCCGCCGCCTCGGCCCTGATCGGGGTCATCCCCGGCATGCCGATCATTCCGTTCTTCGCCCTGGCGGCGGGCGCAGGCTTCATGGCGTGGAAGCTGGGCCGCGACCGGCTGAAGCCCCAACCGACCGAGGCCGAGATCGCTGCCGCGACCGCCAAGCCCAAGGAAGACGTCGAGGAGCCCATTGGGACCGCCCTGACCATTGATGAGGTCAAGATCGAGCTGGGGTATTCGCTGTTGTCGCTGATCAACGATCTGGAGGGGCGTCGCCTGACCGATCAGGTCAAGGCCCTGCGCCGTTCGCTGGCCCAGGAGTACGGCTTCGTCATGCCGTCGGTGCGCATCCTCGACAACATGCGGCTGGGCACCCAGTCCTATGCCATCCGCATCAAGGAGATGGAGGCCGGAACCGGCGAGGTGCGTCTGGGCTCGCTGATGGCCATGGACCCGGCGGGGCGTCAGGTCGAACTGCCCGGCGATCACACGCGCGAGCCTGCCTTCGGCCTGCCCGCCACCTGGATCGACGAAAGCCTGCGCGAAGAGGCGACGTTCAGGGGCTATACCATCGTCGACCCCTCGACCGTTCTGACGACCCACCTGACCGAAATCCTCAAGGAGAATATGGCCGACCTGCTGTCCTATGCGGAGGTGCAGAAGCTGCTGAAGGAACTGGGGACGGAAGAGAAGAAGCTGGTCGACGAGCTGATCCCCTCGGTCGTCACCGTGACGACCCTGCAACGGGTGCTGCAGTCGCTGCTGCGCGAGAAGGTCTCGATCCGCGATCTGGGGGCCATTCTGGAAGGCCTGGCCGAGGCCGCGCCACATACCAGTTCGGTGACCACCCTGGTCGAGCATGTGCGCGGGCGTCTGGCGCGTCAGCTGTGCTGGCAGCACAAGGGCGACGACGGAGCTCTGCCGATCGTCACCCTGTCGCCGGAATGGGAAGCCGCCTTTGCCGAGGCCCTTGTCGGTCAGGGCGAGGACAAGCAGCTCGCCATGGCTCCGAGCCGTCTCCAAGACTTCATCCGCGCCGTCCGCGACGTCTTCGAGCGCGCCGCCATGTCGGGCGAAAGCGCGGTCCTGCTGACCGGGCCTCAGGTCAGGCCCTATGTCCGCTCGATCATCGAACGCTTCCGCGGTCAGACCGTGGTCATGAGCCAAAATGAGGTCCATCCGCGCGCACGTCTGCGCACAATCGGCAGCGTCTGAGCGGTAAATTGCCCTAACAGCCAAGCCTGTGTCGGAAACCCGACTGGACAGGACGCAGCACCCCGCTAAAGCTGCGCCGATGGCTCCTGCGTTCCGACCCAATCTTTCGGCCCTGAGCCAGTTCCTGCGCACGCCATCAGTGGGCCGCACGGTCGTGGCCCTTTTATCGGTCGCCCTGATCCTGCTGCTTCTGGTCAATCTGACGGTCTTCGTCATGACCCGCCGGACGGCGGACTTCAACGAAACGGTGGACCATGCGCAAGAGGCCCGACTGGTCTCGCAGCAGGTCCTGAACCGGCTGGTCGATGCGGAGACTGGCCAGCGCGGTTTCATGCTGACAGCGCAGCCCAGCTATCTGGCTATACACAGCGAGGCCGTTGCCGAACTACCAGGGCTGTTGACCACCCTGTCGGGGCTAACAGTAGCCGATCCGCAACTGGCCCCGCGGGTAGAGCGCGTTCGTGAGCTTTCTGATGAGCGTCTTGGGGTAATGGAACGCAGCATCGCCCTGGCGCGGACCGGACGCATCGGCGAGGCCGTCTCTGTCGTGCGCGGCGGCGAGGGCAAGGGCCTTATGGACCAGATGCGGATCGAGATCGCCGCCATCGATACCTTGCAGGCCAGCCGTGTCCGGCAGCTGACGCGCGAATCGGAAGCGATGGCCAACTTTACGCTGGGCGTCAATGTCCTTGCCGGACTGCTGATCCTGATCCTGGGCGGCATCGTGGGTTGGATCGTCCGTCGTTATCTGATGGACATGCGCGACGCCCAGGTGGCTATGGACCGTCTGAACGCTGGCCTGGAGAACCAGGTCCGCGACCGGACCGCCGCCCTTTCGCGCGCCAACGATGAAATCCAGCGCTTCGCCTATATCGTCAGCCACGACCTGCGGGCCCCACTGGTCAATGTCATGGGCTATACGTCCGAGCTGGAGCAGGCTGGCAAAATCATCGATCGCCAGATGACGGCCGTCGAAACCAAGGTGCCGGAGATCGTCGAGAACGACGCCCTGATCGCCGTACGCGAGGATGTGCCCGAGGCCATCGGCTTCATCCGGGCCTCGACCGCCAAGATGGACCGTTTGATCAATGCCATCCTGAAGCTGTCGCGCGAGGGTCGCCGCAGTCCTGTCTCCGAAGTCCTGCCTATGGCAGAGATCGTGCAGGCCATCGCCAACAGCGTTCATCATCAGACCGACGCCGCCGATGCGGAAATCGTGGTTGAAGAGCTTCCCACTATCCAGAGCGACCGGCTGTCGATCGAGCAGATCTTCGGCAATCTGGTCGATAACGCCGTGAAGTATCTGGAGCCGTCGCGTCCGGGGCGTATCGTCGTGTCGGGGGAAGTCTCGGGTGATGAGGTCACCTATCGCGTGACCGACAACGGGCGCGGTGTCTCGGACCGCGACCACGAGCGCATCTTCGAGCTGTTCCGCCGGTCCGGCCGACAGGATCGCCCGGGCGAGGGTCTGGGCCTGGCCTTTGTCCGCAACAGCGTGCGCCGCCTGGGTGGCACCATCGATCTGGAGTCGGAGTTGGGCAAAGGCTCGACTTTCGTGCTGAAATTCCCCAAACGCCTCGTCCTTTCGGAAACCGGAGACCTGTCATGAGCAGCGCAGTCAAGATCGTGATGGTCGAAGACGACCACGGCCACGCCAGGCTGATCGAGAAAAACATCCGCCGTGCCAACATCTCCAACGAGATCGTCCACTTCGACGAGGGTGGTGCCGCCATCGACTATCTGTTCAGCGAGGAGGTGCGGGCCAACGGCCCCATGCTGATCCTGCTGGACCTGAACCTGCCGGACATGTCGGGCACGGACATCCTGGCGCGGGTCAAGGGCGACGACCGGCTGCGCCGCGCGCCCGTGGTCGTGCTGACCACAACCGACGACAAGGTCGAGATCCAGCGCTGCTATGATCTGGGCTGTAATGTCTACATCACCAAGCCGGTGGACTATGAGAGCTTTGCCGACGCCATCCGTCAGCTGGGCCTGTTCCTTTCGGTCATGCAGTCGCCGGACATCGAGTAGCCGCACCTTGAGCGAGACCCCTCCCATCCGCCTGCTCTACATCGACGACGACCGCGGCCTGTCGCGGCTGGTCGAGAAGGAGTTCGGCCGTCACGGCTATGTCGTCACCTGGGCCCCCGACGGCGAGGCCGGGCTGGAGCGACTGCGGGGGGGCGAGGTTTTCGACGTCTGCGCCCTGGATCACTACATGCCGGGCCGAGACGGGCTGGACGTGCTGCCGGACATCCTGGCGCTGGAGGCTCCGCCGCCGGTCGTCTACGTCACCGGGGCCCAGGATGGGCGGATCGCCGTGGCCGCACTGCGGGCGGGGGCAGCCGACTATGTCATCAAGGACGTGTCGGAGGATTTCACCACCCTGCTGCGCAATGCCGTCGAGGACGCGCTGAACCGGCGACGTCTGCAGCGCGAGAACGACGAGGCGCACGAACAGGTCCGCATGGCGCGTGACCGGGCCGAGGCCATGCTGCACGAGGTCAATCACCGGGTCGGCAACTCGCTTCAGCTGGTCTCCAGCTTCATGTCGCTGCAATTGCGGCATCTGGTCGATGAAGGTGCACGCGCGGCTCTGAAGGAATCCCAGGCTCGGATCGAGGCCGTCGCCCATGTGCACCGCCGCCTCTACACCTCGGGCGACATGTCGTCGGTGGCCATGGACGAATATCTGGAAGGCCTGATCGACGAACTGGGCAAGTCGCTGGGACCGGACGAAACGTCACCCCGGCTGGTGCTTGACGTCGCCCCCATGCGGGTCACGACCGACCAGGCCGTGTCGCTGGGCGTCGTGGTCACCGAACTGGTCACCAATGCCGTGAAATACGCCTATGGCCCCGATCAGGGAGGCGAAATCCGTATCATCCTTAAAGCCGACGGCGAGGGCCGCGCCCTGCTGACCGTCGAGGACGACGGCCCCGGCATGGGCGACGGCAAGCCCAAGGGCACCGGCTTGGGTGGCAAGATCGTCTCGGCCATGGCGTCTGGCCTGCGCTCGGCGGTGGAGTTCGACGGCGCTCACAAGGGCGTGCGGGCCCGTCTGGCCTTCGATCTCTGACCATGGGCGTCGCCTTGCAATTCGGTCAGGCCCAGCCTGGCGTTACCCATCTATGGCGGACCACGGCGTTCGGCCTGGTGTTCCATGACGGCAAGCTGGCGTGCGTACGCGTCGACCGCGGCGAAGGCAGCTACTATGACTTGCCGGGCGGTGCCGTGGATGGTGACGAAACCGAGGAACAGGCTCTGGTGCGCGAGTTCGTTGAGGAGACGGGCATGACCGTCCGCCCCTCCGCGCGGATCGGTGAGGCGGCGCAGTATTTCCTGAAATCTGACGGCGCCCCCATCAACAATGTCGGCGGCTTCTGGCTCGCGGAGCAGGTTTCGCTGGACCCGGCGTCCAAGGTCGAGGCAGATCATGAGCTAGTCTGGCTGCACCCGCACACGGCCTTGAGTGAACTTCGCCATGATGCCCATGCCTGGGCCGTGGCGACCTGGCTGCGACGAAACGCCGGGGCCTGATCCGGCCAGTTTCCCAAGTTTCGCGGAACCAGAGACAGGCCGGCGGGTTCATTGATCATCGCGACGCCGCAATGGTGTCCTTTTGAATCAAGGAGTTACTCATGGCTGATCAAGATCAATTCAAGGGTGCCGCCAAAGAAGCCGGCGGCAACGTCAAGGAAGGCCTCGGCAAGTTGACGGGCAATGAAAAGCTTCAGGCTGAAGGCAAGGCCGACCAGGTCGAAGGCGCAGTTCAGAAGAAAGTCGGCGACGTAAAGTCCGACCTCAAGTCCTGATAGCTTCTACCTCGTGATTGTCGAAGACGCCGCCCGCTCCCCCGGGCGGCGTTTTCTTTTATACCGCTCAGTCGTCCCCGAACAGCTTGATCCGCAGGCCCTGGCTTTCGCTCTCGCCCGGCCGCGTCGATGTGCAGTTCTCGGTATAGGCCACCCCGCCCTGGGGCAGGCGGGTCGGCCGCGTCTCGCAGCGCCGATCCGCCAGATCAGGTCCTGCCGGTACGCTTCGCGCAGTGCTGCAGTCGAGCGCAAAACCTCCGGTGCGAGGATCTGGTTGGCACCGTTCGCTTTGGGCAGCAGGCCTGAGCCCATCCGGCAAAGCATCGCCCAGACCGGCGGCCAGCACCGTCCTCACCCGGAACTGACAGTCTTCGAGCGTCTCGCTGGATGCGCGGACATAGGGGCTGCATTCAGCACGTTCATACCCATAGGGATCGGCCCTGGCCGCCTCGGGCAGTACAGGGCGAGGCGCGGCTGGTGCCTCGATGGGGGGGACGATCGGCGTGGTCCAGACCACCTGGCCCTGAACGTTCGGAGCAGGCGCGGCCTGTTGCAGCAGAATGGCGAAGACGATGGCGATCATGGTCGAACGCTCCGGAATAGCGGCCCCTCACATCACGCCGTGGCCCGCGTTCCAGAATCTACCGTGTCAGGGCGCGCATGGCCTTGTCCAGCCCGTCGATGGTCAGGGGATACATGCGATTGTCCATGACCTCGCGGATCAGGCCCACCGAGGCGGAATAGCTCCAGTATTTCTCCGGCGACGGGTTCAGCCAGGCCGACTTGTCCCACTGCTGGCGGGCGCGTTTCAGCCAGACGGCCCCGGCCTCCTCATTCCAGTGCTCGACCGAACCGCCGGGCATGGTGATCTCATAGGGGGACATGGTCGCGTCGCCGACGAAGATGGCGCGCCAGTCGCCGCCGTACTTGTTCAGCACCTCCCAGGTCGGAATCTTCTCATTGTGCCGACGCCGGTTGTCCTTCCAAACGCCCTCGTACAGGCAGTTATGGAAGTAAAAGAACTCCAGATGCTTGAACTCGGTCCTGGCTGCCGAGAACAACTCCTCGCACAGCTTTACATGAGCATCCATCGAGCCGCCGATGTCGAGGAACAGCACCACCTTGATGGTATTGCGTCGCTCGGGCCGCATCTGGATGTCCAGCCAGCCCTGGCGCGCCGTCCCGTCGATCGTGCCGTCGATGTCCAGTTCGTCCGCCGCCCCCTGACGGGCAAAGCGGCGCAGGCGGCGCAGGGCGATCTTGATGTTGCGGGTGCCCAATTCGACGCTGTCGTCCAGATTGCGGTATTCGCGCTTTTCCCAGACCTTGACCGCGCGGCCCTGCTTGGCCGGTCCGCCGATGCGCACGCCCTCGGGGTTGTAGCCGCCGTGGCCGAACGGGCTGGTGCCGCCCGTGCCGACCCATTTGTTGCCGCCCTCGTGCCGCTTCTGCTGTTCTTCCAGACGCTGTTTCAGCGTCTCCATCAGCTTGTCGAAGCCGCCCAGCGCCTCGATCTGGGCCTTCTCCTCGTCGCTAAGAAACCTCTCGTTCAGCAGCCGCAGCCAGTCCTCCGGCACATCGACGCTCGGCTCATGGCCCGCGCCAACGGTTTCGATGCCCTTGAACACCTTGCCGAAAACCTGATCGAAACGATCGTAGTGTTTTTCGTCCTTGACCAGCACTGCCCGCGACAGATGGTAGAAGTCCTCGACCCGGCCGCCGGCCACGTCCCGGTCCATGGCCTCCATCAGGTGCAGCCATTCCTTGGTCGAAACCGGAACCTTGGCGTCGCGCAGGGCAGTGAAAAAGGGCAGGAGCATGTGCGCAAACTGGACCCTGCTCAGCCTCGCCGCAAGATGAACTCATGGTCGGTCCAGCGACCGACGGGATAGTCATACTCCCCCGCCTTCTCGAAGCCGTAGGCCGCGTAAAGCTTCTGAGCCTTCTCGTTACCGCTCCAGACACCGATCCAGAGAGGGCCGTCGGTATGAGCCTCCATCCAGGCCAGCGCGAGGGCCAGCAGCTTTGTGCCCAGGCCCATGCCTTGCGCGGCCCTCGACACATAGAGGCGGCGCAGCTCCGCATGGCTGGCACGGCCGTCCGGGTGGGGCAGGGTGTTGGGGCCGGTGTTGGCGAAAGCCAGCAACTGGCCGTCCGCGCCTTCCGCCACCCACCAGCCGCTGCCGGGCTCCTGCATCTTCCTGCGCGTCGCCTCCGGGCTGAAGCTGTCGTCGAGGAAGGCCTCCAGGTCGTCAGCAGGGTAGGGGATACCAAATCCAGTCACGAAGGTGTCGACGAACGTCTGGCGGCCCAGCGCACCCAAGGCGGCGGCGTCATCAAGGGTTGGGGTGCGGATCGTGGCGTCGGTCATCCCCTGGCGATAAGGCTTGCGCAGACAGGCGACAAGGGCGCGGAGGGGCCCTATCCTGATGCTCATGAGCGTACCCCTGTTCACCCATCCCGACATGATCGCCCACCAGCCCGGAGCGGGTCACCCCGAGCGGCCCGAACGGCTGGCGGCGGTGCTGGCGGCCCTGGCTGATGCCGGACTGGATCGCGACACGCGGGCGGCGACGGAAGCCTCGGTTGAGGATCTGGAACGGCTTCACCCGGCCGATTATGTCGCGCGCCTGATCGGCGCCTCGCCCGCGACGGGTCTGGCCCAGTTGGATGCCGACACCATCCTGTCGCCGGGCAGCATCCGTGCGGCCCGCCTGTCCGCCGGGGCCATCGTCGATGCGGTGCGCGCCATCGCGCGGGGCGAGACGAACCGCGCCTTCGCCGCCGTGCGTCCGCCAGGCCACCACGCGGAGCCGGATCGCGCCATGGGCTTCTGCCTGTTCTCCAATGTCGCCGTGGCTGCACGGGTGGCGCAGAGCGAGGGGATGGCCCGTGTCGCCGTCATCGATTTCGACGTCCACCACGGCAACGGCACCCAGGCCGCGTTCGAAAACGACGATAGTCTGTTCCTGGGCTCCATCCACCAGATGCCGCTCTATCCCGGCACCGGCGCGGCGTCGGAGACAGGCGTGGGCAATATCGTCAATGTGCCGGTCCCGCCCCATTCGGCGCGCGAGGCCTGGCGCGCCAGTTTCTCCGGCGGGCTGATGCCGGCGCTGGACGCGTTTCGGCCCGACCTGATCTTGATCTCCGCCGGGTTCGACGCCCATCGCCGCGATCCCCTGGCGCATCAGTCGCTGGAAGCAGAGGATTTCGCCTGGGCCACCCGGGCCGTGATCGAGGTCGCGCGCGCCCGTTGCGGCGGAAAGGTTGCGGCCTCGCTCGAGGGCGGTTACGACCTAGAGGGGCTCGGCCGTTCGGCCCAGGCCCACGTCCAGGCGTTGGGGGAGGACTAAGGGTCGGATCGTGTTCGCTTTATCCGCCTGTTGCTCATGTCGAACCCCGCCGTTGATTCTCCTCCGATAGAGAAGGTGTCCGCTGTCGCTCCCGTGCGGCCCGGTGCCATTACGCTTGCCCGACACGGCGAACCGGCCTTGTCCCGCCAATGCCTGCTGACCTCGGACCAGTATCGCGACTGGTGGGCCAAATATGAGGTTGGTGGGCTGAAAGAAGGGCAGACCCCTCCCGCCGATCTGCTGGCTACGGCCCAAGGCGCGGGCGTCATATACGCCTCGACCCGCCGCCGGGCCCAGGAAACGGCCTCCGCCATCTCGGCCGGGCGCGAGGTGTTGTCGGACGTGCTATTTATCGAGGCTCCCCTGCCGCCGCCCCATTTCCCCAGCTGGTTCAAGCTGCCGCCTAAATACTGGGGCGCGGTCGCCCGCTTCTGGTGGCATGCGTTCGACCACCACGAAGGTCAGGAAACCCGGACCCAGGCCGAGGCCCGGGCCGAGGCTGCCGCCCGCGCCCTGATCGCCCGCGCGGAAACCGGCGAGGACGTACTGGTCCTGGCCCACGGCTATTTCAACCACATGGTCGGCAGGCGGCTGAAGGCCGACGGCTGGTCGCTGGTTCACAACCAGGGCTTCAGATACTGGTCCCAGCGGCGGTACGAAAAAAGCTGAGGGGTTCTTTTTGGCCTGTCGTCTATCGGCTGCTTGAGGCCGAAATCCCCGTTGAAGCGAATGCGCGGCCCCTCTAGGGTCGCCGACGATGACCGACGTGACCCCTCTTTCCGCCGACCTCAGCTTCGAAGACGCACTGCAGCGTCTGGAGCAGATCGTGTCCAAGCTTGAATCCGGCCAGGCCCCGCTGGAAGAGTCCATCGCCCTGTACGAAGAAGGGGCGCGGCTGAAAGCGCATTGCGAAACGCGACTGAAGGCGGCCCAGCTGCGGGTCGAGAAGATCGTGGTCGGCCCCGACGGTCAGGCGAAGGGCACCGAACCGGCCGAGTTCGGCTGATGCTCGCCCCCGCGCCCCAGATTACCTTCGACGACTTCATGAAGGTCGACATCCGCATTGGACGGGTCGTCGCCGCAGAGCCTTTTCCTGAGGCGCGCAAGCCCGCCTACAAACTGAACATCGACTTCGGCCCGGACATCGGCGTCAAGCGGTCCTCGGCCCAGATCACAGTGCACTACACCTTGGACGAACTGGTCGGCCGCAAGGTGGCCGCCGTGGTGAATTTCCCGCCCCGCCAGATCGGGCCGGTCATGTCCGAGGTGCTGACCCTGGGTTTCCCCGACGCAGACGGCGAGGTGGTCCTGGTCGGCGTCGATCGTGACGCCGTGGTCGGAGGGCGTCTGTTTTGATCTCGCCCCCCGTCGCCCTGCATGCTGCCAACTCGCCCGAGCAGGGCGTGATCGACCGTGTGGCCCAGGTCGCCGATCTGGTTACTGTGGCCCTGGATCAGTTGCTGCCCCGAGCCGATGGTCCCGAATCCCGACTGACCGAGGCCATGCGCTATGCGGCACTGGGGCCCGGTAAGCGGTTGCGGCCTTTCTTCGCCATCGAGGCGGCGTCGCTGTTCGATATCGAGGAACAACCTGTCCTGCGCGCCGCCTGCGCCCTGGAATGCGTCCATGCCTACAGTCTGGTGCACGACGACCTGCCCGCCATGGACAATGACGACATGCGGCGCGGTCGGCCCACGCTGCACAAGGCCTATGACGAGGCCACGGCCATCCTGGCGGGCGATGCGCTTCAGACCGCTGCCTTCGACATCATCCTGCACCCCGACACCCACGAGGACGCCGAAATCCGCTGCGATCTGGCCGCGCGGCTTTCGCTGGCCTCGGGCGCGCGCGGCATGGCCGGGGGGCAGATGATCGACCTGCTGGGCGTGCGCGACGACCTGGGCGGGGTGGCCCGCATGCAGCGGCTGAAGACCGGGGCCCTGTTCACCTATGCCTTCGAGATTCCCCTGATCATCGCCCGTGCCCGCGACAGCCATGTCCAGGCCCTGACCAGCTTCGCGCATGACATCGGCCTGGCCTATCAGATCGTCGACGACCTGTTGGATGTCGAGGGCGACGAGGACATCCTGGGCAAGGCGGCCAATAAGGATGCGGCCCAGGGCAAGACCAATTTCGTCACCCTGCTGGGCGTCGAGGCGGCGCGGCACAGGGTCGCGCATCTGGCCGATCAGGCCCGTTCTCACCTGAATGTCTTCGGCTCCGATGCCGAAATCCTCAAGGCGAGTGTGGACTTCGTGCTAAAGCGCAGGTCCTGATAGGAAACGTCCGGCCCGTTCGCGGGTTCTGAAGTCCGTGCCGTCGCCCAAGGTTTTTGAATGCCCGTTACCCCGTTGCTCGACCAGGTTACCTTTCCCGCTGACACGCGCGGGTTCGATATTCCACAGCTGCGTCAGCTGGCGGACGAGGTCCGGGCCGAGACTATCGACGCCGTCTCAGTCACCGGAGGGCATCTGGGCGCGGGTCTGGGCGTCGTCGAATTGACCGTCGCCCTGCACCATGTTTTCGAGACGCCCAGGGACATTCTGATCTGGGACGTCGGGCATCAGTGCTATCCGCACAAGATCCTGACCGGCCGTCGCGACCGCATCCGCACCCTGCGCCAGCCCGGCGGGCTGTCGGGCTTCACTAAGCGCAGCGAGAGCGAATACGACCCGTTCGGCGCGGCCCATGCCTCGACGTCGATCAGCGCGGCGCTCGGCTTCGCCGCTGCCCGCGATCAGAAGGGCGAGCATAACCGCGTCGTAGCCGTCATCGGCGACGGCTCCATGTCCGCCGGCATGGCCTATGAGGCGATGAACAATGCCGCCGAGACGACCAACGGCCAGCTGATGGTCATCCTGAACGACAACGACATGTCCATCGCGCCGCCCGTCGGCGGGATGAGCGCCTATCTGGCCAAACAGGTCTCGGGCGGGGCCTATCAGAACTTCCGCCGCCTGGGCAAAAAGGTCGCCGAACACATGCCGCGCCCGTTCCGCAATGCGGCGCGCAAGGCCGAGGAATATGCCCGCGGCATGATCACCGGCGGCACCTTCTTCGAGGAGCTGGGCTTCTACTACATCGGCCCCGTCGACGGCCACGACATGGACAATCTGGTCCCGATTCTTAAGAACGCCGCCGCCATCACCGATCGCCCGGTGGTCGTCCATGTCGTGACCCAGAAGGGCAAAGGCTATGCCCCGGCCGAGAGCAGCGCGGACAAGCTGCACGCCGTGGTCAAGTTCGACGTCGTCTCCGGCAAACAGTCCAAGAGCGTCTCCAACGCCCCTAGCTACACCAAGGTGTTCGGCACCGAACTGATCAAGCGGGCCAAGATCGACCCGTCCATCGTCGCCATCACCGCCGCCATGCCGTCCGGGACCGGTCTGGACCTGTTCGGTCAGGCCTTCCCCGAGCGCACCTATGACGTCGGCATCGCCGAACAGCATGCCGTGACCTTCGCCGCCGGTCTGGCCGCCGACGGGATGAAGCCGGTCTGCGCCATCTATTCGACCTTCCTTCAGCGCGGCTATGACCAAGTGGTCCACGACGTGGCCATCCAGAAACTACCCGTACGCTTCGCCATGGACCGCGCCGGTCTGGTCGGGGCCGACGGCGCGACCCATGCCGGCTCGTTCGACATCGGCTATATGGGCGCGCTGCCCGGCATGGTGCTTATGGCCGCCGCCGACGAGGCCGATCTGGCCGCCATGATCGCTACCAGCCTGGAGATCGACGACCGCCCGTCGGCCTTCCGCTATCCGCGCGGCGATGGCGTGGGGGTGGAGATTCCTGAACTGGCCGCCCCGCTGGAGATCGGCAAGGGGCGCATCGTGCGCGAGGGCACCTCGGTGGCCATCCTGTCCCTGGGCACCCGCTTGCAGGAATCGCTCAAGGCCGCCGATCTGCTGGCCGCCCGCGGGGTGTCGGCCACCGTCGCCGACGCCCGCTTCGCCAAGCCGCTGGACGCCGACTTGATCCTGCGTTTGGCGCGCGAGCACGAATGCCTGATTACGGTGGAGGAGGGGGCCATGGGTGGTTTTGGTGCCTTCGTCCTGCAACTGTTGGCCGAGAAGGGGGCACTGGATACGGGGCTGAAGATTCGCACCCTGCACCTGCCCGACATCTTCCAGGATCAGGATACGCCCGCCGCCATGTATGCGACGGCGGGGCTGAACGCCGACCATATCGCAGTCGCGGCCTTGCAGGCTCTGGGCGTCGGGGCTGATCGGGGCGCTGTACGCGCCTGACACCCTCTCACTGGTGGTGAATTGACCGCTGGGGCTGACAATCACAGCGACCCTTCGCCACGGCCACGAAGGGACGCAACAAACGACCCGCTTTTCAACGAGATATCGAATTTCGCGCCGTCTTGACCAATCAAGGTCTCGCCTATAGGTTCCGCGCCGAATTCAGACCCCCTGTGACGCCCGTCTTTCGGCGTCAGTGTCGCAGTGCTGAGGCCATCATGTCCCTGCCACCAGAATCGCGCGAAGAGGCAATCGCACGCCTCAACCGAAGCGCTTCTGATCTGGAGACGCGCACCACCCGCGAGGTTTCGGCCGAGCTGGCGGGGCAGAAGGTATCGAGCGAGGCCTACAAGATTATCGCCGAGCTTCTCGGGGGTGTCTTCATCGGCCTGGGAGCGGGTTTTCTCGTGGATCGGTTCTTCGGAACCAACCCGTGGGGCATCATCGGCGGAGTCCTTCTGGGCTTTGCCTTGTCGATTTACATGGCGCGTCGCACAGCCAACCGGCTGATGGCGCAGGCCAAGGCGTCAAGTGTCACGGCTCAGGCTGTGCCGTTCGACGACGAAGCCGAAGAAGACCAGGAGCGATAGGCGTTTGGCCGATCCGATTCATCAGTTTCAGGTCACGCCCATTGAGGGGCTGAACTTCGGCGAGGTCACCCTTCCGATCATAGGGGCCACGCAGATTGCGTTCACCAACTCGCATCTGGCCATGACCGTCGCCTTCGCCATGGTCGTGGGCTTCCTTATGCTGGTCACCTCCGGTGCCAAGATCGTCCCGGGCCGTATGCAGGCGGCGGGCGAGACCTTGTTCGACATGATCGACGGCGTGACCGATTCAATCATCGGCCATGAGGGTCGCAAATATTTTCCCTTCGTCTTCACGCTGTTCACCCTGATCCTGGCCATGAACCTGCTCGGCATGTTCCTGTCGTTCACGGCTACGTCGCAATTGGCAGTGACCGTGACGTTCGCGGCACTGACCATCCTGCTCGTCATCGGCATCGGCTTCGCCAAGCACGGCCTGGGCTTCTTCAAGCTGTTCTGGCCGACCAGCGCGCCGTTGGTACTTCGCCCCGTCGTCGGTGCGATCGAGTTTCTGTCCTTCCTGCTTCGTCCGGTGACCCTGGCGCTTCGTCTGTTTGGCAACATGCTGGGCGGTCACGTGGCGCTGAAGATCTTCGCCGGTTTCGTGGTGGCGCTGGGAGCCGGTGCTTTCGCTGGCGAAGGTCTGGGTCTGTGGGGCCTGCCGATCGCCGCCCTGTCGATGAGCATGGTCGTCGCCTTGACCGCGCTGGAATTCCTCGTGGCCTTCCTTCAGGCCTTCGTTTTTGCCGTTCTGGCCAGCATCTATCTCAATGATGTGGTCAATCTGGGCGACGCCCACTAAGGCTGCCCAATCCTAATCCACCCTCATCCAACCAACCCTGACTGAAACAAGGATACTCACCATGGAAGCTGAAGCCGCAAAATACATCGGTGCTGGCCTCGCAACGCTCGGCATGATCGGCTCGGCCATCGGCGTGGGCAACATCTTCGCCAACTTCCTGAACGGTGCCCTGCGCAACCCTTCGGCCGCTGGCTCGCAAGTCGGTAACCTGTTCGTGGGCGCGGCTCTGGCCGAAGCCCTGGGCATCCTGGCTTTCGTGCTGGGCATCCTGATCCTGAACTCCTGATCGTTCAGGTCTGAACAGCGACGGCGGCTCCGCAAGCGGAGCCGCCGTCCGCTTTTCGATTTTCTGCAAGAACGGACACCATGGCGGCTCCAGAAGCTCACACCACCGGCACCCATGCCACGACCGAGGCCGAAGGCCACGGCAGCGGTGGCCTGCCTCAGTTCCAGACAGACGTCTGGGCGGGTCAGATCGTCTATCTGCTGATCCTGTTCTTTGCCCTGCTGTTCCTGATTTCCAAGGTCTTCGCGCCGCGTCTGCGCAAGGTGATGGACGAGCGGGCCAACACCATTTCATCCGCCGTCGCCACGGCGCGTCAGGTTCAGGCCGAGGCCGCCGACCAGGCCGCTGTCGCCAAGGCAGAGGTCGAGCAGGCACGGGCCACGTCGCGGGCCACCGCTCTAGCTGCCCGCACCCGCGTGACCGATGAGGCCAATGCCCGTGCCGCGGCCGAAGAAGAGATCGTCAACGCCCGCATCGCCGAGGCCGAGACCGCCATTGGCAAGACCCGCGATGCCGCCATGGTCCACGTCGGAACCATCGCCTCCGACACCGTGGTCTCCATCGTCGATCGCCTGACCGGCAAAGCCCCGACGGCCGCCGAGGCCGCCGCCGCCGTCAAGGGAGCCGCCTGACATGAACATGTTCCTGGAAGAGGGCGTTTGGGCCTGGGACAGCGCTGAAGTGTGGGTCGGCATCGGCCTGTTGCTGTTCTTCGCCATCCTTCTGTGGGCCGGTGTGCACAAGCTGGTAGCCCAGCAGCTGGACGCCAAGGCCTCCAAGATTCAGGGTGAGTTGGACGAGGCCGCACGTCTGCGGGCCGAGGCCGAGGCCCTGCTGGCCCAGATCCGTGCCGAAAAAGCCGAGGCCGAAGCCCAGGCCGCCGAGATGATGCGTGCCGCCGAGGCCGACGCCCGCACCATGGAGGCCGAGGCCAAGGTCAAGCTGGAAGAGACCCTGGCGCGCCGTCAGGCCCTGGCCGAACGCCGCATCGCCCAGGCCGAGGCCCAGGCCACGGCCGAGGTCAAACAGGCCGCCGCCGACCTGGCCATCAAGGCCGCTGAACAGCTGCTGACGGCCCGCGCGGCAGGCCAGAAAAGCGATCCTCTGCTGGACGCCGCCATCGCCCAGATCGGGACACGCCTGAACTAGGGCGTCTGCATCTTCAAACGATCAAGGCCCGCCGGTGCACCCGGCGGGCCTTTGCGTATCAGTGGGCCGGGTGGGCCCCGACCACGGCGTGGGCTCGCTTCTCGCGTTCCACCAGCCGGGCGTAGACATTGCCCAGCACGATGCCGAAGACGATGTGGGTGACCAGCATCCAGCCCAGGGTCGCCATATTGGACCCCAGAACCTGGGAGTCTCCGACAAAGAAGACGCCCAGCATCATCACCACCCAGGCCCCGACGGCAAAGACGATGCCCTTGGTCTCGGACGTGTCCGTGGGCAGCCGCGGGCACAGGATGCCGAACAGCGAGCCGAGGATGAAGGTGCCCGAGAACAGATGGATGGCCCAGCCAGCGGCCAGATTACCTTCCATGCCCAGCAGGCTGGCGACCATTCCGGGGAATGGCTGGAACATGGAATTCAAGGCGAAGATGTTGATCGCCTCCAGAACAGAAATGGCCAGT
This sequence comes from Brevundimonas sp. DW-iso22, assembly GCF_058725425.1. NCBI lineage: Bacteria > Pseudomonadati > Pseudomonadota > Alphaproteobacteria > Caulobacterales > Caulobacteraceae > Brevundimonas > Brevundimonas sp. DW-iso22. The sequence goes on along the minus strand of NZ_JBZXEB010000002.1, from coordinate 461,274 downwards.
GTCGCCACCAGACCAGCAACGATTCCCTTTTTTACGCGTGACATCATGACCTTGGCGCCTCCCAACGCTTGTTTTGGTGCTTGATAACGCGGGGGGAAGCATACGCCTGTCTGACGGCGTGAAATTCACATTGCCGTGCTTCGCAGCTGCGAGATCAGGCGAAGGTGACGCCGGTCATCTGTTCAGAGACAGTCCACAGGCGCGCAGCGACGTCGGTATCCAAGGCTTGCGGTTCGGCCTTGGCCGGGCCGGGCGGGCCCTTGAGTTCGTTCAACTGCGTCGCGCCCAGATAGGCCACGCCGCGAACGGTCGGATCGGTTGCGGCCATCAGAATGGGCAGGGCACCGTCAGCGGCCGAGTGACTGACCAGCGGCTCGATCAGGGGGCGGAAGATGTAGCGCAGGCCCGCCCGCGCGATCGGAGATCGGACCAGCGGACCATTCTCGATCAGGCCGGTACGCGCATAGCCCGGATGCGCCGCGACACTGGTCAGGTCCCAGCCGTTTGCAACGCTCTGTCGATGCAGCTCCAGCCCGAACATCAGCATAGCCAGTTTGGACTGCGCATAGACCGCCCACGGCTTGTAATCCCGCTCATGGTTCAGATCATCGAGCCGGATACGGCCCTGCCGATGAGCGATGCTGGACAGTTGGACGATACGTGCACGGCCTGCCTTCAGCAGAGGCAGCAGTCGCCCGGTCAGGGCGAAATGGCCCAGATAGTTGGTCGCCAACTGCATCTCGAAGCCGTCGGCCGTCACCTCGCGCCGCGGTAATGCCATCACCCCGGCATTGTTGACCAGGACATCGATGAGCCGTCCATCAATCAGCATGCGTTCCGCGAAGTCCGCGACAGACGCCTGGCGCGACAAATCCAGAACCTCGAAGCAGACGTCGGCATCCGGCGTTTGCTGTTTCAGCTTGTTGATCGCCGCCGCAGCTTTCTCCTGGCTGCGCACCGCCATGACGATCGATCCACCTTTGGCGGCCATGGCCTTGGCTGTCTCGAAGCCCGTCCCGCTGTTCGAGCCGGTGATGATAACCCGCTTGCCGGTCAGGTCGGGGATGTCGTCAGTCGTGAAAGAGGCCATGCCGATCATGTCGGCATGGCCTCCGGTCTTCACAAGTGCGGCAAAGCTATTCCGCAGCGATGTTCGATCCCTGCGGTGCCGTCCAGCGCAGCACCGGTGCGCGGGCGGCGCGGGTCTCGTCCAGGCGCTTCATCGGCGCATGGAAAGGCGCGCCCTTGAAGCGGTCGACATCGCCGGCCTTGGCGGCCCCGGCCAAGGCGCGCATCGCCTCGATGAAGCGGTCCAGCTCCTGCTTCGATTCCGTCTCGGTCGGCTCGATCAGCATGGCCCCGTGGACGACCAGGGGGAAATACATGGTCATGGGGTGGAAGCCCTCGTCGATCATCGCCTTGGCGAAGTCGAGCGTGGTGATGTCCGTGCCCTTCAGCCATTCGTCGTCGAACAGGGCCTCGTGCATGCACGGCCCCTCGGGGAAGGCGGCCGACATCACGTCCGACAGGCGGGCCTTGATGTAGTTGGCGTTCAGCACCGCATCTTCGGCCACCTGACGCAGGCCGTCCGAGCCGTGGCTCATCATGTAGCTGAGGGCGCGGGTGTACATGCCCATCTGGCCCTGGAAGGCGCACAGGCGACCAAAGGCCTGGGCCGCCTCGTCTTCCTCGCGCTCGATCAGGCGATAGCCGTTCTGGTCGTGCACGACCCACGGAGCGGGGGCGAAGGGAGCAAGAGCCTCGGACAGCACCACCGGACCCGCGCCCGGCCCGCCACCGCCGTGCGGGGTGGAGAAGGTCTTGTGCAGGTTGATGTGCATCGCATCGACGCCCAAGTCGCCCGGACGCACCCGGCCGACGATGGCGTTGAAGTTCGCGCCGTCGCAGTAGAAATAGGCCCCCGCCTCATGCGTCAGCCGGCTGATTTCGAGAATATCCCGCTCGAACAGGCCGCAGGTGTTGGGGTTGGTCACCATGATGGCGGCGACGTCGTCGCCCAGCTTGGACGCCAGATCGGCCACGTCGACGCGGCCGTCGTCGGTCTGGGCCACTTCCACGACGGTGTAGCCCACGAAGGCGGCCGTCGCCGGATTGGTGCCGTGGGCGGATGTCGGCACCAGCACCTTGCGGCGCTTCTCGTGCTCGCCGGACGCCTCGTGGGCGGCACGGATGGCCATCAGACCGCACAGTTCGCCGTGCGCGCCCGCCTTGGGCGACAGGGCCACGGCCGGCATGCCCGTCAGGGTCGTCAGCCAGTGCGACAGCGTATCCATCAGCTCCAGCGCGCCCTGCACCGTCGAGATCGGCTGCAGCGGGTGGATGTCGGAGAAGCCGGGCAGGCGCGCCATCTTCTCGTTCAGGCGCGGATTGTGCTTCATCGTGCACGAGCCCAGGGGATAGATGGCCAGGTCGATGGCGTGGTTCTTCTGCGACAGGCGCACATAGTGGCGCATCGTCTCGGGCTCGGACAGACCCGGCAGGCCGATCGGATCCTTGCGCGCCAGGTCGCCCAGGTCAGAGCCATCCGTCTTCGGCTCGGGCAGATCGACGCCGGTCTTGCCCCAGCCGTCGCTCTCGAAGATCAGATGCTCGTTCTGCAACAGGCCGCGCCCACCGGTCAGGGTGGCGGGTTTCGAGGTGACGGCATTCGGGGTGGTCGGGCGGCCGACGGTATTCATGGTGCTCATGGTTCAGCCCTCCGATCCGGCGGCGAGGAATTTCGTCAGCGCCTTGGCCAGTATCTGGATATCGACATCGCGCGTCGTCTCGGTCGCGGCGACCAGCAGGACGTCGTCCATCCCGGCATCCGGGGCCAGGCGGCTGTAGGGCACGCCGGCCAGCAGGTGATGCGACGCCAGCTGATCGACCACTTCTGCGGCAGGCTTCGGCAGGCGCACCGCGAACTCGTTGAAGAAGCGCGGGGTCAGGATTTCGACGCCCGGAATGGCCGCCAGGGCGTCGCGGGTCGCCAGCGCCTTCTCGTGGTTCAGCAGGGCCAGTTTGCGCAAGCCAGTCTCGCCCAGCAGGCTCATATGGATGGTGAAGGCCAGGGTGCAGAGACCCGAGTTGGTGCAGATGTTCGAGGTCGCCTTGTCGCGGCGGATATGCTGTTCGCGTGTCGACAGGGTCAGGACGAAGCCGCGCTCGCCATCGGCATCCACCGTCTCGCCGCACAGGCGGCCCGGCATCTGGCGCACCAGCTTGTCGCGCGTGGCGAACAGGCCGACGTAGGGTCCACCGAAATTCAGGGCATTGCCGATCGACTGGCCCTCGGCCGCGACAATGTCGGCCCCCATCTCGCCCGGCGATTTCAGCAGACCCATGGACACGGCCTCGGTGACCACGACGATCAGCAGGGCCCCGGCGGCATGGGCCGCCTCGGCAATCTTCGTCACATCGGTCGCGGTGCCGAAGACGTTCGGGGTCTGGACGACGACGCAGGCCGTGTCCGGACCGATGCGGGCGATAACGTCCGCCTCTGCATCGACGGCGGCGGGCAGGGCCTCGGTCTCGACACCGACGGCATGGACCACGGTCTCGGTCGCCCGGACATAGTGCGGATGCACCCCGCCGGAGATCACCGCCTTGTTGCGGCGGGTCACGCGGGTCGCCATCAACACGCCCTCGGCCATGGCGGTCGAGCCGTCATAAAGGCTGGCGTTTGCCACCGGCATGCCGGTCAGGTTCGCGACCTGCGTCTGGAATTCGTACAGATATTGCAGAGTGCCTTGCGCGATTTCTGGCTGATAGGGGGTGTAGCTGGTCAGGAACTCCGACCGCTGGATCACATGGTCCACCGTTGCCGGCACATGATGCTTGTACGCCCCGGCCCCGCAGAAGAAGGGCACTGTCCCCGCCGTCGCATTCCTGGCCGCCATGGCCGACAGCGCCCGCTCGACCTCCATCTCGCCCGCCACGCGCGGCAGGTCGACGAAGCCGTCACGCTGTGCCGGTTTGGGCACGTCCACGAACAGATCGTCGATGGACTTGGCACCGATCGCGGCCAGCATGGCGGTGCGGTCGTCGGGCGTCAGGGGGAGGTAGCGCATCTTTAACTCCTAGCCCTTCCCCTCGAGGGGGAAGGGTTGGGATGGGGTGGTGGCAGGTTGGTGCCGAAAAATTCGCATTCGGCGCCGATCGGAGTTCGAGGTGGTGGGAGTGTGCCTCCACCCCACCCAACCCTCCCCCTCGAGGGGAGGGCTTTTTAGAGCGAACCCAGATACTGGTCGTAGGCCGCCCGATCCATCAGGCCTTCGGTCGCAGCGGCGTCCGACACCTTGATCTTGGCGAACCAGCCTTCGCCTTCCGGATCGGCATTGACGGTTTCCGGCGCACCGGCCAGGGCCGCGTTGCCCTCGATCACTTCGCCGGCGACGGGCGCATAGACGTCGGACGCCGCCTTGACGCTTTCGACCACGGCAAAGCTGTCACCCTTGGTGACCGACTTGCCGGCTTCGGGGGTTTCCACGAACACCACATCGCCCAGGGCATCGGCGGCGTGTTTGGTGATGCCGACAGTGGCGACGTCGCCGTCGAGGCGAACCCACTCGTGATCCTTGGTAAAATGCATGGTCGTCTCTCAGGCTTTGGGTTTGCGATAGTAGCGTTGGGCCACGAAAGGCATGGCGATGACTTCGGCGGCGGCGGGCTTGCCGCGCACGATGACCTTCAGGTCTGTGCCCAGGTCGGCGAAGGCGGGCGGCACATAGCCCATGGCGATGTTGCGACCCAGGGTCGGGGAGGGGCCGCCCGAGGTGATCGTGCCGATGACGGTGCCATCCATATCGGCGATCTCGGCCCCCTCACGCGCGGGCGCGCCTTCCTTGACGCTCAGACCCACGCGGACGCGCGACGGGCCGGCAGCCAGTTCCTTCAGGATGCGCTCGGCCCCATTGAAGCTGGCGGCCTCTTTGCGCGACTTCGAAAGGGCGAACGTCAGGGCCGCCTCGACGGGGCTGGTCGTCGCGTCGATGTCGTGCCCGTGCAGGGGCAGGCCCGCTTCCAGCCGCAGGCTGTCGCGTGCGCCCAGGCCGATCGGCTTGACGCGGGCGTCCTCCAGGATGGTGTTCCAGATGCGCTCTGCGTCGGCATTGGGCACCGAAATCTCGTACCCGTCCTCACCCGTATAGCCTGAGCGGGAGACATAGCAGTCGACGCCGAACAGCATCAGACGGGCACAGTCCATGAAGCCCATCTCGGCCAGCAGCGGCTCATGCGCGGCCATGACCTCGGCAGCCTCGGGCCCCTGAATGGCGATCAGGGCGCGGTCCGCCAGGATGCTCAGGTGGGCATCGCCCTCCAGGTGCGAGTCCAGGAAGGTGAAGTCGGCGTCCTTGTTGCCGGCGTTGACGACGACGAACAGGCCGTCGTGGTCGGGCTTGCCCGCCATTAGGTCGTCCAGGATGCCGCCCTGGGCATCCAGCAGCAGGCTGTATTTCTGGCGGCCCTCTTTCAGCACGGCATAGTCGCCGGGCACGAACCGCTCGAACTGGGCGATGGCGTCGGCACCGGTGATCTTGCACTGGCCCATGTGGGACACGTCGAACAGGCCCGCATGCTCGCGCGTCCAGCGGTGCTCGGCCAGCACGCCTTCGTATTGGACCGGCATGTCATAGCCGCCGAAGCCCACCATGCGCGCACCCAGTGCGCGGTGCGCCGCGTTCAGGGGCGTGGTCTTCAGCATCGCTTCGGTCAGGGTATCGGCCATTCAGACTCTCGCGGTCGCGTGTTGATGCGGAAAGCTCCGCCGTCCTCGCGCCCCCGCTGTCCGTGAAGCCTGAGAGATTCCGGTGCCGGAAAGATGGCACCTTGCTCCGTCGGCGCGATCCGCAGATCGACTTTCCAGCGTCCGTATGTCCTCGCGGTCCGTTTGCCTGAGCGTTTCCGGGGCGGTTGCGCCTTCGGCTCCGGGCCCGACTCATGGGCCCGATCTCTCCCGCGAGAGCGGGTCCAAAGGCCCCGGAACCCGCCCTGAGTCAAGCGTACGAAAGAGAATCCACCCTATCGTGATCGACGCAGGCCCTATTCGTAGAAATCCTCCACATCGGGAATGCGGGTGAAGGCGATCTTGGCCCCGATGTAGTCCGGCAGACCCGCCTTGGGCCCGATGCTGACCGTGTCCTTGCCATAGCGGCGGTTCAGGGCATCCAGCGCCTGCGACAGTTTCAGCGATGGCGCGGTGCCGCCCTGGTCCGGGGCCTCGCCGAACAGGTCCGTCTGCGCCGCGCCGCAGGGCTGCAGGTGATGGACTGCCACCCCGACATAGCTCAGCCGCCCGGCTTCCAGTTCCGGCTCGACCTTGCGCCACAGGCCGTCCAGCGCTGTCAGAAGGGCAAAGGTGTCCTGCGTCGGGGCGACGGCACAATGCAGCCCCGCCGTCTCCCAGCCGCGACGCCCGCTTCGCGGCGTTCCCTTCGGCCCCATGTTCAGATGCAGGCTGACGCTGGCCCCCGTCTGGCCCATGCGCCGCAGCCGCGCTCCGCACTTGACGATCAACCGCCGCGCCACCGCCTTGGCCTTAACCGGGGTCCGCATGTCCTGCGCCAGGACATGACTGTGGCTGATGGAGGCGGGCGGATTAGGCGGCGGCACATCGCTCTCCAGCCCGCGCAGGCCGCGCCAGATGCGCTCGCCCTCGATACTGTTCCAGACGGCGCGGGCCTGTTTGCCGCTCATGCCCCACAGGCCGGCGGTATCGACGACCCCGGCCTTCTCCAGCCGCGCCAGCATGCGCGACCCGATACCCGGATATTTCGACAACGGCAGATCCAGCAGCGGGCCGGGCAGTTCATTGGCCCGCAGAACGGTCAGCCCGTCCGGCTTCTTCATTCCGCACGCCGTCTTGGCCAGGAACCGCGACGGGGCGATCCCGACGGAGGAGTGCAGACAGTCGCCGACATTCGCGCGAATGCCCGCCTGAATCCGCTGGGCGAGGGCCACTGCATTGGCCTCCTGCCGCTCCGGACCGATCAGTTCGCACGAGCATTCGTCGATCGACCCGACCTTCCAGACGGGAATGTGCCGGTCGATCTCGGCCATGATCTGCTTGTGGACCTGGACATAGAGGTCCGGCCGCGCCTCGGCGACAATCAGGTCGGGACAAAGCGCTCGCGCCTCCGACACCCGCATGCCGGTGCGGATACCGAAGGGCCGGCTCTCATAGCTGGCCGCGATGGCCCCGGTATATTCGCTGGGGGCGGGGCGCACGATGACGGGCCTGCCCCGCCAATCGGGGTTCATCTGCTGCTCGACGCTGGCGAAGAAGGCGTTCAGGTCGACGAACAGCCAGCGCAGGTTCGCGCCGTCATCATTCTGCCGTCCGCAGCCCTGCTCCATCGCAGGAACATAACAGGAACATGAACCGACCTAAATGGGATTCATCATCCTGTGAACAGGCTGATGACGAATGTGGCAAGAAAGGTGGGGAACAATACAAAGGCCACCCGCGAGACCTTGATGCAGCGCGTTATGAAACGGCTGCCATACTGGCGATGAACGTCCGAAAAGATAGCTTTGAAGGATGGGCCGACGCCGTAGAAAAAAGGGTTCGTCGAAAAGCCGTAGAAGTCGGAGGTTTTGCTGGGAGCCAAGCCATTTCGTTTGCTGTGATCCGCAGCCAGATGAGCGCCGATGCTGCTGACCATGCCGATGGCCAGGCTCAACCAGGCAGCGATGAACAGGACGACTTGAACGGCGCTCATGGCTGCGCGTAGGCTTCCAATTCAGCGACGAATGAAGCCTTTTCCGTTTCGCTCAAAAACGACCCCTCGAAACTGTTGCGCGCCATCTGGACGATCTGCTCGCGTGTCAGGCCCACGGCCTTGGCCAGCTGGCGATAGTTCTCGTTCACATAGCCGCCGAACTAGGCCGGGTCGTCGGAGTTCAGGGTGACGTGCAGGCCCTGGCGCAGCATCTCCGGCACCGGATGGTGCTTCAGGTCGTCGACGACGCAGAGCTTCAGATTGGACAGCGGACAGACCGTCAGCGTCATCTGTTCGGCGGCCAGTCGCGCGATCAGGGCGTCGTCCTCCATCGACCGGTTGCCGTGGTCCATGCGGTCGATCTTCAGCAGGTCCAGCGCCTCATGCACATAGGCGGGCGGGCCTTCCTCCCCGGCATGGGCGCACAGTTTCAGGCCCAGGTCGCGGGCGGCAGCGAACACACGCTGAAACTTGGACGGCGGATGGCCCATCTCGGACGAATCCAGTCCCACGCCGATGAAGTGATGCAGATAAGGCTTGGCCATCTCCAGCGTCGCGAAGGCTTCGTCCTCGGTCAGGTGACGCAGGAAGCTGAGGATCAGACCGCTCGAAACCCCCAGCTCTGCCCTGGCCCGATCCATCCCCGCGATCAGCCCCTCGACCACCACGCCGAACGGCACGCCGCGATCTGTATGGGTCTGAGGGTCGAAGAAGATCTCGGCGTGGCGCACATTGTCCGCCGCCGCCCTTTGAAAATAGGCGAAGGCCAGATCCTCGAAATCCTGCTGCGTCAGCAGCACCGCCGCCCCCGCATAATAGATGTCGAGAAAATCCTGCAGGTTCGAAAAATCATAGGCCGCCCGCACCGCCTCGACGCTGTCATACGGAATGGCCACGCCATTGCGTCGCGCCAGTTCGAACATCAGCTCGGGCTCCAGCGAGCCTTCGATATGCAGATGCAGTTCGGCCTTGGGCAGGCCGGCGATGAAGGTGTCGAGGGACATTGTGGCTCCGCGGTTCGAAGGCTCAGCCTAGCCTACATCCGCTCCGGCGTCGCGATGCCCAGCAGGTCCAACGCGATTTCCAGCTGGTCCAGAGCCGCCTTCGACAGCGCCAGGCGCGAGGCCTTGGTCGCTGTATCCGGCGCGATCAACACCGGGCAGGCGGCGTAGAATTTCGAGAAACTCTGCGCCAGCCGATAGGCGTGCTCGCTGATCAGGTGCGGCATGCGCTTGTCATAGGCCTCTGTCACCGCTTGCGAGAACGCATCCAGCGTCAGGGCCAGGTCGCGCTCGGCGGGCTCGCCGATGACGATGGTGCCGGGTTCCAGACCCTGTTCGCCCGCCTTGCGCAGCAGGGATTTGATCCGCACCGCCTGATACAGCAGATATGGCCCGGTCTTGCCCTCGAAGCTCATGAACCGGTCCAGGTCGAAGACGTAGCTGGTGGTCCGTGCGTTCGACAGGTCAGCGAATTTCAGCGCCGCGATGGCGACCTTGTGCGCGATGTCCTCGAACTCGGCCTCAGGCAGGTCGTCGCCCAGCATGGCCTCGCGCAGACGCTCACGCGCCTTGTCGGTGGCCTGGGTGATCAGGTCGTGCAGCTTCAGCACCCCGCCGGCGCGGGTCTTGAACGGCTTGCCGTCCGTGCCATTCATGGTGCCGAAGCCGAGGTGCTGCAGGCTGCCCTCGGTCGCGTATCCGGCCAGATAGGCGGCGCGGAACACCTGCTCGAAATGCTCGGCCTGCCGCTCGTCGACGACATACAGGATCAGGTCCGGGTCGATCGCCTTGCGTCGGTCCAGAATGGTGGCCAGGTCGGTCGTGCCATACATGGCCGAGCCTTCCGAGCTGATGACCAGCAGCGGCGGCGGGGACGGAGCCTCGATCACCGAGCCGTCGGCCAGCTTCTTCTTGCGCATCTCCCCGGGCCGGGCGACGTGAACCACGCGAGCCCCGTCGTCCTCGACCAGCAGGCCGGTGGTCTCCAGATGGGCGATCATCTCGGCCATGACCGGGTCGGCATCGCTTTCGCCGTTCCACAGGTCGAAGGTCACGCCCAGCGCCCCGAATTCCCGCTCCAGCGCCGTGCGGCTGACCGCAACGAAATGCTGCCACAGGGCGCGGTAGCCGGGACGTCCGCCCTGCAGCTCCGCCGTCGCCTTGCGCGCGCGGTCGCGGAACGCGGGGTCTTCCTTGGCCTGACCGGCGGCCTGGGGATACAGCCGCTCCAGATCCTCCAGGCTGACCGGACTATCAGCAGGGAAGGGCCCATCACCCTCGGCCAGAAACGCTGCCGCCTTGCCCTCGTCACCCACGGCGACGATCAGCAGCCCCATCTGGAAGCCCCAGTCGCCGAAGTGGGCGTCGCCCCAGACGGTGTCGCCGCGGAACCGGAACAGCCGCTTCAGGCTCTCGCCGATGATGGAGCTGCGCAGGTGGCCGACATGCATCGGCTTGGCCACATTCGGTCCGGCGAAGTCGATCACGACCTTGCGCGGTGCCTCGACGATGGCTGCTCCGGCATGGGCGGTATCGCCCGCCACCTGCGCCGCGCGTTCGGCCAGTGCCGCGTCGGCCAGTTTGAAGTTGATGAACCCCGGCCCGGCCACCTCGACCGACGTCAGACGCGGATCGTTGGCCAGCCGTTCTGCGATCTTGCCCGCCAGTTCGCGCGGATTGGCCTTCATCGCCTTGGCGGCGGCGAGGGCCCCGTTCGACTGGAAATCGGCCAGATCGGGTCGGTCCGACGGCGTCACGCGTGCCAGGCCGGCGTCCACGCCTTCGGCGGCGAAGGCGGCGGCGACCGCTTCGCCCAACTGGGTCCGGAGGTCACTCATTATTGGGCTGGAGGCTGCGTCGTCGGTGCGGCAGGTGCCGCTGTCCCGGCGTTGATGCGGAAACGGCTGCCGTCGCGGTTGAACTGGGCCATCTCCGGCGTCACGTCGAAACCAACCAGAATTTCGAAGTTGTCTCCGCTGGTCGTCACGTCCGCGCGGGGGATGATGACGGTCTGGGTCTCGACCATCGACGTGCGATCGGCCCCTTCGAATGCCACGGGCAGGTCAAAATAGGTCTTGGCCAGTACAGCCTTGTTCCGTTCGGTGACGGCGATCCAGTAGCGGTATGTACGACCGTCCGTCTGGGCCTGCGGACCGCGACCCAGGTTGAACAGGATGCGGGTGTCCACGGTGATCGGCTGGTCCGCCTGGTACATGCAGTTGGAAGTCAGGCCCTCGATCTCGCCGGTGAAGCCGACATTGGCGGCCGCAGGACGATCGCCGGTCATTTCGACGTAGCGTGCTGCGTCGTAGAGGATTTTCACATAGGGGCATGGGCCTGCAGCGGCATTGCGCCGCAATGGGGCGATGCGCGGCGCGCGGGTGCTGCGCTCGGGTTCTTCGGACGCGCCTTGTTGCCCGGGACGCTGCTGCGGTGATTGAGCCTGAGCAGTCAGTGGCACCATGGTGGCCGCGACGATGGCCGAGGCCAGGGACAGTTTCAGGACGCGACGCATCGGTGATTTCTTCCAGTCAACAGGGAGACGCGCGGCGACAGCCTGACGCAGCGCGAACGCTCGCCGCTGATAGCGGCTAAAGCGAGGCGCGGCAAACGCGCCGTGTCGTGAAACCGAGGTGGCGTGGCCGGGCCGCAATGACTAGGTTTGAACTCATGACCCTGACCGATGTCGTGCCCGTCTCCGACAAGCGCGCCCTGACCGTACGAATGGCTACCCCGCGCGGCTTCTGCGCCGGGGTCGATCGCGCCATCCAGATTGTGGAGCGTGCGCTCGAGAAGTTCGGGGCTCCGGTCTATGTCCGGCATGAGATCGTGCACAACAAGCATGTGGTCGATCGGCTGAAGGCCATGGGGGCGGTGTTCGTCAAGGAACTGGACGAATGCCCGGACGACCGGCCCGTCGTCTTCTCCGCGCACGGCGTGCCCAAGTCGGTGCCCGCGACTGCCCGCTCGCGCGAGATGCTGTTTCTGGATGCCACCTGTCCGCTGGTGTCCAAGGTCCACGTCGAGGCCGAGCGCCACCACGCCAATGGCCGCCACATTGTCCTGATCGGCCATGCAGGTCATCCTGAAGTTGTCGGCACCCTGGGCCAGCTGCCGCCCGGTTCCATCAGCCTGGTCGAGACGGTCGAGGATGCGGAAGCGTTTCAGCGTCCCGGCGATGCCCCTCTGGCCTATGCGACCCAGACCACGCTGTCGGTGGACGACACCTCCGAAATTCTGGCCACGCTGAAGCGCCGTTTCCCCGAACTGCCCGACCCGCACAAGGAAGACATTTGTTACGCCACGACCAACCGTCAGGAGGCGGTCAAGCGGCTGGGCGAGGGGTGTGACCTGGTGCTGGTCGTGGGATCGAAGAATTCGTCCAATTCTGTGCGACTGGTCGAGGTGGCCTTGCGGGCGGGAGCGGGCGCGGCCCAGCTAGTCGACGATGCGTCGCACGTGGACTGGACCTGGTTCGATGGCGTGCAGACTCTGGGCATCACGGCCGGAGCGTCTGCGCCGGAGCGGCTGATCAGCGAACTGGTCGAGGCCGTCAGTGCCCGCTTCGACGCCACGGTAATCGAGGACGACGGCGAGCGCGAGACGGTGACCTTCAAACTGCCGCGCATACTGACGACCTGAGCGCGACAAGCGGAGCCTTTACGGTACTGTGGCGTTCTGGGGCGAGTGTTTCGGGGAGCCATCATGTTGTTTCGTCAGCGTTCAATCTGTGTAGCGGCCCTGTTCGCCCTGGGTCTGACTGCCTGTGACCGCGGTGTGGAACCGGTCCCGCCGCCCGTCACACCTGTACCCCCGGTGGCTGATGCAGCACCCGTCACCGCCCGCTATGTCTGCGACAGCGGCCTGACCATAGGGGCGGCCTATCCCGACCCGGAATCGGCCCAGGTCACATGGCGCGATCAGATACGCGTGCTGCGCAGTGCCCCGATCCCTTCGGGTGCTCGCTATATCGACGAAGCCGTGGAATGGACGCTGAGCGCCCGCGATGGAGTCGAGACCGGTGTGCTCACGCGCGTGGACTCTGCCGGTGGCGAGGTGCTCGAGACCTGTCGCCGTAACCTGCCGCTGGTCGTGACGGCTCCGCCTATCACTAAGACCGCGTCGACGACCAAGGCACCTCAGGCCGCACCCGGCGGCGTCCTGCCTGCGTCGCCTCCCTGCAAGGGCAATCAACTGACTCTGTCGGCGGATGGCGGCGATGCGGGTGCCGGCAACCGCGTCACTATCATCGGCGTGCGCAACACGGGCACCCAGGCCTGCAGCCTGACCGGCTATCCCGCCGTCACCGTTCAGGATCGACAGAACCGCACCCTCAGCGCGATCCGTTCCGAGACGACGCCCGGCAGCTATCTGCGGGCCGGTCAGGCTCCGGCCCCGGTCAATCTGGCCCCCAATGCCAAGGCCTTCTTCGACATCGCCTGGAATGTCGTGCCGAACGAAGGTCAGGGCCAGACCACCTGTCCGTCGGTCACCCGCATCCGCGCCACGGTGCCGGGCGACGAGACCGCCGTGACCCTGGCCCAGGCGCTGACACCCTGCGGCGGGCGCATCCGCATCAGCCCGTTCCGCGCCGAGGCCGAGCCGGAACCCGCCTCCGCCGAGTGAGCCGCAAAAAAGTCGGTTCGAACCTGCGCAAGGGTCGCCGGGCCGCGCTATAAGGCCGTTCTCGCTCGCTGCCAGGACCTTCGCCATGACCCAGACCTACGACCTGATCGTCCGGGGCGGCGAAGTGGCCAATCATGCGGGACGTGGTCTGGCCGACGTCGGTGTCCGCGACGGCCGCATCGCCTTCATCGGCGATCTGTCCCAGGCTTCGGCGGGAGAGGTGGTCGACGCGACCGGCCTGACCGTCCTGCCCGGCGTCATCGACACCCAGGTCCATTTCCGCGAACCGGGCCTGGAGTGGAAGGAAGACCTCGAAACCGGTTCGCGCGCCGCGGCCCTGGGCGGCGTCGTCGCCGTATTCGAGATGCCGAACACCAATCCCAACACCACCGATCCGGCCACGCTTGAGGACAAGCTGGCTCGCGCCCGCGACCGGATGTGGACCGACCACGCCTTCTACATCGGAGGCACCCACGGCAATGCGGCGTATCTGGGCGAGCTGGAGCGGCTGCCCGGCTGCTGCGGGGTCAAGGTCTTCATGGGGGCCTCGACCGGCGACCTCCTGATCGCCGACGACGACGGCGTGCGCGAGGTCCTGTCGAACGTGAGCCGTAGAGCCACCTTCCATTCCGAGGACGAATACCGTCTGGCCGAGCGCCGCGACCTGGCCCGTCCCGGCGACTGGACCAGCCACACCGACGTGCGCGACGCCGAGAGCGCCATCATGTCTACCCGCCGCCTGGTCCGCCTGGCGCGCGAGGTCGGCCGGCGCATCCACGTCCTGCACGTCTCGACCGCCGAAGAGATCGCCTTTCTGGCCGAGCACAAGGACGTCGCCACCGTCGAGGTCACGCCCCAGCATCTGACCCTGGATGGTGACGAGGCTTACGAACGCCTCAAGGGCTATGCCCAGATGAACCCCCCGATCCGCAACGCCCCGCACATCGCGGGCCTGTGGCATGGCATTCAGCAGGGTGTCGTCGATGTTCTGGGTTCCGACCACGCGCCGCACACGATCGAGGAAAAGGCCAAGCCCTATCCGGCCTCACCCTCCGGCATGCCGGGCGTCCAGACCCTCGTGCCCGTCATGCTGACCCATGTGGCGAACGGAAAGCTGTCGCTGGAGCGGTTCATCGATCTGACGTCCGCCGGGGCCCAGCGCGTCTTCGGCACCGCGAACAAGGGCCGCATGGCCGAGGGCTATGACGCCGACCTGACCCTCGTCGATCTGAAGGCGAAACACACCATCCGGCATGAGGACATGGCCAGCCGCTGCGGCTGGACGCCCTTTGACGGCTTCGAGGCGACCGGCAAGGCCGTCGCCACCCTCGTGCGCGGTCGCGTGGTCATGAAGGACGGCGAACTGATCGGCCAGGCGCACGGTCGGCCCGTGCGGTTCATGGAGACCTTGGCCTGAGCCTCAGTAGTAGGGGTCCATAGACCGGATATTGCCCGAGGCCGTCACGCGGCAGATCGAGCGATAGCTTCCTGTGGCCATGGTCAGTTCCAACTCCCCGTTGCCGGCATCGCGCACGCTGATCGGGACGCTGGAGCCATAGGGGCGGTTCTGGAACTCGTCCGCGCGACGCGAACACGCCTGCTGCGCGGCATCCGGGGCACCGCGAACCCACCGGCTGTTGGAGTGACGGCGGTTGCTGGCCTCGGCCTCACCCGCCAGATAGCCGTCGTGATAGCCTTCGGTCTCGTGGCGATCGTCATAGTCGGCCCCGTAAAGCGCCGCCTGATAGCCGCGCTCATACTCCCGATCGTGATCCCGATCCGTCTCGCCGTGCCGCCGGTTGTGGGACGCCAGCGCCGCGACCAGCCCGATCAGGGCCACACCGGCCACCGCTGCTGCGGCTCCGTCAGACGAAGAGTTGCTGCCTTCGCCACACTCGCTTCGCCCGGCCTGATTGATGGAATCGTACCGCCCGTCCCGCGTCATGATCGACACGCATTCGTCGCCGCGCCGCCAGTAGGTCATGCGACCGTCGCCGACGACCTCGCTGCGGTCCGTGGCCTGATAGCCCCTGCGCTGAAGTTCGCCCTCGGCCTGTCCGGCGCGCGCCCCGACCATGTCCGACAGTCTAGGGGGCGTCTGGGCCGATGCGGTCGAAGCCAGACCGACGGTGAAAGCGAGTGATGTGGCTGCAAGGCGGCGTGCGAACATGGTGGTTCTCCCTTCCCTGACGAGAGAAAACCACGATACGCAGACGGGTTCCAGCACAGGCGTGCTTAACGCCCTCAGATCGAGAAACTGACCCCGCAGCCGCAGCTGGAGGCCGCGTTCGGATTGCGGATCACGAACTGCGCGCCCGCCAGTTCATCCACCCAGGCGATCTCCGACCCCTTGAGGAAGGGCAGGGAGACGGCGTCCACCAGGGCGGTCTGTCCGTCGTTATCGATGCGGATGTCGTCGGCCTCTGCGGCCTGGACCAGATCCAGCCGATACTGGAAGCCCGAACAGCCGCCGCCGTCGACGGCGACGCGCAGCATGACCGGATGGCCCTCGACTTCGCCCAGTTTCGCCAGCCGTTTCGCCGCGCTGTCGGACAGCGACAGGCCGTGCCCGCCGGTGGCCGGGGAAATCTGGAACGGGGCTGGAGATTGGACGGTGCTCACAGGCCTCTATATGAGGCGCTGACGGGCGACCGCAACGGTCGGCCCCATCAAATGAGCCGCTACCCGTGTCCTTTGACCGCGCGCCCTACGCCGAATACCCCGAACACAGCCGGGGTCGCCTGACCCACGAGCCCATCAGCCGCACGCGCAACGCCTATGCCCGCGACCGCGACCGCATCATCCACGCCACCGCCTTTCGCCGCCTGAAGGAAAAGACCCAGGTCTTCGTGGCGCATGAGGGCGACCACTATCGCACCCGCTTGACCCATAGCCTGGAGGTCGCCCAGATCGCCCGCTCGCTGGCCCACGCCCTGCGGCTGGACACCGATCTGGCCGAGACCGTGGCCCTGGCCCATGACCTGGGCCATCCGCCGTTCGGCCATGCAGGCGAGGACGAGCTTCAGGCCCAGATGCTTCCCTGGGGCGGCTTCGACCACAACGTCCAGACCTTCCGCGTCGTCACCGAGCTGGAGGAACGCTATCCCCAGTTCGAGGGCCTGAACCTCAGTTGGGAAACCATCGAGGGCGTCATCAAGCACAATGGCCCGGTCAACCACATGCTGGCCGAGCCCGCGTGGAAGGCCGTCGCCGACTATGCACCCCGCTGGGACCTGCGCCTGGGCACCTTCGCCTCGCTGGAGGCCCAGGCTGCGGCCATCGCCGACGACATCGCCTATAACAACCATGATGTGGACGACGGGGTCCAGGCTGGCCTGTTCACCCTCGACGACCTGGCCCAGGTGCCCCTGATCGGGCCGATCCTGCATCAGACCCGCCGCGACTGGCCCGACATCGACGAGCGGATGATCCGCATCGAGGCCGTGCGCCGCATGATCGGGGCCATGGTCGAGGATGTGCTGGCCGAGACCGAAGCCCGCATCGAGGCCGCAGGCATCCGCTCGACCGAGGACGTCCGCACCGCAGACCGCACCCTGGTGGCCTTCTCGCCGCAGATGCTGGCCGACCTGGGCGTGCTGCGCCAGTTTCTGTACCAGCGCATGTACCGCCACTACCGGGTCAACCGCACCCGCAGTCAGGCCCGGCGCATCCTGGCCGAAATGTTCCAGCTGTTCATGGCCGAACCCGAGACCATGCCGCCGGAATGGTCCGGCAAGGCGGGCGTGGCGGACGAGGCGAAACGCGCCCGCGCCGTCTGCGACTACATCGCCGGCATGACCGACCGCTACGCTATCGAGGAACACAAGAAGCTGTTCAGCCTCGACCTCGCCCTCGATCTGTGATTCCTGACGGCGGGGCGGCTAGACTGATCACCCGCGCCTCCGATTCGCGCGGACACTGAAGGCGCGACCGATGTCACACGAAGATCCCTATCGTCCGAACACAGGCCGCGACCGCGGGGCCTATACGCCGCCGACCGACGACGACCTGCCCTTCGACCGCCAGAGCTATGACCCGCGCCGTCCGCGCGGCGGCGGCAACGGCGGTGGTGGCGGCAAGGCCCCGCCGGTGACCCTGATCGTCAGCGCCCTGGTGCTACTGGCCATCATCATCGGCATCGTCGTCATGTTCAACATGGATGGGCTGTCGCCGTCCGAGGATGCGCCGCCCGCCGTCGGCACCGTCGTCGGCGAGATGAAGACCGCGCCGCCCGTCGACGCCCAGCCGGTCGATCCCGCCGCCGGCATCGACGTCTATGACAATGCCGGGGGCGTTCCGACGACGCCTCCGACCTTCACCGCCCCGCCGGAAGAGGTCCAGCCGCGTCCCGAACCCCGTCCGCTGGATGCTGCCCCCGTCGTCCGCCCGGCCCCGACGCCTGCGCCCTCGCCACGCCCGACAGCACCGCCCGCCGAGACCCGCCCCGCCACACCAGCCACCACCGGCGGCAGCGCCAGCGTCCAGATCGGCGCCTTCTCCACGCCCGGCATCGCCGAGACCCAGTACAACGCTATCGTCGGTCGCTATTCCCGCTTCACCCAAGGCGGTTCGCGCCGCATCCAGGAGGTCCAGTCCTCTAGCGGCTCGACCCTGTATCGCACCAGCGTGGCGGGCCTCAGCCGCGAACAGGCCACCGGCCTGTGCAATGCGATCAAGGCCTCCGGCGGCGACTGCATCGTGCGCTGACCGGGGTGACCAGCGCCGCCATATACGGCTGTAGCGGCCATCGCCTGACCGACGAGGAGCGGGCCTTCTTCGCCGAAGTCTGCCCCTGGGGCTTCATCCTGTTCCGGCGCAACATCGACAGCCCGGATCAGGTTCGCGCCCTGACCGCCGATCTGCGTGACAGCGTCGGCTGGGACGCCCCCATCCTGATCGATCAGGAGGGCGGGCGGGTCCAGCGCATGGGCCCGCCGCACTGGCCCAAATATCCGCCCGGCAATGCCTATCTGAAGGCGACCAACGATCCGCTGGCCGCGCGCGAACTGGTCCGGCTGGGCGCACGGCTGATGGCGCATGATCTGAGGGCCGTCGGCATCACCATCGACTGCGTGCCCGTGCTGGACGTTCCGGTGCCTGGGGCGCACGACATCATCGGCGACCGCGCCTATGCGACCGATCCCGCCACCGTGGCCCAGCTCGGCCGCGCCGCGGCCGAGGGGCTTCTGGCAGGCGGTGTCCTGCCGGTCATCAAGCACATGCCGGGGCACGGACGGGCCTTCGCCGACAGCCACAAGGAACTGCCGACCGTCCATGCCGACCTCGACACCCTGGACGCCTGGGACTTCGCGCCGTTCAGGACCCTGTCCGACATGCCGATCGCGATGACGGCTCACATCGTCTTCACCGCCATCGACGAAAAGCGCCCCGCGACCCAGTCGAAAAAGGCCATCAAGCTGATCCGCCGGCATCTGGGCTTCAACGGTCTGTTGCTGTCGGACGACCTCGTCATGAACGCCCTGTCCGGCACCCTGACCGAGCGGGCCGAGGCCTCGCTGAAGGCCGGCTGCGACCTGGTCGTCCACTGGAACGGCGACATGGCCGAGATGCGTCAGGTGGCCGAGGGCACAGGCAAGCTGAAAGGCGGGGCCAGGCGGCGCGCCGACGCCGCCCTGGCCCGCATCGTCCACACGCCCGAGCCGCTGGACGCGTTCGAGGCCCGCGCCCGTTTCGACGCGATGCTGGCCGGAAAGCTGGATGCCGCCCGCGGGCCAGATGTTGGCGAGGCGCAGGCATGACACGCCATAGTTGGCTCGGAATCCTGACACTCGGCGCGCTTGTGAGCGGCTGTCAGACATCCTCGCCGCAGCTTCAAACCTACCGCAGTCTCTCCGGCCAGGCGCAACTGGAATACGCAAGGTCGCTGGCGATCCAGGACCGCCTTGACCTGTATCACGCCCAATATCGTGTGAAGCGTCATCCGCGCGACAGCAGTCTTTCGATCGCCTTCGTCGACGCCGGCCAGGCGGGCTTCGATGCCACGATGGCGCGGATCGACAGCCGTAGTGCCTTCAATGAATACGTCTGGGTATTGAAAGCGATCGATGCTGGCCAGGGCATCGACCTCTGCCAGCCGGCCTACCGGGATGCGATCCTACGGCGTGCCACAGCGGTCGGTCTGCACGGGTCGGACCTGACCTACATCACCTTTGAAGGCTGCAGCCTGCATGACGGCGAGCGGGGATGACCGAAGCCTTCCAGCCCAATCTGGACTTCACCGCCGTCGAACAGGTCGATGCGCGCGAGGCCTTCGTCGTCGATCTGGACGGCTATGAAGGCCCCCTGCATGTCCTTCTGGCCTTGGCCCGGACGCAAAAGGTCGATCTGCTCAAGCTGTCGATCACCCGGCTGGCCGAACAGTATCTGGCCTTCGTGCACGAGGCGCGGCGCAGGAATTTCGCCCTCGCGGCCGACTATCTCGTGATGGCGTCCTGGCTGGCCTATCTGAAGTCCCGCCTGCTGCTGCCCCGCACCGAAAAGGGCAAGGGCGAGGAACCACCGGCCGAGGAAATGGCCGCCGCCCTCGCGTTCCGTCTGCAGAAGCTGGAGGCGATGCGCCGCGCGGTCGAGGCGATCACCAGCCGCCCCCAGCTGAGGCGCGACGTCTTCACGCGCGGCGACCCGGAGGCCACCGTCATCGTCCCGTCCGACCGCATCGACGCCAGCCTGTACGAACTGATGGCCGCCTACGTGGCCCAGCGGCGGCGCGAGGAGCAGCGGCGCTATAATCCCGGTCAGCGGGTCGAGGCCTTCGCGCTGGAAGCGGCCCGCGACTGGCTGCGCGACATCCTGCCCCGCATGGAAGACTGGACACCGCTGGACCGCGTCGCGCCCGAGCGCACCGACACCGACGGCCCCTCCCAGGCCAGCTTTACCGCCTCCACCCTTTCGGCCAGTCTGGAACTGGTCAAGGAGGGGGCGATGGACGTTAAACAGGCGACGGCCTTTGCCGAGGTGTATCTGAAGCGGCGGGGGCAGGGGATGCCGCTGGAACTGACGCCATGATCCAGTTCGCCCCCGACGACACCGAGATCGAGCGCCGGGTCGAGGCCCTGCTGTTCGCCGCTTCGGGCCCGCTTTCGGCTGCCGAGATCGCCCGCCGCCTGCCTGAGGGTGCGGATGTCGGCGGCGCCATATCGGCCCTGCGCGACCGCTATCAGGGGCGGGGGGTCGAGCTGGAATGCGTCGCCGATCGCTGGCGCTTCCGCACGGCCGCCGACCTGTCCTTCATGATGACCGAAGAACGGGAAGAGCCGCGCCGCCTGTCGAAGGCCGCGCTCGAGACCCTGGCCATCATCGCCTATCACCAGCCCTGCACCCGCGCCGAGATCGAGAGCGTGCGCGGTGTCTCCCTGTCGCGCGGCACGCTGGACCTGCTGCTGGAGATGGGCTTCGTCAAGCTGAAGGGCCGCAGGCGCACGCCCGGTCGCCCCGTGACCTATGCCACCGCCGACCGGTTCCTGGAGCATTTCGGACTGTCCAATCTGTACGATCTGCCCGGCGTGCAGGAGATGAAGGCCGCCGGCCTGCTGGACCTGTCCATACCCGTCGGCTTCGAGGTCCCCGACCCGTCCCGCGCCTCCGACGGCGATGATGAGCCCCTTCTGCCCGGCGACGAGGACAGCCCCGAGTTCGCGCAGGATTTCGTGGCCGAGGACCAGAGCTGAGGCGGCGCGTTGGTTGGACGACAAAACAGAGTCCACTCAGTCCACTCGGTCCACCTATCTGCAACACTCCCCTTTAAATGGCATCATGGCATGCGGTCACGTCAAAAGCGGACGCAGGCATCAGGCCACCCCCATTCTTCGCCATGGACTGGGAAAGGATCACCTTGCGTCGCTCCCCCCGTTTGCTAATCCGCTTGGATGATCGCTCGCCTTAGACCCGTCCCCTTCAATCTCGGCCCCGTGCATTTCGTCGGCATAGGCGGCATCGGCATGAGCGGCATCGCCGAGATCATGCTCAAGATCGGCTATTCGGTTCAGGGCTCGGACGCCAAATCGTCCGCCAATACCGAGCGGCTGGAAAAGCTGGGGGCCCGCATCTTCATCGGCCATGACGCCGCGCACGTCAGCGAGGGCGTCTCGGCGGTGGTCTATTCCACGGCGGTTCAACCGACCAATCCGGAAATGGTCGAGGCCCGCGCCCGCCGCATCCCCCTGGTCCGCCGGGCCGAGATGCTGGCCGAGCTGATGCGGCTGCAATTCTCCATCGCGGTCGGCGGCACCCACGGCAAGACGACGACGACCTCCATGGTCGCGGCCCTGCTGGACGCGGGCGGACTGGACCCCACCATCGTCAACGGCGGTATCATCAACGCCTATGGGACCAACGCCAAGGTCGGGGACGGCGACTGGATCGTGGTCGAGGCGGACGAGAGCGACGGCAGTTTCCTGCGCCTGAAATCCACCGTGGCCATCGTCACCAATATCGACCCGGAACACCTGGATCACTACGGCGACTTCGACGGGGTGCGGAAGGCCTTCGTCGATTTCGTGGAGAACATCCCCTTCTACGGTTTCGCCGCCGTCTGTCTGGATCATCCGGAGGTCCAGCGTCTGGTGGCCGCCATCGATAACCGGCGTCTGGTCACCTATGGCCTGAACCCCCAAGCCATGGTCCGGGCCGAGAACATCGACATGGGCCCCGACGGCTGTCGCTTCGACGCCGTCTTCAAGGGCGCGGGCACAGAGGCCGACGAAACGCGGATCGAGGGCCTGCACCTGCCCATGGCCGGTGGGCACAACATCGCCAATGCGCTGGCCGCGATCGCCGTCGCGCGCGAGCTGGACGTGGACGACGCCGCCATCAAGGCCGGTCTGGCCGGCTTCGGCGGGGTCAAGCGGCGCTTCACCACCACCGGCGTCGTAGGCGGCGTGCGCATCGTCGATGACTATGGCCACCACCCGGTCGAGATCGCCGCCGTCCTAAAGGCCGCCCGCCAGGTGGCCCAGAACGCAGACGGCCACGGCCGCGTCATCGCCGTGGTCCAGCCGCACCGCTACACCCGCCTGCGCGACCTGATGGAGGAGTTCTCGACCTGCTTCTCCGACGCCGACGCGGTCATCGTCGCCGACGTCTATCCGGCGGGCGAGGAGCCCCTGAACGGCATCGACAAACACGCCCTCGTCGAAGGTATCCGCCGCTTCGGCCACCGCTCGGTGCAGCCGCTGGAGGGGGTCGAAACCCTGGCCGGTGTTGTGGCCGACGAGGCCAAGTCGGGCGACTTGGTCGTCCTGCTGGGCGCCGGCGATATCACCCAGTGGGCCTATGCCCTGCCGGGGCAGTTGGAGGCGCGGTCTTGAGCTGGCGAGACAGCCTTCCCTCCGTCCGCGGCAAGCTGCTGCTCGACGAACCCCTCGCGCCCTTCACTTGGTTCCGCGTGGGCGGAAGCGCTGACGCCCTGTTCATTCCCGCAGACCCCGACGACCTCGCCGACTTCCTGAAGGCAGTCGACCCGTCCGTCCCCGTGACCGTCCTCGGCGTCGGCTCCAACGTCATCGTGCGCGACGGCGGCGTTGAGGGTGTGGTCATCCGGTTGGCCGGGCGCCCTTTCGCCGGGATCACGACCGAGGGCGACACCATTACAGCGGGCGCGGGCGCACTCGATTCCATGGTCGCCAAGGCCTCGGCCAAAGCCGGGCTTGCAGGGCTGGAGTTCTATGCGGGCATTCCCGGCACCATCGGCGGGGCCCTGACCATGAATGCGGGCTGCTATGGCTCGGAAACCAAGGACATTCTGGTCTCGGCCTGGGGCCTGACGCGGTCGGGCGAGCGGGTGGATTATACCCTGGCTGACTTCGGCTACACCTATCGCCACTCCGAGGCACCCGCCGACATTATCTGGATCGAGGCCACCTATCGCGGCACGCCTGATGCACCCGAGGCCGTCGCCGCCCGCATCAGCGAGATCACCAGCCGCCGCGAACAGACCCAGCCGATCCGCGAAAAGACCGGCGGCTCCACATTCAAGAACCCGCCCGGCCATTCCAGCTGGAAACTGGTCGACGAAGCGGGCTGGCGCGGAAAGCTCCACGCCGTCACCGGCGGCGGGGCCATGTTCAGCGAACTGCACTCCAACTTCATGATCAACCCCGGCGAGGCGACGGCCGCGGATATCGAAGGATTGGGAGAAACAGTCCGCGCGGATGTGAAAAGTAAACTCGGCGTAAACCTTGATTGGGAGATCAAGAGGATCGGCCGCCCGCTCTGAGTTCATTGCCCCATGACCCGCCCCCTCGCTGATCTGCACGTCGCCGTCCTGATGGGCGGACTGTCGTCCGAGCGCGAGGTGTCGCTGTCGTCCGGTAAGGGTTGCGCTGACGCTCTGGAAGGGCAGGTGGCCAGGGTCACGCGCGTCGACGCGGGCCGCGACCTGGCCCAGGTTCTGGCCGCGCTCAAACCCGACGTCGTCTTCAACGCCCTGCACGGCGAATGGGGCGAGGACGGCTGCGTCCAGGGTATCCTCGAGACGCTGCAGATCCCCTACACCCACTCCGGCGTGCTTTCGTCGGCGCTGGCGATGGACAAGGACAAGTCCAAGGCCGTGCTGCGGGCCGCAGGCGTCGTCGTGCCGGGCGGCGGCCTGTTCGACCGGTTCGCGGTGGCCGCAGGGCACGTGATCCCGCCGCCCTATGTCATCAAGCCCAATGCGGAGGGCTCTTCCGTCGGCGTCTATCTGGTGCGGGCAGGCGAGGGGCCCTGTGCCGCCCCCGCCGCCGACGACTGGACCTATGGCGATCTGGTGATGGTCGAGCCCTTTATCGCCGGGGCCGAACTGGCCGTCACCGTCATCGGCGAGGCGACCGGCCCACGCGCCCTGACCGTCACCGACATCACGCCGACCAAGGGCTTTTACGACTACGAAGCCAAATATGCGCCGGGCGGATCGCGCCACGTGCTGCCGGCCCAGCTGCCGCCCGCCGTGTTCGAAAAGGCCCTGCGTCAGTCGGAGCTGGCCCATGTCGCCATGGGCTGTCGCGGCGTGTCCCGATCGGACTTTCGTTATGACGATATTAACGACGATCTCGTCTTGTTGGAGGTCAATACCCAGCCCGGCATGACCCCCACGTCTCTGGTTCCAGAGCAGGCGGCCCATGTCGGTATGGACTACCCAACCCTGGTCCGATGGATGGTGGAGGACGCCTCATGCCCGCGGTAGTGCGCGGCGGTCGGCGACAGAGCGCCGGCCAGCCTCCCAAACGCGCCGCCGCCCCGAAATCGGGTGGTCGCGGACGTGCGCCCAAAAATGCACCCAGAAACGCACCAGGCGTGCCCGGCAAGATGGCCGTCCTCGGCCGGATGGACATGTCGCCCCGTGCCGTGATCATTGCCATCGTCGCCGGGGTCGTCGTCCTGGGTGGCGTTCTGGCGACCGGCGCGCGAGCCGAGCGGATCGGGAACTCCCTGTCCAATGGCGTGGACGGCGCAACCGCCGCCATGGGCCTGAAGCTGACGCAGGTCGATATTCGCGGCTCATCGCCCGAAGCCAATGCCGCCATCCGCCGGGCCATAGCCGTCACCGCCGACCAGCCGATGACCTCTCTCGACCTTGATGCCATCCGGCAGCGGGTCGAACAGGTCGGCTGGGTCAAGGAAGCGCGCGTCGTGCGCCTGCTGCCCGACCGGCTGGTGGTTCAGGTGATCGAACACGACCGTCTGGCCGTATGGCAGTCCGGAGGCCGCAACTTCGTGGTCGACGGCAAGGGGCAGGTCATCGAGGGAGCCGATGCGGGTCGCTATCCGAATCTGCCGCTGGTCGTCGGGGCCGGAGCCAATGAGACCGCGTCTGAAATCCTGCCGCTGATCGCCGAACGTCCGCGCCTGCAGAGCCGCGTTGAAGCGCTGGTCCGCGTCGACAATCGCCGCTGGAATCTGCTGCTCAAGGATGGCGGCCTGATCCAGCTGCCGGCCACAGAACAGGAAGCCGCCCTAATCCGCCTGGATGCGCTGGATCAGCGCGAGCGGCTGCTGGAGCTGGGCTTTGCCCGTATCGATCTGCGAACGCCCGAGGAGCTGGCCGTCCGGCGCTCCGACAGCGCGACCTGACAAGAACAAGAAGAGACGATCATGGCTGGCCGCACCACCGACAAGACGATCAACAGCGCAAAGGGCGCGGCTGGACGCGCGCCCGTCGTGGCCGCACTGGACCTGGGCCAGTCCAAGGTCGCCTGTTTCATCATGAAGCCCGAGGGCGTGCGCCACGCCGATCGCACCATCCGGGTCGCCGGTGCCGGTCACGTCCAGTCGCGCGGCGTGCGCGGTGGCGGCATCGTCAATATGGACGAGGCGGCCCAGGCCATAGGCCACGCCGTCGAACGGGCCGAGAAGGCGGCGGGTTCGCCTGTCTCCGGCGTCGTTGTCACGACCGCCATCGGCCAGATGGCCAGCCACAGGGTTCAGGCCCGGGTCTCCCTGGGCAGCAATCCCGTCGGCGACGCCGACCTGGCACGCGCCATCGCCATGGCCCTGGCTCAGATTCGCTATCCGAACCGCCGTCCGATCCACGTCCTGCCGATCAACTGGTCGGTCGACGGGGCCAGGGGCGTGCATGATCCGCGGTCGATGCGCGGCACCTCGCTCGGCCTCGACCTGCTAGTCGTCTCCATGGCCGAGAGCGCCTTCAACGGCCTGAGCCATTGCCTTGAGCTGGCGCATCTCGACCTTCAGGGCGTGGCGTCTGCGCCCGTCGTCTCGTCCCTCGCCGCGCTGGAAGACGACGAGATGGATCTGGGTTGCGTCTGCATCGACATGGGGGCCGGCTCGACCACGGCGGCGGTGTGGGCCGGGCGGTCCTTGCTGCATATCGAATCGATCAACGTCGGCGGAGACCACGTGACCTCCGACATCGCTCGCGGCCTGTCGACCAGCCGCGCCGGTGCCGAGCGTCTGAAGACCCTGCACGGTTCGGCCATGGCCAGCGCCAATGAGGACCGCGAGATGCTGGAGGCCCCGCCGCGGGGCGAGGACACGTCCGCCGGCTCCGTCGTCGTGCCGCGCGCCATGCTGAAAACCGTCATCGCCCCCCGGGTCGAGGAAACGCTGGAGCTGTTGCGCGACCGACTCAAGGCCGCGGGCGTTCTGGAACCCGGTGCCGGCATCGTCCTGACCGGCGGGGCCAGCCAGCTGAACGGCGTGCGCGAACTGGCCGTGCGGGTGTTCGATCGCCCTGTGCGTCTGGGCAAGCCCCAACGTGCGCCACATTTGGCGGATGCGGCTTCCGGACCCGCCTTCTGCTCGGCGGCAGGCGTACTTCTGCGTGCGGCCTACGGCCCGCGTGAGGCCGTCTCGGCCCGCAAGCTGATGTCACGCCAGATCACCGCCGCTGATGGTCCCCGCGTCCACCAGGGCGGCTTGGTGGCCCGGATGGCGGGCTGGCTGCAAAAAAACCTGTAGTCGCGGCCGCCTGCCACACGGCGATATGTGATCCGTGACGAGACTGTGTCCAGATTGTAACATCAATGGCCCTGATTGGTCGCCAAGTGGACACAATCGCTTGCCGTGGACGGCGATGCTGTTAAGCGTGAAACCAAGTGGATTGTGCCGTTCGGCGATCCGCGTCTCGAATCTTTTATCTGGTGGGGCCTTACACATGGTTTTGAAGCGCAAGTATCTCTTCGGTACGACGATCCTCGCGGGCGTCATGGCCGTTATGGCTCCGGCCTTCGCTCAATCCGCTCCTGTCTCGCAGGACCCGGAAGCGACCGAAATCGGCGACGTTGTCGTTACCGGTTCGCGTATCCGTCGTGACCCCACCACGGTTGCCGCCCCGATCCAGACGATCCAGGGCACGGACCTGCTGAACACGGGTCAGGCCACGGTCATCGACTACTTGGCGACCATTCCCGCCCTGTCCAACTCGCTGGTGCCTTCCGACACCACCGGCTCCGGCCTGAACGACGGCGGCCTCGAGTTCGCCAACCTGCGCTCGCTGGGTTCAGGCCGTACGCTGACGCTGGTTGACGGTCGTCGTCACGTTGGTTCGTCGGCGGGTACTCTGTCGGTCGACGTGTCGACCGTTCCGCGCCTGCTGATCCAGAACATCGAGATCATCACCGGTGGTGCCTCGTCCGTTTACGGCGCCGACGCCGTTTCGGGCGTGATCAACTACACCCTGCGCAAGGACTATGAAGGCCTCGAGATCGACGCCAACTACGGTGAACTGGTCCAGGGTGGCGACGCCGCGACCCGCCGCGTCTCCGTGCTGGGCGGTATCAACCTGCTGGACGATCGCCTGAACCTCTATGCCTTCGGCGAATATGAAAAGGCCGACTCGGTCCGCTCGGACCAGATCGACTGGATCGCGCGCAGCCGCGTCGCCCTGGGCATCGATGCCGACCCGACCAACCCGGCTATCGGACGTGCGACCGATGGTTTCATCGACCAGGCGGAGTTCTATAACGCCCGTCGTCTGGACCGCCCGCAGTGGGGTTCCACGACGCTGGCCAACATGCAGCGCCCCAGCGCGACGACCGATCCCGACATTCCGGTCGCGGCCTGCCGCAGCTTCTCCACATCGGGTAACTGCTTCAACGTCGATCCGGCCTACACCTACTGGTTCGATGGTACGACCGCCCGTCTGGCGGACTTCGGTCAGCGCATCGGCAACACCGGTGCCAGCCGTCCCTGGAACATCGGCGGCGACGGCGAGGCAGCGGGCCTGACGGCCTTTGATGCCCTCACCCGTTTCCCCGAACAGGAAGCCCAGCGTTATCAGGTCGGTGCCAACTTCCAGGTCAACGACAACATCCGCGCCACTCTTGAAGCGAAATACACGACGGAAGACGCCTTCGACCAAGGCCAGTTCTCCTTCTGGGATATCTTCATCGTCGACGCCGGCCTGGCCTGCGGTGGCACGCCCTTCGGTTCGCCGGCTCGTACCTGTAACGGTGGTTCGCTGTCGGGTCCGGGTCTGATTGGCGGCACCAGCTCGTTCGCCACGCGTCTGGACAATGCCTTCCTGCCGGCCAACCTGGTCACGGCCATCCAGAACAACACCTTCATCCCCTATGCCAACCCGACCGCTACGGCGCCGGGTGCGCCTGGGGCTCCGGTTGCCGCGCCGATCGCTCTGCACCGCGGCTTCGGTATTCCGCGTACACAGACCAACAACCGTGAAATCCAGCGTTACGTTGCGGCTCTGGAAGGCAGCTACGACCGTATCGGCTTCATCAACAATGCCAACTGGGGCGTGTCGTACACCCGTGGCGAGATGAACAACACCAACCTCGAAACCGGTCCTGACGCGATCCGCTTCGGTCACGCGATGGACTCGGTTGTCGACACCGGTGGTGAAGTCAACGGTCGTCCGGGCGAAGTGGTCTGCCGGGTCCGCCTGCTGGCCGCCCGCGGCATCGCCATCCAGGAGCAGAACCCTGGTACGGCCACCCAAGTTTACACCGACCCGACGACCAACCCAGAAATCGCCGGCTGCGTTCCCTTGAACGTCTTCGGTAAAGGCAATCAGTCGCAAGCCGGCATCGATTACATCTCGGCTTCGGTTACGGTCGAGGAAACCAACATCCAGGAAAGCGCCGTCGCTACCTTCGGTGGTGAACTGGGCGACTTCTGGGGTGCGGGTGCCATCGGCTTCGCCGTCGGTGCCGAGTATCGCCGTGAATACACCGACGGTATCGGCCGCAACCGCTCGACCAACGGTCGTCTGCTGCAGCTGAACACCGGTCCGGACTTCCTGGGCGTCGAATATGAAACCGAAGAGTTCTTCGGTGAAGTCGCCATCCCGCTGTTCCGCGACAGCTGGCTGGGTGAGTTTGCCGAACTGAGCGGTTCGTATCGCTACTTCGACTACACCACCTCGGGTACGGGCGACGTCTACGGCGTCAGCCTGGTCTACCGTCCGATCCGGGACATCACGTTCAAGACCAGCTTCAACACGGCCTTCCGGGCCCCGAACCTGACCGAGAACTTCCGTCCCAACGTTCAGACGTTCGTGAACCCGCCGTTCACCGACCCTTGCGACTCGCGCGCCATCGCGGCCTTCGCTGGTGACAACGCTGCCACGATCCGCGCCAACCGGATCGCAAACTGTACGGCACTGGCGGCTGAACGGGGCCTGACCTACGACTTCGACAACAGCACGACTACGGTCGATGACGACTACCGCCCAACCTACGGCTCTGGCATCGCCAGCGTCCTGGGTGGCAACCCCGATCTGCGTCCCGAGACGTCGGAATCGTTCACTTTCTCGACGGTCCTGCGCCCCCGGTTCATCCCGAACTTCAGCCTGGTGCTCGACTACTACGAGATCACCATCGACGACGTCATCGTCACGCCTGGCGGCCAAGCCATCGCCGAGCAGTGCGTGAACGGTGCCGAACTCGACGACCTGGCCTGCAGCTTGGTTCGCCGCAACAACCCGAACAACGACGCGGATCCGTTCAACGTCTTCAAGATCGGTGGACCGGTTGGCGATCCGCTGGGTGGCTTCACCCTGCAGACCCTCAACTTCGCCAAGCTTGAAACGCGCGGTCTGGACATCACGGCCAGCTACAGCATCGACACCGAAGAAGTGTTCGGTGTGAACCTGGGCCAGATCGGCTACCAGCTTGGCGCCCTGTGGCTGATCGAACAGAAGCAGTTCACCAGCCTAACGAACCCGAACGAGTTCGGCGATCTGGCGACCGGCGTCTTCTATCCGCGCTTCGAAGGTACGTCGCGACTGACCTGGGCACCGAACGACAAGTTCAGCATCAGCTGGCTGGCCGACTTCATGGTGGCGCAGGATCTGAACAAGATCCGCAACGTCGTGGCCTCCGGTAACCTCGATCAGTCGCCGACCGACTGGTACGACACGGGTAACTTCGTCCGCCACGATGTGAACGTCCGCTATGACGTCACCGAGCAGCTTCAGCTGCGCGCTGGTGTCACCAACCTGACGGACGTCGAGCCGCCGGCATACCTCGGCTTCGCATCGACCTTCGACCCTTACGGCCGTCGCTTCTTCGTCGGTCTGAACTACAAGGTGTTCTAAGAAGTATCGCTTCCAGGAAGCACGGAAAGGGCGGCTCGCAAGAGCCGCCCTTTTTCGTTTCGCTGTGGATGACCCCCGGCAAACTGCGGCCAAGGTTAACGATTTCCGTGGCATGCGGACCGACTCAAGTTATCCGGTAACCTTCTCTTAAGCAGTTTGGGCGTTTCCTTAACGCGCTCATAACCAATGCGAATCGGCGGGGATTTCGCATCGGAGCTGCAGGGCAGGGTCGGATAGGGTCTACAGAATATGTCTCTCTCGCTGGTACGTCCGCAAAGCGCGGATCTGAAACCCCGGATCGTCGTCTTCGGCGTGGGTGGTGCAGGCGGCAATGCCGTCAACAACATGATCGACGCCGGCCTTGAAGGGGTCGAGTTCGTCGTCGCCAACACCGACGCCCAGCACCTGAGCTTTGCCAAGACCGACCGTCGGGTCCAGCTGGGCGAGACGATCACCCAAGGCCTGGGCGCGGGCGCTCACCCTGAAGTCGGCATGAATGCTGCCGAGGAATCCGCCGAGGAAATCTACGGGCACCTGGAAGGGGCCCACATGGTGTTCATCACCGCCGGCATGGGCGGCGGCACCGGCACCGGTGCGGCCCCCGTCATCGCCAAATGCGCCCGCGACCGCGGTATCCTGACGGTCGGCGTCGTGACCAAGCCCTTCACCTTCGAAGGTCGTCACCGCATGCGTCTGGCCGATGCGGGCATCGCCGAGCTGCAACGCTACGTCGACACCCTGATCGTCATCCCCAACCAGAACCTGTTCCGCGTCGCCAATGAGCGGACCACCTTCGCCGATGCCTTTGGCATGGCCGACCAGGTCCTGCACTCGGGCGTGCGCTCGATCACCGACCTGATGATCCTGCCGGGCCTGATCAATCTCGACTTCGCCGACGTCCGCGCCGTCATGTCCGAAATGGGCAAGGCCATGATGGGCACGGGCGAGGCCTCGGGCGACGACCGCGCCCTGATGGCGGCCCAGAACGCCATCGCCAACCCTCTGCTGGACGAGACCAGCCTGAAGGGCGCCAAGGCCGTGCTGGTCAACATTACCGGCGGCATGGACATGACCCTGCTGGAAGTCGACGAAGCCGCCAACGCCATCGCGGGCGAAGTCGATTCCGACGCCAACATCATCTTCGGTGCCGCCTTCGACCCGGCCCTGGACGGCAAGATCCGTGTGTCCGTCGTCGCCACAGGCATGGAAGACCTGGCCGTGGCCAAGGCCCCGCCGGCCGCAACCTCGTCAATCATCGACAGCCGCCGCTCGACCCCGACCTATGCACCGCGCGCCGCCGAGCCGGTTCGCAGCGAGCCCGTCCGCTCGGAGCCTGTTCGTTCCGAGGCCGCGCCCGTGGTGCCGAGCTTCCAGTCCGCTCCGGCCTACCAGGCTTCGACCTATCAGGCCCCCGCGCCGGAGCCCGTACGCGAGCCGGTGATCCACGTCGCCGAGGATCGCAAGCTCGATCCCATCGTCGATCCCTGGGTCGAGGAGTACGAAAGCGCCCCACGCACGGCTGCGGAGGCTCCGGCCCCGCAAGGCGACCTCTACATGGATCGCGGTTACCAGCAGCCTGCTCCTCAGGCGCGCGAAGAGCAGCCGGCCTATGACGACTATGACGACCGGGACCACCGCAAGAGCGGCTGGAGCCTGTTCGGGCGTGGCAAGCGCCAGCCCCAGCCGCAGCCGCAACAATCGAACTATGCGCCCCAGATGCGGCCGACCAGCTCGGCCCAGCCCGCACCGGAGCCGGAGGCCCAGGACGACCTGGAGATCCCGTCTTTTTTGCGCCGTCTGGCCAACTAGGCCAGCGCAAAGACTGATCCACCGCCTCGGCCCCCAGGGCCGGGGCGGTTTTTCGTTGGGCCCCAGTTCCTTGATCCAGTGTGACGGTCCCATACCGAAACAATCCGAAACCGGACTTTGATTTCGCTCTTGCGAAAGGCCGGGTACATCGCTCCTCAGGCGAAATCCGCTAACCATGTCGCCGTGCAAAACGAGAGTGTCTGTGCCCGCCAGTTTCGACCACCGCCAGAGGACGACCGTCGCGCCCGCGATCATCGCCGGCGTGGGCGTGCACACGGGTGACCGTGTGCGTCTGGCTGTGCGCCCGGCGGCCGAGGGCACCGGCATCGTCTTCGTCCGCACCGACATCACCGACCGCGACAATCGCATCCCGGTCTCGGGTGAGGCGGTCGTCGATGCCCGCCTGAACACCATGATCGAGAATGCGGCGGGCGTTCGCCTGTCGACCATCGAGCATCTGATGGCGGCGTTCGCAGCCCTGGGCATTTCCAATGCGGTGATCGAGGTCGATGGCCCCGAACTGCCGATCCTGGACGGCTCGGCGCTTCAGTTCGTCCAGTTGCTGGACCGCGCCGGTTTCCGCCGCCAGTCGGCCCCCGTGCGTTACATCGAAATCCTTGAGCCGATCCGCGTTCAGGACGGCGACAAGTCCGCCGCCCTTCTGCCCTGCGACCGTTACGAGATGCGGTTCGAGATCGACTTTCCCACGCCCGTCATCGGCAATCAGGTTGTGGATTTCGTCGTGGACGAAGACACCTTCCGCACCGAGATCATGGCCGCCCGCACCTTCGGCTTCGCCCATGAGGTCGAGGCTCTGCGCCGTGCCGGCCTGGCCCGCGGCGGCAGCCTGGAAAATGCCGTGGTCATCGACGGCGACCAGATTCTGAACCCCGGCGGTCTGCGGATGGAACGCGAGTTCGTCCGGCACAAGGCGCTGGATGCCATCGGCGACCTGTATGTCCTCGGCGCGCCCCTTTTGGGCCGCTATGAAGGCGTCAAGGCCGGTCACGCCATCAACAACCTGCTGGTCCGCGAACTGCTGGCCAATCCACAGGCCTGGCGCGAAGTGACCCGCGTGCCTGAAATGGCGATGGCGGGCTGACCCTCATCGCATCGCAGGCGATGTGATCACCCCAGGCTGATCGCACTCATCATCCGACCGAAATCCGGCTCTTCATTCAAGTGCGCCCGGCGGTTGGAGAAGAACCGCATGCCATCTGCCCGCGTGTCATGCCCTGTCCAGGCCGCCTCTCCGACCCCCGCCTGTTCCAGCCGCCACAGGACGAAGCCGGGCAGGTCGAACAGACGCTTGTCCGCCGCCGCACCCTCCGCGAAGAACTGTCCGCTGCCGGGGTCGTGGTGCTCGAACCGTTCTTGATAGTCGGCCCCGACCTCATAGCTGGATTGCGCGATACAGGGACCGACGACGGCGACGATACGGCGGGGATCCGCCCCCAGCGCCTGCATCGCGGCGACCGCTGAGTGGACGATGCCGCCCAGGGCCCCCTGCCAGCCCGCATGGGCGGCGCCGACGATGCCTGCCTCGACATCGGCCAACAACACAGGCGCACAGTCGGCGGTCAGGACGGCGCAGATCGGGCCGGGCGTGGCGGTGACGACGGCATCGCCCTCGGGCCGGTCTCCACGCCAGCCCGCCTCGGCCACGCGGGCGACGGCGGAATGGATCTGGTAACAGGCGGCCAGATCGTCGGGGCTGCCACCCATGTGTGCGGCGATGCGGCGGCGGTTCTCCTGTACGGCGGCGGGATCGTCGAATGAGCCGACACCGGTGTTCAGGCTGTCGTACAGGCCGGTCGAGACGCCACCCAGTCGCGTAAAGAAGCCGTGGCGAATACCCGCCTTGTCCAGCAGCGGATGGGTGATGGGGGACAGGGTCGCTGCGCCGGTCATGCCTCGAAGCCCGGTACCACCAGTGTATGCGGCGAGAAGATCGCGCAGACCTTGAACAGGGTGCCCATCTGGTCGTCGGCGGTCAGACGGGCCAGCTGGCGGTCGATCACGGGTGCGGCCTCGGGACGGCCGTCCTTCAGCCGGTCGGCGCGGGCCTCGATGCCCAGCAGCTGCAGGAACTCCCCCTGACCCCTGCAACCCGTGACGTCGGCCTCGGCGCGAACGGCGGCGTCCTGGACGGTAGGAAAATCGGCCCACTGCGTCAGGTCGGTCTGGCCCGGTGCGTCGAGGGGATCGACCTTCTGGTGCCGACGCAGGCCTTGCAGGGTGTCGCCGGGCTCGGGCCTCGACCGCCCATAGTCGACCAGCAGAGCCGCGCCGGACGTCGCCTTAATCAGGGTCGCCACATCACGCCCGAACGCCGCCTGCTGATCCGAAATCTCGACGGTCTGGCCGGGCTCGACCGAAAAGTCTGGGCGTTTGAACCCGCCGCTGATGGCGACCAGCCCGAAGGTCAGACCACCCTCGTCTGTGACGCCCACGCGCCGTTCGGCCCAGCCGTCCTCGGTCTTCACGAACTGGCGGGCGGGCAGGCAGTCCAGCACCTCATTGGCGATCAGGATGACCGGCGCGTCGGTCTCCACCTTGCCAAGATCAGAGACCCAGCGGGGATGCACGTCGCTGTCGGCCAGCATGCGCGCCTGGGCGGCACGCAGAGGCGGGCTCGGCTCGATCAGGACCAGATCGACGGCCTGCAGGAAGTCGGGAGCCAGCCGCGATGCCCGCAACGCGTCGGCCATCAACGTACCGTCGCCGGGCCCGACCTCGACCAGACGAACCCGCTCTGGTGCCCCCAGTCGCTCCCACGTCTCGACCGCCCACAGGCCGATCAGCTCGCCGAACATCTGGCTGATCATCGGGGCCGTGATGAAGTCGCCGGTCGCCCCGATCGACGGCCGCGTCGCATAGTAGCCGTCCTGCGGATCATGCAGACAGCGTGTGACATAGTCCGCGATGGTCATCGGACCGGTCAGGGCGATCTCGCGGGCCAGTCGCTGGGCCAGGGTGGAGGCCGGCTCCATAAATCAGGCCGCCTGCACCGGCGGACGGCTCCAGGCACGCCAGATCAGCCACGCCCCGATCAGCATCATCGGGATGGACAGCATCATGCCCATCGTCAGACCAAGCGGCAGGTTCTCGAGACCCGCATCCGGCTGGCGCACGTTTTCCAGCGACGCCCGGATCAGACCGTAGCCAAACAGGAAGATGCCGGAGACATAGCCCGGCTTCTTCAACAGCCCCCATTTGTAGACGGCGAGCCACAGCACCCCGAACAGGATGATGCCCTCAAGCCCCGCCTCATAAAGCTGGCTGGCGTGACGGACCATGTCACCGGGGCCGAACACCTGTCCGGTCGGATCCACATACTGACATGATGGGCCGAAGATATCCCTGATGCGGTCGTTACAGAAGTTGACGCCCCAAGGCACGTCGGTCGGGCGGCCGTACAGCTCGCCATTGATGAAGTTGGCCAGCCGCCCGAAGCCCAGGCCGATCGGCACGACCGGCGCCACCAGATCGCCCAGGCTCAGCAGCCTGATCTTGTTCTTCCAGGCGAACCAGACGATGGCCAGGCTGACCCCGATCAGTCCGCCGTGGAAGCTCATGCCCCCGTCCCACAGCCGGAACAGCCCCAGCCGCTCGCCCCAGGTCGCTCCGGTGAACAGGTCGCCATACAGGTGCGGCTGGTAGAAGAGGGCATAGCCGAACCGTCCGCCCAGGATGATGCCCAGGGTGATCCACAGCACCAGATCGTCGACCTGAACCGTCGTCGCCGGTGGCTGACCCGGAGCCCACACGGCCGCGTTCTTCGCCAGGCGATTGGCGTACCACCAGCCCAGGACGATGCCCGCCACATAGGCCAGCGCATACCAGCGCAGATCCAGCGGACCGATGCTGATCAGGACCGGGTCGAAATCGGGAAAAGGCACGCGGCCTCCTTCAAGGCTGTGGGTCGCCCCGCTTTAGCAAGCGGCTGCGTTACCGTCGCGGGATTTTGCAGCCGAACGCTGTGATGGGGACATACTGATGCCATCGGGCGCATGGACATCAAGGTTTCGTTTACCATAACGGGCCGACCATCATCACACTCAGTCCTGCTGAGTCGGAGAGAGTTTCCATGCAGACGCGTAACCCCATCCTCGACGAATTCGCCAAGCTGACGACCGGAGCCATGGGTCTGGCGCAGGCCGCCGGCGAAGAGGCCAAGACCGCCTGGCGCGCCCAGACCGACCGCATGGTCGCCGAGATGGACCTGGTCCGCCGCGACGAGTTCGATGCGCTGAAGGCCGAGATCGCCGCTCTCCGCTCAGAGATCGCGACGCTGAAATCTGTTCAAAAGCCGACAAAGAAGCCTGTCGCGGGAACGTCCACAGCGTCTGTTCCCCCTGAGGACGCAGTCGGTTGAGCCGAATCTGCGAACCCGCCTACGGTCGTCGCATGGGGTGTGAGTCGCGCCCGGAGAGTATTTGATGGACGCTGTCCGCCCTGAAGAAGTCGATGTCCCGCACGATCCGCTGGATGTCGTCGAACACGTCCTGGTGGCGG
Organism: Brevundimonas sp. DW-iso22; assembly: GCF_058725425.1. Taxonomy (NCBI): domain Bacteria; kingdom Pseudomonadati; phylum Pseudomonadota; class Alphaproteobacteria; order Caulobacterales; family Caulobacteraceae; genus Brevundimonas; species Brevundimonas sp. DW-iso22. The sequence goes on along the minus strand of NZ_JBZXEB010000002.1, from coordinate 424,588 downwards.
AAAACCTGCCGTTCGACCGCACGGACGAGGGCGATGTCGCTTTCGCACTGGCCGGCGACTGGAAGGACTATGAGCTGTGGTTCGCCTGGCGGCCCGAGGGGGATTGCCTTCAACTGTGCTGTGCCCTGGACCTTCAGGCGTCCAAGTCTCGCCGCGCGGCCGCCTATGAACTGGTCGGCCTGATCAATCAGCGCACCTGGATGGGCCATTTCGAGGTCTGGGCCGAGGACGGCGAGATCGTCTTCCGCCACTCGCTGGCCCTGCCGTTCGGCGAGCGCCCGACCCTGGCCCAGGCCGCCTCCATGATCGACGCGGCGGTCGAGGCTGCGGATCGGTACTACCCCGCCTTCGACTTCATGATCCGCGGCTCCAAGAAGCCCCAGGACGCTATCGCCGCCTGTCTGTTCGAGACCGTCGGCACGGCTTGATCCATGACGACTGACCAGATCTCAAACGGCGTCATCCTTCTGGGCTGTGGACGTCTGGGTTCTTCTATTCTGGAAGCCTGGCTCAAGACGGGCGCGGTAGCTCCGGCCGATCTGATCATACTGACACCGTCCGAAAAGCCGGCTTCGCAGGTCGCGGCGGATCGCGGCGCGCGGATCAATCCGGCCTTGAACGAGATTGGTCAGGCCCGGACCCTCGTCATTGCCGTCAAGCCCGCCAAATGGCGTGAAGCGCTGACGCCCCTGATGGACCATCTGCATCCTGAGACCATTTTGATCTCCGTAATGGCGGGTGTTCTGGCCACGGATATCGAACAGCTTTCCGGCCGGCGGGTCGCTCGCGTCATGCCGACTACGGCCGTGGCTCAGGCCAGTGGTGTCGCCGCCGTGTGGTCGAACGCGCCAGCGGGCGTGACGCGGGCCAAAGCTCTGTTCGATCCCCTTGCGGATGTCGTGGAGTTGGACGCCGAGGCACGCATGAATGCGGCAACGGCAGTCGCCGGCTCGGCACCCGCCTTTGTCTATGCCTTCACCCAGGCCCTGGCGCGTGCGGGCCAGGCCCAAGGCCTTGAGCTCGATGCGGCCGCGAGGCTGGCCGCGGGCGCGCTGCGGTCAGCTGGCGCTGGAGCCGCGACAGGTGCTTCTCTTGAAGACCTGGTCGCGCGCATTGCGTCGCCCGGAGGAACCACCCAGGCGGGTCTGGATGCCATGGCCGAAAGCGGCGACCTGGATCGCGCAGCCGAGGCTGCGGTCAAGGCCGCCGTGTCCCGCGCAGGCGAACTCAGCGCGTAACGTAGCGTCCGTCGGCCAGATTCACGGCCAGACGACGATAGGCGCGATCCGCATCCTGCCAGGTGCCAAAGCCCCGAACGTCGGCAATATTGCTGCTGTACCAGTCGTATCTGACCGGCAGTGTCTGGCCTTCAGCCGTTGTGATCGTCCCTTCGATCGTCGCGCCACCGATGGAGACGCTGCGGGTGCCGTCCAGACCAAGGCGATCGACCAACTGCTGGAAGGTCGGGCGGTTGGGTTTGAGGTCGGTCAGCACAAGGTCGATGGTCGCGCCGTCGAGGGCACCGCGATTGATCAGGGTAGACTGGACAACGCCGACGAGTCGCGTGGCCTGTTCGCTGACGTCACGATCGCCCAGTTCATCGACCTTGGCCTGAAGCTCGTTTCCAAGAGTGACATTGATGGTGGGCGGCTCGGCCAGGGCAGGGCTGGCGGCCAGGGCGACTACGGCACCCAGAGGTGCAAAAAAGGCGAGTTTACGCATGTTCAAACACTCCAAAGCCCCTGTGCACTCAAGATGCGCCCAATGGCTCCGCTTCGCCAGACCCTGCGCCGAAATGTGATCGGCACCTATTCCGGCAGTCGAATGACCGCCTTCAGCCCCCCAAGGTCACTGCGATCCAGGGTGATGTCGCCGCCGTGTCCGCGGGCCACGTCGCGCGCGATGGCCAGCCCCAGACCAACACCCTTGCTGTTCTGATTGCGCGAGGCGTCCAGCCGGGAAAAAGGGCGAAAGGCCTCCTCGTGCATGTCGTCCGGAATGCCGGGGCCATCATCCTCGACCATGATCTCCAGCCCGCCGGAGGGCAGGGCTCGGGCTGACAGCCGGACATGCTCGCCATGCACGGCGGCATTGCCCGCCAGATTGGTCAGGGCCCGCTTGAAGGCCAGGGGGCGAAGCGACGCGGTCAGTCCAGGTTGCGCCGCGATTTCGACCTTGGCCCCGGCCCGCCGGGCGTCATCACCCGCAGCGCGCAGCAGATCGTTGACGGATATCGACTGCGTCGCCTCGCCCGCCTCGCCCCGCGCGAACGCCAGATACTCGTCGATCATATGCTCCATCTCGTCCAGGTCGCCCTTCATGGCGGTCTGCCGCTTGAAGGGCGGGGCCAGGGCCAGTTCCAGCCGCAGACGGGTCAGCGGGGTGCGCAGGTCGTGGCTGACGGAGGCCAGCATGGCGGTGCGCTGATCGATGTGACGCTGGATCCGCTCGCGCATGGCCATGAAGGCGGTGGCGGCGGCGCGGACTTCCTTTGCACCGTGGGGCTTGAACCGTTCACGCGCCTCGCCCCGCCCGAAGGCCTCTGCGGCATCGGCCAGCCGTTCGATCGAGCGAACCTGGTTGCGAATGAACAGCACCGCGATCGACAGCAGCAGCACAGTCGCGATCAGCAGCCACAGCACGAAGATATGCGCTTGGGTCGCCACCGCTCGCTCGCGCGGCGCGATGATCCGCAGGACGCCTTGCGGCTGCTGAACGCGGATGTCGACATAGGCGGGGTATCGGGTCGTGTCGAACCAAACCGGCTGATCCACCCGGTTCTCCAGCGCCTTGCCTAAGGTGCGGTCGATGACCCCGACGGGGCCCCGCCGGACGTTCTCCGGCAAGGTCGCCCCGTCCTGTAGCGCGATGGACAGGGACATGGATCGCTGGGCCCGGTCGGCGATGACGGCCAGGTTCTGGGGCGTCGGATCGTCGGCATAGCTTTCCGTCGCCCAGGCGACGTCGCCGGCCAGGCCGTCGGACAGGCGCGCCGTCACCGTCTGCCAGTGCATGTCGAAGAACGCCCAGGTCACCGCTACCTGCATGACCAGCACCGGCAGGACGATGATCAGCAGAGACCGCCCCCACAGCGAGGTCGGCAACCGCCGCTTGAGCACCCGCGCCCAGACGTTAAAGGGCAGCAGCCTCATGCGTCGTCAATCCGGGGCCAGCATATAGCCTATGCCGCGTACGGTCTGGAGATAGCGGGGGTTCTTGGGATCGACCTCCAGCTTGCGGCGCAGGCGCGTGACCTGGACATCGACGGCGCGGCCGGTGATGTCGGCGGTATCGGGCGACAGGCTCATCCGCTCGACCGGGGCATGGGCGTGAATGGCCAGGGTCTTGAGCAACTGGGCCTCGGCCTCTGTCAGGCGCAACGGAGCCCCGTCGCGCGACAGTTCCAGCCGTTCCATGTCGAACACCGCCGGACCCAGCTTGATCTCGCGCGGTGTCAGGGGCTTGCCCCCGGTCCGTCGCAGGATGGCATCCACCCTCAACGCCAGCTCGCGCGGGTCGAAGGGCTTGGACATATAGTCGTCGGCCCCGCGCGACAGCCCTTCGATCCGGTCGTCGGGATCGCCCTTGGCCGTCAGCAGCATGACCGGTGTCTTGGAGGTCTCCGCCTGGGACCGGATCCAGCTGGTCAGGTCAAAGCCGCTCTCGCCCGGCATCATGACATCAAGCACAATCAGGTCGAACTCGATCAGTTCGACCAGACGACGCGCGGCGGCGGCGTGGGCGGCCCCGGTGACACGGTATCCCTCGCGTGCCAGGAACTCCTTCAGCAGGTCGCGAATGCGGTCATCGTCGTCGACGACCAGCAGATGGCGGCCTGCGCCGGGGCCGGCGATGGGGCCCGAACGGCCGCTGCTGCGCGAATCGGTCATGCGGATACGCCCGCGCCATGCCGACAGGCGTTGACCTGAGGCTTTTCGACGGGTCTAAAACCAGCATCGCTACGGGAGACGTTATTCAATGGCCTTCGTTCCTTTCGACGATCGTGACGGCTGGATCTGGATGGACGGGCATTTCGTGCCCTGGCGGGACGCGAAAACGCACGTTCTGACCCATGCACTTCACTATGGCTCGTCGGTCTTCGAGGGTGAGCGTATGTATGCGGGCGAAATCTTCAAGCTGACCCCGCATAGCGAACGCCTCAAGCGTTCTGCAAACCTGCTGGACTTCGACCTTCCGTATAGCGTGGCCGAGATCGACGCCGCCTGCAAGGAAACCTGCGCCAAGATGGGGCTGGACGACTGTTATGTACGCCCGGTGGCCTTCCTGGGCTCCGAACAGGTCAGCGTCACGGCCAAGAATTCCAAGGCCCATGTCGCCATCGCCGCCTGGGAATGGCCGTCCTATTTCGACCCGGAGACCAAGGCCAAGGGCATCCGCCTGGAGTGGGCCAAATGGCGTCGCCCCGACCCGGCCACGGCCCCTTCGGCGGCCAAGGCGGCGGGTCTGTACATGATCTGCACCATGTCCAAGACGGCGGCTGAAAAGCGCGGCTTCTCCGACGCCATGATGCTGGACTGGCGCGGCTACGTTGCCGAGGCGACCGGCGCCAACGTCTTCTTCGTTCAGGATGGCGTGCTCCACACCCCGCCCATCGACGCGATCCTGGACGGCATCACGCGTCAGACCGTGATCGAAATGGCCAAGGCCAAGGGGATCGAGGTCATCGTGCGCCATATCCGGCCCGAGGAACTGTCGAGCTTCAGCGAATGCTTCCTGACCGGCACGGCCGCAGAGGTCACACCGGTCAGCGAGATCGGCGAATACCGCTTCACGCCGGGCGCGCTCAGCCTGGGCCTGATGGAAGACTACGGTCGTCTGGTGCGGCGTCAGCGCTGAGGCCAGGCCGTCATGGCGGACCGGGCAATGCGCAGCAACTTGTCGCGTGATGCACCGTCACGCGCCAGAGTCGACGAGCCCTGGATAATGGCCGTCGTGTGCGCCGCCAGGATTTCGGCGTCCGTGTGCGGGGGCAGGGTGCCGTCGGCCACCTCGGCCTGAATACGCGCCCTCAGATGCGCCTCGACGCCGTTGCGAATGGCCGAGAGATGCGCCTGCACATCCGCCGCTTCTGCGGACACGCTGATGGCCGAGGTGGCCAGCATGCATCCCGGCGGCGTCTCCTCGCCCGTATAGGCGATGGCGGCGCCTTCCATCAGGACCTGAGCGGCGTCGCGCGCCGAGGGGGCCGCATCGATGATCGCGGTCGGCGACGATCCACCGGACAGATACAGGCTGACCGCCTCCAGAAAGAGCGCCTTCTTGTTCCCGAAGGCGGAATAGATGCTGGGTGCCGTCACCCCCAAGGCACGGGTCAGATCGCTGAGCGATGTCGCCTCATAGCCGTGCCTCCAGAACAGCAGCATCGCCTGTTCCAGGGCGACCGCGCGATCAAAGGAGGGCGGGCGTCCGATCCGGCGCGGTTCCGTGTGCGACTCCATTTCCATAACGATCAATATGAAACTATTGACGCAGGACCGCAAGACGCGCAGAGGGTTTCATATCAATCGATAGAAAACCAAGCCATGACCCTCACAGACTATCGCACCCTGGGACGGTCCGGCCTGGTCGTCAGTCCGCTGGCGCTCGGCACCATGACCTTCGGCACCGCGCGGTGGGGGTCCGGCGAAGACGTGTCGCGCGATGTGTTCAATGCCTACGTCGATGCAGGCGGCAACTTCGTCGATACCGCTGACGTCTATTCGGGTGGTCGCAGCGAAGAGATGGTGGGCCGCTTCATCGCCGAGCGCGGCCTGCGCGACAAGATGGTCATAGCCACCAAGGCGGGGTTCAACACCGGGGCCTGGCCGCTGGCGGGCGGCAATGGCGCGAAACATCTGACGCGCGCGCTGGAGGGGTCGTTGACGCGGCTGGGCACCGACTATGTCGACCTGTTCTGGGCGCACGTCTGGGACGGCGTCACCCCGGCGGAGGAGTTGCTTGAAACGATGGTGAGCCTCGTCCGGTCGGGCAAGATTCGCTACTGGGGCATGTCCAACAGTCCGGCCTGGTTCGTCGCCAAGCTGGCGACGCTGGCGGCGGCGCGAGGCCTCCCCGGTCCGATCGCGCTGCAGTATTTCTACTCCCTGGCCAATCGGGACATCGAGGACGAGCATGTGCCTCTGGCCCGGGATTTCGGCCTGGGCATCGTGCCGTGGAGCCCGCTGGCCTATGGCCTGCTGGCCGGCAAATACGACCGCGCGACGGTCGAGGCCGGTGCCCCGCGCGCCGGTGGCCTGCCCCGTGACGCCGCCACCTCCGAGGAGGCGCGCCCCGAGGGTGACAAACGTCTGGACGGAGCCAATCCCTTCGGCGACAGCCTGTTCACCGAGCGCAACTGGCGCATCGTCGATGTCCTGCGCCGCATGGCCGAGGAGACGGGTCAGACCCCGGCCCGCCTGGCCCTGGCCTGGGTCGTCGGCCGACCCGGCGTGACCTCCACCCTGATGGGCGTCAGCCGCGCCAGCCAGGTCACCGACAACGCGACGGCCTTGCAGGTCCAGTTCTCACCCGAACAGCGCGCCGAACTCGACGCCGTCAGCGCCGCCGAACCCCGCCTGATCTATGGCCTGCTCCAGCCCGCCATGCGCAAGAATGCTGTCTTCGGGGCCGATGTGACGGATCATCGGGGCGGATAGGGCGGCGACGAACCTGCGACCAGTTCTGAGGTGCCCTCGTGCCAGTCTGCGCCGCACGAAGGCCCGACCGCTGAAGCCTGACGTGAGAGAAAGTAGAGTCACTCTCACAGACTCTCACTTCACCTCTTGCCAGAGCTTCATCCGCGGCGTTCAAGCGATCTGGGACCGGCGTGGCCGGGGTGGGGAAGATCACGCATCATGTTCAGCCTGCTGAACCTTCAGAGCCTGCTGGGTCTGGTCGTCATCGTGGCGGCCTGCTGGGGCCTGTCCGAGAACCGCAAGGTGTTTCCGTGGCGGCTGACGCTGGGGGCCATCGCGGTCCAGGCGGGCTTGATCTTCGTCACCTTTGCCGTGCCGGGCTCGCAGGTCGTGCTCGACGGCATCAACAACGGCGTCAAGGGACTGGAACTGGCGACGGAGGAGGGGACCAAGTTCGTCTTCGGCTATCTGGCCGGCGGGGCCCAGCCCTATCCGGTGCAGGACGAACTGGCGCTGTTCACCTTCGCCTTCAAGGTCCTGCCGCTGATCCTGGTGATCTCAGCGCTCTCGGCCCTGCTGTGGCACTGGAAGATCCTGAAGTGGGTCACGCACGGCTTCGGCTTCATATTCCAGAGGACCATGGGACTGGGCGGGGCGTCGGCCCTGGCCGTCGCGGCCAACATCTTTCTGGGCATGATCGAGAGCCCGATCGTCATCCGCGCCTATCTGGACAAGCTCACGCGGTCTGAGCTGTTTCTGATGATGGTCGTCGGCCTGGCGACCGTCGCGGGCTCGACCATGGTGGCCTATGCCTCGATCCTGGCCCCGGTCCTGCCCAATGCGGCGGGCCATGTGCTGGTCGCCTCCATCGTCTCGGCCCCGGCGGGTGTGCTGCTGGCCCGCATCATGATCCCGGAGACGCCGGGGCAGGGCGGGGCGGTTGCCGACTATGGCTCGGCCCTGAAATACGACAGCGCCATCGACGCCATCGTCAAGGGCACGGCCGATGGCCTGATGGTGGTGCTGAACATCTCGGCTGTGCTGATCGTGTTCGTGGCTCTGGTCGCTTTGGTCAATGTGATGGTCGGCGGCATCGTGCTGTTCGACGCGCCGCTGACCGTCGAGCGGGTGCTGGGCTGGCTGTTCATGCCGGTGGCCTGGCTGACCGGCGTGGAATGGGCCGATGCGGGCAAGGCGGGCGGCCTTCTGGGCGTCAAGCTGACCCTGACCGAATTCGTGGCCTTCATCCGGCTGGGCGGCATTCCCGACGGCGAGATCACCGAGCGCACCCGCATGCTGATGACCTACGCCCTGTGCGGCTTCGCCAACATCGGCTCGGTCGGGATCACCGTGACGGGCCTGTCCGTCCTGATGCCCGAGCGCCGCGAGGAAGTCCTGGGTCTGGTGTGGAAGGGTCTGTTCGCCGGCTTCCTCGCGACCCTGATGACGGCGGCGGTTGTCGGTGCCATGCCTGCCGCCATATTCCGTTGAACCGGAGACCCTGACGATGAAGCTCTACACCTCCCATCGCGCCCCCAATCCGCGCCGCGTTCGCTGGGTCATGGCCGAAAAGGGCATCGAGGATGTCGAACTGGTCGAACTGGACATCATGGTCGGCGAGCACAAGACGCCGGAATACCGCGCCCGCGTCGGCGTGCCCCACGTCCCGTCCCTGACCCTGGACGACGGCACGACCATCTCCGAATCTATCGCTATTGGCCGCTACCTGGAGGCCCTGTACCCGGAGCCCAATCTGTTCGGCCAGGACGCGCGCGAACAGGCGATCGTCGAGATGTGGATGCGGCGGGGCGAGTTCTATCTGGCCAATCCAATCATGCTCAGCGTGCGCCATTCGCATCCGGCCCTGGCCGCGCTGGAGGCGACCCAGCTGCCGCAGGTGGCGGACTACAACAAGGTCTCGGCCGAGCGGTTCATGAAGACGCTGGACCGGCATCTGGCCGATCGCGAGTTCATGGCCTTGGACCGGTTCACCATCGCCGACATCGTGGCCGTCGTCGGTCTGGATTTCGCTCGCCTGGTCAAATACCGCCCGCCGGAAGAGTTCACCCATCTGGCCCGCTGGCTGGAGGCCTGCCGTGCCCGCCCGGCAGCGAAAGCCGGGGCCTGACGCACGGTTCTTGTTGCGTCGCGGCATGGCGACCTGTTGGATGATCTGACCAATCATCGGACCGCCCATGCCCGCTGCTGCATCGATCTACATCAGTACCCGGGGCCAGAGCCCCGCCATAGACTTCGCCGAGGCCTTGTTGCGTGGCGTGGCCCCCGACGGCGGCCTGTATGTGCCCAGCCGCTGGCCCGCCCTGACTCCCGAGGCGATGACCGCCCATTCGGCGCGAGAGGTGGCTCATGCCGTGCTGCATCCCTTCGTCGGCGATGCCCTGCCGGACGAGGCGCTGACGCGGGCGACCTGGCGTCTGACTGAAGGGTTCCTGGAGCCGGAGGTGACGCCCCTGGTCCAGATCGGCCCCAATCTGCACATGCTGGAGCTGTTCCACGGCCCGACGGCGGCGTTCAAGGACTACGCCATGCAGATGGCGGCGGTGCTGGCCGAGGCGGCGCTGAAGCAGAGCGGACAGAGGCTGCTGTTGATCACGGCGACCAGTGGCGACACCGGCGCGGCTGCGGCGCGCGCCTTTGCGGACGTCGAGGGGGTGGAGTTGGTGATCCTGCATCCGCTCGACCGCGTCTCGCCCATCCAGCGCCTGCAGATGACGACCACGGGCGCGGACAATGTCCGCAATCTGGCGGTGCGGGGTGACTTCGACGACTGCCAGCGGCTGGTAAAGGCCTTGCTGGCCGACGAGGGCCTGCGTGACGGGCGGCGGCTCAGCTCCGTAAACTCCATCAACTGGGCGCGGCTGGCGGGCCAGATTCCCTACTATGTGACGGCCGCACGCGCGCTGGGCGACGCGGCCCCGTTGGCGACATATGTGGTGCCGACCGGCAATTTCGGCGACGCCTTCGCGGGCTGGGGCGCGCAGCGGATGGGCGTGCCGATGGATGGCCTGGTCGCGGCCACCAATCGCAACGACGCCCTGGTCCGCGCGCTGAACACCGGCGTCTATGAGCGCACCACGGCCACCGCGACCGCCAGCGTCAGCATGGACGTCCAGGCCCCCTCCAACTTCGAGCGGCTGGTGTTCGAGGCCTCGGGCCGGGACGCCGACCTGACGCGCGGCCTGTTCGAGGACTTCGCGCGGCACGGACGGGTCCAGATCCCCGACGACCTGCTGGGAGCCTTGCGCCGCGAGGTGTCGGCGGTCGCCGTGACCGAGGCCGAAACAGCCGAGGAGATCGGCCGTACCTATCGCGAGACAGGCCGCGTCATCTGCCCCCACACGGCGGTGGCCCTGACTGCGGCGCGCCGACTGAACCGCCGCGACGGCCCGGTGGTCGCCCTGGCCACAGCCCATCCGGCCAAATTCCCCGAGGCCGTACGTTCCGCCATCGGCATCGAGCCGGAACGTCCCCAGCAACTTCGGGGTCTGGAGGGGCACCCAGAGAGGTTCGAGACGGTTTACGCCGATCTGGCCTCGGTTCGCGCAGTCATCGCCTGAACTTGGACCCTCGCTAAGGCCACTTCACCACCGGCGGCATGGAACTGAGGATCGAGTCGACATTGCCGCCGGTCTTCAGGCCGAACATGGTGCCCCGATCATAGAGCAGGTTGAACTCGACGTATCGACCGCGCCGGACCAGTTGCTCTTCACGCTCTTCTGGCGTCCAGGGTTCGACCATGCGGCGAGCGACGATCTCGGAATAGGCGAACAGGAAGGCCTCGCCGACGTCGCGGGTGAAGGCGAAGTCTCGGGCATAGTCGCCGCTGTCGTGGTGGTCGTAGAAGATGCCGCCGGTGCCGCGAGGCTCGTTACGATGGGCCAGCCAGAAGTAGTCGTCGCACCACTGTTTGAACTTCGCATGATAGGCCGGATCGTGGGCATCGCAGGCCGACTTCATGGCGGCGTGGAAGCCCAAGGTGTCCTTGGCGTCCGGATGTCGATCAACATCCAGCACCGGCGTCAGGTCCGCCCCGCCGCCGAACCAGCTTTTCGTCGTCGAGATGAAGCGTGTGTTCATATGCACCGCCGGGATGCGCGGGCTGACCGGATGGGCGATCAGGCTGATGCCGGTGGCATAGAAGCGCGGGTCCTCCGCAGCACCGGGCACGGTCTTCGCATAATCCGCGGGAAAGGTGCCATGCACGGTCGAGCAATGCACCCCGACCTTTTCGAACAGCCGTCCGTGCATCATCCCCATGACGCCGCCGCCACCTTCCGGTCGCTGCCACGGCGTGCGCTCGAACCGACCGGGCTCACCGGGGAACAACTCCGCCGACGCCTGATCCTCCAGCGCTTCGAACGCCAGATGGATGCGGTCGCGCAAGGCTTCGAACCAGGCGCGGGTCTCGGCCTGCTTCAGCTTAAGGGGATCCGTGGTCACGTCGCTCATAGCCAAGTGTCTAGTCCCTCGCGGGACGGGGAGGGAAGAGACACGTCAGCGCAACGTCAGACCGCCCGTCTGTCTCAACCCCTCCCATAGCGCCATGCCGGCGCTGACCGACAGGTTCAGTGAGCGCGCCTCTGGGCGGATCGGTATGACAACGCGGGCATCGGCGGCGGCATGGACGTGGTCGGGCGCCCCGCTGGTTTCGCTGCCGAATAGCAGGGTGTCGTCGGGCTGGAAGGTGAAGGTGTCCAGCGGCGTGGCCCCCCTGGTCGTAAACAGGATCAGGCGACCGGGCCCACGATCCCGCTGAAACGCATTCCAATCGGCGTGGCGCGTCAGGTGGCCGAGCGGCCCGTAATCCAGGGCCGCGCGCTTCATGGCGCGGTCGTCGAAGTGGAAGCCTGTCGGCTCGATCACATGCAGGTCCACGCCGAAACAGGCGCTCAAGCGGATGCTGGCGCCGACGTTCTGTGGAATGGCCGGTTGAAAAAGGGCGAGACGCATTCTAAGGCCCTCTTACGCGTGGCCCGGGGGCTTGTCGCGGTCTTAATTGCGACTGTTTCGCAAGTGGCGTCAGCAACTTGCGTCGATGAGCCGCAAATCCAGACCGGGTCAGGACAAGGGTTTTTCGCTAAAGCGTTCATGCCGCGACAAACGCCGTCTTCAGACGCGCGACACGCGGCGCATGAGGAGTGTGACGTGGCCGAATCGGTCGTGACTGAGAACAACGAAAGTGGCGAAGCCACCCGCCGGGACTTCATCCACATCGCGGCCGGTGCTGCGGCTGTCGGTGCCGGGGCCATGGTCGTCTGGCCGCTGATTAATTCGATGAATCCGGCCGCCGATACCCTGGCGCTGTCGACCATCGAATTCGACCTGACCAAGGTTCAGGAAGGCCAGCAGGTCGTGATCAAATGGCAGGGCAAGCCGGTGTTCGTGCGCTATCGTACGCCCGCCGAGTTGCAACGTGTCGTCAGCGAGGGTGCCGTCGGCAGCCCGGCGCAGACCGACGTCGAACGCACCAAGGCCGGTCACGAAAAGTATCTGGTGGTCATCGGCTCCTGCACTCATCTGGGCTGCGTGCCGACCTTCAATGCCGGGGACTTCGGCGGATGGTTCTGCCCGTGCCACGGCTCGCACTACGATGCGTCCGGACGTATCCGTAAGGGCCCGGCCCCGTTGAACCTCGTCGTGCCGGAGTACCAGTACGTCTCCGACACCCGCGTGCAGATCGGTTGATTAGGTCAGAAGCATGAGCGATCACGAATCCACCTATGTGCCCAAGACCGCCATTGAGCGGTGGATGGACACCCGCCTGCCGATCATCCGCTTCGGGGCCGACTATATGTCGCTGCCGACGCCGAAGAACCTGAACTACTGGTACACCTTCGGGGCCATTCTGGCGCTGTGCCTGGTCGTGCAGATCGCCTCGGGCATCTTCCTGGCCATGCACTATGTGCCAAATACCGAAATGGCCTTTGCCTCGGTCGAGCGCATCATGCGTGACGTCAACGGCGGCGACCTGATCCGCTACACCCACGCCAACGGGGCCTCGATGTTCTTCATCGCGGTCTACATCCACATGCTGCGCGGCCTCTACTACGGCTCCTACAAGGCCCCGCGCGAGATGATCTGGATCATGGGCTGCGTGATCTTCTTCCTGATGATCGCGACCGCCTTCCTGGGCTACGTCCTGCCCTGGGGCCAGATGTCCTTCTGGGGTGCCGAGGTGATCACCAATCTGATCGGGGCCATCCCGGTCATCGGCGAGCCGGTGCTGATCTGGCTGCGCGGCGGCCCGGCGATCGACAATGCGACGCTGAACCGCTTCTTCTCTCTGCACTATCTGCTGCCGTTCGTGATCGCGGGCTGTGTGGTCCTGCACCTGTGGGCCCTGCACCACGCCGGTCAGAACAACCCCGTCGGAATCCTGATCCCCAAGGATCGCGCCAAGAAGGACATGCTGCCCTTCCACCCGTACTATACGGTCAAGGACGGCTTCGCGATCATCCTGTTCCTGATCCTGTTCGCCTTCTTCGTCTTCTTCATGCCCAATGCCCTGGGCCATGCGGACAACTACATTCCCGCCAACCCGCTGGTGACGCCGGCGCACATCGTGCCCGAGTGGTACATGCTGCCCTTCTACGCCATCCTGCGGGCGGTTCCGGACAAGTTCGGCGGCGTGGTCGCCATGTTCGCGGCCATTGGCGTCCTGTTCGTCCTGCCCTGGCTGGACACGTCCAAGGTGCGGTCGATGCGCTATCGCCCGACGATGCGGACCTTCTTCATCATCTTCGTGATCGTGGGTCTGGGACTGGGCTGGTGTGGTGGGCAACTGCCTGACGCCCCCGTCATCGGTTCGTTCAGCACCTTCACCCTGATCGACGGTGACCTGAACTCCTACCTGTGGCTGACGCGCTTCCTGACCCTTTACTACTTCGCCTTCTTCCTGGTGATCATGCCGCTGGTCGGCTTGCGTGAGACACCGCGCCGGATCCCTGCGACCATCTCCGAGCCGGTGCTGGGCACCAGCGACGCCATGAGCGGGGCCGTTCCCGCCTCGGCCGAGAAGAAGGGCTGATCGCGACCATGACCCTGAAGACGAACACCATGAAGAAGACCCTGGTCATGATCGCCGCCGCTGCCGGGCTGGCCCTGGCGGCTTCGCCCGTCCTGGCCGCCGGTGAGGCCAAGCACCCGCGCTCGGGTGGGTTCTCGTTCGAGGGGCCGTTCGGGTCCTTCGATCAGGGCCAGCTGCAGCGCGGTTACAAGGTTTACCGCGAGGTCTGCTCCGCCTGCCACGGCATGAACCTGATGTATTTCCGAACCCTGGCCGAGCCGGGTGGTCCGTTCTACGACTCGCATCAGGAAAACCCCGCCGCCAACCGCTTCGTGAAGGTCCTGGCCGCCGAGGTCCAGGTGCCGGATATCGATTCGGAAACCGGTGAACCGATCATGCGCGACGGCATTGCCGCCGATCGCTTCCCCGATCCCTATCCGAACGCTGTCGCTGCTGCGGCGGCGAACGGTGGCGCGGCCCCGCCTGACCTGTCGGTCATGGCCAAGGCGCGTCACGATGGGGCCAACTACATCTACTCCCTGCTGTCGGGCTACAAGGCCGCCCCTGCGGGCCTGCAGATCCTGCCCGGCCAGAACTACAACCCCTATATGGCCGGCGACCTGACGCCGTTCTGGACCGGCGAGGGCCCCGTGCCCTACGGCGGCTTCATCGCCATGGCCGCGCCGCTGCGCGACGGTCAGGTGACCTATGATGATGGTTCCGCCCAGACGGTGGATCAGTATTCCAAGGACGTCGCCGCCTATATCGCCTGGGCCTCGGATCCCAAGCAGGTCCAGCGCAAGCAGGCCGGCGTCGGTGTGATGGTGTTCCTGTTCCTGTTCGCTGGCATCACCTACATGAGCTACCGCCGCATCTGGAAAGGCGTGGCCCACTAAGGCTCGCTGTCTAGGTCGAACGATCAGCCCGCCCGGCTCCGGCCGCGGCGGGTTTTTCGTGCCTCGCCCTCCCTGATCGCTGCATCGACACCGCCGGATGCCTGTCCTAACGTCAGGCCATCCAGAGACTTTGAAGGTGCCTTCCATGCGTTTGTCCGTGTCCGCCGCCGCCCTTGCAGCAGCCCTGATGATGTCCGCCCCCGTCTTGGCCCAGCAGGCTCCGACCTTCGACACGGCCCGGCTGTCGGAACATGCCCGCGTTCTGTCCGACGACAGCTTTCAGGGGCGCGGCATCGGCACTCCTGCTGAGGAGATGGTCGTGCAGTATCTGAGCGAACAATATGCGGCCGCCGGCTTCCAGCCCGGTGGCCCGAACGGCCAGTGGACGCAGGACGTGACCCTGAACCGCTTCACCGCCTCCAACATCCAGGCGCAGCTGAAGGTCGGTGACGACACCATTCCCCTGACGCAGGGCGAACAGATCGTGGTCTCGACCCGACTGCCCGGCGACCACGTCATGCTGATGGACACGCCTCTGGTCTTCGTCGGCTACGGCATTGATGCGCCGGAGCGCCAGTGGGACGACTTCAAGGACGTCGATGTGCGCGGCAAGATCCTGGTTGTTCTGGTCAATGACGCGGACTTTGAACAGCCCGAGCTGGACACCTTCGGCGGTCGGGCCATGACCTATTACGGCCGCTGGACCTACAAGTATGAAGAGGCAGCGCGTCAGGGCGCGGCGGGCGTCATCATCGTGCACGAGACCGCCCCGGCCTCCTATGGCTGGGCCACGGTGACCAACAGCTGGTCCGGCCCGCAGTTCGATATCGTGCGCCAGAATGCGGCGGCCGAGCGGGTGCCGATGGAGGCCTGGATTCAGCGCGACGTGGCCGTAGACCTGTTCCAGCGCGCCGGCCAGGATTTCGAGGCCCTGAAGGTTGCGGCCCGGAGCCGCGACTTCCGCCCGGTCGAACTGGAAGGCGCGACCTTCAGCGGCATGTTCGACGTCGCCACCAGCCAGATCACGACCCGCAATGTCCTGGCCCGGCTGGAAGGCACGACCCATCCGGACGAGACCATCCTCTATACCGCCCACTGGGACCACATCGGCGTGGGCGCACCCGATGCCGAAGGCGACACCATCTTCAACGGGGCGGTCGACAATGCCACCGGTACGGCGGGCCTGCTGGAGATCGCCCGCGCCTTTGGAGCCGGGCCGCGCCCCGAACGCTCCATCGTGATGATCAGCTTCACCGCCGAGGAGAGCGGCTTGCTAGGGTCGGAGTTCTACGCGTCCAACCCGGTCTATCCGCTGGCCAAGACGGTCGGCGGCTTCAATGCCGACGCGATGAACGTC
Organism: Brevundimonas sp. DW-iso22; assembly: GCF_058725425.1. Taxonomy (NCBI): domain Bacteria; kingdom Pseudomonadati; phylum Pseudomonadota; class Alphaproteobacteria; order Caulobacterales; family Caulobacteraceae; genus Brevundimonas; species Brevundimonas sp. DW-iso22. Next base: position 408,673 of record NZ_JBZXEB010000002.1, on the reverse strand, counting down.
TATGGCCGCACGGCCCGCTATGGCATCACCGGCTATGGCCAGTCGGACTTCGACGAACGGATCGGCGCAGAGGTCGAGGCGCAAGGGCGCGAGGTTCAGCCGGACGCCAATCCCGCCTCGGGCGGCTATTTCCGCTCCGACCACTTCCCTTTGGCCAAGCGCGGCGTGCCGATGACTTATGGCGGTAGTACAGGCGATTTCCGCGACGAGCCGATCGCCGCGCGCGAGGCGACCCGGTCGGGATACGGTCGCAGCCGCTATCACCAGGCGGCGGACGAATGGTCGGCGGACTGGGATCTGACCGGTCAGGTCGAGGACCTGCAGGTGCTTTACGAAGTCGGTCTGGACCTGGCCAACAGCCGCGATTGGCCCGCCTGGAAGCCGGGCTCTGAGTTCGCGCCTGCACGTGAGGCGACTGCGGCTGAGCGCCAATAGGCTTCATGACCAAACTGTAACGGGCGCGGCGGTCGCTGCACCCGTATGGCCGCACAAAACCTTTTTCGGACGGAGCTTTCCGATGTTTCGCAAGATGATGAGTGGCGTCGCCGTCGCCGCCGTGCTGCTCGCCGCCGGCGCCGTTCAGGCCCAGGACTTCTCTGCCGCCCACCTCAGCGACGGCATCCGCACTATCAGCGACGACAGCTTCCAGGGCCGCTATCCGGGCACGGAGGGCGAGCGCATGACCTTGGCCTGGTTGCAGGCGCAGTATGAGGCCATGGGCCTGCAACCGGGCGGGCCGAACGGGCAGTGGCTGCAACCTATCGAACTGAAACGCTATACGCCTGCGCGCCCGGCGACGGCCAGCTGGAGCGGCCCTGACGGCCAGTCGCGCCCGCTGACGGTCGGCACCGACATCGTGTTGCGCGCGGTCAGCAATGACGGCAAGGCCGACGTCCAGAATGCGGGCGTCGTCTTCGCCGGCTACGGCATTTCGGCCCCCGAGCGGAACTGGGACGATTACGGCGACCTCGATGTGACGGGCAAGGTGGTCATCGTGGTGGCCGGTGAGCCTGAGGGCGACCTGTTCAACGGGGCCTATGCCACCAACTATCAGTCCGGGGCCTACAAGGCCGATGAGGCCAGGCGGCGTGGGGCCATCGGCGTGATCACCCTGGTCCCGCGCGTCGGGGGCGGCAATGACCGTCGCCGGACGCTGACCCCCGGTGCGGCCGACACCGAATTCTCGGGCGCGATGACGGTCGAGGTCGCGACGGCCCTGGCCCAGGCGGCCGGCGTCGATCTGGCCGCGCTGTTGCCCACGACGGCGGCCGGTCAGTTCAAGGCCGTGGCCCTGCCGGGTGTCAGCCTGTCGGTCAGTGCAGAGGAGACCATCGACACCCTGGTGACCCACAATCTGCTGGCCCGGATCGAAGGCAGCGAGCGCCCGAACGAGACCATCGTCTATTCCGCCCACTGGGACCACGTCGGGGGTGAGGAACAGCATCCGGGCATGACCGGCGACAACATCTTCAACGGGGCCTGGGACAATGCGTCAGGCACCATCGGCGTGCTGGAAACCGCGCGCCAGTTCAGCCAGGCCACGCGTCCGAAACGCAGCCTCGTCTTCGCCCATATGGCCGCCGAGGAGATGGGCTTGCTGGGGGCCTATGGCTATACCGCCGATCCGGTCTGGCCGCTGGAGACGACGGTCGCGGACATCAACATCGACATGCTGCCGCTGTCGGCCCCGACGAAGGACCTGGCCATCTTCGGCAAGGGGCAGAACGACCTGGAGGACCGGCTGGAAGTCCTGGCCCAGGCCGAGGGACGCTATGTCACCGACGACCGCGAGCCGGAGCAGGGATATTACTACCGCTCCGACCACTTCCCCTTCGCCCGCGCGGGCGTGCCGGCCCTGATGCCATGGCACGGCGTCGATCTGGACGAAGGCGGCACGGCCGTGGGCCTGCCGGCTTATCGGGCCAAGTTCGGAGCCGACTATCACAAGCCCAGCGACGAATGGTCCGCCGATCTGGACTTCAGTTCGGCGGTCGAGAACCTGACCCTGCTGTATCGCCTGGGCTCGGACCTGGCCAACGGCACCGACTGGCCGACGTGGAAGCCGGCCTCGGAGTTCGGGGCGGTGCGCGCGCGGACGGATAGCGCGCGGCAGTAGACCCACTGCGCGGTATGTCTCCTTGTGACGGGCCTCGTGCCGTCGCAAGGTCGCCTGTGATGCAGCAGGTGATGTCATGAACCGGTGGTCGTCGCGTCCCGCGCCGGGCGAGCCGGACGGCCTGATCCTGTTCGACGGGGTCTGTGTCTTCTGCTCGCGCTGGGTCCGGTTCGTGATCGATCGCGACACGCAGCGCCGTTTCCGCTTCGTCGCGATCCAGAGCGAGGCGGGCCGGGCTCTGGCCATGCGATATGGCATAGACGCGGACACGCCCCAGACCAACGCCGTCATCCTGGACGGGCGCATCTGGTTCAAATCGGATGCTGCGCTGGCGGTGCTGAGTGCGCTGCCGTCGACACGGGGGCTAGGCATGCTCCGCGCCGTTCCGACGCCGCTCCGAAATCCGATCTACGATCTGATCGCGCAGAATCGCTATCGCATTTTCGGTCGAACCGATGCCTGCATGGTGCCATCAGCCGAAGACCGCGACCGGTTCATCGCGTGACGCGCGTCCTGGTCATCGGCGCGGGCGGCGTGTTTGGCTCGCGCTTGGCCGAGGGGCTGTTGCGCAACGGGTTTGCTGTGGTCCTGGCCGGGCGAGATGCGGCGCGGGCACAGTCGGTTGCCCGGCGTCTGCGGGCCATGTTCCCCGATGCGGAAATAGCGACGGCGCGGATCGATACCGCGACCTTGACGCCTGCGGATCTGACGACGACCGGCGCGACCATCGTCGCCGATGCCGCCGGACCGTTTCAGGGTGCCCAGCCGACGGTGGCGCGGGCGGCGATCGCGGCAGGCCTGTCCTATGTCGATCTGGCCGATGGGCGGGATTTCGTGGCGGCGTTTCCTGCCTTGGACGCGGCGGCCAGGGCGGCGGGCGTGGTGGCTCTGACAGGGTGCAGCTCGACGCCAGCCCTGTCGCACGCCGTGCTGGACCGCCTCACGCTGGGGTGGCGCGAGGTGGTGTCGGTCGAGGTCGCCATCTCGCCTGGCGCGAGGGCTCCGCGCGGCCTGTCGGTCATGCAGGCCATCCTGTCCTGGCTGGGGCGGCCGGTGCGGGTGTTCTACGACGAAGGCTGGGCCGAGCGGCGCGGATGGGGCGGGCTGTATCGTCGGGAATTCGGACGGGCCGGGCGGCGATGGGTCAGCCTGTGCGAGACACCGGATCTGGACCTGCTGCCTTCGCGGTTCAGGCCGAGGGATCGGGCTCTGTTTCTGGCGGGGCTGGAGCCTTGGCCTGCGCATCTGGGGGCGTGGGTGCTGGCCAGGCTGGTCGCGGTGTTTCGGTTCGATCCGGTGCCGCTGGCGGGTCTTCTGGTTCGCCTGTCTGCCTGGGCTTCCTTTGTCGGTTCGGACCGGGGCGCGATGCGGGTCGAGGCCCTGGGAGTCGATGGGGAGGGGCGGGCGGTGCGCGCCGTCTGGCGTCTGGTCGCCGAGCCGGGGGAAGGGCCTGTGACGCCCAGCCTGCCGGCGCTGGCGGCGGGCCGGTTGCCGACGGGAGCCGGGCCGTGCGTCGGCCTGCTGTCGCTGGACGCCATCGAAGCGGAGATGGAGCCGCATGGCCTGGCGACCGAGATCATCGAGACGCGAGCCAGCCTGTTCGCCCGCGCCATCGGCCCGGCCTTCGAGACCCTGCCCGAGGCGATCCGGGTCCTGCACGAGACGCCGGGTCGATCGGTCTGGCGAGGGCGGGCGATGACCGAGAGCGCGGCAACCCCTTTGGCGGCTCTGGTCGCAAGGATTGTCGGCTTTTCGGGTGGACAAGCGGATTGCGAGGCCGAGGTTCGGATCGATGCGGACGGGGAGCGATCGATCTGGCGGCGACGGATCGGCGGGCAGGCGTTCGTCAGCGTGCTGTCGAAACCCGCGGAAGGTGGCCGAATCGAGGAGCGGTTCGGGGCCCTGAGTTTCCGGTTGCGGCTGACGCCTGAAGGCGAACGGCTGATTTACACCGTCGAGGGGTGGCGGATGGGGCCGGTCTCCCTGCCGCAGGCGCTTGCCCCACACACGCGAACTCACGAAAGGATCGACGCCGAAGGGCGGTTCGTCTTCGACGTCGAGATATCAGTGCCGTTGATCGGGCGTCTCGTCCGCTACTGCGGCTGGCTTGAGCGGGACCGGCAGGATCAGCGCTTCCTGACGAAGACCGTACCCGCCGAATAGCCCGCGCCGAAGCTGCAGATCAGGCCGGTGTCGCCGGGGTCGAAGCCGTCGTGATGCAGGTGGAAGGCGATGATCGAACCGGCGGAGGAGGTGTTGGCGTAGTCGTCCAGGATGATGACGTTCTCATGCGGCTCGGGCTCGCGACCCAGGACCTTGCGGCCGATGAACTGGTTCATGTTGATGTTGGCCTGATGCAGCCACATCCTCTTGAGGCTTGTGGGATCGATGCCCAGGTCGCCCGCATGGTCGACGATCATGTCCGACACCATCGGTACGACGTCCTTGAAGACCTTGCGGCCCTGTTGGATGAACAGCTTGTCGGGGGCCCCGATGCCTTCAGGGGCGGCGTTGTTCAGGAAGCCGAAATTGTTGCGGATGTTGTTGGAGAAGCTGGTCTTCAGCCGGGTGCCCAGCACGTCCCAGCCGCCGGGTCCTGCGGTATCGGACGATTCCACGATTACGGCGGTGCAGACGTCGCCGAAGATGAAGTGGCTGTCGCGATCCTTGAAGTTCAGGTGGGCGGAGCAGACCTCCGGATTGACCATCAGCACGGCCTTGACCGACCCGCCGGTGATGAAGTCCGCCGCCGTCTTGATGCCGAAGGTGGCGCTGGAACAGGCGACGTTCATGTCGAAGGCGAAACCCTCGATGGCCAGGGCCTGCTGAACCTCGATGGCCAGGGCCGGATAAGGGCGGGGCATGTTGGAGGCGGCGCACAGGACCGCGCCGATCTCGCTGACCGGCTTGCCCCAGGCGGCGATGGCGTCACGAGCGGCCTTGACCGCCATCTCGGCCATGATCGACAGCTCGTCGTTCCCGCGCTCGGGGATGTTGGGGGCCATACGTTCGGGGTCCAGAACGCCCGCCTTATCCAGAACGAAGCGCGACTTGATGCCCGAGGCCTTTTCGATGAACTCGACCGAGGACGGCGTCAGGGGGGCGACGTCGCCTTCGACGATCTGGGCCGCGTGCTCGGCATTATAGCCGTCGGCATAGGCGTTATAGGCCGTGACCAGTTCTTCATTGGAGATCGACTGGTCGGGCGTGAACAGCCCCGTGGCGGCGATGACGGCGTGTGTCATGTTGGTAAGGGGCCCTATCACTCGACGCGCGGCGTCTCGTTGCTTGAGGACGCTCGGCCCTCGGGTTGGTGCCGGTCGCCTGGGCGCGTCCGGTACGTGGATCTGTGCTCTAGATAGGCGTCCGCAATGCGGCGGTCGAGAGGGGGTATCAGGGGTTCGTCGTGGCTTGCGCCAGCACGCGTTCGGCGGCGGCCAGATGCAGGCGCTCGACCATCTGGCCGTCGATCTGGATCGCGCCGCGTCCAATCGCATCGGGCGCGTTGAAGGCGGCGACGATGGCGCGGGCATTGGTGATTTCGGCCTCGGTGGGCGCGAAGGCGGCATTGGCCCCGACGATCTGGGACGGATGGATCAGGCTCTTGCCGTCGAAGCCGTACAGGCGACCCTGGGCGCATTCGGCGGCGAAGGCTTCGGAATCGGCGAAGCGGTTGAAGACGCCGTCGATGGCCAGAAGGGCGTGGGCCCGGGCCATGGCGACCACAAGCGCCAGCCAAGGCTTCAGCGGCTCACGGTCGGCGGAGAGGCCGGTCCAGAGCATGGTGGCCAGATCGTTGGTGCCCAGCATCAGGGCCTCAAGCGGGCCACCGCTGGCTGCGATGTCGTTCAGGGAGAACAGGGCGCGTGGCGTCTCCACCATGGCCCACAGGGCGGTGCCTGACCTTAGTCGGCTAGAAAGGGTGTGGACGGTGGCGGCGTCCTCGACCTTTGGTGCGACGATGAGGTCAAGGGGGGTGTCCGCGAGGGCCGCAAGGTCGTCGGCTCCCCATTCGGTGTCGAGGGCATTGATGCGGACGCCCAGGCGCGGGCCGAAGCCGCCCGCTCGAACCGCAGCGACGGCGGCGGCGCGCGCCTCGATCTTGGCCTCGGGCGCTACGGCGTCTTCCAGATCGAGGATGGCCACGTCGCAGGTGAGGGTGCGTACCTTCTCGACGGCCCGGGCATTGGAGGCCGGCAGATAAAGGACGCTGCGCGCGGGTCGCATCACACCCGGCCCGTGACTGGCACCAGCGCCCCGGTCATGGCGCGGCTGTCGGGCGAGGCGAGGAACAGCATGACCCGCGCCAGATCGGCAGGCGCGACCCAGGTCGAAGGATCGGCATCGGGCATGTCGGCACGGTTGCGCTCGGTGTCCAGGATGGAGGGCAGGACGGCGTTGACCGTGACCGACGTGGTCTTCAACTCCTCGGCCAGGCTTTCGGTCAGGCGATGCACCGCCGCCTTGGAGGCCGCATAGGCCCCCATGCCCGCCGCGCTGCGAAGGGCGCCATTGGCCCCGACATTGACGATCCGGCCTTCATCCGATGCCTTCAAATGGGGCAGGGCGGCGCGGCTGGCGTTCAGGGCGGTGGTCAGGTTCAGGGCGAACATCCGGTCCCAGGCGGGCTTGTCGTCGTCGGTCGTCTGCCAGACGAAGCCGCCCGCGATATTCAGCAGGGCGTCGATGCGGCCAAAGCGGGTCATGACGGCCGCGATGGCCTTGTCCGCCGCCGCCGCATCCGTCAGATCGACGCCGCCCAGTTCCTGAACCCCCGCCGGAGCCGCATGGCCCATGGCGTGGTCGATGATGGCGACACTCAATCCGTCCGCCAGGGCCTGTTCGACTACGGCCCGGCCCAGATCGCCGTGACCTCCGGTGACGATGATGACGCGGTTGCTCATTGTCGGCGCTCCGAAAAATACAGTCCACTGAGTCCACTCAGTCCACCTGGTAGGGTCAGCGCTTTGACCGCGCCGCCGGGGTGCCAGCGTGGCAGGGTCGAAAGACTATGTCATGAGGCTGCGTCAAATTCGGTCGTCAGGCGGCGAACACCTTGGCCATCAGCCGCTCCAGAGCCTCCGCATCCACCGCATCGAAGGCGGCGACCTCCGTGGCGTCTACATCGAAGACAGCGAGCAGTCGGCCCGACGCATCCAGCACCGGCACCACGATCTCGCTGGCCGAGCGGGCGTCGCATGCGATGTGGCCGGGGAAGGCGTGGACGTCCTCGACGATCTGGGTCTGGCACGTGGTCGCCGCCGTCCCGCAGACGCCGCGTCCGAAGGCGATCCGCAGGCAACCCAAGGTGCCCTGGTAGGGGCCGACGACCAGTTCGTCCATCTTCGTCTCATCGACCACATAGAAGCCGGTCCAGAAGAAGATGGGAAAGGCATCAGCCAGCATGGAGGAGACGGTGGCCATGCGCGCGATGCGATTGGGCTCGCCGTCCAGCACGGCCAGGATTTCGGCCTCGACCTCGGCATAGCGGGCGGCCTTGTCGGCGGGGCGGTCGTCGCGGGCGATGTAGGACATGGGGTCTCCGGGCAGTGGACAGCCCCGATGTAGGTTTCGTTGGCGGATTTGGTAGGCGTGGAGGGACTCGAACCCCCAACCAGACCGTTATGAGCGGTCGGCTCTAACCATTGAGCTACACGCCCGCCGTGGCCGTGGCCTAGCAGGGCGGTGGCGGCCTTGCCAAGAGCGGGTTGCAACCACAGGCCTGTCTGCGAATTCATCCAGATGAACGGCGTCTGTCGCCGTCGCCGTCCCGGCGTTCAGGCGGACAGCGTCACTGTGCGGTCACGGTTGATCGACACGGTCACTCCGGATGGATCGTCACTGAGTTACGGAGACCAAGATGAAAACCCTTTCCCGCGCCCTGGTTCTGGGCGGCGTAATGATGGCGTCGGGCCTGATGACCACCACCGCCATCGCCCAGTCACAGCCGAACGGCGGCGCGCCCCTGACCATCCAGGCGGTGACCGAGCGCCCGTCGCTAAACCTGTCGGCCTATGGCGAGGTCAAGGCCGCGCCGGACATGGCCACCATCAGCTTCGGCGTGGTGACGGAAGCCGCCACCGCCGCCGAGGCGATGCAGCAGAATGCGACCCGCATGACCCAGGTCATGGCCGCCCTGCGCCGTGCCGGGATCAACGAACGCGACGTCCAGACCAGTGGCCTGAACCTGTCGGCCCAGTATGACTATGTCCAGAACGAGCCGCCGAAACTGCGCGGCTATCAGGCCAGCAACCGAGTGATGGTGATCATCAACGACCTCAGCAAGGTCGGCACCACCGCCGACGCCGTGGTCGCCGCCGGGGTCAACCAGATCGACGGGATCAGCTTCGGTCTGAAGGACCCCTCCGCCGCCGAGAACGAGGCGCGTCGTCTGGCGGTGCGCAATCTGCAGGCCAAGGCGGCGCTGTACGCCGACGCCCTGGGCACGCCGCTGGGCAGCATCCGCTCGCTGTCGGAAGGCGGCGGCTATGCGCCCCAGCCGCCGATGCCGATGTATGCCGTGCGGGCCCAGTCGATGGGTGCGGCCGACTCGACCCCGGTCGCGGCGGGCGAGCTGACGATCCGCATCGACATCACGGGCGTGTACGACCTGAACCGCTAGGTCAGAGTGGCGATCCTTCCTCGTCCGTCGCGGGCGGGGAGGGGTCGTACGTCCATTCCCGCGCGACCACCATCAGCAGGGCGACGTTGAAGCCGTAGCCGATGACGAAGAAGGCCAGGGTCGTGACCGAGTCCAAGCCTGCAGCCAAGGGGACGAGGCTCCACGGAGCGGTCAGGATGCGGGCAGGCAGGAAGCTGAAGCTGTCCAGCGACAAACCCAGCGCGGTCAGCCCGATCGGCGTCGCCATCATGATCGCCGCGCTGCCTGCCAGCACATAGGCGACGAACAGCGGCCAGCGCAGGGCAGACAGGATGCGGATCATGGGTCGCTCGACTTCAGGCTGTCCGGGTGCAAACTCTCAGAGAGAACGCCGCTGTCGGCCTGTGGTCAAGCCAGGTTTCAGGCCGCGCGCTTGATTGCGTTGCCGTCGTCCAGCAGCACCACAGAGGGGCTCCACTGCCGGGCCTCTTCCTCGGGCATCTGGCCGTAGGTGACCACGATGACCTTGTCGTTTTTCTGGACCAGGCGGGCAGCGGCACCGTTGACGCCGATGACCTTCGAACCGCGCGGAGCCTCGATGGCATAGGTGGTGAAGCGCGCGCCATTGGTGATGTTCAGCACATCGACCTGTTCGTGCGGAAAGATGCCGGCAGCCTCCAGCAGCTCCATGTCGATGGCGATGGAGCCTTCGTAGTCCAGATCGGCCTGGGTCACCGTCGCGCGGTGCAGTTTGGCCTTCATCATCGTGACCAGCATGGGCGTGCGGTCCATTAGACGCGGGGCAATAGGCCCCCGCTCGCAGGCGGCTGATATAGGGGTTTCGATGCGGCTCATCAATGCGCGTGTTGCAGCGCAGCGTAAGTGCCGTCGGCCCGGCTTGATTACGGGACCTTCATTTGACCGGGGCGGAGGCCGCCCTATGCTGGCCCAAGGGCCAGTGCCGGTCCGGATCAGGTTTTCGACGACACCATGAAGCAATTCTTCCTGACCATGGGCGGCGTGTTCGCCGGCCTGCTGCTGTTCTTCGTGGTCATTCCGGTCGTCTTCATCAGCATCATCGTCGCCTCCGCCTCGTCCAAGCCGGCGACGCCCGGCAATACGGTCATCGAGCTGGACCTGCGCGAGGGCGTGACGGACCAGACGCCGACCAATCCGTTCGCGGCGTTCGGCGGCTCGGGCCTGTCGACGCTGCAGATCGTCGACACCCTGGCCCAAGCCGGGGACGACGCCAAGGTGAAGGGCCTGCTGATCCGCCTGCCCGAGGCAGGGATGACGCCCGCCGCCGCCGACGAGATCCGACAGGCCATCCGCCGCTTCCGCGCCAAGGGCAAGACGGTGATCGCACACAGCCAGGGCTTCATGCCCATCGGCACCGCGGTCAGCAGCTATATGGTCGGCGCATCGGCGGATCAGCTCTGGATGCAGAACACCTCGGCCTTCCAGCTGGCGGGCTTTTCGGCGGACTCCATCTTCCTGGGCCGCGCCTTCGAACGCTACGGCGTCGATGCCCAGTTCGAGCAGCGCTACGAATACAAGAACGCCGTCAACGAGTTCACCGAAAGCGATTTCACGCCCGAGCACCGCGAGGCGATGTCGGCCTGGATGACGTCCATCTATACGACGTCGCTGGCCAATGCGGCACAGGATCGCAAGCAGACGCCCCAGGCCCTGCGCACCGTGATCGAAGCCGGGCCCTATTCCTCGGCTCAGGCGCTGCAGAACCGGCTGATCGACAAGATCGGCCAGGTCGAGGAGGCCGAGGCCGAGATCAAGCGGCTGGCCGGTAGCGGCTCTGAGCTGATGGAGTTTTCCGACTATGCCTCGTCCAAGGGGGAGCGCGCCGGCTCGGGCAGTTCGGCCATCGCCATCGTGGGTGGTGAAGGCGCGATCATGACGGGCACGGGCAGCGGCGGCTTCGGCGGCGGCTCGCAGATCAGTTCCGACGACACGGCCGAGGCCATCTATCAGGCGATCGAGGACAAGAGCGTCAAGGCCATCGTCTTCCGCGTCTCCTCGCCTGGCGGTTCGCCTGACGCCTCGGAGCAGATCCTGGCGGCGGTGCGCGCGGCCAAGGCGGCGGGCAAGCCGGTGGTGGTGTCGATGGGCGACTATGCGGCGTCCGGCGGCTACTGGATCAGTTCGGAGGCCAGCTGGATCGTGGCCCAGCCCTCGACCCTGACCGGCTCCATCGGCGTTTTCGGCGGCAAGTTCGTGCTGGCCGATGCGCTGGGCCGGTTCGGCGTGGATATGCGGGGCCTGTCGGTCGGCGGCGACTATGCCAGCGCCTTTTCGCCCTCGCAGCCGTTCACGCCCGAGCAGCGCACGGCCTTCGCGGCCCAGATCGATCGGACCTATGACGAGTTCATCACCCGCGTCGCCACGGGGCGCAAACTGTCGCCCGAACGCGTGCGCCAGATCGCGCGCGGCCGGGTCTGGACCGGTGCGCAGGCACAAGGCCTTGGCCTGGTCGATCAGCTGGGCGGTCTGACGGAAGCCGTGGCCAAGGCACGCGAACTGGCCCGGATTCCGGCCGGCGATTCGGTACGCTTTAAACGCTATCCGACGCCGCAGTCGCCGTTCGAGGCCCTGTCGGAAGCGTTTGGCGTGTCCAGCGAGGCGGCCAGGGTCTTGGTCGGCATCGGCGGCGTCATGAACGATCCGCAGGCCGAGGCCTTGGTGCGCCGGGTCCAGGCCGATCGGGCGCGGGCATCGGGGGCGACGGTCCTGGCCGATCAGCCCTACTGAGACGAAACGACGCCCTGCACCGACCTGTGATGCTTCGGTCATTGACGGTTCATGTCGATGGACCGACATTGCTGCCAAGGCGTTGTTCGCAGCGCCCAGCAAAGGTGAAGACATGAGCCCGTCCGACCGCATCGCCCTCGGCCCGCAAGGCCGCCGTTCCTCCGGCAACCTGTTCGCGCCGGTGGTGTGGCTTGGCGGCGTGATCGCGACCATGGTGGCGATGGCCGTCGGGGCCGTCCTGGCCGTATTCGCCGCCGCCGCTGTGGCCGTGTTCGCCGTGTTCGCCGCCGTTCTGGTTTTCTTTGCCGGACTGGCCCTGAGGGCGCGTCGCCGGATGACGGTTCGCAACCGCCGCGCCGACGACGGCGTCATCGAGGCGCGCAAAGTCGATGGGGCCTGGGTCGCCTATGGCTGGGAGCGGACGGGCCGCTAGAGACGTTCAGGGAGGATCATGTTGATCGTCCGCGACGTCCCGTCCCCGAATTTCGATGCCCGGCGCGGCCCGCCAGACATGCTGGTGCTCCACTATACCGGCATGCAGACCGCGGAGGCCGCGATCGCGCGGCTGTGCGACGCGGAAGCCAAGGTGTCGGCCCACTATATCGTCCATGAGGACGGCTCCATTCTGAAGCTAGTGCCGGAGGAGCGGCGGGCCTGGCATGCGGGGCGGGGCGTCTGGCTGGGCGAGACCGACTGCAACGCCGCCTCCATCGGCATCGAGATCGTCAATCCGGGACATGAGTTCGGCTATCGCGACTTTCCCGAGGTTCAGATCGATGCGGTGATCAGCCTGATCGCCGACATCCGCACCCGCTGGACCATCCCCGACAACCGCATCATCGCCCACTCCGACCTGGCCCCCGACCGCAAGCAGGATCCGGGCGAGCGGTTTCCGTGGAAGCGGCTGGCAGGCGCAGGCCACGGTCTGTGGTTCGAACCGGCGCAGGAGCGGGTCGCGGCGCTTGGTGTGCCGCTGAAGGTCGGGGACGAGGGGCTGGGCGTCATCGTCCTGCGCGCCGGCCTGCACCGGCTGGGCTATGGCCTGCCCCCTGGTGGTGACTATGACGAGGCGACCCGGCTGACCGTCGAGGCCTTCCAGCGCCACTGGCGACCGGCGCAGGTGGACGGGGTGGCGGACGGCGAGACGCGGGCGACGTTGATGGGCGTGCTCCAGCTGGCGACGGCGGAGAGCGCAACCGGGGTGCTGAACTAGCGGGGCGGCCAAGAGTGTGGGTTTCCCAGGCTTGGCGGATGTCGGACACGTTTGCTGCCCAACCACCCTGCCAATGTCCGCTTTCGGCGTTAAAGCCTACGAGCGCTTTCGACCCATAGCGGACATTCGGGAGGTCAGCCCGACATGCTGTTGGCTAGGAACGATGCAAGTTTAGACCAATGGCCTCGAACTCATCATAGGCCCCGTCGCGCTGAACGCCCAACTTAGACAAGGCGGCATTAATTGGCCAAGTAAGCTCGGTCGCGTGGGTCGGTTGGTAGGCGGGCGGTGCGGATAGGCGGCCGTCCTGAAAGAGCGCGGAACCTTGACCTCCCGTCCCGCCAAAGTAGCGGGTTTCGACATAAGCGAACGCGGTGCCCTTCGACAGGGAGGAGAGCAGCTTCAACCAAGCTGGATGCATATAGTCGAAAATACCGTCGTCCTCGTCGCCTTGCCGCTCGAAATCCCCCGCAAGCCGTTCGACATCTTCATCAGCGATCAGGATTAGGCTGAACCCTTGAGCCAACTCAAAACGGCGGGTTAAATCGCATTCCTGCGCAATCTTCTCCATCGGCCCTGTCGGTCCGATGAGGCCGCTGATCCAATGTGCCATCCTTGTTTCCGGTTTCAGCGTCCGCTTTTAATCTGCAGCGACGGTCTGCTTCCGACCCAAAGCGGACGTCCGTACCTCAGCATTTTATTATCGCAACGCTCGCTCGAAGTCGGCTAGAGGAAAACGTGGCTGTTGGCAGGAACTAGTATACATCCGGCTTCGCCGCGCGTTCGTAAAGACAAGCACTTCGCGTGAGCGCGCGAAACTGACGCCGCAGGTACTGCCTTCTGGGCCAGGATAATGAGCGATACGGCGAACCGATTGATGCGCCCCTTTGAGAGTTCGCGTCACTCGAAATTCAGTCACGACGTTTCCTTCGCTCCCGCCCGGTCCACGTTCGGGTAAGGTCGAAACTACCGTTCCTAAGAACGCCACTTCAGTCGCGTTAAGTTGGTCTGCCGCGCTTCGCCATTGCGCGCATTCGCAAGCCCAAGCCGCGCTTGCGATCAGAACTGCCGATCCGGCTATGAAAGGCGGGATGATCGAGCGCATGTCACGCGGATTTTACGGACTTTGCAATCTAGGTCCAGCCTGTCCGCCGATGACGCAAATCCGACTGTCCGCAATCGACCCCTGGCGGTCGTTCGGAATGTCGGCTCGCGGGCACTAGGCTGAGTGTCTGCTTTCTCGCAGCGACCTGGTGTCCGCAATCGACCCATTGCGGTCCTTCGCAGCATGCCGCAACCTGAGGCCTGGAAGCACAGCGTTATTGGGGGAATGGATGAGGCTGCTTCTATCGCTGTGCGTCGCAGCATTCTCTGCCGCCAATAGCGACGCTCTCGGCTGCACGCCGTCGCTTGTTATGACGTCTGCATGGGCAAGTGGGCCGAACGCATCAAGCCCGGTGCAGTCAGCAACCACGCAACAACGAGAGCTTCGGACCGCATCTGACAGCATATTTTTGGCCGAGATCAGCGCGCAGCGTCGTGTCGGCCCTACGGACATCGAGACCACCTACACGCCGATAGATGTCCTACAGGGACCATACACTCCCGGGCTGTCCTTGAGCTTACGTATTCATGCAGGGAGTACCTGTCGCCGAAGCGAGTCTGTGGGCGATTTAGCGGTGATCTACGCCAGAAGCGAAGCTGACGATTGGTCAATCATCGCGGCACTTCGTCCTGAGGATGTGCTGGATCCAGACTTCGCCGTTCCCGTTCATGACCTGGTCCGTCGGCACCGTCGTGGCCAACCTGGAAACATACCGGCTCCGGTTTATCCCGACTGACTACAGACGTTGCAGTGGCGATTGTATCCATCTCCGGCTTTTCATCGTCCCCCGTGCGCCCTCGCTGACTTCGCGAAATGTCCTAAGATCACTGTCCGCTTCCTACCCATTGCGGACCTTGGCGAAGTCCGTTGAGCCGGCGTTGACCTGCGCGGCGCAAAAGCGCACCTAGCGGCCGTCAGACGGCCGGGCGGTCGCGGCGGGGGTTTCGGCCTCGGTCGAGGAAAGTCCGGGCTCCACGGTGAAAAGGCGGCGGGTAACGCCCGCCCGGGGTGACCCGAGGGATAGCGCCACAGAAAGCAAACCTCCGGACCTGCGGGACCGGTAAGGGTGAAAGGGTGGGGTAAGAGCCCACCGCGTCTCTGGTAACAGCGACGGCATGGCAAGCCCCGCCTGGAGCAAGACCGAATAGGGACGTTGCGCGGTTTCGATCGCAGGGCTCACCGCCCCAGACGTCCGGGTAGGTCGCGAGAACCGTCCAGCGATGGGCGGTCCAGATGAATGATCGTCACTGCACTTCGGTGTGGAACAGAACCCGGCTTACAGGCCGTCTGACATTTTTTTTCCAAGGGGAAGGGCGCTAACGCTCAGCTCGCGGAGCCTCGCTGCTTGAGCGCTTTTTTCCAAGTGGAAGAGCGCTAACGCTCGCGACGCGGTCGCTCGCTGCTTGATCGCATCACCTCCCTGTCGCGCAGCGATGGGGAGGGGGACCGCGCGTAGCGTGGTGGAGGGGGCGGCGCGGTCGAGAGGGGTTAGCGCCTCGACAGGCGAACGCCTACGCCGCCCCCTCCGTCACGGCGCATATTTGCGCCGCGCCACCTCCCCATCCGCGACGCGAATGGGGAGGTCAGCCGTTAACGCCTGTGTCAGCATCGCGGCGCGATAACAGTCCACAGCCTGTCTATACTTTGCATGTTCCGTGTATGTTCACGGACATACTGGCATCTCGAGCCCAATTGAGGTTAATCCTCGTCAACTAATCCCATTGAGGCCCATTCAATCCCATGCTATCCCATTCGTACTGAGTGGGGTGAGGCATGCGCCAAGCGGCGCCAACGGATCAGAGGGGCGGGTCGAAGGGCCCGAGTTGGGGCAATCGTGTTTCTCGGAACCTATGAGAAACAGTTGGACGGAAAGCGGCGCCTGCTGATCCCGCAGGAGTTCCGCACCGCCGACAACGGAGCCCAGAACGGCGTCTTCTGCTTCTTCTCCATCGCCTCGGATTGCCTGGAGGCCGGCGGCGACCGGCTGATGGCCGAATATGTCGCCCGCATCGAGGCCCTGCCGTTCGGCAGCGACGAACGTACCGCCA
This sequence comes from Brevundimonas sp. DW-iso22, assembly GCF_058725425.1. Taxonomy (NCBI): domain Bacteria; kingdom Pseudomonadati; phylum Pseudomonadota; class Alphaproteobacteria; order Caulobacterales; family Caulobacteraceae; genus Brevundimonas; species Brevundimonas sp. DW-iso22. Next base: position 392,824 of record NZ_JBZXEB010000002.1, on the reverse strand, counting down.
TGGAAGAGGCCTTCTATGCCGCCCAGCGCCCGCTGTCCTACGACAGTGGTGGCCGGATCACCCTGCCCGAAGGTCTGTGCCAGGAGGCCGGACTGGGCGAGGACGTCGTCATCGCCGGCATGGGTCCGCGTTTTCAGATCTGGGATCGCAAGGCGTGGAACGCCCGCCGCGCCGCCAGCCGCGCCCTGGCCCGCAAGGTCATGAACGGCGAAACGACCCGCGCCGCAGGGGAGGGGGCATGACGTCCGCGCCCCACGCTCCGGTCCTGCTGGACGAAGTGATCCAGGCCCTGGCTCCGCAGGCCGGCGATGTGATCATCGATGCGACCTTCGGGGCGGGTGGCTATACCCGCGCCATTCTGGCGACCGGTGCGACCGTGATCGCCCTGGACCGCGACCCCACGGTGCAGCCGCATGCCGATGCTGTGGCCAACGACTATCCCGGCAAGTTCCAGCTGGTCCGCACGCCGTTTTCCGGCCTGGCGGAGGCCTTCGCCGGGACTGGCGAGGCGCGGCTGGACGGGGTGGTGTTCGATATCGGCGTCTCGTCTATGCAGCTGGATCAGGCCGAGCGCGGCTTTTCCTTCATGCGCGACGGGCCGCTGGACATGCGGATGTCCGATGAAGGTGAGACGGCCGCCGACATCGTCAACACCTGGGACCATGGGCCGATGGCCCATATCTTCAAACTGTATGGCGACGAGCGCCAGTCGGGCCGGGTCGCCACCGCCATCCTGCGTCGCCGGGTCGAGAAGCCGTTCGAGCGCACGCTCGATCTGGCCGCCGTGGTCGAAAAAGCCCTGGGCGGTCGTCGCGGGGCCGCCATCCATCCTGCCACTCGCGTGTTTCAAGCCTTGCGGATCGCGGTCAATGACGAGCTGGGGGAGCTGCGCGCCGGGCTGGAGGCGGCGGAGGCGACGCTGGCCCCCGGTGGCCGTCTGGCCGTCGTGACCTTCCATTCGCTGGAGGACCGCATCGTAAAGGCCTTCCTGACCGAGCGGACCGGTAATGCGCCGGGTGGATCGCGTCATGCGCCGGTGGCCATCGACACCCGCAAGCCCAGCTTCACCCTGGCGTTCAAAGGCGCGCGCGAGGCGGGCGAGGCCGAGCTGGCGATCAATCCGCGGGCCCGGTCGGCCAAGCTGCGGGCCGCGGTGCGGACCGACGCCCAGCCGTGGGGCCCCATCGGCGGAAGGGTTGCTGCATGACCGTTCCCGCCGTCGTCCAACGCGTCTTTGCCTGGAAGGTCCGCGGCATCCGCTGGGTCGAGATCATCGGCGTCATGCTGGTCGCCCTGATGGTCCTGTCCGTCTATGTCGCCAAGGCGGCGGCGGCGCGCCAGAGCAGCGACATCGCCGACATGGAGCGCCAGATCGCCTCGAACGGCGAGCGGGTTCGCCTGCTGAGCGCCGAGGTCGCGCGTCTGGAACAGCCGGCCCGTCTGGAGGCCCTGTCCCGCGAGGCGGGCCTGGGGCCCGTCGATGTGCATCGTCAGGCCACCGAGCAGGGCCTGCCCCTGATCGCGCCGGAGCCTGATCCTCGCCCCGTGGTCATCGCGCCCCCACCCGCCGGTCCCGCGCCTGTCGTGGAAGAGCAGGCGGCGGTGCCGGAAGCGCCTGCGGAGGCTGCGCAATGAGCGTGCACGATCCGCATCATCAGGCCTGGAGCCGTCCAGCCCCCGGTGTAGCGAACCTGAGCGCCCTGTCGCGCAAGCTGCCGTCCTGGCGCTGGCTGGGCGAGGCCATGTGGTGGGTCGAGCATGCCTTTGGCCGTGCCCGGACCGACGCGCGGCCCGAAGAGGATACGCGGGTCCGCATCCTGCTGATCCGCTGGTTGTTCGCGGGTGTCTTCGTCTGTCTGGCTTTGGGCGCGGCCAAGGCGGCGCTATGGGGGCCGCAGGTCGGGGTCGGTAGCGCGTCGCATCCGAATGCCACGATGCGGGCCGATATCGTGGATCGCAACGGGGCCCTGCTGGCCGCCAACATCACGCACTATGGCCTGTATATCGATCCGTCCGAGGTCTGGGATCGGCCTGCTGCCATCGCCGCCATCAAGAAGGCTGTGCCGCGCATCCGCATGAGCCGCCTGACCCGGGCCGTGAACGGCGATCGTCGGGTACTGGCCCTGGCCCGTCTGACGCCGGCCGAGCGCGCCCGCGTGCACGATCTGGCGCTGGGCGGTCTGACGTTCGAGCCGGAGGATGTCCGCGTCTATCCGCTGGGCCAGTCCGCCCGCCACGTCGTCGGCAGCGTCGAGGAGGGCGGCGAGGTCGGCCTGTCGGGCGTCGAGAAGGCGTTCGATGCCGAGGTTCGCGCGGCGGGCGCACGCGGCGAAACCTTCCAGACCTCCATCGACCTGCGCGTCCAGGGCGTGCTGGAAAACGAACTGGCCGCCATGGCCCTGGAAACCCAGGCCAAGGGCGCGGTCGGTATCATCACCGACGTCCAGACAGGCGAGGTTCTGGGCATGGCCAGCTGGCCGGGCACCAACTCGCGCAACCTGGCCGCCAGTGCCACCTATGAGATGGGGTCGGTCTTCAAGACCTTCACCGTCGCCGCCGCCATCGACACTGGCCGGGCCGACATGCACACCATGCTGGACGCCTCCGAGGCGCTTCACATCGGCAACCGCCGCATCAAGGACTTCCACGCCCAGAACAAGGTGATGTCGCTGGAGGAGGTCTATCTTCACTCGTCCAACATCGGCACTTCGCGGCTGGCGACCGAGATGGGGCCTGCGGTCATGCAGGACTATTTCCGGCGCTTCGGCCTGATGGACCAGGCTCCCTTCGAAATCGCGTCCGAAGCCCCGATCACCCCGCGCGGTTGGACGGATTCGACCCTGGCGTCGCTGTCGTTCGGCTACAACATCTCCATCACACCCTTGCAGATGGCTGCGGCCATGCAGGCGATGACTAACGGTGGGCGCTATATCCCGTTGACCCTGCGCAAGGGTGGTCGGCCCGATGCGCCGGTGCGTCAGATCATTTCGCCCGAGACGTCGCTGACCATGCTGGACCTGATGCGGCGCAACGTCGTCAACGGCTCGGGCACCCGCGCCGATGCGCCCGGCCTGCGGGTCGGGGGCAAGACGGGCTCGGCCAACAAGTCGGTTAATGGCCGCTATTCGACCGCCCACGCCCTGGGCACCTTCGCCGCCGTCTTCCCGGCCGACGGCCCGGTCAATGCGCGCCGGTATCAGATCCTGATCCTGATGGATGAGCCCCAGACCTATCCGCGCACGGGTGGCTTCGTCGCCGCGCCGGCCGTGGGCCGGATCGCGGACCGGATCGCGCCGTTCCTGGGCGTGCAGCGCCGGGCCGATGTCTGGCGCACCGCTACCGGCGAGCGCGTGCCGACCTATGAGGACGTCGAGGGGGACGGGCGATGAGCGTCCAGCCGCCGGTCCGCCTGTCCGACCTGCTGCGCCGCGATGTGGCCAGCGACCCGATGATCACCGGCGTCACCTCCGACAGCCGCAAGGTCGCGCCCGGCACCCTGTTCGTGGCCCTGCCCGGCAGCGCCGCCGACGGGCGCGCCTTCATCCCCCAGGCCCTGTCGCAGGGGGCCGCCGCCATCCTGGCTCCGTCCGATACCGACGCCGGAATGGCTCCTGTTCTGGTCACCTCGGGCGATGTGCGCCGGGCCTATGCCATTGCGGCGCGCAGCTTCTATGGAGCCCAGCCCGCCACCTGCGTCGCCGTGACCGGCACCAACGGCAAGACGTCCGTCGCCGCCTTCTGCCGCCAAATCTGGGCGGCGCTGGGCCTGACCTCGGCGAGCATGGGCACTCTTGGGGTTTTGAAACAGTCCGGTAACGTTAATCAGGCGTTGACGGGGCCCGGCCTGACCAGCCCCGACGCCGCCGATGCGGCCCGCCTGCTGGCCGATCTGGCCGAGGGCGGCGTGACCCATCTGGCGCTGGAGGCGTCGTCGCACGGTATCGACCAGCGGCGTCTGGACGGGGTGACGCTGAAGGCGGCGGGCTTCACCAACCTGACCCAGGATCATCTGGACTATCACGGCGACATGGCCGCCTATCGCGACGCCAAGCTGCGGCTGTTCGAGACCCTGTTGCCGCGCGGGCGTACGGCGGTCCTGAACGCCGATTCCGACGCCTATTCCCAGTTTGCCTCGGCCAGCATCATGTCGGGACTGGGCGTGATGGCGGTGGGCGAGCGCGGGCGCGACCTGACCCTGCTGGGCCGCAAGGCCGTGCCGGAGGGCCAGCGGCTTTCACTGGATGTGCGCGGCAGCCTGCATGAGGTGCTGCTGCCGCTGGCGGGGGCGTTCCAGGCGTCGAACGCGCTGGTCGCGGCGGGGCTATGTATCGCGGGCGGCGAGGACCCCGAGCGGGTTCTGGCGGCGATGGAGAAGATCGAGGGTGCCCAGGGGCGTCTGGAGCGCATCCCGGGCGGTAGCGGCAAGGGCGAGGTCTATGTCGACTATGCCCATACGCCCGACGGGCTGGAGACGGTGCTGTCGGCCCTGCGACCGCATGCGACGGGACGGCTGATCGTCGTGTTCGGTGCGGGCGGCGACCGCGATCGCGCCAAACGCCCTCTGATGGGCGAGATTGCCGGACGTCTGGCCGATGTCGCCATCGTCACTGACGACAATCCGCGCGGTGAGGATCCGGCTGCCATCCGGCGCGCCGTGCGCGAAGGCTGTCCGGACGCACAGGAGATTGGCGACCGCCGCGCCGCCATCCACCACGCCATCCACATGATGCGCGACGGGGATGTGGTGGTCATCGCCGGAAAAGGGCATGAGCAGGGTCAGATCGTCGGCGGGGTGACACACCCCTTCGACGACGCGACCGTCGCCGCCGAAGCCCTGAACGCCCATGCCTGATACTCCTGTCCTCTGGACCTCCGAACAGATCGAAGCGGCCACGGGTGGACGCCTGTCGGGCGCGCCTTTCGAGGTCACGGGCCTGACCTACAACAGCCGCGAGATCGTCGCCGGCGACCTGTTCCTGGCGCTGAAGGGCGCGCGGGACGGGCACGAGTTCGCCGCTTCGGCCTTTGCGGCGGGGGCCGCCGGGGCTTTGACGGAACATGGCGTCGAGGGCGGACCGTCCATCGTCACGAACGATACGCTGAAGGCGCTGGAAGCCCTGGGTGTCGCTGCCCGCGACCGGGCCGTACGACGCGGGGCCGTAACCGGCAGCGTCGGCAAGACCAGCGTGACCCAGGCGATCAAGGCCGGGCTGGATCTGGCGGGGTCGTCGCACGGGTCGATCAAGAGCTACAACAACCATATCGGCGTGCCTTTGACGCTGGCGCGGATGCCGCAGGGCACGGCCCGGGCGGTGTTCGAGATCGGCATGAATGCGCCGGGCGAGATCGCGCCCCTGTCGCGCATGGTCGCGCCGCATGCGGCCTGTGTGACGACGGTCGGCCCGGTCCATATCGAGGCCTTTGCCGATGGCGAGGCGGGCGTGGCGGCGGAGAAGGCGTCGATCTTCGAGGGCCTGCTGCCCGGCGGCGCGGCGGTTCTGAACGGCGATGTGGCCCAGGCGGCTGTGCTGGAGACGGCGGCGCGGGCGCAAGGGGCGCAGGTCCTGCGCTTCGGCACCGGGGCCGCCCACGAAGCACGGCTGATCGGGTTCGAGCCGGACACCGAGGGGGCAACCGTACGGGCCGAGTTGCACGGCAAGGCGCTGGAGTATCGCCTGGCTCAGTCTGGCCATCACTGGGGCCTGAACAGCCTGTGCGTCATCCTGATGCTGGAGGCGCTGGATGTACCGCTGGAAACGGCGCTGCCTGCACTGGCCGGGTTCGCGCCTTTGGCCGGGCGGGGGCAGACCATGCAGGTGGCCGCTCCCGGCGGGGCCTTCACCCTGATCGACGAAAGCTACAATGCCAATCCGCTGTCGATGACGGCGGGGTTCCGCAGCCTGGGCGTCAGGCCGGTGGGGCAGGGCGGACGGCGTGTCGTCGTCCTGACCGACATGCTGGAATTGGGCGACCAGTCGCGGGCGCTGCACCAAGGGCTGGCGACCGCGATCGAGGCAGCCGGGCTGGACATGGTCCATGCGGCGGGGCCGGAGATGAAGGCGCTGTACGACAGTCTGGCCAGTTCGCGTCGAGGCCTGTGGCGCGAGACGGCGGCCGAGCTGGCGGCCGAGGCCATGGTGCTGGCCGGGCCCGGAGACGTGGTCATGGTCAAGGGGTCCAACGGATCGAAGGCGTCGCTGGTGGCGAGGGCTCTGGCGGCCCTGGCAGAAGGCCCGGGAGGGGCGATCTAGATGTTCTACCTGCTGTATCTGCAGTTCGCCGACGTCGCGCAGGACTATCCCCTGCTGAACCTGATCCAGTATCAGACGGTACGCGTCGCATTGGCCATGGCAACGGCCATGATCGTGGCGGTGGCCATGGGCAGCCGGTTCATCAACTGGATGCGGGCGCGTCAGGGCAAGGGCCAGCCGATCCGCGACGACGGCCCGGTCTCGCACCTTTCAAAGGTAGGCACCCCCACCATGGGCGGGCTGATGATCCTGGCGGGTATCGCTGTGGCGGTCTTCCTGTGGGGCGACCTTACCAACCCCTATATCTGGATCGTCAGCTTCGTGACGGCGGCGTTCGGGGTGCTGGGCTTCATCGACGACTACGCCAAGGTGACGAAACAGACCTCTGCGGGCCTGACGTCCAAGCAGAAGCTGGCGGCCCAAGTGGTGGTGTCAGTGATCGCGGGCGTGCTGACCGTGCTCTGGATGGAGCTGTCGCCGACGTCGCCCGGGCTGGAGACGTCGATCGCCTTTCCCTTCTTCAAGGCCGTGTTGCTGAATGTCGGCTGGTTCTATGTGGCGTTCGCGGCCTTCACCATCGTGGGCTTTTCCAATGCGGTGAACCTGACCGACGGTCTGGACGGCCTGGCCATCGTGCCAGTCATGATGGCGGCGGCGGCGTTCGGCATCATCAGCTATCTGGTCGGCAACTTCATCTTTTCGGGCTATCTGGGCGTCCACCATGTGCCGGGCTCGGGCGAGCTGGCCATCTTCTGCGCGGCCATGATCGGCGGGGGTGTGGGCTTCCTCTGGTACAATGCGCCGCCGGCCAAGATCTTCATGGGCGACACCGGCTCGCTGGCCCTGGGTGGCGCGCTGGGCGCCATCGCCGTTGCGACCAAGCACGAGCTGGTGCTGGGCATCGTCGGCGGCCTGTTCGTCATCGAGGCGGCCTCGGTCATGATTCAGGTGGCCTATTTCAAGATGACCGGCCGCCGCATCTTCCTGATGGCCCCGATCCACCACCATTTCGAAAAGATGGGCTGGCCGGAATCGACGGTCGTCATCCGTTTCTGGATCGTCGCCGCCATGCTGGCCCTGGCCGGTCTGGCGACGTTGAAGCTGCGCTAGATGATCGTCCTCTCATGATTTTGGCCCCAGGCTTCGAGGGGCGTCGCATCGCGGTCTTCGGCCTAGGACGGTCGGGGCTGACGGCGGCGCGTGCGCTGAAGGCCGGCGGGGCCTTGCCGGTGCTGTGGGACGACAGTGTCTCCAGCCGCATGCAGGCGGAGGCTGAAGGGTTTGCGGTCGAGGATCTGACCGTCGCCGACTGGTCGGGTTTTGCGGCCCTGGTCCTGTCGCCGGGCGCGCCGCTGACCCACCCGACCCCGCACTGGACGGTGGACAAGGCGCATGAGGCCGCCATCGAGATCATCGGCGATATCGAGCTGTTCGCGCGGGCGATGGCGGCCTTGCCGGAGGGACAGCGCCCCCGCGTCGTCGCCATCACCGGCACTAACGGCAAGTCCACGACGACGGCCCTGATCGGCTGGGTGCTTAAACAGGCCGGGCTGACGGTTCATGTCGGCGGCAACATCGGCATCGGCGTGCTGGCCCTGCCGGAGCCGACGCCCGAGGCCGTCTATGTGATCGAGGTGTCTAGCTATCAGCTGGACCTGACGACCACCTTTGCGCCGGACGTGGCGATCCTGACGAACATCAGCCCGGATCATCTGGATCGGCATGGCGGGATGGAGGGGTATGTCGCGGCAAAGGCGCGGCTGTTTGCGGCGCAACGTGCGGATGGCGTGGCGCTGGTCGGGGTGGATGAGACCTGGGGGTGTGGTGTTGCTGGACATCTCGCGAGCCTGGGTCGTCTCGGCACCGTGATCTCCACCTCCGCTCATCCCGGCGAAAGCCGGGACCCAGCGCTGTCCAGCTTGACGCCGGCGCGCCAGGACAAGCGATCCGAGCCGAATTCATCGACCGATCACCCAAAGAACTGGGTCCCGGCTTTCGCCGGGATGAGCGGAAGAATTGAAGCACACGGGGGCTGGCTCAGCGTCGATGGTGAGCGTTTGGCCGACCTGAGCCCCGCCCGCTCGCTCCCCGGCCGCCACAACGCCCAGAACGCTGCCTTTGCCTACGCCTGCGCCCGCGCCCTTGGCGTCAGCCATGACACCAACGTCGAGGGCCTCCTGTCCTTCCCCGGCCTGGCCCACCGCATGGAAACCGTCGGCACGCTCGGCCGCGTCCGCTTCGTCAACGACTCAAAGGCCACCAACGCCGACGCCGCCCGTCAGGCCCTGACCAGCTATGACCGCAGTTTCTGGATCGCGGGCGGGCGGGCCAAACAGGGCGGTATCGACGATCTGGAGGAGCTGTTCCCGCGCGTGGTCGAGGCGTTTCTGATCGGCGAGGCGGCGGGGCCGTTCGCGGCCCGGCTGGGCGACACCCCGCACCGGATCAGCGGCGACATGGCCACGGCGGTGCAGCAGGCCTATGCCGCCGCCGCCGCCACAGGACGCGACGAGGTCGTGCTGCTCAGCCCCGCGGCGGCCAGTTTCGACCAGTATCCCGACTTCGAGGTGCGGGGCGAGGCGTTTCGCGCCGCCGTCCTGGCCCTCGGTGCAACCCCCATGGCCCCGTCATGACCGAAGCCTACAGCCCCGCGTTTTCGCGCAATGACAAGGGACCGGTGGCCAACTGGTTCTGGACCGTGGATCGGGGCCTGCTGGCCGCGGCCCTGACGCTGATGGGGATGGGCGTGGCGCTGAGTTTCGCCTCCAGCCCCGCCGCTATCCTGGCCGACCAGTCGATCACGGACCCCTTCCACTACAGCTGGCGGATGATGGTGTTCAGCTGTGCCGGTCTGGTCATGCTGCTGGGTACTTCGTTCTTCTCTCCCAAGGGTGTGCGCCGCATCGCCCTGGCGGCGCTGCTGTGCGCCATCGTGACCATGATGCTGCTGCCCTTCATCGGGGATGAGGTGAAGGGCGCGGCCCGCTGGATCAACCTGGGCCCGTTCAGCCTGCAGCCGTCGGAGTTCGCCAAGCCGGGCCTGATCGTCTTTTCCGCCTGGATGTTCGCGGAGGGCCAGAAGGGCGAGGGCGTGCCCGGGGTCAGCATCGCCTTCGGTGTCTGGGGCTTAACGGTCGCCCTGCTGCTGATCCAGCCTGACATCGGCCAGACGCTGCTGATCACCACCACCTTCATGGCCGTCTTTTTCATGGCGGGCGTGCCGCTGAAGTGGGTGGCGGCGCTGGCGGCGGCGGGCGCGGCGGGGGTCGTCGGCCTGTATTTCAGCTTCAGCCACATGCGCGACCGTCTCAGCCGGTTCGGCTCGGACGACGCCGGCGCGACCTATCAGATCGACCGCGCGTCCGAGGCCATCCGGGCCGGGGGTCTGGTCGGACGCGGTGTGGGCGAGGGGGTGATGAAGCGCTCGGTGCCCGACCTGCACACCGACTTCATCTACTCCGTCGGGGCCGAGGAGTTCGGCCTGGTGCTGAGCCTGATCATGATCGGCCTGTTCGGCTTCATCGTCCTGCGCGGCATGCAGAAGGCGATGCGACTGCGCGACCCGTTCGAGCAGACGGCGGCGGCGGGGCTGTTCATCCTGATCGGGCTGCAGGCCAGTATCAACATCGCGGTCAATCTGAGCCTCGTTCCGACCAAGGGGATGACTTTGCCGTTCATCAGCTATGGCGGCTCGTCCATGGTGGCCATGGGCCTGACCATGGGGCTGGCCCTGGCCCTGACCCGCAAGCGACCGGGGGCCTATGAGCCGGGGGCCAGTCTGCCGCGTCGGCGGATGTTGGGTTAGAAGGCCGCCATGAACTCCAGACTCTGCGTCGTCGCCGCCGGTGGGACCGGTGGGCATATGTTTCCGGCCGAGGCCCTGTCGCGCGAACTGGCCGGGCGCGGCTGGCGTATCGTGCTGGCCACCGACAGGCGGGGCGAGGCCTATGCCCAGAACTTCCCGGCCGAGGAGCGGATAGCGCTGGATGCCGCCACCGGGCGCGGGCCGATCGGCATGGCCAAGGCCGGGCTGGCCATCACGCGCGGTGTGGTCCAGGCGCGGTCGGCGCTGAAGCGGTTGGATGCGGCGGTGGTCGTGGGCTTCGGCGGCTATCCGTCCGCCCCGGCCCTTCTGGCCGCGCTCAGTCAGGGTCGGCCGACGCTGCTGCACGAACAGAATGCCGTGCTGGGCCGCACCAACCGCTGGCTCAGCCCATATGTCGGTGCTGTCGCTTCATCCTTTCCGAACCTGCAGAAGGTGCCGCAGGGCGTCGGCGCGCGGGTCACCCTGATCGGCAATCCGGTGCGGGCCGACATCCGGGCGCTGGGCCAGCGGGCCTTCGTGGCCCCGACCGGCGACGGACCCATCCAACTGCTGGTCACCGGCGGCAGCCAAGGGTCGCGCATCCTGTCCGAGACGGTGCCCCAGGCGCTGGCGGCCTTGCCGGAACCCCTGCGCACACGCCTGCGGGTGCAGCAGCAGTCGCGGCCCGAGACGCTGGAGGCCGCCCGCGCCGTCTATGCCCAGGCGGGGATCGCGGCCGAGATCGCGCCCTTCTTTTCCGACATGGCCCGGCGTCTGTCGCAGGCGCATCTGGTCATCGGCCGGGCCGGGGCCTCGACCTGCTCGGAGCTGGCGGTGGCGGGCCTGCCGTCGCTGCTGATCCCGCTCAAGATCGCTATGGACGACCACCAGCGGTTCAATGCTCTCAGCCTGGTCCGGGCGGGCGGAGCCGAGATGGTGCTGGAGGACGAGGTGACGGTCGACCGACTGGCGGCGTCGCTAGCGGCGATGCTGTCGGACTCCGCCCGCCTGTCAGCCATGAGCGAAGGCGCACGCTCGGCGGCCCTGCCGGACGCGACCTCGGCCTTGGCCGACATGGTCGAGGCGGCGGCGATCTGAGCGTCGTAGCCGCAGGCGGCCTTCGCCTCGCCACCGTGACGCGCTAAACGTCAGCCATGCCGATCTTCATTCAGGACATGACCCGCGAGGTCTTCCGCCTCTGGCGCGAATTCTACTGGCTGCCCGAATGGGTGGTCATCTCCGTCATCGTCGGCGTCTTCGTCTTCGTCGGCTGGGCCGCCAATCAGGTGGTGTTCAGCCTGCTGAAATGGGTGGTGCGCAATAAGGACGTCTTCTGGCGCGGAGTCGTCGGTCGCGCGCGGCTGAAGGTGCGGATCGCGGTGATGATCGTCGCGGTGGCCTTGGGCGTCACCATCTCGCCCATGGACCCGGAGCCGTCGCTGCTGATCCGGCAGGCCCTGCTGTTCGGCTTCATCCTGGTGTGCGGTTGGATGCTGGCCGGGGCCGTGGACATGGGGGCCGTCGTCCATCTGCGGAAGTTCAACATGGACGCCGAGGACAACCTCAGTGCCCGCAAGCACGTGACCCAGACACGCATCCTGCAAAGGGTCTCGGCCCTGCTGATCGCCCTGATTACCCTGGGACTGGCGCTGCTGACCATCCCGGGCGTGCGGCAATGGGGGCTGTCGCTGCTGGCCTCGGCAGGGGTCGTCGGCATTGTGGCCGGTCTGGCGCTGCAGCCCTTCCTGACCAATCTGATCGCGGGCATCCAGATCGCCACGGCCCAACCGATCCGCCTGGACGACGCCGTCATCGTCGAGGGCGAATGGGGCCGGGTGGAGGAGATCACCTCGACCTATGTGGTGGTCAAGCTGTGGGACTGGCGGCGGATGATCCTGCCGCTGACCTATTTCATCCAGAAGCCGTTCCAGAACTGGACCCGCGACAACGCCAGCCTGATTGGCACGGCGTTTCTGTATGTTGATTACGAAGCTCCCATCGACCGGCTGCGCATGAAGCTGGAGGAGATTGCCCATGCCTCGCCGCTGTGGGACGGCGATGTGGTCTCGCTGCAGGTCACGGAGGTGACGGAGCGCACAGTTCAGGTCCGCTGCCTGACCAGCGCCCGCAACGCCTCCATCGCCTTCGACCTGCGCTGCGAGGTGCGCGAGAAGATGCTGGCCTTCATGCGCGACGAACTGCCCGAGGCGCTGCCGAGGGATCGGCTGGGGTGGGATCGCAACGCGGCGGCTGCCTCGCCGCAGGGCTAGCCACCCGCGTCCAGATTGGCCCGGCCCTGTCGGACAGCCTCGTCCAGAGTGGTGGCATCGGTGTCGTGGTCCTCCGGATTGCAGGCTGCGACCAGCAGTTCGAAGGCGTCGCCGCCCTGAACCGCTTCGTACGACGGGGCGTCGTCAGGCGTGGATGGCCCTTCTTCACCGCCTTCGCGCACGCCGGCGAAGTCCAGCCGGTCGACATGGCCCCGGGGCCCGCAGTCGAACCGCCACCACGACCAGCCGCCCCAGTAGGGCGTGCCGGCGGCGCGGAAATCCGGCTCCACCACCTGAAACACGCGGATGCGCCCACCGTCGCCTTCGGGCTCCAGACTGGCCAGGTCGGCATACTGCGCGAACCGCCCGGCCCCCAGAAAGACGAAGCGATGCGGCCCTTCAGGCTCGGAAAAGGTCAGCAGCGACAGCAGGCTCAGGATCATGCGTGATCGTAACCGCCCATTGACCCCGGCGCGATAGGGTCCGTCCATGACGCGCTTCATGACGCTGGATTTCGCCGACGGCGACCGTGCCGCCCTGCTGGAGCGGGTGGTCGAGATGGCGCGTGGCCCCTATGCCTATGTCGTCACGCCGAATGTGGATCACGTCATCAAGCTGATGGACGGCCGGGTCGGGGCCGACGTCTATCAGGGCGCGGACCTGAAGATCTGCGACAGTCGCATCCTCAGCCATCTGGCCCGGCTGAAGGGCAGGCGGCTGTCGGTCTATCCGGGCTCGGACATGACGGCGGACCTGCTTGGGTCAGCGGCCACGCGGGAGTTGACGATTGCGGTCTTCGGCCCGGATCGGGCGGCGTTTGACGATCTGGTCGCGCGTTATCCGCAGGCCCGGATGCAGTTTTTGGACGCGCCCATGCTGGTGCCCGACGCGCCCGCTTGGGACGCCGCCGTTCGCGCCGCCGCCGAGGCCGAATGGGACGTGCTGCTGGCCTGTGTCTCCTTCCCCAAACAGGAACGGTTCGCCCATGCCCTGCGTCTGGCGGGGCGAGTGCAGGGCATCACCCTGTGCGTCGGGGCGTCGGTGGACTTCCTGACCGGTCGTCAGCAGCGGGCTCCGGAGGTGTTCCAGCGTCTGTCGCTGGAATGGCTGCACCGGTTGGTGAGCCAGCCGCGGCGGATGTTCAGGCGCTACGTCATCGAAGGTCCGGCGATCCTGGGGTGGTTTGTGAAAACGGAGCTGATGGGACAATATTCATCCGCCGGAGCGTCGAGATAACTAAGCTGAGAAGAGCCTGAGTAATCCATTCACGACGCCGAGGATCGCAAGAATCGCCAAAGGCGTAAGGACCACGAGGCTGAGAACCTTCTGCGTGATGATCCACCAGAAGCGGCCGGGTTCGGAGCGGCGGTCAGCGGCTCGTCCAACCCACATTTGAACGTGGCCAGTCGCAATACCTCTGAACAAGGTTCGTACAGTCTGAGCAATCAACAGGCTGATGACGACGGCCATCATCGCCACACAAATCCAGATGATCGTATTGGTCACGCCACCATCCCCTCCGCCTGCTTCAGATCCACACTGACCAGTTGGCTCACCCCCCGTTCCGGCATGGTCACGCCATACAGCCGGTCCATCCGGCTCATGGTCACCGGGTTGTGGGTGATGACGATGAAGCGGGTGTCGGTGCGGTTGCGCATCTCGTTCAGCATGCGGCAGAAGCGGTCGACGTTGGCGTCGTCCAGCGGCGCATCGACCTCGTCCAGCACGCAGACCGGCGCTGGGTTCGCCAGGAAGACGGCGAAGATCAAGGCCGCCGCCGTCAGGGCCTGCTCGCCGCCGCTCATCAGGCTCATGACCGACAGACGCTTGCCGGGCGGGCAGGCGTAGATTTCCAGACCGGCCTCCAGCGGGTCGTCGCTCTCGACCAGTTTCAGCTCGGCCTGACCGCCGTCGAACAGGGCCTCGAACAGGGCCTTGAAGTTGTCGTTGATGACGTCGAAGGCGGCGACCAGACGCTCGCGTCCCTCGGCGTTCAGCTCGTCGATACCGTCGCGCAAACGGGCGATGGCTTGGGTCAGGTCGGAGCGTTCGACCTTCATGGTCTGGAGCCGGTCGCCATATTCGGTGACTTCGTCCTCGGCGCGCAGGTTGACGGCCCCGAGCGCCTCGCGCTCGCGCTCCAGACCGTAGAGCAGGCTCTCGGCCCCGGCGGCGTCGGGCGGGCGGGCGATGGCGTCGTCGGTCAGCTTCTGGCCCAGCTCCTCAGGCGACATCTGGGCGGTTTCACGCAGGTTCGCTTCCGTCTCGGCCAGCTTGTCGGCGGCTGCCTCGGCGCGGGCGGACAGGCCGGCGCGCGCTTCCCGGGCAGAGGAGGCAGCGGCATCGGCGGCGCGGCTGGCGCGGTCGGCCTCGCCGGCTTCGGCCTCTCCTACGGCCAAGGCGTCGGCGGCGGCACGGCGGCGGGTCTCGGCCGTGGTCAGGGCGTCCAGCAGGGCGGACCGCTGGGCGGCCAAATGTTCGGGGGCATCGGCCGCGGCCTTCAGTCGGGCCGCGACCTTTTCGGCGTCCTTCTCCAGCGCAGCGACGCGGGCCTTTGAATCCGCCGCGCGGCTGGTCCAGCCGTCGCGCTCGCGGGTCAAACCGTCGCGACGAGCTGCGCGACCGGCGATCTCGCGGGCTTCGCTGTCGCGTTCGACGCGGGCATTGGCGGCGGTGGTGCGGGCGGCGTCGGCGGCGCTGCGGGCGTTGGCCAATTCGGCGCGCAGCCCCTCCAGCGTCTCGGAGGGCGCATCCCCGCCCTGCGCCTCGGCCAAGGCTGCGACGGCGGCCTCGTGTTCGATGGTCAACCGCACCAAGGTGTCGTCCAGAGCTTGGGCTCGCGCCTCCTTGCGGGCCTGCTCCCGGCCGAGGGCCTCGACGCGGTCGCGGGCGGCGGTGACGGCCTTGTCCAGGGCGAAGGGCGCGGCGCGGGCGGCCTTCACCGCCTCCTCGGCGGCGCGGAAGGCTTCGGTCGCGGCCTTCATGGCAGTTTGCGCAGCGTCCAGCGCAGGCTTGCCGGTATCGATCTCGGCTTCCAGTTCGGCCAGGCGCGTGCGCTGGGCCAGGCGGACGGCGGCGGGACGCGGGGCCTCGGCCCGCTGGACGAAGCCGTCCCAGCGATAGAGGTCGCCCTCGCGCGTCACCAGCCGGGCTCCGGGCGGAAGGTCGCGGGCCAGGGCGGGGGCAGCGGCGCGCTCCGCGACGCCGCAGAAGGCCAGCCGGGCGGCCAGGGCGGGCGGCGCGTTCACATGATCGGCCAGAGGCACCACGCCCGACGGCCATGTCACAGACGAGACCTCAGCCCCGGCCCAGTGGGTCGCCGCGCGGGCATCCAGTGCGGCATCCAGATCGTCGCCCAGAGCTGCGGCCAGCGCCGCCTCATAGCCCTTGTCGGCGCGGACCTGATCCAGGGCGGGCGGGTGGTCGCGGCGCCCTTGCGTCAGCAGTTGGGCCAGTCCCCGGGCCTCGGTCTGCAGCCGTCCCAACCGGTCCTCGGCGGCGCGGACGGCGGTGCGGGCCTCGGCTTCGGCGCGCGCGCGGTCGCCACGCTCGGCTTCTGCGGTTTCGACGGCGGCCCGGGCGGATGCCAAATCGGCCTGGGCCTTGGCCAGTTCGGCCGAGGCAGCTTCGATCTCCGGCGTCTTAAGCGGGCCCAAGGCCTCGCGGTCGGCCCTGGCCGAGGTCAGCTGGGCCTCGGCGCGCGCGACGCGGGCCTCGGCATCGCGCTTGCGGGCGTTTTCGGCGTTCAGGCGGGCCTCGACGGAGGCGACTGCTCCGGCGACACGCTCGACCTCGGCATCGGCGGCGCGGCGGGCGTCCTCGGCGGCGGCCAGGGTGACCTCCAGTTCGGGGCCACGTGCCGGGGCGGCGGCGATCTCGGCCTCGACGGCCGCGAGGGCTTCGGCAATGCGGCTCAGTTCGGCGGCGGCGTCGTCGGCCATGCTGCCTTCGCGTTCGATATCGGCGGCGATGCGCATGTTCTCGGCCTGAAGGCGTTCGACCTCGGCCCGCGCCGCCTGTTCGGCCATGTCCAGCCGGTCGCGTTCCAGGCTGGCGCGGTGCAGCAGCGCGGCGGCCACGGCGTCCTCCTCCCGCGCTGGCTTCAGCGCTTCCTGGGCTTTCAGGGCGGCGGTCTGGGCGGCGGCGGCGGCGCTGGTGGCCGAGGCGACGGCGCGGTCCGCCTCGGCCAGTTCGGCGGCGGCTCCTTCGGCAGCGACCCGGGCGTCGTTCCAGCGCACGAACAGCAGGGCCGCCTGCAGGGCGCGGATTTCGGCGCTGATCTTCTTGTAGCGTTCGGCCTGCCGCGCCTCGCGCTTCAGCCGGTTCAGGGCGGTTTCCAGCTCGCGTCCGATGTCGTCCAGCCGCTCCAGATTGGCCTCGGCGGCCTTGAGCCTGAGCTCGGCCTCGTGGCGGCGGGTATGCAGGCCGGCGACGCCCCCGGCCTCCTCCAGGATGCGGCGTCGGTTCTGGGGCTTGGCGGCGATCAGTTCGCTGATCTGGCCCTGACGGACCAGGGCCGGGCTGTTGGCCCCGGTCGAGGCATCGGCGAACAGCAGTTGCACGTCACGCGCCCGCACCTCCTTGCCGTTGATGCGATAGGTCGAGCCCTGGCCCCGGTCGATGCGGCGCGAGACCTCCAGCATGGGGGCATCGGTAAAGGGCTGGGGGGCCCGACGCTGGGCGTTGTCGATGGTCAGCTGGACTTCGGCATGGTTGCGCGGCGGGCGGTCGGCGGCCCCGGCGAAGATGACATCGTCCATCCCCTGGCCGCGCATGGCCTTGGCCGAGTTGGCACCCATGACCCAGCGCATGGACTCAAGGACGTTGGACTTGCCACAGCCATTGGGCCCGACGATGCCGGTCAGGCCGGGTTCGATATGCACTTCCGCAGGGTCCACGAAGGACTTGAAGCCCACCAGGCGGAGACGCTGGAACTGCATCGGCTAGGGCGTCAGCCCCCCGCCCGGGCGGCGCGGATGGCGGCCTCGAGGCCCGTCAGGCTGCGGTCGGTCACGGGCTTGCCGTTGACGAAGAAGCTGGGGGTCGAATTCACGCCTGCCGCGACAGCGCTTTCGATGTCGGCGTTGATGGCGGCTTGGGTTTCAGTGCTGCCCACACAGGCTTCTATCTGGGCCTGTGTCCGCCCACTGGCTGCTATTGCCGGGCGATACCAGTCCTGCAGTGGACCTCCATCAAGCGCGGCCTCCTGATTGCGCATCAGCAGGCTGGCGACGTCAAAGAACTTCTCCGTCACTGCACAGCGGGCCAGGGCGGCACCGGACAGGGACATCTGCTGCGGCTGGGTGGGTAGGTTGCGAAAGACGTATCGAACCTGGCCGGTATCTACGAAGCGGGACTTGAAGGCCGCATAGACGTCGTTGTGCCAAGCCGCACAGTGGTTGCAGGAGAAGGAGGCGTATTCGATCACCGTCACCGGCGCATCCGCCCGGCCAAGGACGCGATCCTGGGCCGTGACGGCGGCCACCTGGGCCCGGGCCGGGGTCGCAGCCATTGCTGACAATGCCAGCGTAGCGGCGAAGGCGGCCATCAATGTGCGCCGAATAAGGCTCATAACCTATTTGGCCAATTCGGCTTCGATGGCTTTCGACAGGTCGGCCATGGTAGCGCCGCTCTGAGACCCGGGCGTGATTACAGTATTGCCGTTGACGAGGAAGGTCGGCGTGCCGTTCACGCCTGCCCGAACAGCGGCCTGGGCGCGCTCATCCACCGCCGTTTGTGCCTCCGGGTCCTTGATGCAGGTATCGATCTCGGCGTTGCTGAGGCCAGCGCCATTGCCGATACGGAACAGGACAGCACGTGCACCGCTCAGGTCGCCAGACGCGAACATCTCTTCCTGGCTGTTCAGTATCTCGTGCACGACGTCAAAATACTTGTCGGGGCCGGCGCAGCGCGCGATCATGAATCCTGCCGCAGCAACGTTGGTTGGGGCCGTGGGCATTTCGCGGAACACAAACCGCACCTTGTTGGTATCGACATAGGTGGACTTGAACTCCGGCCAGGTTTCCTTGTGCCATGCGGCGCAGTGGCTGCACGTGACCGAGGCGTACTCGACGACCGTGACCTTGGCCCCTTCGGGCGCACCCATGGCCATGTCGCCCTCGGCCGCGCCGGTCGCACCGCCGCCGCCACAACCGGCCAGGGCGGCCATACCGGCCAGGGCCGCAGCGGTCATAGCCGCGCGGCGGCTCATCTGGGCATACTTCGATTTGAAGGTCATGGCGTCGTCCTCACAGGTAGGGATCGGTCTGCATCGCGCGATTCTGTTCGGCCACGCGCGTTGTGCACCTTCGAGAACAGAAGCGGCGAAGTTTTGTCAACCGCTGGCACCGTCACGGTCGCTCAGTACCGCACGGCCCAGGCGTTCAAGCGAGCCCTTCAGACCGTCGGGAGCGGTGGCAAGAGAGGCCTTAAGCTCGGCCTCCTGTTGCGCGGGCAGAGGCGGCGGGGCGGTCCGGCGCTTCGGCTGGCTCGGGGTGTCGTCCAATGGCTTTACCGGCCCTTGGGCGATGCGCAGCTTGTCCACCGACCCCGCCCCCAGGAACAGGTTTACCCGTTGCAGGATGTCCTCGGACTGGTGCTGGACCAGAAGGGCGGCGGCCCCGACGACGCGTAGTTCCAGCGTGCCCGCCGCGCCGCCGCGCCCCTTGGTCAGTTTCTGTGGACGACTGACGCGGGCCAGACGCTCGCCGACGATCTCGCGCCAGCGGGCCTCCAGGGCACCGGGGCCGCGCCCGAATTTGTCGTCCAGGTCCCTGATCAGCTTTTGCAGGGCACGCCCGGCCCGGGGCGCAGGCCGGGGCAGGGGCCGCGTGCGACGGCGCGACAGGATTTCGCGGACCTCTTCATCGGTGGGCAGCGTGCGGCGCATTTCCGGTCTATAGCGCAGGGAATGGTCGCCGTCCCTATCGCAGACATCTCCCAGCAGACGGTGGCTCGCATCCGCTCCGCCCTGCTGGACTGGTATGGGCAGAATGCCAGGACACTGGTCTGGCGAACGCCGCCCGGGTCGAAGGCACGGCCCGATCCCTATCGTGTGTGGCTGTCCGAAGTGATGCTGCAACAGACGACCACGCCCCACGCCACGCCCTATTTCCAAGCCTTCACGACACGATGGCCGACCGTGAACGACCTGGCGGCGGCGCCGGACAGTGACGTCATGGCGGCCTGGGCGGGGCTGGGTTACTACGCCCGCGCCCGCAACCTGCTGGCCTGCGCCCGGGCGGTAGCCCGCGACCATGGCGGTGCCTTTCCGGGCACCGAGGCCGACCTGCTGAAACTGCCCGGCGTGGGGGCCTATACCGCCGCCGCCGTCGCCGCCATTGCCTTTGGCCGCCCCGCCAATGTCGTGGACGGCAATGTCGAGCGGGTCATGGCGCGTCTGTTTGCTGTCGAGACTCCGCTGCCCGCCGCCCGGCCACGGCTGAAGGCGCTGGCCACCCGCTTTGTCATCGGCGATCAGCCGGGGGCCGAGCATGCCGACTGGCCACAGGCCCTGATGGACCTCGGCGCGACGGTCTGCCGCCCGAAATCGCCGCTCTGTGATCGCTGCCCCGTTGCCTTCGGCTGTGCCGCCCTGACCACCGGTGATCCGGGCCGCTATCCGTTGAAGGTGAAAAAGGGCGAACGTCCGCACCGTCACGGCATCGCCTGGGTGCTGCGCGACGGTGAAGGGCGGGTCGGCCTTGTACGTCGCCCTGACAAGGGCTTGCTGGGGGGAATGCTGGGTCTACCTACCTCGAACTGGGGCGAGAGCTCTGATGCGACCCCACCTGTCGATGCCCACTGGCGCGAGGCCGGGGCGGTGGAGCATGTCTTTACCCATTTCAGCCTGACACTGGCCGTGCGGGTGGCGGCGGGCGCAGGCGATTTCGTCTGGACACCGGAGACCGAAGCTCTGGCCGGACTGCCGACTGTCTTCAAGAAGGCGCTGCAACTCGGTCTGGCAGGCTAGATCAGCTCTTATCGAACGAAGGCAGGCAAGGCATTGTATTGGCTGAACAGCGAGGCCGCATGACCACAACCACTACCGACGTCGTCATCCTGGGCGCGGGCCACAACGGTCTCGTCTGCGCCTTCTATCTGGCGAAGGCCGGGCTGAAGGTGACGGTTCTGGAGCGGCGGCATGTCGTCGGCGGGGCGGCGGTAACGGAGGAATTCCATCCGGGGTTCCGCAACTCGACTGCCAGCTACACGGTCAGCCTGCTCAATCCGAAGGTTATTGTAGACATGGATCTGGCCCGCCACGGTTTGCGGGTGGTGGAGCGTAAGGTGTCGAACTTCCTGCCGTTCGACGACGGGCGCTATTTCCTCGCGGGCGAAGGCCGGACACAGGGCGAGCTGGCCAAATTCTCGACGAGGGACGCTGAACGCCTGCCGGAGTACGAGCGGCGGCTGGAAGTCGTGGCAGGGGTGCTGCGCGACTGGGTCCTGAGGGCACCGCCCAATGTTGTCGCGGGCGGCTGGATGGCGATGCTCCCGGAACTGCTGAAAGGGGCGTCGCTGGGCCGGCAGGCGATGGGACTGGATATCCAGGGGCGGCGCGACCTGCTGGACCTTTTCGCCAAGTCGGCGGGAGACTGGCTGAATGGCTGGTTCGAGAGCGATCCGATCAAGGCGTTGTTCGGGTTCGACAGTGTGGTGGGTAACTACGCCAGCCCATACACTCCTGGCTCGGCCTATGTGTTGCTGCACCATGTCTTCGGCGAGGTGAATGGCAAGAAGGGCGTCTGGGGCCACGCCATCGGAGGCATGGGCGCGATCACCCAGGCCATGGCGGCGGCCTGCGCCGAGGCCGGGGTCGAGGTGAGGCTGGAGGCACCGGTCGCTGAAGTTCTGACCGAGAAGGGCCGTGCAGGCGGGGCAGTGACCGAAGCCGGGGACGTGGTGCGGGCGCGTGCCGTGGTGTCGAACCTGCATCCACGACTGCTGTTCGAGCGGTTGGTGGACGACGCGGTCGTGCCTGATGACTTCCGCGAGCGGATCGGCAACTACAGTTCAGGCTCTGGCACGTTCCGGATGAATGTGGCGCTGTCGGAACTGCCGAACTTCACCGCCCTGCCGGGGCAGGGGGATCACCTGACGGCGGGGATCATCATTGCGCCGTCGCTCGACTACATGGACCGGGCGCATGCGAGCGCGCGGCTGAACGGCTGGTCGTCGAAGCCGATTGTCGAGATGCTGATCCCGTCGACGCTGGACGACGGCCTCGCTCCACCCGGCCAGCATGTGGCCAGCCTGTTCTGTCAGCACGTCTCGCCCGATCTGGCGGATGAGCACCGGGAAACGGTGGCCGACCTGATGATCGAGACGGTCGATCAGCATGCGCCAGGTTTCAAGGCGTCGGTGCTGGGGAGGCTGGCGCTGGGTCCGCGCGATCTGGAGCGGCGGTTCGGCTTGGTCGGCGGCGACATCTTCCATGGACGGCTGACGCTAGACCAGCTGTTCAGCGCGCGTCCCGTGCTGGGCCACGCTGATCACCGGATGCCGGTGCCCGGGCTTTATCTATGTGGGTCGGGCGCGCACCCCGGCGGTGGCGTCACCGGAGCACCAGGGCACAATGCGGCGCGGACAGTGATGAAAGACTTGAAGCGGTAGATCAGACGCTTGCGATGCCGAGCGCCGTCATAAGAGCGTCCTGCACGGCGGCCTCGCTGAACGGTTTCTGGAGCGTGGGGCGACCCTTCCATTCGTCTGGCAGACCGCCTTCGCCATATCCGGTGGAAAAGACGAAGGGGATGTCGCGCGCAGCCAGCGCTTCGGCGATCGGGAAGATCTTCACCCCGGCGACGTTGACGTCCAGCAGAGCACCATCAAGGGTCATGCCGCTTTCGATCAGGGCCAGACCTTCATCCACGCTGGAGGCTGGGCCAACCGGAGTGCAGCCCATGTCTTCCAGAATGGTCTCCAGCAGCATGGCGACCAGGGATTCATCCTCGACGATCAGGATGTTTCGTCCGGACAGGGGCTGGTTCATGCAGTGTCTTCCCGGTCAAGCGGAATGGTGAAGGCGGCGATAAGGCCACCGGGCGCATAGTTCAGTGTGACCGTCCCGCCAAGGTCGTGTCGCACATTGCGTTCGATCAGTCTGCTGCCGAAACCCCGATGGGTAGGTTGGACGGCCCCGCAGCCCCCTTCCTCGCGCCATGTCAGGTGCAGGGTGCGAGCGGTCTGGTTGCTAACAGACCAGTCGACCAGCACGCGGCCTTCGCCGGAAGTCAGGGCTCCATATTTGGCGGCATTGGTCGCCAGTTCGTGGAACACCATGCCCAGTGACAGGGCGGACGCAGAATCCAGGGCCAGTGACGGCCCATTCAGCAGGATGCGGTGCTGGTCGTGTGCCTGGGTTTCGTGTTCCAGTATGGAGCGCAGGTCGGCACCCTCCCAGTGACTGCGCGTCAGCAGGTCATGGGTGTGGGACAGGGCAAGAAGTCGCGCCTGGAAATTTTCGGCAAACCGTTTGGGGTCGGAGTTGGAACGCGCCGTCTGCATGGCAATGGACTGGACCGTGGCCAAGGTGTTTTTCACCCGATGGTTCAGTTCGTCGATCATGAGCTTCTGGCGCTCGGCGGCGACGACGGCGTCGGTCACATCGTGACCCTGTACCAGAACGCCGACGATACGACCGTCTGCCTCGCGGATGGGGTGGTAGCTGAAATCGACATAGGTATCGACGGGCGGTGCCCCGGACCGGCGCGGGAAGCTGAACAGGCTCGCATTGCCGTGGACGGGTTCGCCGGTCTGAAAGACGCTGTCCAGCATGTCGACGTAACCCTGAGCGATCACTTCGGGCATGGCCTGAGCGATGGGCAGTCCCTGAATGTCGCGCTCTCCGATCAGGCGGCGGTAGG
The DNA here is from genome assembly GCF_058725425.1 of Brevundimonas sp. DW-iso22. Taxonomy (NCBI): domain Bacteria; kingdom Pseudomonadati; phylum Pseudomonadota; class Alphaproteobacteria; order Caulobacterales; family Caulobacteraceae; genus Brevundimonas; species Brevundimonas sp. DW-iso22. The sequence goes on along the minus strand of NZ_JBZXEB010000002.1, from coordinate 369,630 downwards.
CCTCGTTATGAAACTGAAAGACGTGTTCCGGGCCGGAGAGGACGGCGACAAAGCCGGGGGCCTGCATGAACATGTCGACGAGACGATTGCGCTCGACTGAAAGTCGCCGGTTGTCCTCCTGCACCTGTTTCGCGCGTTCCAGGATATTGCCGCCGACGATGGCATCCAGCGCCTTGAGTGGAGCCATGCCTGCTGCGGCCTGGGTTTGTTGGCGAAGCAATTCCAGTTCTGTGATGTCCGTGGTGTGCTGAAGGATCATCACCACCTCGCCCGCTTCGTTCAGAAGGGGGGTGTGGGTAGCGCTCCAGTACCGGTCCTCGAAGACATCGCCCTCGTCTGTCGGGCGGGCCATGGAGTAGCGGACGACGGCCAGGTGATCACGCTGGCGCGTGTCACGGGCCTTCTCGAGTGAAGCCCTGACCTGGCGCACATTTTCTGGCGCTTCGTCGCCCGGTCCCGAGTTGAAGGCGGCGAAAAGCGACCGACCCACGATGGCGTCGCGCACGCTGTTTGTGACGTCCAGATAGGCCTGGTTGGCCCCCATGATCACGAACTCTGGTGTCATCAGAACATATGGATTGGGCGAGGCGTCGAAGGCCTGGCCCAGGTCGACGTTCGGATCTCCTGATCTGGAAAGTATTTTCAAGCCGGTCCCCGCTGCTGGCCCCGTCAACGTCCTCCGGGATGGTTGGTTTCATCCCGAAACCGCTGTTGTTGCAAATCTCGATTTGAGGCCAGTGCGTCATCCCGTTTAAGGAAGAGTGATGAGCCTTGTGTCCTTTCTGTCTGCGGTGGCCCTGATGCTGTCTCCGGTTTCATCGAGCGATCCCGTGGTGGAGGTGTTGACGACTGACGGCGCGCTGGTCGGGCGGGCGAATGATCAGGTCGAAGCCTTCAAGGGAATCCCGTATGCGGCCCCCCCGGTGGGGGCATTCCGCTGGCGGCCGCCTCAGCCGGTAGAGGCATGGGATGGGCCACGCGACGCCGGAAACGTCGGGGCCTTGTGTCCGCAACCCCCGGCCAATGGCGACCCGGGCGTCGGGCCGATGCCGATGAGCGAAGACTGCCTGACTCTGAACGTCTGGTCGCCAAAGGATCGGGCAGGTCCCGCGCCGGTGATGGTGTGGATCCATGGCGGCGGATTCAACAACGGTTCAGGCACGGCGGCGTTGTATGACGGTACGGCCCTGGCGCGGCGGGGCGTGGTGGTCGTCACGATCAACTATCGGCTGGGCCGACTGGGCTTCTTCGATCACCCGGCGCTGGCGGCCGAGCGCGAGCATGACGAGCCCGGCGGCAACTATGCCCTGATGGACATGATTGCGGCCCTGAAATGGGTGCAGGCCAATGCCGAGGCTTTCGGCGGCGATCCCGGTCGGGTGACGATCTTCGGCGAATCCGCCGGGGGGGCTGCTGTCACCCGCCTCATGATTTCGCCGGAGGCGCGTCCGCTGTTCCACCGCGCTGTCATCCAGTCCGGGCTGGGGCGTGACACCGGCACACCTCTGGACAGGGTTTCCGCGCTAGGTAAGCCGTCGTTGCAGGCCCGCGGGCAGGCCTACGCCCAGCGGCTCGGGCTTGCGGCGGCAACCTCTGCGGATCTGCGCGCCATTCCCGCCGAGGCGCTCCTGACCCCCGCCCCGAACTTCTATGGCGGCGACAATCTGGTGATCGACGGATCGGTGGTTCAGGAGGATGTCGAGGCGGCGTTCGCGGCCGGCAAACAGGCCCCGGTGCCCCTGATCATCGGCACCAACAGCGCCGAGTTCTGGTGGATGAAGCCATCCGACCTCAGCCCCTATGGCGAGATCGACGACGCCATGACCCCGAACGAGCGCGCGGCCATCGTCGCGGCCTATGGCGGGGAGGACGGCTACAACGCCCATGTCGTCAGCGACCTGGCCTTCAATGAACCGGCGCGGCATCTGGCGCGGCTCCATGCAAGGGCGGGCAACCCGACCTTCCTGTATCGCTTCGACGTGGTGCCTGATCCCAACCCCGAGCCACACGAGGGCGCGACCCATGCGTCGGAGCGGCCATATGTCTTCGACAATCTGGCGACGACCAACTGGCCGATGGGCGAGCGGGACTATCGGGCGGCTACAGCCATGGCGGATTACTGGAGCCGATTCGCAGCGACGGGTGATCCCAACGAAACAGGCCGTCCTGCCTGGCCGCAGTTTGGGGTGGAGCCGGATCGATTGCTGGAGTTCACCAACGACGGGCCGGCGGCCAAGCCGATACCGTTCAAGGACAGGCTGGACCTGATCGAAGCCTACTACAGCCGTCCACGCTGAGCCTTCTCGCCTACCCGGCCGTGATGCCCGCGCCACAGGCCGCGGGTGCCTTGCGTATGGCTTAAATGCGGCCTTGCGTGACGCAATCTTCATGTGCCATGTAATCGGTTACACGGATTGATGGACGGACCCGCGAAAAGCGGGCCGGTGCCGCGCCGGTCAGGGAAGGGCGTTTGTTGATCTCAAGGATCATCCAGCAAAGCTGCGCGGTGGTGACGGCATGAAGCCGGCCAATATCCGTGACGTGGCGCGCCGGGCGGAGGTCTCCGTGGCTTCCGTTTCGCGTGTGCTGAACGGGGCTGGCCCCGTGACGGCGGCCACCCGTGAAAAGGTGCTTCAGGCGGTCGAGGCCTTGCAGTACGTACCCCATTCCGGCGCACGCAGCCTTTCGACCAGCAAGACCCAGACGATCGGCGTCGTCCTTCCCGACCTGTACGGCGAGTTCTTTTCCGAGTTGATCCGCGGCATGGACGTGGCGGCGCGGGCGCTGGGCTATCACCTGATCGTCTCCAGCTCGCATGACGATGCAGAAGAGGCCTCGGCGGCCATCCGCTCGATGCGTGGGCGGGTCGACGGGCTGATCGTGCTGTCGCCGCACCTGGATGCCGCGAATCTGGCGTCCAGCCTTGCCGGTCGCTTGCCTGTCCTGCTGATGAACGGTGGGGCGACCGATGCCGGACGACCCTCGATCGTCGTCGACAACCACGGCGGCGCGGTCCGGGCGGTCGAGCATCTGCTGGAAACCGGTTGTCGGCGGATCGTTCATATCTCGGGTCCTGCGGGAAACCTGGAGTCCGAAGCGCGTCTGGCGGGCTATCTGCAAGCCATGGCCAGGGCGGGCCTTCCCACCATGGTGCTCGATGGTGCGTTTACCCAGGCCTCGGGCCAGGCGGCGGGCGTCCGGATCAGCGAGATGGCTCTGAAGCCCGACGCCATCTTTGCGGCCAATGACATCATGGCCGTCGGCGCGATGCTGGCGCTTCAGGACGCAGGTCTGCGGGTGCCCGAGGATGTGGCTCTTGTCGGCTTCGACGACGTGCCGATCGCCGACATGGTCCGCCCCGGACTGACCACCCTGGGCATCAATATTGCCGAGACGGGCCGGCGCGCTCTGGAGCGTCTGGTCCGGATCATCAACACCGCAGACGACGGCCTGACCGACACGTCCTGCGAAACCGTGCGACCCGAACTGGTCGTGCGGGCGTCCACCGGGCCTGCCTTGCAGCCCCGCCCCAATCACCAACCCGGCGCGCGCGCCATCCATCCTGTTTCAGCCCTGGAGGGGGAGAACCCACAATGACACGCAACAAGGTTTATTTTGGCGCCGCATCGGCGCTGGCTGTCGCAATGTCGCTGGCGGCTGCCGACAGTGCTTTCGCTCAAGCGGCAAGTGCGACGCTGCGAGGAACAGTCTACGAGGGCGCTGCAGTGGAAACTGGCGGCAACGTACTGGCAACCGAAATAGCCACCGGCTACGTCACGCGCGGGCGGGTCTCCAGCAACGGTAGCTATGTGCTTCTCGGCCTTCGCCCTGGCACCTACCGCATTGAAGTGACTTCCGCTGACGGTCAGACCGCGCAGGACACAGTTACCCTTTCGCTGGGGCAGGTGGCGACACTCGACCTTGACGTAGCATCACAGGTCTCCTCTGTAACCGGTTCCACCGACGGGGCCACGGAGTTGGGTGACATTGTCGTCACCGGGCGCCGGATTTTCGAGGTTCGCACTTCTGAAGTCGCAACCAACGTCAACCAGCAGCAGATTAATGATCTGCCGCAGATCAGCCGCAACTTCCTGAACTTCGCCGCTCTGGCACCCGGTGTGGTGGTTCAGGAGGGCGACTCTGAAAGGACGATTTCAGCCGGTGGTCAGCCGTCGGTTGCGATCAACGTCTTCATCGATGGTCAGAATCAGAAGGCAACTGTCATTGATGGCGGTGTCGCCGGCCAGGATGACAGTCGCGGCAATCCCTTCCCGCAGGCTGCTATCCAGGAATTCCGCGTTCTGACGCAAAACTTTAAGGCTGAGTACGAGCAGGCCTCGTCGGCGATCATCACCTCGGTAAGCCGCTCGGGAACCAACGACTTTTCGGGTGACATGTTCGTGCAGTGGCAGGATGGCGACTGGATTGCACAGAATGTGTTTTCCGAGCGTCGTGGAGAGCCCAAGCCGCGTCTAGACCGCCTGCAATATGGTGGCTCGGTCGGTGGGCCGATCATCGAGGACCGACTGCACTACTTCCTTGCCTACGAGAAAAAGGAAGAGACGCGTGATCGCACGGTGTTCCTGAACCGCACGGAATACACCCCGCTGTTTGATCAATATCTGGGAACCTTCACCGCGCCATTCGAGCAGGACCTGCTGTTCGGCAAGCTCTCCTGGCAGATCGATGATCGTCAGCGGTTGGAACTGTCCGGTACCTACCGAACCGAGCAGGACATTCGAGATTTTGGTGGAGGCCCGACGTCTGCTGAGCGCGCCAATGCCATTAATGGTGATACGCGATCAGTGGTTCTACGCCATCAGTATCAGGGCGACAGCTTCCTGAACGAGGCTTCGATCGATTACTTCAGTTCAGTCTACAACCCGCGCGCGGTGAATTTTGACCAGCCTGGTCAAAGGTTCGTGGTTTTCCGCGACAACTGTGTAGCATCGACGCCGCCGCCTAATCCTGCCGTCTGTCCTGTTATCCCTGGATTCCAGTTTAGCTATACCAATATTGAAGCGACGGTATTCAACCTTGGTGGAGGCACCAACAATCAGGATATCGAGCAAGAAAGTCTTACGTTCAAAAACGACCTGACGTTCAACGAAGTTGAATGGATGGGCCGGCACACCATCAAAATGGGTTTGAAGTACTCTCAGCAGTATTATTACGTTGCTAAGGACTTCAACAGGAATCCATTTTTCACCTTCGATATCGATGCCCGACCTGAGGTCTTGGGCAGTTCCTCTATCCCCACCCAAGTTAGCCTTAACCTGCCAGTCGAACCGACTTCCGTTGATAACAATGTCTTTGGCATCTATCTGCAAGACGACTGGCAAGTGACGGATAAGTTGGAACTCAACCTCGGCATCCGCTGGGATTATGAGGATAATGCCGTCAACAACGACTACGAGACACCGGCCGAAATTCGTCGGTTCCTGACGGCTCTACAGGCGGCCCCCGCTTATGCGTCGACGGTTGACCTATCCAACTATATTTCCACGGGTGGACGCGACGCCTTCACGGGTGCCATTCAGCCGCGTATTGGCTTCTCGTACGATATCTTCGGCGACGAGCAGACCGTGCTATTCGGTGGTGCGGGCCGGTACTATGATCGTATCGGCTTCAACTTTGCCTTTTCGGAACGGTTCGGGCCTCTCAATCGCACCAAGAACATCTACTTCTCGCCAGCTGGAGGAGCCTACGGAGGGCGGACCGACACGGTTGCTTGGAATCCAATCTACGCGACGAGGGAGGGGCTCGACACTCTGTTGGCTGGCACAGTGGGAACGGGCGAGGTCTTCCTGATCAAGAACGACGCGGAGATGCCGCACACCGATCAGTTCAATCTCGGCGTTCGCCAGAAGTTTGGAGAAATCCAGACGGCGCTGACCTTCTCCTACGCGAAGACCGAGAACGAGTTCGGTTGGTATCGTCTGAACGTGAACAATGCCAACTCCGTTGTTGTGCCACTGCCAAGCGTCATCGATCCCGATACGGGGCAACCTTTCCAGTATCGCAGTGCGTTTTACTCCGATCACGACCGCGAGCGTGAATACAAGGCGATCTATTTGACGATCGACAAGCCGTATAACGTCGAAGATCGTTATGGCTTCAACGTCGCCTACACCTATGCGGAAGCCACGCAGAACGGCAGCCGAGATCAAGGTCTTTCCAACTTCGACTTCGACTATGCGTCGATCAGCGCGACGCCCACTTTCAACTCACCCGGCACGGATCGTCACCGGGTCGTCCTTTCCGGCACGGTTGGGCTGCCGTGGGATTTCCGCCTGTCCAGCCTGATTACCCTGGCCTCGGGCAAGCCGTTCACGGCCTTTAATCCGGGTAATGGTGGCAAGCCGCTGTGGAACGAGTTCTATCCCGAAAAGCACAGCTTCATCATACCGAATGCCTTTGCCTATCGTCAGGTCGATCTGCGTCTGACCAAGGAGTTTCAGGTGTGGGGCGGTGACATCGTGGAGTTCACCTTCGATGCCATCAACGTCTTCAACTACAAGAACTACAGCGGGTTCAACCAGACCTTGCGTGTCAACAACAATACCCCGCCGGCCGCCTTCAACCCAACCTTTGGCGATCCCACCGCCCAGTTCTTGCCGACCCGCAGCTTCCAGGTCGGACTTCGTTATCGCTGGTAATCTCTCCTGACCCTGACGGCCGCCCCTCGCATTCCGAGGGGCGGCCGATTTTTGACTGTTTCCTGTTTGCGTAAGAAGGTGTGGCCCATGGATCGTCGCGGATTTCTGATGGGCACGGCCGTGGCGTCAGCCGCGATGCTGGGGCTGGGCGTCAACCAAGCCAAGGCGCAGGTGCAAAGGTCACCGTTGGTGAGCAATCCCGTCGATCCGGCAATGGACGAGCTTCAGCGGCGGACCTTCGACTGGTTCACCCATGTCACCAATCGCACGAACGGCCTGACGCCGGATCGCTGGCCGACACCGTCCTTTTCATCCGTGGCGGCGGTCGGTTTTGCCCTGACCTGCTGGCCCATCGGGGTCGAGCGCGGCTGGATGAGCCGGGAGGAGGCGCGCGAACGGACTCTGACCACCATCCGCTTCTTCCACGACCTGCCACAGGGACCGGAGGCGACGGGCGTCGGCGGCTACAAGGGCTTCTTCTACCATTTCCTGGACATGAACACCGGCCACCGCTTCGGTCGGACCGAGTTGTCGACGGTGGACACGACATTGCTGATCGCCGGCATGCTGTTCGCCGCGCGCTGGTTCGACGGCGCGCACCGGGACGAGCGCGAGATCCGGCGTCTGGCCCAGCGCGTCTATGAGCGGGTGGAGTGGGACTGGGTCGTCGTCCGGCCCGACCGGATCAGCATGGGCTGGCACCCCGAGAGCGGCTTCATCGAGGCCGACTGGAACGTCTATAACGAGGGCATGCTGGTCCTGCTGCTGGCCATCGGCAGCCCCACCCATCCCGTGCCGGCCAGTGTCTGGGACGAATGGTGCAGCGTCTATGATCGCAGCTGGTCGGACCGCTGGGGTCGCCCCCACCTGCATTTCCCGCCCCTGTTCGGGCATCAGTTCAGCCATCTGTTCGTCGATTTCCGCGGCATCCAGGACGCCTGGCTGCGCGACAAGGCTGCGGAAATTCCAGGCTTCGACTATTTCGAGAACAGCCGCCGCGCGGTCGAGGGCCAGCGTGCCTATGCCGTTGAGAACAGCCTGCGCTGGAAGGGTTATTCCGCAGACGTCTGGGGCCTGACGGCCTGCGACGGGCCGGGCGATTTCAGACAGGTGGTCTTTGACGGCACGGAGCGGGAGTTCTTCAGCTATTCCGCCCGGGGCCCCGGCGACCGCGACGACGGCACCCTGGCCCCCACCGCCGCCATGTCGTCCCTGCCGTTCGCGCCCGCCGAGGTCACGGCCTGCCTGAAGGCGATGAAGGCGCAGTATCCGGACGTCTATACGCAGCACGGTTTCCTCGATGCCTTCAACCCGACCCTGACGGAGGCAGCCGCACCCTTGCGGCATGGCAAGATCACGCCGGGCGGCTGGATCGCCGACGACTATCTGGGCATCGACCAGGGCCCGATCGTCATCCAGATCGAGAACCATCGCAGCGATATCGTCTGGAGCCGCATGCGCGGCGAACCGAACCTGACACGAGGCCTCAAGCGCGCGGGCTTCACCGGGGCCTGGCTGGGTCGCGGATGAGCCTGTTCCGCCCGGATCGCAGGACGGCGCTGGGCCTGCTGGCCGGTGCGGGCGCGGCCGGGCTGACGGGGTGTGGGCCGCGCGACGACGGCACCACCCGCCTGCGCTTCTGGGCCATGGGGTCGGAGGCGACCAATGTCGGTCAGTTGCTGCCGGAGTTCGAGCGGCTGAACCCCGGCATCACGGTGGAGGTGCAGGCCCTGCCGTGGACGGCGGCGCACTCCAAGCTGCTGACGTCCTATGCCGGGTCGTCGCTGCCAGACCTCAGTCAGGTCGGCAACACCTGGGTGTCGGAGATGACGGCCATCGGCGCGATCAGCCCTTTGCCGGCCTTTGCCGACGACCTGCTGACCGATCAGTTTCCGGCGGTGCTGGAGACCAACCAGATCAACGACCGCCCGATGGCGACACCCTGGTATGTCGACACCCGGCTGATCTTCTATCGCAGCGACCTGTTGGAGCGCGCCGGTTATGACGCCGTGCCCCAGACCTGGGAGGGGTGGAAACAGGCCATGCATGCGGTCAAGCGCGTGGCGGGGGCCGGGAACTATGCGGTGCTGCTGCCGGTCAATGAGTTCGAACAACTGCTAACATTCGGGCTGCAGGGCACCGAGCCGCTGCTGCGCGACCGCGACACGCGCGGCAACTTCTCCAGCCCGTCGTTCGTGGCGGCCCTGGCCTTCTACAAGAGCCTGTTCGACGAGGGCTTGGCCCCGCTGGCGTCGTCGACCCAGATTTCCAATACCTGGACCGAGTTCGAGCGCGGGTTTTTCAGCTTCTACTTCTCCGGGCCTTGGAGCATCGGTGACTTCAAGACGCGCTTGGCCCCGACCACGCGGTGGATGACGTCCGGCGTGCCGGGGCCGACAGGGCCGGGGGCCTCGGCTCCGGGTGGGTCGTCGCTGGTGGTCTATCGGTCGTCGCCGTATCAGGAGGCGGCCTGGAAGCTTGTGCGCTATCTATCCGATCCGGCGGTGCAGGCGCGGTTCAACGGCATCACGGGCAATCTGCCCGCGCGCGAGAGCGCCTGGGCTACCCCGACGGTGGCGGGCGACCCCTATATCGCCGCCTTCAAGGGGCAGCTGTCGCGCGCCAGGGCCGTGCCCAAGGTGCCGGAGTGGGAGCGGATCGTCACCGAGATGCAGATCGTCGCCGAACGCATGGTCCGCGGCGAATACACGCCCGCCACCGCCGGGGCCGAGATCGACCGCCGGGCCGATCGCCTGCTGGAGAAGCGCCGCTGGATGATCGAGCAGGGGAGGGCCGAGTGACCGCACAGTCGATCCCGCCGCTGAACGCCAAGGCGGCCCGCAGGCCGGGCACGCCCCGCTCGCGCGAACGCGCCGCCTGGGGCTTCGTGGCTCCGGCCCTGATCGCCATTGCCGTCTTCTTCGCCGTCCCGGTCTTCGCGGCCCTGCTGCTCAGCCTGACAGACTTCGACATCTATGCCCTGGCCGACATCGGCAATATGCGCTTCGTGGGCCTTCAGAACTATGAGCGGCTGTTCACCAATCCGCTGTTCTGGACGGCGATGAAGAACACCGGCGTCTTCACGGTCATCGGTGTGCCCTTGTCGATCATCACGTCGCTGGCGGCGGCGGTGATCCTGAACGCCCGCGTGATCAAGTGGCGGCCGATCTGGCGGGTGGCCTTCTTCGCGCCCTTCGTGACCACGCTCGTCGCCACGGCCGTTCTCTGGAACTACCTGCTGCACACCAAATACGGCGTGATCAACTGGGCCATCGGGGCGGTCGGCATCCCGCCGGTGGATTGGCTGGGCCAGCCTTCGACCTCCATCCCGGCCATCCTGATGTTCGTGGTGTGGAAGATCTTCGGCTACAACATGCTGATCTTCCTGGCCGTGCTGCAGACCGTGCCGGACGACCTGTACGAGGCCGCACGCATCGACGGGGCCGGGCCGTGGAAACAGTTCCGCCACGTGACACTTCCGGCCATCGCACCGACGCTGCTTCTGGTGTCGATCATCTCGGTCGCGGGCTTCTTCCAGCTGTTCGCCGAGCCCTATGTGATGACGCAAGGGGGCCCCGCGCAATCGACCGTGACGGTGCTCTACTTCATGTATGAAGAGGGCTTCAAATGGTGGAATCTGGGCTCCGCCAGCGCCGTCGCCTTCGTGCTGTTCCTCTGCATCCTGGCCGTCACCCTCGTCCAGTTGGCCGTGGCAAAGCGTCTGGGGGCCTACGAATGAGCGCCCGTCGCCTGAGGGCCGTCATCCTGAATATCGGCGTGGCGCTGATCGCGTTGCTGGTGCTGTTCCCGCTGGTCTGGATGCTGTCGGTCAGCTTCATGTCGACGGGAGAGGCCGCGACCTTCCCGCCGCCGCTGCTGCCCAAGGTCTGGACGCTGGAGCACTACCGCGACCTGTTCGTGACCCAGGGCATGGGGCGGTATCTGTGGAACAGCTTTGCCCTGGCGTCGCTGGCCACGGCCCTGGCTTTGGCCTTCACCGTTCCCGCCGGCTACGCCTTCGCCAAGCTGGCCTTCAAGGGACGGGATCGGGTGTTCCAGATCCTGGTCGGAGCCCTGGTCGTGCCGGCCCAGATCGGCACCCTGCCGCTGTTCCTGATGCTGAAGTCGGTGGGGCTGGTGAACACCTATGCCGGGGCGCTGGTGCCGTGGCTGGCGTCGATCTTCGGCCTGTTCCTGGTGCGCCAGTATGCGCTGAGCATCCCCGACGAGATGCTGGAGGCGGCCCGCATCGACGGCGCGTCCGAGGGGCAGATTTTCCGCCGCGTGGTCCTGCCGACCCTTCAGCCCATCATCGTGACCCTGGCCCTGTTCGTCTTCCTGGGCAGCTGGAACGACTTCCTGTGGCCGCTGATCATCCTGACGGACCAGTCCAACTATACCCTGCCTGTGGCGCTGGCCGCCCTGTCGCGCGAGCATGTGCAGGATATCGAGCTGATGATGGCGGGCGCGGTGATCACGGTCGCGCCGGTGCTGATCCTCTTCCTGGCGCTGCAACGCTACTACATCCGCGGCATGCTGGCGGGGAGTGTGAAGGGGTGATCGGTTTTGTTGCATTCCTCCCCCATCGGGGGAGGGGGACCATGCGCAGCATGGAGGAGGGGGTTCGCCGCATGCGCCTGAGTTTGAAGTTTGCCCCCTCCAAGGCTTCGCGGTCCCCCTCCCCCAGGGGGGGAGGAATAGTGGGGGCGCTTTTGGCGCTAGCCATAGCTCTGCCCGCCCACGCCCAGTCCGCCCGCACCCTCGACGCCTTCGAGACCCTGACGCCGTGGAGCGCAGACGCCTCCACCGACGTGTCCTCGCGGATCAGTGCCGTGCCCGGTCATGACGGCCAGGCCATGCGGCTGGACTATGATTTCAATGGCCGGTCCGGCTATGCCTTCGCGGCCCGGTCCATCGATCTGGCGGTGCCCGAGAACTATGAGATCAGCTTCTGGCTGCGCGGCGAGATGAGGCCCAATACGCTGGAAATCAAGTTCACCGATGCCTCGGGCGAAAACGTCCACTGGCGTCAGGTGCGGGCATTCCAGGCGACCGGCGACTGGACCCGCTATGTCATCAAGAAGCGGCAGGTCATCTGGGCCTGGGGCCCGAACCCGGACCGGACCTTCCGAGGTGCCGAGCGGATCGAGTTCGTCATCACCGCAGGTGAGGGTGGCCAGGGCTGGATCGAGGTCGATCAACTGGAGCTGCGCGAGCTTCCGCCCGAGCCGTCGGTGCCGCCACGCCCACTGGCCGAGGCGTCGAGCGAAGCGGGGCGCAGCCTGGCCGGTCTGGCCGTCGACGGCGACCCGACCACCGCCTGGCGGACCGAGGCTGCGGGCGCACAGAGCCTGACGCTGGACCTGGGGTATGAGCGTGAGTTCGGCGGGCTGACCCTGCGCTGGGCCGAACGCGGCGCGGCGTCGGACTATACCGTCATGGCCTCGTCCGATGGGCGTGACTGGCGTCCGCTGGCGCAAGTGACCGGCGGCGACGGCGGCACCGACTGGCTGCGGACGCCGGAAGCCTCGGCCCGCTGGTTGCGGCTGAACCTCAAGGCTCCGCAATCGACCTCCAGCGTGGTGGGGCAGGCCGGTGCGGGCCAGCGGCTCGGCGTCAGCGAAATCGCCGTCTACGGCCTGTCAGAGATCGAGATCGAACCCCTGTCTTTCGGCGAGACGGCGACCACCTTCATCACCGCCGTGGCCGGCGAGAGCCGCCGTGGCCTCTACCCGCGCGGCTTTCATGGCGAACAACCCTACTGGACCCTGGTCGGGGTCGACGGTGGTGGCGAGAGCGGGCTGATCGGCGAGGACGGGGCCATCGAACTGCGTCGCGGCGGTCCGTCCATCGAGCCGTTCGTGCTGGACAACGGGCGGCTGGTCACTTGGGCGGATGTGAACGTCACCCAGAGCCTTCGCGATGACGACCTGCCGATCCCGTCCGTCACCTGGACCTCCGACGGATGGACTTTGACCACGACCGCCTTTGCCGACGGCACGCCCGAGGCGGCACAGCTGTATGGCCGCTATGCCCTGACCAACACGTCCAGCCGGGCACAGACCCTGACGCTGGCACTGATGGCACGGCCCTATCAGGTCAATGGGCCGCGCCAGTTCCTGACGACGCCGGGCGGTGTTGGGCCGATCAACAAGATTGAAATGACCGGGTCCCGAATGACCCTCAACGACCACATCGCCGTCCAATCGCTTGTCGCCCCTGACCTCTTTCTCGCATCCAGATTCGATGCTGGCTCCGACCCGCAGAGCCTGCTGGCCGATGCGACCCATCATGAGTTTATGGGTGAAGGCGGGGCGGAATACGACGATGGCCTGATGGCCGGAGCCCAACTCTACAGGGTCACTCTCCAGCCCGGCGAGACCCGCACCTTCGGCTGGATGTCGGCGCTGTCAGGCGACCTTCCGGCGCTGCCGGTGACAGGTTCGGTCGAGGCCACGTTCGCCACCGTCGAGGACCGTGTCGCCCGCTCTTGGCGCGAGAAGATGGACCGCTTTGACCTCACCCTCCCGCCCGAGGCCCAGCGCATAGAGGACGTCATGCGCTCTTCCCTGGCCCAGATGCTGATGTCGCGGCAGGGGCCGATACTGCAGCCGGGTACACGCAGCTATAACCGTAGCTGGATCCGCGACGGTGCCATGATGGCCGAGGGTCTGAACCGGCTGGGGCATGCCGAGCTGTCGGCGGATTATCTGCGCTGGTACGCCCCCTATGTCTTCGACAACGGCAAGGTGCCGTGCTGCGTCGACGCCCGCGGGGCCGATCCGGTGCCCGAGAACGACAGCCATGGCGAGTTCGTCTTCCTGGCCGCCGAAACCTATCGCCACACCCGCGACGAAGCCCTGCTGCGTCAGGTCTGGCCCCAGGTTCAGGCCGCCATCGGCTATATGGACACCCTGCGGGCCTCGACCCGCACCGCCGAGTTCCAGGCGGCGGACAAGCGGCACCTGTTCGGCCTGCTGCCCCCGACCATCAGTCACGAAGGCTATTCGGACCGTCCGGCCTATTCCTACTGGGACGACTTCTGGGGCCTGCTGGGCTACCGTGACGCCGTCTTCATCGCCGAAACCCTGGGCGACGCCGAGGCGGCGACGCGCATCCGGGCCTCGGAGGCCCAGTTCAAGGCCGACATCATGGCCTCGATCCGCGCAACGGCCCAGGTCCACGGCATCGACTGGATCGCGGGCGCGGCGGACCGGGGTGACTTTGACGCCACCTCCACCACCATCGGCCTGTCGCCCGGTGGGCTGATCGCCGACCTGCCGCCCGAACTTCTGGCAGGGACCTTCGACAAGTGGTGGGACAACTTCACGGCCCGCCAGGAAAACCGTCAGGCGTGGAAGGATTACACCCCCTATGAGCTTCGCAACGTCGGGGCCATGGTCCGGCTGGGACGGCGCGAGGAGGCTCTGCGCGCGCTCGACTTCTACTTCGCCGACATGCGCCCCGCCGCCTGGAACGGCTGGGCCGAGGTGGTTGGGCGCGATGAACGTGAGCCGCGCTTCATCGGCGACATGCCTCATGCCTGGATCAGCTCGGACTACATCCGCTCGACCCTGGACCTGCTGGTCTATGAGCGGGACCGCGACCACGCCCTTGTCCTGGCGGCGGGCATCCTGACCGCTTGGCTGGCGGGAGACGGGGTGGGCGTCGAAGGCGTCCGCACCGCCTATGGCCCACTGACCTATCGCCTGAAGCAGGAGGGGGCTGGCTATGTGCTGACCCTGGGCCCCGAGGTCAGTCCGCCTGGAGGCTTCGTTATCCAGTGGCCGACCGGCGAGACGCCGCCGGCGCGGGTGCGGATAGACGGACGTGCTGCGAGCTGGGCAGGTCAGGAACTGATGATCCCGGCGGGCACGCGTCGGGTTGAGATGCGCTGATCAGGCCGCCGGTTCGGCCGCGCTCTCCGCAACGGCGGCTGGCGTTTCGCAATAGACGTAGCCTTCGACGATGTAGTGGCCAGGCCGGGCACCATAGCTATCGTAGTGCGCGGTAGGGCGCAGGGCCGTATGCATCGATTTGCGGGCCACCTTGCCGTCGCAGAGTTCCGACGCGCGGCGATTCCAGTATTCCATGGCCAGGCCGCCATCCAGGAGCTCAACGCGGACTGTGTGGCCGCCGTCCGCGTTCGGCCGGTCGCTGTAGCCGAAGTACGACTTTTCGCTGATCGGCACGTAGTCGACGCCGCTGACGCAGCCGCCCATCGCCAGCAGGGCGAGGGCGGCGACGGCGCGTGAGGGCTTGCGGAGCGTCATTACCGGGTCAGCGCGCGCGGGCGGCGGCTCTGGCGGCGGTGCGGATCTGCTCGATCCGTTCGGAGTGGACCTTGGCGATGCTCATGGTGTTGCCGAAGGTGGTGAAGCTGGTCACGCCCGCGGGCGACGAAATGTAGGATCCGGCCGGAACGCCTGCGCCGACGCGGCGGATGGTCCGGCCATCGGCCATGGTCTCCACCAGTTCATCCTGGCCCTCCAGGCTGGGAACGGTGGTGCGGTTCATGTCGATCAGGGCGTAGCGGGCCAGCAGGGCATGGGCGTTGTCGACTTCGGCCCGCAGCAGGGCACCGTTGTCCTTGATCCACTCGCGGGCGAGGAAGATCGAGATTTCGCCCTTGGTCAGGTTGTCGTCGGTGGCCTGCTCCATCTCCTTGGTCATGGCCTTGTAGGCGTCGGTGCCCTCGACGGGCAGGGCGCCATTCTCGTCGCGGGAGTTCTCCTGCACCGAGGCGATCAGGCGTTCGCGCAGTTCGGGCGTCAGTTCCGGCACAGGCAGCTGACGAGAGAAATAGGTGAAGGTGTTGCGGTAGGTCGGACCCGTCAGCTCGCTGCTGGGAGGCGATTTTTCGAAGCTGTAGGGCGTGACGTAAGGGACCTCGGTATTGGCGTAGGTCAGGGTGAAGACGATCTGCAGCGTGGAGGCGTCTTCGGACAGTGTGTAGGCCGAGGTGACCTCGACCGCGTCATTGGCCGGGGTCGGCACTTCCAGC
Source organism: Brevundimonas sp. DW-iso22 (assembly GCF_058725425.1). Taxonomy (NCBI): domain Bacteria; kingdom Pseudomonadati; phylum Pseudomonadota; class Alphaproteobacteria; order Caulobacterales; family Caulobacteraceae; genus Brevundimonas; species Brevundimonas sp. DW-iso22. The sequence goes on along the minus strand of NZ_JBZXEB010000002.1, from coordinate 353,967 downwards.
CGCTGGACCGCCGTCACGTCCGAGACGACGACGGCATTGGCCGGTGGCGTGGGGTCGATCTGGCGACGAAGGTGACCGGCCAGCGAGGCGTTCAGCGAATCGACCGGCATGACTTCAGCGATTTCATTGGCGGTCTTGGTCGCACGGCGCGCCGGGAAGGAGTTGATGATGGCGTCCATAGTGGCCGAAACCAACGCGCCAATCAGGCCGAACTGGGCTCCGGCAGCGGAGCTGTCCTGCGCGAACCAGGTCTTGGCGACACCGTTGTTGTCCTCGACGACGGTGAAGGTGGTGGGACCGATCGCGGCGATCTGACTGTCATTCAACGGCCGTGCATTCGGCACGGGAGCCGTGGCGCAGGCGGCCAGAGACAGCGCGGCGAGCGCGCAGACGACGATACGCATGGAAACTTCCCCCTCAGGACCGCTCCCTCCCCGGAGCGGTTAATAGGTCAGCCTATTCCGAAACCACCGCAGGGTGTCAAGGCCGTCGTTCTCAGTCGCCGTAGCTGTCGTACTGCTGGCCCTGGGCCAGGTTGCCGAACTTGGTGGTGTCGGCGTCGAATGACAGTTTGACGATGCCGATGGGGCCGTGGCGTTGCTTGCCGATGACGACCTCGGCCTGGTGTTCCAGCCTGTCCATGTCTTCCTGCCACTGCAGGTGTTCGGGCGAGCCTTCGCGGGGTTCGGCGCGGCCCAGGTAGTAGCTTTCGCGATACACGAACATGACGCAGTCGGCGTCCTGCTCGATCGAGCCGGATTCGCGCAGGTCGGACAGTTGCGGCCGCTTGTCCTCGCGCTGTTCGACCTGACGCGACAGCTGCGACAGGGCGATGATGGGGACGGACAACTCCTTGGCCAGGGCCTTGAGGCCGCCGGTGATTTCGGAGACTTCCTGCACGCGGTTCTTCTGGTTGTTGCCTTCGCCGACGGTGACCAGTTGCAGGTAGTCGACGATGATCAGGTCCAGGCCGTGTTCCTGACGCTTCAGGCGGCGCGCGCGGGCGGCAAGCTTGGACATCGACAGGCCGCCGGTGGCGTCGATGTAGAGAGGGCTTTCGCCGATCTCGACGGCGGCGTCCCTGATCTTGCCGAAGTCCGAAGCGTTGATCTCGCCCTTGCGCAGCTTGTCGGACGACACGCCCGAGGCATCGGCCAGGATCCGCATGGCCAGCTGTTCGGCGCTCATTTCCAGCGAATAGAAGGCGACGACGCCGCCCGAGACCGTCTTGCGTCCCTCTGGCGTCGGCTCCCAGCGGTAGTTGCGGGCCACGTTGAAGGCGATGTTGGTGGCCAGGGCCGTCTTGCCCATCGACGGACGGCCCGCGAGAATCAGCAGGTCGGAGGGGTGCAGGCCGCCCAGCTTGGCATCCAGGTCGTCCAGATTGGTGGCCAGGCCCGCCAGCTTGCCGTCGCGCTGATAGGCCTCGGCGGCCATCTGAACCGCGCCGGACAGGGCGTTGGAAAAGCTGACGAAGCCGGACGAGGGCTTGCCAGTCTCCGCCAGGGAATAGAGCTGTGCCTCGGCCCCCTCGATCTGGTCGATGGCGGCGGTTTCGGGCTGGGGCGCCTGATGGATGATTTCGCCGCCGATGCGGATTAGGTCGCGGCGCAGGGCCAGGTCATAGACGACGCGCGCATAGTCCGGGGCATTGGCCGCGGGCGGGGCCCGGTCGACGAGGTCGGCGAGGTAGCGCAGGCCGCCGAACTCCTGAAACGCCGGGTCCTGCTTGAACCGCTCCATCAGGATGGTCGGCTCGGCCAGCATGCCCTGGCGGATGTGATCCTCGATGGCGTCGTACAGTCGCTGGTGGAAGGGCTCGAAGAAGTGGGTGCCGCGCAGGCGGTCCGACAGCCGCTCGAACACGGCATTGTCGAACATCAGCGAGCCCAGCAGCGCCTGCTCGGCCTCCAGATTGTGGGGCATGGCCGTGACCGACGGATTGTCGAGCGGCGAGGGGAAGCTGACGGGAGCGAAGGCGTTCATCCGCAAACCCTTAGCGCCCCGATGCGTCAGACGGGGACGTATTCCGGCTCGTTGACGATATGACAGGGGATAGGCTGTGGATGGCGGGCGATGGGTCGAGTGTCTCCCTCGCTTTCCAGAAATTGAAGTGGAGACATTATCCAGACAGAGTCCAACTCGGACAGGCTGAAATAAAGCCTGGTCTCGCTGCCGACTTGAGCGAGCCGATTTGTCGAGATGCAGTTTCCAAAGACCCAAGCCAGCGATGACACACCCTGCCACGCGGGTACGTCAGTTGCGGACGTAGGGTTGGTAGAGCCGCACTTTCGGCGCTTGCCGAAGGAGCGAGTGTCTCCACCCAAGGGTCGAGAAGGACCACAGTATCAGGGTCGGGATTATACAGCGTGCGGGGTCAGCCGAGAGGAGAAGAAGGGGCGACAATACTGGGCCCAATACACGACGCGGACAAACGCGCCGCCCCTTCCATCACGGCCGTGGGCCGTGATCCTGGCCTCTGGTCGATACGCCGACCAGAGGAATGGCGTCCTAGCTCAGCACGACGATGGCGACCCGGCGGTTCTGGGCGCGGCCTTCGCGGGTCGAGTTGTCGGCGACGGGCTGCTCCTCGCCATAGGAGATGGTCGCCATGCGGTTCAGGGCGACGCCGTTCTGGCTGAGGTAGCGGCGGACGGTCTCGGCGCGGGCAGTGCCGAGTTCACGGTTACGGCCGGCATCGCCGGTGGCGTCCGTATAGCCCTGGATTTCCAGGTAGACGTTGCGGTTTTCGGTGCGCAGACGCTGGACCAGTTCGGCCAGACGGGCCTCGCCTTCGGGCGACAGGGTGTCGGCGTTGACGGGGAACTTGACCGAGTCGTCGGAGAGAACGACTTCGTAGAGGAACTTGCCCTCGGCCAGTTTCTGGGCGTCGGTGGCGCGGCGCAGGGCCTCGCCGGCTGTGCCGGCGACCTCGGTCACGCGGCCGTCGACGGCGGTGACGCGCTGGTCAACGACGGCAGTCTGGTCACGAACGAAGCGGTGGCTGGCGCAGCCGCTGGCGGCGACGCCAAAGGCGAGTACGACGCCGGTGATCGCTGCGGTCCTGAGAGTGGATCGGGTCAAGTTCGAACTCCTGAATAGGGGGCGCGGTATCCCTGGTCATCACGCGCTTGTTACGGTGAAGTGAAGCTCGGGGCGTGGTCATGACCGCTAAAGGGCCAGAACATGTCAGCTTGACCATAAGGTGAGCCGCGCCGTGCATGAATAATGCCGTTCGCCACGATCCTGACGCGAGGCGATGTTCTGTCGGAGATCACAAGGTCGGATCGCGGTGATTGCGCGTGATCTCGGCAGATCATCGATCTTCGATGTCGTGGAGTGCCATTGGCCCCGGTTTCCTCAAACACAACTCAACGGCGAAGCAGGCGGCGATCCTGGACGTCATGGGCGGTGGCCGCCAGTGTCGCGGCGCACGCCGTGCCTCTGGCCCTGATGCTGCTGCTGCCGCCCAAGGTGCCCGAGAGGATCGAGCCCCCGGTGGTGATGGTCACGCTGGAGCCGCCCCCTGTGCCCGTGCCGGTCCCGCCGCCACCACCTCCGCCAGACACGGCGACCGAGGAGGCGTCGTCCGCCGCCTCTGCCCCGGCCCCCGCGCCGCCCGCCCCGGTCACCCGCGTTCGCGCCACCGCCCCGCGCCGTCCGCCGCCCATTCCGCCGCCACCGGAGGTCCGGCCCCTGCCGGCACCACGCGAGCCCGCGCCCGCGCCGATGGTGACGCTGGGCGAGGCGGAATTGGCCGGAGCGACGCGGGCAGGCTCAGGCCTGTCAGGGGGGCAGGGCGGCAGTGGCTCGGGCACCGGGGAGGGCAATGGCAATGGCGGCTGCGACATGGTCCAGCGGCTGCAGGACGCCCTGCGCACCGATCCCGAAGTGCGCCAGGCGGTGACCCAGGCGCAGGGGATCGCGGGCGCAGGCCGCACACCCCTGGTCTGGAATGGCCGCTGGGTGCAGACCCAGGGCGAGGAGGGCGAAGGTCTGGCCGGCGTGCGTCAGGCCATCGCTCTGGAAGTCGCCTTCGCGCCCGCCGCCTGCAAGACCCAACGCATGCGCGGCATGGTCCTGATCGCCTTCACCGACGCGCGGGGCGGGCCGCGCGTGGCGCTGGGGACGGGGTCGTGGCGGTGGTCGGACCTGCTGAACGCGCGGTAGGGGCTACTCGAAGACCTCGGCGGTGGCCTGCGCCGTGTCGCCGCCGATGCCCTTGGGCGAGCGCCCGAACCGATTGGGCCCCGGCGTGCCATCCATGAAACCAAGCACAACAAGCGAATACAGTGAGCCGATCAAGGCAGCGACGTGAAAGGCCAGGATGAGGATCTGCCAGATCTGACCGTCTTGCAGGGCAGCGAGCCCTTCTTCGAACCCAGGAATAAAGTTCGTGAGGGTGTTGGCGATCACAATCGCCACAAAAGGCCAAGCGAGCATGTTTCGATCATGGGCCCGCTTGGCGCTAAGTGCGCAGATGACAAATGTCAGAGGGATCGTCACGATCGACTCTATCAGCAGACTTTCGTTCGTGCGCTGAGCGAAGGTGTCGAACGCGGCTTTGCTGGAGCCAAGGAAAATTGTTGTTCCCAGCCAGTAGATGACAAAGATGATTACCGTCGCAGCGATGTACCACAGCCACCAGTCACGTCTGCGGATTCGGCCTTTGAAGCTGAGCAACATGTCTTTGATGGGCATGGCGCTAACGCTGGCCATCTGTCTTACTCGAACTCGACCAGTACATCGTCGGCCGCGACGGGATCGCCCGCAGCCGCGCTGACGGCCTTCACCACGCCGTCGCGTTCGGCCTTGAGGATGTTCTGCATCTTCATGGCCTCGATGATGGCGACAGTCTCGCCGGTCTTGACCTCCTGGCCAGGCGAGACGGCGATGGCGACGACCAGGCCGGGCATGGGGGACAGCACCAGTTTGGAGGTGTCGGCGGCGACCTTTTCCGGCAGGCGGGCGAACAGTTCGGCCAGGCGCGGGGTCAGGACGCGGACGCGGGCCTTGGTGGCGCGGCTGCGAATCTCGAAGCCGTCGGCGACGCGGCGGACCTCGGCGGTGAAGGGGGCGTCATCAAGAACCGCACGGAACTGGGCCTGGCCGGGACGCCAGTCGATGTCGGACAGGCTCAAGGCGCGGTCTTCGCCGGCCAGTTCCAGCATCAGGGCCTCGTCGTCGTCATACGACAGGCTGACGCCGATGGGGTCGCGGTCGATCATGACCACCCAGTCGGTGCGGTCGGACGGATCGCCCGCCTGTTCTGACAGGATTTCGTGCATGGCGACGGCGCTGGCGACCATGACGTCGCGCTGAAGCGGTCCGGCGGGCACACCGTGGAAGCCGTCGGGAAACTCGTCGACGATATAGCTGGTCGACAGATTGCCGGAGCGGAACCGCTCCTGATCCATCACGGCCGCCAGGAAGGGGACGTTGTGGCCGACGCCGTTCAGGTGGGTGTCCTCCAGCGCGCGGGCCATGCCCTCGACCGCCCCGGCGCGGGTCGGGGCCCAGGCACAGAGTTTGGAGATCATGGGGTCGTAGAACATGCTGATCTCGTCGCCCTCGCGCACGCCGGAATCGTTACGCACGACATAGGGGCCGACGGGCGAATGATGCTCGCCTTCCTCGGCCGTCTCATAGCGGACCAGGCGGCCGATGGAGGGCAGGAAGCCGCGATACGGGTCCTCGGCATAGATGCGGCTCTCGATGGCCCAGCCGTTGATCGACAGGTCTTCCTGTTTGAAGCCCATGGTCTCGCCCGCGGCCGAGCGGATCATCTGTTCGACCAGATCGACGCCGGTGATCAGTTCGGTAACCGGGTGTTCGACCTGAAGCCGGGTGTTCATCTCCAGGAAGAAGAAGCTGCGGTCCTGGCCGGCGACGAATTCGACGGTGCCGGCGCTGTCGTAGTTCACGGCGCGCGCCAGGGCGATGGCCTGATCGCCCATGGCCTTGCGGGTGGCATCGTCCAGCAGGGGGGAGGGGGCCTCTTCGATGACCTTCTGATTGCGGCGCTGGATGCTGCATTCGCGGTCGAACAGGCTGACGATATTGCCGTGCTTGTCACCCAGCACCTGAATTTCGATGTGGCGCGGGTTGACGATGAACTTTTCCAGGAAAACGCGGTCGTCGCCGAAGGCGGTCAGCGCCTCGGCCTTCACGGCGGCAAAGCCCTCGGCCATGTCGTCGTCGGAATGGGCCACGCGGATACCCTTGCCGCCGCCGCCCGCCGAGGCCTTGATCATGACGGGGTAGCCGATCTGGCGCGCGATCTCGACGGCATGGTCGGTCGTCTCGATCAGGCCCATGTGGCCGGGCACGGTGGAGACGCCGGCTTCGGCGGCGAACTTCTTGGAGGTGATCTTGTCGCCCATGGCCTCGATGGCATGGGGATTGGGGCCGATGAAGGTGATTCCCTCGGCCTCGAGACGCCGGGCGAAGACGGGGTTTTCACTGAGGAAGCCGAAGCCGGGGTGGACGGCCTCTGCGCCCGAACGCCGCACGGCATCCACGATCCTGTCCTGGATCAGATAGGACTGTGCGGCGGGCGACGGGCCGATGTGGATCGTCTCGTCCGCCATCTCATACGCCAGCGATCCGGTGTCCGCGTCGGAATGCACCAGGGCGGTCTGTATGCCCATCTTGCGGGCGGTCTTGATGATGCGGACGGCGATCTCGCCACGGTTGGCGATCAGGATTTTCGAGAACATCAAGCTTTCCGGGTTCAGGCCGCCATGCGGCTGGCCGAGGGGGAACCTGCCCCGATTAGGACGCGTTTGGCGCGGAGTAAACCAAGGGGGTCACGGTCGGCGTTCAGGAATCCAGGGTTGGCAAGCCCGGTCCCGATACGCTTTAACCCTGCCAACCCCCGTCCATCGGCCCGGAGACCAGACCTGATGACCCGTATGCTCACCCTTACCGCCACAGCCGCCCTGATCCTTGCCGCCGGGGTCGCGCCCGCGGTGGCCCAGGACTTCAGAGCGCTGGCTCGCCAGGATCTGCAGGCTGCGCATGACGAGCTGGCCGCCAACCACCCCGCCGCCGCCCTGCCGGGCGCGCAGAGCGAGACCTTCCGCGCCTGGATCGATGCCGGCCTCGCCGACGCCCTGGGTCAGGCAGACCGGGTCAACAGCGGCGACAGCCACGCCTATCTGCTGCGGTACTATGGGGCCGGTTTCCGCGACTCCAACATTTCGATCCGCCCGACCTATGAAGGTCTGGGGCCGTATTTCGGGACCAGCTGGCCCGGCTTCACGACCGGCTGGCGGGGCGGAAAATATGTCGTGACCTATATCCAGGAGGGCGTGCGCGGAACTCCGCCGCTGGGTGCTACGCTTGTCGACTGCAATGGCACATCGGCCGAGGAACTGGCCCGCGCCAAGCTGGATCGCTGGGAAGGCAATCTGGAAACAGAGGCCGGTCGCGTGACCTCGGCCCCGTATCTGCTCTGGAACCGCAACAACCCCTTCACATCGGGCGTGCCCAGCCAGTGCAATTTCCAGATCGGCAACAGCCGCCGGTCCCGCGAGTTCCAGCTGCGACCCACGCCTGTGACCCCCGCAGCCCTCGAAGCGGCTTACCGCGCCACAGTCTACATGCCGCCCGCAACCCCCCTGTCGATCGAGACGGTCAACGGTCGCCCGTGGCTGAACGTTCACTCGTTCGATGACGGTGCCGGCTGGGAAGCGTTCAACGCTGCCGTCGAGGCCCAGGTCGAAACCCTGCGCGGGCCACAAGGTCTGGTCATCGACCTGCGCGCCGCCGCAGGCAACTCGATCACCAACTCCACGCGCCGTGGCTACGGCCTGGCGAACCGGATCTGGACACCGGAGTTCACCATCAGCCGCCAGCCAGCCGCTGGTGCCATCACCTATCGGGCTACCCAGGGCAACCGGGACTGGTATGCCGCCGCTGTCGGGCGGATGCAGGCCGATCCCAGTTTTGTGGCCGAGGCACCCCAGGTGATCGCCCAGACCCAAGAGATCGTTGCTGCATTCGACGCCGCCATCGCAGCGGGTCAGACCACCTTCACCCTGACCGGGCCGGCGTTGGCGGCCGACACCGGAGCGGCAAACCCGGTGCAGGGGCCAGTCATCGTTCTGGTGGATGCAGGTTGCTCGGGCGGCTGCCTGGATACGCTGGACCTGCTCAGCAAGCTGCCGAACGTGCGGATCGCCGGTTCGACGACGGCAACGGATTCGATCTTCATCGACCCGACGGTGGAGCGTCTGCCTTCGAACTATGCGCAGCTGAGCTATGGCCACAAGGCCTGGACCGGTCGTACGCGGGCCAACAACCAGCCGTACACCCCGGCCGAGGGGCTGGCCTATACGGGCAACCCGGCGGACGAGAATGCCGTGCGGGCATGGGTCGGGACGCTATTCGGCGCCTGATGTAGGTCGGGTCGCCAAGGCCGACGACGCGGTCGTCGGCGGCTTGAGCGCAGGTCAGGCCGGGCAGGGGTGGAACCTCGGCCCGGCCTTTCCTATTTGAGGGTCATGACCAACCTCGCTCCCGACCCATCCAGCCTGTCCCCGTCAGGGTTTGACCTGACCCCGCCTGACGATGCCGAGCGCGCCCGTCTGGAAGCGGACCTGAACGAGGAGGAGCGCCGCGTGCTGCTGGCGCACGGGACGGAAGCACCATTCTGTGGGACTCTGCTGGGCGAAAAGCGGGTCGGCGTCTTCTGCTGCCGCGAATGCGGACTGCCGCTGTTCAGACAGGGCACGAAGTTCGAAAGTGGCACGGGCTGGCCCAGCTTCAGCGAGCCGGTCGACGAGGCCCACGTTAAGGCGATCACTGATCGGTCCTACGGCATGACGCGTACCGAAACTCGCTGCGCCCGCTGCGACAGCCATCAGGGCCATGTGTTTCCTGACGGGCCACCGCCCAGCGGCCTACGCTACTGCATCAACTCGGTCGCCCTGACGTTTGTCGCCGAGGGAGACCCCCTGCCGGATCCCCTGGGTCGCGGCGATGGGAGGGCCTGACCTTGGCCGCATTTGAGGCTAAGGTGGTGTTTGTACAGGAGTTGGCCGGATGTTGATTACCACCCTGATGATGGCGGCGACCCTGGTGGTCAGCCCTGCCGTTGGCGACGAGCCGGACGGCGTGATCTCGACGGCACCGGAAACCTCGGTTTCGCTCGATGCTGCGGCGACAGCGCCGACAGCCCCCAGCGTTCAGGGCGCGGCCCAGCAGGCGTCGGAGGCGCACGGCCTGACCACGGACGAACAGATCGACCAGTGGATCGCGGCCCGCTCGCCGGACGAAAAGCCCTATTCCAGCGATTCCATGCGCCTGATGGACGACCGCAAGATGCACAGCGAGGTCGACGTCGGCATCGGCACCGGCGGATATCGCAGCTATGGGGCCGCAGTCTCACTGCCGATCGGGGAGAACGGACGGCTGAACCTGAGCTATCGCCAGGTCGAGAACGGCTATGGCTACGGGTATCCTTATGGGAGCTATGGCCGCGGCTACGGCGACTACGGACTTGGCGGCTATTACAATGATTCAGGCTACGCATTCCCCGGACGTCAGAGTGCCGAGGATGCGATCCGGTTCGAAAATCGGGTGGCACGTCCGGGTGGGCCTCCGGGCCTGCGTCCGCTTATCCAGCCCCAATTGGCAAGGCCCGAATGATAGTAGGCCCGATCTTTGGATCGGGCCTTTTTTATTGATCCGGGTACGGTCATGGCGACCGCCAATGTCCATGTTTGGACATAGGAACGGACTGGGCCCGAGCAGGTTCTGAGTGTCCCCCACACGGAGAGACACCATGGCCGACAAGACCCTGAACGACCTGTTCCACGACACGCTCAAGGACATCTATTACGCTGAGCGCAAAATCCTGAAGTCCTTGCCCAAGATGGCCCGCGCGGCTCAATCGCCCGAGTTGAAGGCGGCTTTCGAGAAGCACAAGGATCAGACTGAAGGCCAGATCGAACGCCTGCAAAAGGTGTTCGAGATCATCGACAAGGCCCCGCGCGGCAAGACCTGCGATGCCATCGAAGGCATCCTGGCCGAGGGCGACGAGATCATGGAAGAGTACAAGGGCTCGCCCGCGCTGGACGCTGGCCTGCTGGCGGCGGCCCAGGCCGTCGAACACTATGAGATCACGCGCTATGGCACTCTGAAGCGCTGGGCCAACGAGCTGGGCCTGAAGGATGCGGCCAAGCTGCTGGACGAAACCCTGCAAGAGGAATCGCAGACCGACCTGGACCTCACGACGATTGCGGACGCGTCCGTGAATGACAACGCTAAGGCCTGAACCCAGATATAGGCCGGAACGTCAGCGGGGCCCGGCTTTCACAAGCCGGGCCCCGTCAATGTCTGCAGATGGTGCCGCCGGGGGGAATCGAACCCACGACCTCAGCCTTACCAAGGATGCGCTCTACCACTGAGCTACGGCGGCGAAATCTGAAGAAGCGGCCCTATAGCCAACGGGGGAGGCGGGGGGAAGCCCCGAATTCAGTCGCTTGCGAAAAAGGTGCGGTGCGGGTCTGATCGACACATGGCCGATCGTGATTCCCCAGCGTCCGCAGCCGCCGCCTCTTCGGTCCCGCCCGAGCGCGCGGACGGACGACCCAAGGGTAGCAAGGCGACAGCCACACCGCGGGCCCAGCGATTGGCCACGGCGCTGCGGGACAATCTGAAGCGGCGAAAGGCAGCAGTTACCGCGCGTCCGGAAAAGCCGCGCAACTGAATGTCATCGAAGCCGGACCGACGCCGGACTTTCGCAACCCGTGGCGAACGCGCTAGATAGCCGGTCCGCCTTGGCCGTTGCCCTGGCTTTCAGGGCAGACACAGAGATTTCATGGACAGTATTGTCATTCAGGGCGGCAACCGCCTGAACGGAACGATCCCCGTCAGCGGGGCCAAGAACTCTGCCCTGAAGCTGATGGCGGCTTCGATCCTGACCGATCAGCCCCTGTTGCTGACGAACATGCCGCGTCTGGCTGATACGAAGTTTCTGGGCCGGTTGCTGAACGCCCTGGGCGTCGAGGTCACCGAGCGTGATGGTTCAGACGGTCAGGAGACGCTTTTTCACGGCGCTACGATCAGCTCGACGTTCGCACCCTATGATCTGGTGCGGCAGATGCGGGCCAGTTTCAACGTGCTGGGACCGCTGCTGGCGCGGACGGGCGAGGCCAAGGTGTCGCTGCCGGGCGGCTGCACCATCGGGGCGCGGCCAGTCGATCTGCACCTTCAGGCGCTGACGGCGCTGGGGGCCGAGATCGAGCTGGACGAGGGCTATGTTACCGCGCGGGCCCCCCGGGGGCTGCAAGGCGCGGAGATCGAGTTCCCGATCGTGTCGGTTGGCGCGACGGAACATGCCCTCCTGGCTGCCGTCATGGCCAACGGCACGACGGTGCTGAGGAATGCGGCGCGGGAACCGGAGATCGGCGACCTGGCCCGATGCCTGACGGCGATGGGGGCAAAGGTTGACGGCATCGACAGCGACGTCCTGACCATCACCGGTGTGACGTCCCTGGGTGGCGCGACCTGGTCGGTGATCCCGGACCGGATCGAGATGGGCTCCTATGCCGTGGCCGCGGCCATGGCGGGGGGAGAGGTGCGGCTGACCAGGGCGCGGGCCGATCTGATGCAGGCGCTGACGACCAAGATGGTCGAGGCGGGTGTCGAAATCACGCCGACCGAGGACGGGGTGATCGTCAAGCGCGACCCGTCTCAGCGGCTGAAAGCCGTCGACCTGACCACCGAGGTCTATCCCGGCTTTGCCACCGATCTGCAGGCGCAGTTCATGGCCTTGATGACCACCGCGGACGGGCAGAGCACCATCCAGGAAAACATCTTCGAGAACCGCTTCATGCATGCGCCCGAATTGGCGCGGCTCGGAGCCGACATCTCCGTTCATGCGGGCAGTGCGGTGGTGACGGGGGTGCCGACCCTTCGCGGGGCCCCGGTCATGGCGACCGATCTGCGCGCCTCGGTCAGTCTTGTGATCGCGGGCCTTGTCGCCGAAGGTGAGACGACGGTGGGCCGTGTCTATCACCTGGATCGCGGGTTCGAGAAACTGGAAGATAAGCTGACCGCGTGCGGTGCCGACATCCGCCGCGTCAAGGGCGACGAGCATGACCATTGAGGCCCAGGCCATAGAGGTAGAGGTTGAGCCGGAGGCCAAGGCCCCGATCGAGCCTTTGCGCCTTCTGGCCGAGGATGCCGACGACCTTCAGATCATCTCGGCCGCCCTGCAGGACGCGATCATGCGGCCTGTGGATATCGTCTGGGAGACGGGCGCGCGGACGCTGACCCTGGCGCTCAGCCGGTTCTGCTGGGAATGTGGCGGCACGCGGGTGATGGCGGCCATGCAGTTCGGAGATGTGGTCGCGGTCAAGAGCCGTCGTCTGCACCGGTCACCGGATGCGGCGCTGGAACTTCTGGCCATGGACTTCATCCCGGACGAAGATCCCGAGGCCGCCCCGGGCGGGCGGGTCATCCTGATGTTTGCGGGCGGCGGCGATCTCAGGGTCGATGTGGAGTGCCTGGACGCGGTGCTGACTGATCTGTCGGAGCGGTGGCCCGCCAGACTGGCCCCGACCCATGCGGCGTATGAACCCGACACCCAAGAGAGGCTGGCAGAATGAGCGACCACCGGCTGATCTCGGTCGATCTGGATGCCGTGTCGCTGCCGGCGGCGACGGCCGAGATTGAGCACGAGCGGCGGGTGGCCATCTTCGACCTCGTTGAAAAGAACAATTTCGAGCCTGTGGGGGCGGAAGGCGGACCTTATCGCCTCAAGCTGTCTCTTCTGGACACCAAGCTGGTGTTCGATATCGAGGGGCCGGAGTTCGCGCGGGCTCATGGCCTCTCGCTGACGCCGCTGAAAGGCGTGATCCGCGACTATATCCTGATCTGCGACAGCTATTACGAGGCGCTGCGCGGGACGTCGCCCGCCCAGATCGAGGCGGTCGACATGGGGCGGCGCGGTCTGCACAACGAAGGGGCAGAGCTGCTGAAGGCCCGGCTGGACGGCAAGATCGCCATCGATCATGAGACGGCACGGCGACTGTTCACGCTGGTGACCGCGCTGTACCGGCGGGGGTAGCCTCGACTACCGCCGGATTTTCAGGCATTAGGCCCGCTCCTTACGATCCGCGCTTTCGTCCGGCGCGGGTTTTGATTCGTATTCAAGGGCGCGAGAGGCCGCATGGCTAAGGAAGAACTGCTCGAGTTTCCCGGCGTCGTCAGCGAACTGCTGCCGAATGCTACGTTCCGTGTGCTGCTCGAAGGCAATGATCACGAGATCATCGCCCACACCGCCGGCAAGATGCGCAAGAACCGCATTCGCGTGCTGGCCGGAGACAAGGTGCTGGTCGAAATGACCCCCTATGACCTGACCAAGGGTCGCATCACCTATCGCTTCAAGTAAGGGCGGGCTCGGAATGAGCCGTCCTGAACTGGTGCTGGCCTCGTCCAGCCCGCGGCGCGTGGAACTGCTGGCTCTGGTCGGCTTCACGCCGGACAAGATCGACCCTGCCGATATCGATGAGATGCCGCTGAGGGACGAGACGCCGCCGCGTCTGGCCCTGCGCCTGGCGACGACCAAGGCCCAGGTGGTGGCGCAGCGGCATCCCGACGCGGTGGTCCTCGCCGCCGATACGGTTGTGGCCGTTGGGCGCCGGTTTCTGGAGAAGGCGGCGGACGAGGCGGAGGCGACGCGGTTCCTGAAGCTGCTGTCCGGCCGCAATCACCGGGTCTTTACCGGCGTGGCGGTGGTGCGAAACGGCAAGCTGACGCATCGGGTCAACGAGACGCGCGTGACCTTCAAGATCTTATCGGACGCCGAGATCGCGGCTTATGTTGCCAGCGGTGACTGGCGGGGCAAGGCCGGAGCCTATGGCATCCAGGGCGCGGCCAGTGCCTTCGTGCGCAAGATCGTGGGCAGCCATCACGGGGTGATGGGTTTGCCGCTTTACGAGACCGTCAACCTGCTGGCCGGGGTCGGCCTGCGGACGCCGTGAGCGGCACCGAGGTCTTTCTGGACGACACGCCCGGCGAGACGCGGGGCATTGTGATGCGCAACGGACGGTTTGAGCATCTGATCATCCAGGGCGAGCGCGACGTGGCCCAGCACAGACTGGGTGCGCGCTGTGTCGGCCGAATCGTCGATGTGCAGCCTGGTCTGAAGGGGGCGTTCGTCGATCTGGGAGCCACGCCCCCGCTGGGGTTTCTGCCGTTTGGACCGGGTGCCCCGCTTGCCGTCGGGCAGAAGGTCGAGGTCGAGGTGTCGGCCGAACCTCGGGAGAGCAAGGGACCGAGTCTGCGACTTACGGGAACTGGGGAGGGGGAGCCCCGGCTTCTGGCTGACGGGCCGTCGGTGGAGCAGATGCTGGCGGCGCTGGTGCCAGAGCAGGAACCGGTAAAAGGCTTGGCGGCGCTTCAGGCCGGGTCGGACGCCGAGGAAGAGGCGCTGCGCGATGGGGGACTGTTTGGTGATGTCGGGCTGGACCTGTGTGTGCAGCGGACGCGGGCGCTGATCGCCGTGGACCTGGATCTTGCCCCCGGTGCCGGTCGTGGCAAGGGGGGGCGGGCGAGGGATATCGCCAACAGGCTGGGCCTGACCGAGGCGGCGCGGTTGATTCGCCTGAAGAGTTGGGGCGGGCTGGTAGCGGTCGATCTGATCGGCGTGGGCCACGACGGTGCAGCGATCCTGGCCGATGCGCGGTCAGCGTTCGGTGCGGACAGGGACATCGTGTTCGGGCCGGTGAACCGCTTCGGTGTGCTGCAACTGGCTCTGCCGTGGCGAAGGACGCCGGTGGAAGAGCGGCTGGCGAGGGATGGGGCTGTCTGGCGCGGGGCGCTCGATATGACGCGCGCGCTGCGTCAGGCCGTGTTGTCCGACACGATGTCGGCCCGTATTGTCGCAACCTGCGATGCGGAGACGGCGCGGGTGGCCGAACCGCTGGTGGCCGCACTGGGTCCGAGAGCCGCATTGGTTGTCGATCCCTCATCCGCTCGCGGACAGTTCAGGATCGACCCCACATGACGACCGCCGCCCTCTGTCCGATTTGCCGCAAGAAGCCTGTGACGCCGGAATACCGGCCCTTCTGTTCCAAGCGGTGCGCGGATGTGGACCTGCAACGCTGGTTCACCGGCGGCTATGCGATTCCGGCCGAGCCCGATGACGGTGTGCGTGACGATGACGAAGACTGATCTGACGGCTGGACAGCCATATCGGCCTCGCCTATAGACCGCCCTCCCGCGAGCGGACGTCTCGCCTGGATAGCTCAGCTGGTAGAGCAGCGGATTGAAAATCCGCGTGTCGGTGGTTCGAATCCGCCTCCAGGCACCACCGCCCTTTTCAGGGCGATCGCCCCATTCCAGAATGATGACTTTCAGGACATGTTTGTGTCCAAGCCTGTGGACAATTGTCATTCGCAAACCGCCATTGCGCCCTTGACGCTATGGCAGGCCTTGTTCAAAGAAACTGGCCGCTTTCGTTAAGATCGCGGTGATGGGCCAGAGATTGTCATAATCTTGAACCCATCGACGTCGTAACGGTCGCCGAACGGCAACCGTTAACGTCGGGAGGCGTTCCGGGCTCTGGTGCTGCAAAGCTCCAAGAGGCGGATAGAGAATTTCATTGGGGGGCGGTCGTTTCGGCGGACGTATCCTGGTTCATCAGTCAGACCAAAAAACAGCAGGAACTGGCGCACTATGCTCGACATCAAGAAATCCAACATTCTTCTGGCCATGGCCGGCGCTGCCGTCCTGATGGCCAGCTCGCCTGTTCTCGCGCAGGATACCGCCACTCCGGCTCCGGCTACGACGGAAGCCACTGCCCCCGCAGCGACCACCCCTGCCGCTCCGGTCGCTGAAGCGCCTGCCGCTGATGCCGCCGAAGAAGCCGGTGGACATTCGGGCGACATCACCCCGATCTCCATGTTCATGGAAGCAACCATCGTCGTGCAGGTCGTGATGATCGGTCTGCTGCTGGCCTCGATCTTCTCGTGGACCCTGCTGATCATCAAACTGATCGAGTTCTCCAAGCTGAACCGCAAGACGGACCAGTTCCTGGAAGAGTTCCGCACCACTCGCACCATCGCCGACATGCGCCGCGTGTCGTCTTCGGAAGAGTTTGATGGCAACCCGCTGGCCGACATGGCCGCTGCCGCTACCGAAGAAGTCGAACTGTCGCGTCAGGCCGGTCTGTCGGTTAACGGCGACCACCGCGACTCGGCTATCGGCCGTGCCCAGAACGCCGTTGCCGCCGTTCAGTCCGGCGTTGCCGGTCGTCTGTCGGGCGGTCAGCAGTTCCTGGCTTCGACCGGTTCGACCGGCCCGTTCGTGGGTCTGTTCGGCACCGTGTACGGCATCATGAACTCCTTCATCGGTATCGTGCAGTCGAACACCACCAACCTGGCCGCCGTTGCCCCCGGCATCGCCGAGGCCCTGCTGGCTACCGGTATCGGCCTGTTCGCCGCTATCCCGGCCGTGGTGTTCTACAACTACTTCAACACCCGCATCGCCGCGTATGGCACCCGTTCGGACGGCTTCAACGCTGAACTGATGAACGCCATCTCGCGTCAACTCGACAAGGGAGCGTAAGGCGCATGGGTGCCAAACTCGGAGGAACGGGCGGCGGCACGAATATCGTCGAGGCGAATGCCGAGATCAACGTCACGCCTTTCGTTGATATCATGCTGGTGCTTCTGATCATCTTCATGGTGGCGTCTGCGGTCGCCACCCCTGGGGTTGAAGTGAAGTTGCCGATCGCCGTCGCCGCTCAAACCGAAAGCCCACCCAAGCCCGTCTACATCTCGATTCAGGATGATGGCCGGGTCTACATTGGGGATGGTGAGAGCAGCTATGAATCACTGGGCGCAGACCTGACGGCCGCAGTTGGTCGTCGGGATCCCACCCGCGAACGTATCTACATCCGCGGCGACGAAGCGACCCGTTACGGCGACTTCATGCAGGCCATGAACGCCCTGCAGGACAGTGGCTTCTACAGCGTCGCCCTCGTCGGCGAAGACAAGGCGAGGTAACGATGACAGATACACCCGTCGAATATCATCGCAGTCGCTATGATGCCCCTCGCAAGAAGGGCTTCATGGGGGTGTCGCCACTCGTCTGGCTGATCACCCTGGGCACGGTTCTGGCCATGTTCGTGGCGCTGATCATCTTCCTTCAGCGTACGAAGTTCGAGATGAAGGTGGTGGACTATTCGGATGACGCCGTGGACGTGGAGCTGATCCCGCCCCCGCCGCCTCCGCCGCCACCGCCGCCGCCTCCGCCGCCTCCGCCTGACACGCCGCCGCCGCCGAAGTTGCAGATCCGTCCGCCGGTCATCGTTCCGAATGCGCCACCGCCGCCCCCGGCTGTGAACATCGAGACGGTCAAGAAGGTCGACCGGATCGAGGTTGCCGGTCCTCCGGTCATCACCCGGACACCGCCGGAGCCGGCCCCCGTGCCCGCTCCTCCGCGTCCGTCCGTGATCACCAACCCGACCTGGGCACGTCAGGTTCCGCCTGATTTCCCGGAACGGGCGCAAAGCCGTGGTGTTGAGAGCGGCAGCGTAACGGTAAGCTGCACTGTTCAGCCGAACGGTTCGCTCGCTGGCTGTCAGGTCGTTTCTGAAACGCCTAGCGGCGCAGGCTTCGGTCAGGCCGCACTGGCAGCAGCACGGCGTTCGCGGGTTTCGCCCCGTACCGTCGACGGTGCCGCTCAGGGTGCGACTGTTCGCTACACCGTCCGGTTCCAGCTGGGCGACTAGCCAACAAACGCCGACAACAGGAAAACCCCGGGCCACGGCCCGGGGTTTTTCAATTGGGACGGGTTTTTTGTCGGGGTCGCTTGATCGGAAGGTTCGGCGCCGCTAGACACCCATCCTCGCTTAATGCGCCGCCTTAGCTCAGTTGGTTAGAGCGCCGGTTTGTGGAACCGGAGGTCCTCAGTTCAAGCCTGAGAGGCGGTACCATTCCTCGTTAGAGCACATGCTCCGAGGCCGTCCCCAAAACCTGGCCCACACTGGCGCTGGCCCTTAGCCCCGTCTGCTCTTTCTCTGTCGCATGGCGGTGATGGGGCCATCGACTCTGGACAGAGCCGCCAGTGTCGCCTGGTATCCGACCATCACAGTCGGCTCGTAGCTCTTCCAGTCCCGGATTTCGGTACCCTCTGGCCTGGGCTGGACCAGGATGTCGGTGGCCCCGCGTGAGACCTCCAGTTCGGCATCCGTGGTCAGGGTCGCCGAACGCATCAGGATGGACACAATTGGAGGGCCGCGACGCCAGGCTCCGGTGGCCAGAAAGCGCCAGACGGATGGCGGGTGCAGTATGACCTGAGGATCCACGCCGCGCGCCTGGGACATGTCCACACCGATGACGGGACCGCTGTTCATCTGGCGCATGACCGCCGTGGGCAGGTTGTTCAGAACGGCACCATCGACAAGGACCTGGCCGTCGATGACGATGGGGGGCAGCAGGCCGGGGATGGCGATGGAGGCCCGCATCGCCTTGCGCATCATGCCGCGCCGATGGACCTCGATCTTGCCGCTGGTCAGGTTGGTCGAGACCGCAAAGAAGGGCCGCGCCGTGTCGGCCAGGTCCATGTCGCCATAGGCGTCGATCAGCAACTGATCCACCTTGGCCGCCCGTGTCATGGCCAGCATGGGAAAGGTGATGTCTGACAGCGGGTTCTTGACCACGAAGGCGCGGTGGATGCGGGCCTCCAGCTCCTCCTGCGTCCAGCCCAGGGCCGGGCCAGCGGCGATCACCGCCCCCATGGAGGAGCCGCCGACGAAGTCGATCGGCACCTTCGCCTCGTGCAGCGCGCGCAGCGCTCCGATGTGCGCATAGGCGCGAGCTCCGCCCCCGGAGAAGACCACGCCCACCGCGCTGCCGGTCAGGACGCGGGCCATGCGCTCCGCATCGTCCGTGGCGCCCTCCACGGCCTGAAACCACCGTCCGGGCTGGATGGCGTCGATCCAGGCGGCGGTATTGGCGGGCCGCTTCATGCGCGGATCGCGCATCAGGATCAGGTCGGTCCGGCGCTGGGCATCCAGCACGCCGGCATGCGGCATCGGCCGGTTGGGCGGAGCCAGCAGGCCGTTGCCGACGACGAAGACGCGGTCCACCTGGCGTGCGCAGAGTGCAGCCCAGGCGGGCTCGTCCAGCTCGGCGACATAGAGCACATAGTCGTGCGTATCCTCGACCCGGCTGAACCAGTCGGCGGCGGATGTCAGGGCGGAGTGGTCGATGACCTGACAGGTAAAGCCATCCGCCTGAATCGCTGCGGCGATCCTCTCGACAAAGGCGCGGATGGGGCGCTGGCGGGCCGAGACAAAGCCGAAGACGCTGGGCTCGCCTCCGCCGGAGCGACGGTCACGGGCGCGCTGGATCATCAGGCGAGACAGCTCGACCATCAGGTCGGGTTCATTGCGCGCAGCTTCGAAGAAGGCGTCGCGGGGCAGAGCCAGGATTTCGCAGTCGCGCAGGGCGACGACATCGGCGGTGTGCTCGGTGCCCGCCATCATGGCCATTTCGCCTGCGGGTTCCCCGGGCC
This sequence comes from Brevundimonas sp. DW-iso22, assembly GCF_058725425.1. NCBI lineage: Bacteria > Pseudomonadati > Pseudomonadota > Alphaproteobacteria > Caulobacterales > Caulobacteraceae > Brevundimonas > Brevundimonas sp. DW-iso22. Next base: position 334,428 of record NZ_JBZXEB010000002.1, on the reverse strand, counting down.
GGATGACGCCGACGAACTCGGGCGGGCGGTCCTGATGAGCATCGCGTCGGAAGACGCCCAGACGGCCGCTGCGCAACAGGTACAGGGTGTCGGCGGGTGTGCCCTCCGCGAACAGGATTTCGCCGCCGGTCAGGGCAAACCAGCTGGCGCGGGTATTCTTCCCGCCCTCGAAGATGCGGTGCAGGGCGTCTTCAAGCCGGTCGGAGCGGGGAGGGGGCATCTGGGAGGGGCTAGGTTCTAGGGGTTAGGTTCTAGGGAAAGTCGGGATGAGACGGCATGATGGCGTGAGTCTTCCATGCTTCCCTAGCCCCTAGAACCTAATCCCTAGAACCTGATCCCTACCACGCCCCCATCTCTCTCAGCTTCTTGGCCAGGTCGTCAGGCAGGTCACCGGCGTCCATGGTGGAAAGGTCGAGCGGGGCATCCTTGGGCTCCAGATAGCGCCAGCCCTGGAAGGGACGGCGGGCCTGGGGGGCGGTACGGATGACTTCCGGGTGCAGGCGGATGTGGCACATGCTGGTCTTGCCCTCGCCCTTGGTCGTGATGTCGGCGATGGGCATGCGACAGGTGACCGAGCCCTTCATGACCCAATACAGGCAGCCGCCGTCCTCCAGTTCCTGCGCGCGCTTGGGCGTCATGCGGGTGTGGACCGTCAGCCAGTCGCCCTTGGCGACACGGCGCTCCAGCGTCTCGACCTTGGCCACGCCGACGCAGAGCTTGATCATGTGCAGGGTGGGTTGGCTCACCCGGCCGACGCCTCGACCGTAGCCAGCACGGCATCTGCTCCTACCTGATCACCCACGTTGGCGTTGACGGCCCCGATGACGCCGTCGAACGGCGCGACCAGAGCGTGTTCCATCTTCATGGCCTCCAGCACGATAACGGGCTGACCCTTGGTCACGGTGTCCCCGGCCTTGGCGGGGGTCGCGACGATCTTGCCGGGCATGGGCGCGCGGAGGGAGCCGTCGGAGGCAGTGCCCGCCCCGGTACCACCGCGAGGAGCATGGCGTGAAACCTGATAAGCTTCGCCCTGATAGAAGACGACAAACCCGCCGTCGATCTCGGGTCCGTAGCCAACTACAGCTTGGCCGCTTCTGTCTTGCCCCTGAAACTTCGCACCATCAATGAAGAAGGTATGTCCCAGCTTTGGGTGCGCGTTCAGACGAAATCCGGACGTACCGTAGTCAGAATCCCAAACATCCTCAGGATTGACGGTTCTAGACCGCCACAGCAGGTCGCTGGCATCCTCAATCACGGGCTCTGCTGGTCCGGACGCGATCAACAAGTCCTCTTCCGCCGCAATGAAGCCGGTATCCACGTCGCCCGAGATGAAGCGGGGATGGTCCAGGCACTTCATGACGAAGGCGGCATTGGTTTTGACCGGCCAGACCTCGACCTCGGACGCCGCGACGGCCAGGCGACCGGCGGCCTCCTCGCGCGTATCGGCATGGACGATCAGCTTGGCGATCATGGGGTCGTAGAACTGGCTGACCTCGCCGCCTTCATAGACGCCGGTGTCGATCCGGACGTCGTCGGGCAGCACGAAATGCTCCAGTTTGCCGATGCTGGGCAGGAAGCCGTTGGCGGGGTCCTCGGCATAGAGCCGCGCCTCCATGGCCCAGCCGTTCAGGGGGATGTCGGCCTGTTTCAGGGGGATGGGCTCGCCCGCCGCGACGCGAAACTGCCATTCGACCAGGTCGACACCGGTGATGGCCTCGGTGACCGGGTGTTCGACCTGAAGCCGGGTGTTCATCTCCATGAACCAGATGCGGTCGGCCTTCAGCCCGTCAGAGGCGTCGGCGATGAATTCGATGGTGCCGGCCCCCTCATAGTTCACGGCCTGGGCGGCGCGGACGGCGGCGGCGGTGACAGCGTCGCGGGTCGCCTGGTCCATACCGGGGGCCGGGGCCTCCTCGATCACCTTCTGGTGGCGCCGTTGCAGGGAGCAGTCGCGCTCATGCAGGTGGACGACCGTGCCGTGGCTGTCGCCGAAGATCTGCACCTCGATATGGCGCGGGCGGGTGATGTAGCTCTCGATCAGGACGCGCGGATCGCCGAAGGAGGACTGGCCCTCGCGCTGGGCACTGGCCAGGGCGTCGGCGAAATCCTCGGCCCGGTCGACCTTGCGCATCCCCTTGCCACCGCCGCCGGCGACCGCCTTGATCAGGACGGGATAGCCGATGCCGGCGGCCTGTTTGGCCAGATAGGCGGCGTCCTGGTTTTCGCCCTGATAGCCCGGGGTGACGGGCACGCCCGCCTCGATCATCAGCTTTTTCGCCGCATCCTTCAGGCCCATGGCGCGGATGGCGGCGGGCGGCGGGCCGATCCAGACCAGACCGGCGGCCATCACGGCCTCGGCGAAGTCGGCGTTCTCGCTCAGAAAACCATAGCCGGGGTGGATGGCCTCGGCCCCCGTGGCCTTGGCGGCGGCCAGGACCTTGGCGGCATCCAGATAGCTTTCGCGCGCCGGGGCCGGGCCGATCAGGACCGCCTCGTCCGCTTCCCGCACGTGTAGGGCCTTGGCGTCGGCCTCGGAATAGACGGCGATGGTGCGGATACCCATGCGGCGGGCGGTCCGGAAGACGCGGCAGGCGATCTCGCCACGGTTGGCGACAAGGACGGATTTGAACATGAACCCGTTCTAGCGGGCCGATTCACCCTGCGCCACTGGCCTTGAGCGAACGCCTACTGTGACCAGTTCGGCTTGCGCTTTTCCAGGAAGGCTCCGACGCCTTCCTGGCCCTCGGGCGAGACGCGGGCGCGGGCGATGCGTTTGGCGGTCTCTTCCATCAGGCCGTGGTCGATCTTCTGGCCGGCCACGTCGTTGACCAGGCGTTTGGCGTCGCCCATCGCGCCGGGTGCGTTTCCGGTCAGGCTGTCGGTCAGCATGGAGATGAACTCGTCGATCGACCCCTCGGGCAGGACCATGTCGATCAGCCCCGCATGCGCGGCATAGTCGGCGTCGAAGATGTTGGCGGTCAGGAACAGCTGGCGCGCGCGGCGGGCACCGACCGCTTCGACGACATAGGGGGCGATGGTCGCGGGAATGAGGCCCAGCTTGACCTCGGAGAAGGCGAAGCGCGTGCCCTCGACAGCCACGGCCATGTCGCAGGCGGCGACGATGCCGGCCCCGCCGCCCATGGCCGCGCCCTCGACCAGGGCCACGGTCAGGGCCGGAATGTCGTGCAGGGCCTTGAGCATTTTCGCCAGACCCATGGCGTCTTCGCGATTGTCGCCCTCGCTCCAGCGCGCCGCATCGGCCATCCAGCCCAGATCGGCCCCGGCGGAGAAGGTGCCGCCTGCGCCGCGAATGAAGACCACGCGCACGTTGTCCGCGCCGTGAAGGGTCTCGAACGCTTCATACAGGGCCGCGATGGTGGCGGCGTCGAAGGCGTTCTTCTTGTGCGGCCGGTTGATGGTCACGAAGACGGTGCCGTCCACGGTCGAATCGATCTGGATCAGGTCGTCGTTGGCATCCGGGGCCGGGTCGGCGACCAGGGGATGGGAGATGGCGTTGATCTCGGCCGCCTCGGCATCGGTGATGTCCAGGGCGTTGATGTCGGGGTCGGTAGGGGTGGGTTTGTCGGTCATGGGAGGCCTAACGCTTCAATCGTGATCCTTCTCCCATCATTGGAAGAAGAGTTTCTTCCAGCTTACATCCTGAACACACCGAACGTGGTGTTCGGGATGGGCGCATTCAGCGAGGCGCTGATGGCGAGGCCCAGCACGTCGCGCGTCTGGACCGGGTCGATGATGCCGTCGTCCCACAGGCGGGCGGTTGCGTAGTAGGGGTTGCCCTCGTCCTCGTATTTCTGGCGGATCGGGGCCTTGAAGGCCTCGGCCTGATCCTCGGTCCAGGTGTCGGCATCTCTATGGACTGTGGCGAGGACGGATGCGGCCTGTTCGCCGCCCATGACGCTGATCCGGGCATTGGGCCAGGTGAACAGGAAGCGTGGGTTGAAGGCGCGTCCGCACATGCCGTAGTTGCCGGCCCCGAAGCTGCCGCCGATCAGGACCGTGAATTTGGGCACCTCGGCACTGGCGACAGCCGTGACCAGCTTGGCCCCGTGCTTGGCGATACCTTCGGCCTCGTACTTGCCGCCGACCATGAAGCCACTGATGTTCTGCAGGAAGACCAGCGGGATCTTGCGCTTGCACGCCAGCTCGATGAAGTGCGCGCCCTTCACGGCGGCCTCGGAGAACAGCACACCGTTGTTGGCCAGGATGGCGACCGGATAGCCCCAGATGCGGGCAAAGCCGCAGACCAGGGTGGTGCCGTACAGGGCCTTGAACTCCTCGAACTCCGAGCCGTCGACGGTGCGGGCGATGACTTCGCGCACATCATAGGGCGCGCGGACGTCGTCGGGGATGATGCCGTACAGCTCTTCCGGATCAAGCGCGGGCGCGCGCGGTTCGCGCACGTCCAGCGGCATGGGTTTGACACTGTTCAGATGGCCGACGATGTCGCGCACGATCTCCAGCGCATGCTCGTCGTTCTCGGCCACATAGTCGACGACGCCGGAGCGGCGACCGTGGGTCTCGGCCCCTCCCAGTTCCTCGGCACTGATGACTTCGCCCGTCGCCGCCTTCACCAGCGGCGGGCCGGCCAGGAAGATGGTGCCCTGGTTGCGGACGATGACCGTCTCGTCCGACATGGCCGGAACATAGGCGCCGCCTGCGGTGCAACTGCCCATGACGCAGGCGATCTGGGGGATGTTCCGTGCGCTCATCCGCGCTTGGTTGAAGAAGATGCGGCCGAAGTGGTCGCGGTCGGGAAAGACCTCGGCCTGGTGCGGCAGGTTCGCCCCGCCCGAATCGACCAGATAGACGCAGGGCAGGTTGTTCTGTTCGGCGATCTCCTGGGCCCGCAGGTGTTTCTTGACCGTCAGGGGGAAGTAGGCCCCGCCCTTCACCGTCGGGTCGTTGGCCACGATCATGACCTCGCGGCCCGAGACGCGGCCGATGCCGCAGATCATGCCTGCACCGGGTGCACCGTCGGGGTCCTTGGCATCGCCATACATGCCGTTGGCGACCAGCTGCCCGATCTCCAGAAAAGGCGAGCCGGGATCCAGCAGACGCTCCACCCGGTCACGCGGCAGCAGCTTGCCGCGCGAGACGTGGCGGTCGCGAGACGCCTGCGATCCGCCCAGGGCGGCCTTGGCGACCTTGTCGCGCAGCTCGGCATTCAGGGCGGTGTTGTGGGCGTGCAGGGCCTTGAAGGCGGCGCTGTTGGGATCGATCAGGGACGTCAGCTTGGGCATGCGATGGGTTTAGGGCGGTTGAGGCGGCGGGGGAAGCGGTTCACCTCCACATCGGCGCAGGCCGATGGGGAGGACAGATCGCGCAGCGATCAGGAGGGGGCGGCGCGGGGGGGCAGACCTTGGCCGCCATTACCCGTGTTCGAGACTTCTCCGGCACTTACGGAGCCGCCCCCTCCTGATCGTCGCTGCGCGCCGATCTGTCCTCCCCATTTGCCGGATGCGAATGGGGAGGTGAGCAATCAGCTCTCCTTATATCTGCCTGCATGAAACCATGTTGACCCCGCTCGATCCCCGTGGCCTGTGCCGCGTCCCATGACCCTGCTCAGCTTACAGACCCATTCGACCCTCCGTGACCTGCTCAACCTGGCCTGGCCGGTTGTGATGGCGCGGATCGGCATCATGACCATGGGGCTGACCGACGTGATCGTCGTCGGCAACTATTCGGGGATCGAGCTGGCCTACAGCTCCCTTGCCCTGGCCCCGACCGCCATCATCGTCACGACCGCCGTAGGCCTGATGATGGGGGTACAGGTCATGACGGCCCAACTGATAGGCGAGGGGCGACGGGCCGAGGTCGGGGGCGTGCTGCGGCGCGGCGTCGTCTATTCACTGCAGATCGGCATCGTTTCGACGCTGGGACTGATCCTGATCGGGCCGTGGGCGCTGCAGAACATGGGTCTGGCCGACGGCCTGGGCGAAGGGGCGTCCCCGGTACTGATCGTTCTGGCACTGTCCATGCCCGGCTATCTGGTCAGTGTGGCGGCACAGTTCTTTCTGGAAGCCATGAACCGGCCGCGTGCGGGGATGTGGGCGATGTGGGTGGCCAACGGCATCAATCTGGTGCTGAACCTGCTGCTGGTGCCGGACATTCTGGGGCTGGGTCTGGATGGAGCCGTTGCCGCAGCGTGGACCACCTTCTTTGCGCGGACCTCGCTGGCGGTGTTTCTGATCGTTTACATTTTGCGCATGCCGGAGGCGCGGGCGCTGGGCATCTTCGACAAGCCGAAACGTGACCGGAAAGCCGAGCATGAGCAGCGCAAGGTCGGCTATGGCGCGGGCTCCAGCTATTTCATCGAGGTCGGGGCCTTTGCGGCCATGACCTTTATCGCCGGTCAGCTGGGGGCGATCGAGACCTCGGCCTGGACCATTGTCCTCAACGTCTCGGCCATCGTCTTCATGATTCCGATGGGCATGTCCTCGGCGACGGCAGTGCTGGTGGGCAAGGCTTATGGCGCAGGCGACGGGCGCGGCGTAATGCGGGCGGGGCTGGTCGGACTGGCGGTCGTGACCGTTCTGACATCGATCGTCGCCGTGATGCTGTGGCCGACGGCGTCATGGGTGGCCAGTGCCTACAACCGCGATCCGGCCCTGCTGGCCGTAGTCGTGCCGGCGCTGGTGCTGGCCACGCTGTTTTTCGTGGCCGACGGCATTCAGGTGGTTTCGGCCTCGGCCAACCGGGCGGCGGGCGACGTCTGGTGGCCCACGATCATGCATTTCGCGGCCTACAGCCTGATTATGATGCCGGTCGGCTGGGTGCTGGCCCATCAAATCGGCGTCGATGGCCTGGTCTGGGCCGTGATCATCGCCAGCCTGGTGTCTTCGGTGTTGCTTACGGGTCGGTTCATCCGGGTCGCTCGGCGACTGCCCAAGTCCGCCTAAGGCACGCCCACGTCCGTTTCTGTCGCAGACCTCGTGCAGGGTGCCTGTCGTCGAAACGGAGCGACCGGGCCATGTGGACTGAGTGGACTCAGTGGACTGTGTTTTAATGCGCCGACAGCGAGGTGACGTTGGTGGTCTCGCCCTCTATATCCGTCGCCTTCCCCAAGATACTGGATACCCATGGCTCGCATCCTGATCACCTCGGCCCTGCCGTACATCAACGGCATCAAGCATCTGGGGAATCTGGCGGGCTCCATGCTGCCGGCGGATGTCTATGCGCGGTTCAAGCGGGCCCAGGGTCATGAGGTTCTCTATATCTGCGCCACTGACGAGCATGGCACACCGGCCGAACTGGCCGCCGCCGCCGCCGGTCAGGATGTGCGCACCTATTGCGACGAGCAGCACGAGATCCAGAAGGCGGCGGGCGAGGCGTTCGGCCTGAGCTACGACTGGTTCGGCCGGTCGTCGAATGCGCCCAACCAGCGCCTGACCCAGCATTTTGCGCGGGTGCTGGAGGAGCGCGGCCTGATCGAGGAGCGGGTCGACCGGATGATCTATTCCGTCGATGACGCCCGGTTTCTGCCCGACCGCTATGTGGAGGGGACCTGTCCGCACTGTGGACATGTCGGCGCACGGGGGGATCAGTGCGACAACTGCGGGCGTCTGCTGGACCCGACGGACCTGATCGATCCCTATTCGGCGGTGTCGGGTTCGCGGAATCTGGAGGTGCGCGATACGCGGCACCTCTATCTGCTGCAGACGAAACTGGCGGACGACATCCGGGCCTGGATCGATTCAAAGAGCGACTGGCAGCCGCTGGCCAAATCGATCGCCTATAAACATCTGGACGAAGGCCTGATCGACCGGGGCATAACCCGCGACCTGAAATGGGGCGTGCCGGTGGTCGGACTGGATGGCGGGCCGCGTTCGGGCATGGAGGGCAAGGTCTTCTACGTCTGGTTCGACGCCCCGATAGAATACATCGGCGCGACCGAGGAATGGGCGGATGCGACGGGCCGGACCTGGCGCGACTGGTGGCGGACGGACGAGGGGGCGGACGACGTCCGCTACGTCCAGTTCATGGGCAAGGACAATGTCGCCTTCCACACCGTCAGCTTCCCGGCGACCATCCTGGGCTCGGGCGAACCGTGGAAGACGGTCGATACGCTGAAGGCTTTCAACTGGCTGAACTGGTATGGCGGCAAGTTTTCGACGTCGCAGAAGCGCGGCGTCTTTATGGATCAGGCGCTGGAGCTGCTGCCCGCCGACATCTGGCGCTGGCATCTGACGGCCTATGGCCCCGAGCATTCCGACGCGGCCTTCACCTGGGAGCAGTTCCAGTCGACGACGAACAAGGACCTGGCCGATGTGCTGGGCAATTTCGTCAACCGGATCGTCAAGTTCGCCGAGAGCAAGTTCGAGGGCAGAGTGCCGGACGGCGGTGAACCCGGGCCGCTGGAGATCAAGCTGGAGGCCGACATGCGGGCCGGCATCGCGGAAGCTACGGCCCAGTTCGAGGCCATGGAGTTCCGCAAGGCGGCGGTGGCGCTGCGCGCCGTCTGGGTGCTGGGCAATGAGTACCTGCAGGAAGCAGCGCCCTGGACCGCCTTCAAGACCGATGTCGAACGCTCGGGTGTGGCGGTCCGCACAGGCCTGAACCTTGTGGCCCTGTTCGCTCGCCTGGCCGCGCCGGTTATGCCGGACACCGCGGCGAAAATCGCGGCCACGGTCGGGGCGACCGATCTGAGCTGGCCCGATGCTGAGGCAGCCCTGCTGGACCAGCTGCCACGCGGTCAAACCGTGGCCGCCGCAGCCGTGCTCTTCACCAAGATCGAGGATGGCCAGGTCGCGGAATGGTCCGAACGGTTTGGTGGCAGCGACAGCTGAAGCGCAGCAGCGCTGAAACGAAAAAGGCCCGGATCGCTCCGGGCCTTTCTTTTATTCGGGGGCAGGGACCGGGGTGGCCACCGGCGGGGCCGCCGACGGCTGCGGTGTCGCAGGGGCGGGCAGGGCGCTGTCTTCGCTGCGGATGCCCTTCAGGTGTTTGGCTTCTTCCTCGGGCGTGATGTCCAGCCAGGCCGGGGCGGCGTTGTTGAACTCGGCCATGCGGTCGGTGCGGACGATCACCGAGCGGGCTCCGTCCCAGATCATGTGCAGGGCGACGTACAGGACGATGACGAGGCCGACATAGCCGATCCAGCGATGCTTGGTCAGCAGCTTGGCGATGAAGGTTGCGGCCACACCCATCAGGGCGATCGACAGTACTAGGCCGAAGACCATGATCCAGGGGTGGTCGTGGGCGGCACCCGCGACGGCCAGGACATTGTCCAGCGACATGGTTACATCGGCGATCATGATCTGCAGCAGGGCAGCACCGAAGCTCTTGCGCTTGATGCCCAGTTCCTCGGGCGACGGACCTTTGCCGTGCTCGATCTGCATGGCCAGTTCCAGCTCGGCCTCGGCCTCGGCCTGGTCGTGGGTGGCCTGCTCACGCAGTTCGCGCCACATCTTCCAGCAGACCCACATCAGCAGGACGCCACCCGCCAGCAGCAGGCCGACGATAGCCAGAAGCTGGACCGTGATCAGGGCAAAGCCGATGCGCATGACGACGGCAGCGGCCAGGCCGATCAGGATGGCCTTGCGGCGCTGTTCGGCGGGCAGGGCGGCGGCGACCAGGCCCACAGCCACGGCATTGTCGCCAGCGAGGACCAGATCGATCATCAGCACCTGGCCCAGGGCGGCCAAGGCTTCGGGGGTAAACAGTTCTGCGAATTCCATTTTCGCTCTCTAGCGGGGCGCGGCGAACGCGCCAAGGGGATTGGCGGTGGTGGTTATCCCGCCTGCTTCTTCGACGCTTCGTAGAGCGCCACGGCCGCCGCATTGGAGACGTTCAGGCTCTCGAAGCCGCCGGGCATGGGGATTTTCGCCAGCACGTCGCAGTGTTCGGCGACCAGGCGACGGATGCCATCACCTTCGGAGCCCATGACCAGAACGGTGGGGCGCCCGTCCAATGCTTCCTCCAGCGTCTGTTCGGCCGAGCCGTCCAGACCGACGGCACGCCAGCCCATGTCGGCCAGGGTCTCCAGCGCGCGGCTGAGGTTGGTGACACGGGCACAGGGCAGGCGCTCGGTTGCGCCGGCCGAGGCCTTGGCCAGGGCACCGGCCAGGGCGGGGGAGTGGCGATCCTGCACGACGATGCCCTTGGCACCGAACGCCAGAGCCGAGCGGAAGATGGCCCCGACATTCTGGGGGTCGGTCAGTTGATCCAGCATGACGATGACGCCGCCTTCACCCGCGATGTCTTCCAGGGCGACGCCTTCCAGCGGCTGGACCTTGAAGGCCAGGCCCTGATGCACGGCACCGGGGGGCAGCATGCGGTCCAGCGCCTGGATGTCGATGGTCTCGATCTTGTGGCCGTGGGTCAGGTCGCCCTTGGTCAGCTCGGCGGCGCGGTCCTCTGTGGCCAGCAGACGGCCCATGCCCTTGCGGGCGGGATTGGCCAGGGCCGCCAGCACGGGATGGCGGCCCCAGACGAAATTGTCGGCATCGGCCTTTGCCCTGGATGGTCGCGGCCGCGAATCAAACGGCTTGGGCGTCGGGTTGGGATTCCATCCGCTGCGGTCCGGACCGGCGTCGCGCGGAGGCTTGGCATCCTTGCGGGGTCCGTCCGCACGGGGCGCGGAGGTCTTTCCGAAGGTCGGTTTTTTACCCGATTTCCGGTCGTTGCGTTCTGGATTTCTCGACACTATAAGACGCCCTCCGATTTGGAGCCCTGAGGGCTTTCGGGTCTGGCGCCCCTCCTAAACCAGGCGACGCAAGACACGTAGAGCTTTTGTTGCATCCGAGACCGAAAGGTCGAGGGCGCATCGGTCCGACGGTTCGAAAACGCGCTGGGGGAATGTCCCGAGTGGCAAAGGGGGGGGACTGTAAATCCCCTGCGTAAGCTTCGTAGGTTCGAGTCCTACTTCCCCCACCACGCGCTTTCGAAACGACGAACCGGTCCCCATATCGGGTCGGCTGCCGAGGCTGAACCGCCGAGGCGGTCTCCGCGCGGGTATAGTACAATGGTAGTACAGCAGCCTTCCAAGCTGAATATGTCGGTTCGATTCCGTCTACCCGCTCCAATATTTTGACGAACCAATCCGCCCGCTGGCGGTCAAGGAGATTTGGCCATGGCCAAGGAAAAGTTCGAACGTAACAAGCCGCATTGCAACATCGGCACGATCGGTCACGTTGACCACGGCAAGACGACGCTGACGGCGGCGATCACGATGACGCTGGCGAAGGCCGGTGGTGCCAAGGCGATGGCCTATGCGGACATCGACGCTGCGCCGGAAGAAAAGGCCCGCGGCATCACGATCAACACCGCGCACGTGGAATATGAGACGGCCAACCGTCACTATGCCCACGTCGACTGCCCCGGCCACGCCGACTATGTGAAGAACATGATCACCGGTGCCGCCCAGATGGACGGCGCGATCCTGGTGGTGTCGGCCGCCGACGGCCCGATGCCCCAGACCCGCGAGCACATCCTGCTGGCCCGTCAGGTCGGCGTGCCGGCCCTGGTCGTGTTCATGAACAAGGTGGACCTGGTCGACGACGCCGAGCTGCTGGAGCTGGTGGAAATGGAAATCCGCGAGCTGCTGAGCTCGTACCAGTTCCCGGGCGACGACATTCCGATCACCGCCGGTTCGGCCAAGGCCGCCACCGACGGCGTGAACCCGGAAATCGGCGAGCAGCAGGTGCTGAAGCTGATGGAAACCGTCGATAGCTACATCCCGCAGCCTGAGCGTCCGGTCGACCTGCCGTTCCTGATGCCGGTGGAAGACGTGTTCTCGATCTCGGGCCGCGGCACCGTGGTCACGGGCCGCGTCGAGAAGGGCATCGTCAAGGTCGGTGAGGAAGTCGAGATCGTCGGCATCCGTCCGGTCCAGAAGACGACCTGCACGGGCGTGGAAATGTTCCGCAAGCTGCTGGACCAGGGCCAGGCGGGCGACAACGTCGGCGTGCTGCTGCGCGGCACCAAGCGTGAAGACGTCGAGCGCGGCCAGGTGCTGTGCAAGCCCGGCTCGATCACCCCGCACACCAAGTTCCTGGCGGAGGCCTACATCCTGACCAAGGAAGAGGGTGGCCGTCACACGCCGTTCTTCACCAACTATCGCCCGCAGTTCTACTTCCGCACGACGGACGTGACCGGCATCGTGCACCTTAAAGAGGGTGTCGAGATGATCATGCCCGGCGACAACGCCGAGCTGAACGTCGAGCTGATCACGCCCATCGCCATGGACCAGGGCCTGCGCTTCGCCATCCGCGAAGGCGGCCGCACCGTCGGCGCCGGCGTCGTGGCCAAGATCGTCGAGTAGTCGACGGTCCAAACGACTGACTATCGAGACGGCCCCCGGAGCAATCCGGGGGCCGTTTCTATTTTAGCAGATAGCTTGCGTAGCCGGGGATTTCGCGAGCGATAGAATACAGATCCCGCATCTCAAAATATTCGGGGTGCGCAGAGCCGACATCTGGAAGCCCATTCTTCGCGAATGCCAAGCGGGTACGCGAAATGTGGAAATACTGTGTGACGACGATAGCGCTGTCGAAGCCACTTGCCTGCATTATGGCTGCAGCGTTGCGAGCCGTTGCCATTGTATCGACGCCCTGATCATCAACGAGAATGGCAGATTCAGGGATATCGTGACCGACAAGCCAACGCTTCATGGCCGACCCTTCGGGAACGCCCTCTTTGCCCGTACCTCCGCTGACAATGATTGCAGAAATAAAGCCATCGCGATGAAGGTCTCTGGCTTTGCTCAACCTTGCGGTCAGTCGAGGAGAAAGCGAGCCATCCGGATTGACCTTCGAGCCAAGAACCACCGCGACGTCGCTGGGACGCACGTCATCGGTCAGACCATCGAAGACGATTAATCCACCGGTGACAAGAACTGTGGCCGCCCCACCGGCGACCGCTCCGAGCAGAAACTTCCAGAATCGTTTCATGGCTCCTCCATAGGGTGTGACCATGCATGGCAGCCTGGCTGGCTACAATCCGTCGCCTCACAGATGCATGCCCAGTACTTTTCAGCCTTGGGCCTGCCGGGATCGCACGATACGAAAGGTGGTGGCACGGTTCTTCTTGATCCCGTTTTTAGTACTGCTGGCCGCCTGCGCGACCCATCCGGGCAAGGTCGGATTTGTACGTTCGGCGTCCGACTACGCCGAGCCTGTCTTGCGGACGCCGGAAGGCGAGCTGCGCGGGATGCGGGGCGCGGGGGTGCGGGCGTTTCTGGGCGTGCCCTATGCTGCGCCGCCGGTGGGTAATCTGCGCTGGCGGGCACCGCGACCGGTCCAGCCCTGGGCCGGCACGCGCGATGCGACGCGCATCGGAGCGGACTGCAACCAGGCGCTGGGGCCGAAGTCGATCCTGGGCGGCGGGGGCGGGGTGGTCTTCGGCTCTGAAGACTGCCTGTATCTGAACATCTACGGTCCGGCCGTCGAGCCTGAGCGGCTGCGTCCGGTCATCGTCTATCTACCCGGCGGGGCCTTCACCGTCGGGGCGGGCGCTAACTATGATCCGTCGCGGCTGGCGGTTGAGCAGGATCGGGTCGTGGTCACCGTCAACTATCGGCTGGGTGCCTTGGGCTGGCTGGCGCATCCGGAGTTTGCGGCGGACGGCGAGGGGGTGGGCGGCAACTGGGGCCTGATGGACCAGCAAGCTGCGCTGCGGTGGGTGCATCAGCGGATTGCGGCGTTCGGCGGCGATCCTGGCGATGTGACCCTGATCGGCGAGAGTGCAGGGGCCTGGAGCGCATGCCATTTGATGACGTCTCCGGCGTCGGAGGGGCTGTTCCAGCGGGTCATCCTGCAGAGCGGCACCTGTGTGGAGCCGGGCTCGCTGTGGTCGGCGGACGAGGCCGCACAGGGTGGCGAGGCGTTCGCAGCTTCAGTCGGGTGCGAGGGGCCGGATGTGGTGGCATGCCTGAGGGCGGCTCCGGCGGGGCGGATCGCAAGGGCGGCCTCGACGCGATCAGGGCTGAACGGACCGGGATCGTGGGGACCGGTTTATGGCGATGCGACCGTGCCGGTCGCGCCGCCGCTGGCTTTTGCGCGCGGCGACTTCATGAAGGTGCCGGTCATTGTTGGCAGCAATCGCGACGAAGGGCGGCTGTTCGCGGTCAAGGTGCGGGACACCGAGCGATATCGCGCGCAGACGCTATGGATGTATGGCGACGACGGCCCCGGTGTGCTGGACCGCTACCCCATCGGACCGGAGGGGCCGGGGGCGACGATGGCGCGCAGTTTCACCGATCAGAAGTTCGCCTGTCCCGCCGATGCTTTGAGACGGGTGCTGGCGCGGCATGTGCCGGTATGGGGCTATGAGTTCGCGGACGCGGATGCGCCGTTCGCTTTGTCAGCCTTGCTGAACGCGCCCTATGATCTGGGAGCCTATCATGCATCGGAGGCGACCTATGTCTTCGGCACGAAGTGGATATTTGCAGACCCGGCGCGGTTCACGCCGGATCAGCGGGCGCTGTCGGACCGGATGATGCGCCTGTGGGCCGGGTTCGGGCATGACGCAGATTTCGAGGCGGGCTGGCCCCGCGCTGCGGACAGCGGTCTGATCCGCGTGTTCCAGCCAACCGGCGACCTGATGGACAACGGCTTCGCCGCCCGAAGCCGGTGCGACTTCTGGGCGACGACGCGGTTCGGACCGGTGGCTCCTAGATAAACTCTACCTCGACGCCCGCCTTGACCGAGGCGGCCAGTTGTTCGGCATCCCAGTTGGTCATGCGGATACAGCCGTTGGAGGCCGTCTTGGCGATCTTGGACGGGTCTGGCGTTCCGTGGATGCCGTAGCTCTGGCGGTTCAGGCCAATCCAGACGGAGCCCACGGGGTTGTTCGGCCCGGCAGGAACCACGATGGTCTTGTCGCCACGGTCGTAGCTGACGCGGTCGGGGTCATAGGTATAGTTGGGCTCCGGCGCGATGCCGACGACACGCAGGGTGCCGGTCGGAGCCGGGCGTTCGGTCGAACCGATGGTGGCTGGATAGAAGGCTAGCAGCTTGCCAGACGCGTCGAAGGCGCGGGCCGACCGTTCGGTCTTGTCGATGACGATGCGGGCGACCTCGCCGATCGGGGTATCGCTGATGGCGGGCACGAGGATGCGCTGGCCGGCCTGAAGAGCAAGGCCGGGGTTGAGGGCGTCCAGCAGGCCTTCGGTCATGTGAAAGCGCTCGGCCAGTTTTTCCTTCACAGTGGTAAACAGGGTGCCGTTGTCGACCATCTGTTCCAGATTGCTCGAAGGCGCGCTGAACGGGCCGGCGACGTCTTCTGCCGTCAGGGTGTGGACGCGGGTGACGGGACCTGTGTCGGCAGCCGCCAGATGTTGCAACAGTTCGGCGTCGGGGGCATCGTTTTCGCCCAGATCATTGGCCTTGCGATAGGCCGCGATGGCCTGACGTGTGTTTTCTCCCGCCAGACCGTCCACGATGCCGGGCGAGAAGGTCGAGCGATCAAGCAGAATCTGCAGCCGGATCAAGCCGGGGTCAGCCTGCGGGGGCGTGGGGGTGCCGTTCGTCGGCTGGGCCGGAGCCGCCTCGGGTGCCGCCGGCATGGCGCGCTCGATAGTCTCAGCCGCAATGCCAGCAGGGGCTTGCGCACGGGGGGCGACTTCGGGGGCTGGTGCAGGGGCCCTATCGGGTTGGTCGCAGGCGGCGAGGGTCAGGACGACGGTGGACAGCAGGATCAGGCGAAGGGTCATGGGAATCCGGTGATGGCGATGGCTTCCATAACCCGCCGTTCGGTCGCCTGTTCCGCTAGAGACGTTCTGTCAGCGCAGCGCGTCCGCCAAACCCTCGGCGGTTACCTCGGCCCAGCAGGCATAGCCCCAGTCATTAAGATGCAGGTCATCTGGGCCCACGCCTCCACGATCCAGCCCCGACCAGTCGGCCATGGCGGTAAAGCGGTGGAGTACAGCATAGCCGGAGGCGGTAGCCTGTTGGTCGATGACGGTGGAAATGTCGCCCAGGGCCGGGTTGCGGCCCCGGAAAGCTGGATTGGTCGTGGTCTCTGGCAGGCGTTGCGGGTCGATCAGCAGGACGTCGGCACGCTCGCGGTCCAGCACCGCTCGCCCGGCCTGGAAATCGGTCAGGATGTCGTCGGTCGAGCGGTCGCGCAGGATGTCGTTGGTGCCAAGTTGCCAGATGACCAGATCGGGTCGGGCCAGGGTGACCTCGGCCTCCAGTCGCATCGCCGTATCACGAGCCGTCTCCCCGCCGATGCCGCGGTTGATCAACGTCACCTGAACGCCAGGCAGGCGGCGTTCCAACCCCGCCTGAAGCAGGGGCACGAATCCCAGCGACCGACTGCTCGCCCCGACCCCCTCAATCGAGGAGGAGCCGACTGCCAGGATGACGATCCGCCCGGACTTCACAGCCGCCTTGCTGCGCGTCAGGCCGTCGTTGGCCACGACATGAGTGGCCGTGACAGGGCAGGCGTAGGGCACGCCCTGGGCCAGTGCGGGCGTGGCGATCAGGGCGGCGGCGGCGGCGAGAGCAGCTGATTTCAAGGATTGGGCTTTCCGGTTGCGGGGTCGGTGGCGGTGTCGCCGGAGTTGGAACTGCCTTCCGACCCATTGGGTTCGGTCGAGGGACGAGGGGCCTCGCCGTCGTGGGCGGGCTTGCGCTGGTTTTCGGTTTCGGTTTCGCGGGTCGAGGGACGGGGATCGGTCATAATGATTCCTTCAAAGCGTATGGGCGCAGGTCTGGCAACGCTTCGGCGACGTGGACGGCTCCCGCTCAGAAACGATTCACCATGCCCGGTCACCCTGTCGAAACACGCAACCGCCTATGCAGCCATAGGATCGGTGGCTCGCGTCTGGCCCGCCGTAGGAGCCCTGGATGTCCCCGCTGCACGTCGAGATCATGGCGACCGACACGATGTCGGAGGCGCAGTGGGACCTGTGGCGCGACATGCTGGCGGCCAATCCGCTGCTCAACAGCCCCTATTTCCGCCCCGAGTTCGCACAGATCGCGGGCCTGGTCTGCCCAGGCGCAGCGGTGGCGGTGCTGAGCCGGGACGGCCAGATCGTCGGCTTTTTCCCGCACCAGCGTCGCGGCGGCACGATCCAGCCGTTGGCAGCCCCGATGAACGATTATCACGGCGTCATTGCCATGCCGGGCGAAGTGCCATCGTTGGCCGAGGTGGCCGAAGCCCTGCCGACCTCGAAGCTGAACGTCACGGCCTGGGTCAGGCAGAGCGACGCCGACGGGCCCGGCGAGCAACGCCGGACGGTGCAGGCGGAGCTGGGCAGTGCGGGCTTCGACGCCTGGTACGCCGAGCGGCGGGCGACCTTCGGCAAATTCTTCAAGGACAAGGAACGCTGTCGGCGCAGCATGCAGACGGAGTTCGGGCCACTGAGGGTCGAGACCCGGTTGCGCGATCCGGAGATGCTGAACTGGCTGATCGATCTGAAGCGTGACCAGTACCGACGGACCGGTCGGCACGACATCTTTGCCTGCGGCTGGACTGCCGATCTGCTGCATGCGCTGCTGAAGGCGGACACGCCCGGCTTCTCGGCCTCGATGGCTGCGCTCTGGGCCGGGGATCGGCTGGCGGCGGTGGAGTATTCGCTGTTCGCGGGCGACCAGTGCCATTTCTGGTTCCCGGGCTATGTGCCCGAGCTGTCACGTTGCTCTCCGGGCATATTGCTGAGCCTGGACACCATGCGGATGGCGTCGGAGACGGGCGTCCGCAGCTTCGACTTCGGCTTCGAGGGCGAGCACTACAAGAAGTATTTCTGCAACGGCGAACGTTGGGTCCGCGATGCAGTGGTGATCAAGCCGGGCCTCGGGGCTACGGTCAGCCAGGCGGCGGTCAGCGCACTAAACCTGGCCGGGCAGGGGCGGGGCGAGCGGCTGCGCAACAGCGTGCGTCGCCGTTGGGCCGCCATCGAGGCCTGCGAGGTCACGCCGGCCAACCGCCTGAAGGGCGGCCTGCAGGCGGCAGGCGCGGCGCTTGCAAAGCTTTCGGCCAGGACCACCCCTCGTGTTTCGGCCTGAGACAGTCATGACCGCCACCCGCACCCGCTATTCCGGCCCGATCAAGGAGGCCCGTGTGCATCCGCATGGTCTGGTCGATCAGGGCTTTGCGACCGACGAGGCGCTGGAGGCCATGCTGGAACGCTATCCGGCCGAGCTGTTCGACATCAATCTGTACGACTATGACGACGAGGATCAGGTCAGCCTGCGCACCGGTGCGCGCGGACGGTTGAGCGGGACGGAGCTGCTGACAGCGATCCAGCAGGGCCGGCTGTGGGTCAATCTGCGCGAGGTCGAGCGTGGCTGGCCCGAGCTGTGGGACGCTGCCGCCATCGAGTTCAAGCGCATCGAGGCGGCCTATCCTGGGATGCGGGCGGTATCGCGGTCGGCCCAGCTGATTCTGTCGTCGCCCAAGGCACGGGTGCCCTATCATTTCGATGCCGCAGGCGTGGTGCTGTTCCACATGCGCGGCCGCAAGCGCCTGTTCGTCTATCCCGGCGACGAAACGCATCTGCCCGAGTGCAATATGGAGCAGGTCGTCACGCGACAGACGACCGAGGAAATCCCCTACACCCGTGCTTTCGAGGCCGATGCCCAGGTCATGGATCTGGAGCCGGGCGACGCCCTGACCTGGCCCTTCTATGCCCCGCACCGGGTCGAGAATCTGGATCGGTTCTGCGTCAGCCTGTCGACCGAGTTCCAGACCTGGCCCACACGGTTTCGCAACGGCGCACTCTATACTCACGCCGTGATGCGCAGCCGGGGAGGGCGGCCCCGCACGACCGACACCCTGTCCACGCCCGGCATGGCGGCGCGCTGGGCGGCGTCGCTGGCGCTGAAGCGGATGGGGGCGATGAAGAGCCGGATCGCCACCTATGAGCGCGACTTTGAGCCCGAAATCGGCGTGGCCGACGGAGCGGGCGCACTAAAGGCCTGACGGGCAGTTGTCTTACAAAGAGGTCATGACCTCGAGTTAAAGTGACTTCAGCGGACGATGGTCGCACCCTTTCCTCATCAACGGAGAGGGACAGACCCATGAAGTTCGCTATCGCATCCACCGCCGTCATCGCCGCCGCCGTGTTGAGCGTCCCCGCCCAGGCCAAGGCCAGCCCCGAGGTCGAGGTCCGCGACCTGGGCCGCATTAATGTGTCCGATGCGCCGCTGATCATCGTGCGATCGCCGCGCGATGTGAAGGTCTCAGCCGGCAGCGCGGTGTTCGGGGCCGTCGGTAGGGGGGCTCGATCGGTCGAACTGTCCAACGGTGGTTGCGGCGACTGGGTCGTCGCCAACACGGACGGGGCCCTCGACCTGTCGCTGGGCGGGTCGGGCGACATCCGGACAGGCACGTCGCGCTCGCTGGACGCCTCCCTGGGCGGGTCGGGCACGATCCGGGCAGGGGCGACGGGCAATCTGGATCTGTCGCTGGGCGGATCGGGCGAGGCCTGGGTGGCTGCAGTCGATGGAGAGGTCGACATCGCCATCGGCGGCTCGGGCGAAGTCTCGATACCGCGTGGCCGTGCCTCCAGCTTTGAAGTCGCCATCGGCGGTTCGGGCGACATCGACTTCGGTGGCACTGCCGGAGACGTCAGCGTGGCCATCGCCGGCTCAGGCGACATCCGCATCGCCGAGGTCACCGGCCGGGTCAGCCGCAGCATCGTGGGTTCAGGGAATATCCGCATCGGGCGATAGCGCCAAAAGACTCGCCCTGCCTTGGTTTCGCCGCTTGACGAACGGGGACTCAATCGGCATAAGCGCCAACTCTTGTTGGACCGGCTGTGCATCTCGCTTTGAGTTTGGGATGCAGACGCGGCTCGCAGGAACGACCTCGGACCTGTTCTTTGCAGTGACCCAGGACTTCAGCGGCCTTCGCGGGTAACTGCGTGGGCCGATCGTTTTTGCGGACGTGCGTACTCTGAGGGCATTCGTGCCTGAAGGCCTCCGGTCTTTGAAATGGTTCACAGGGACGCAGGTTCGCCTGCTTGGGAAATACGACCGATATGGATCAAAGCATCCGCATCAGGCTCAAGGCCTTTGATCACCGCGTCCTCGATTTTTCGACGCGCGAGATCGTCAACACGGCCAAGCGCACCGGCGCGACCGTTCGCGGTCCGATTCCGCTGCCGACCCTGATCGAAAAATTCACCGTGAACCGCTCGCCGCACGTCGACAAGAAGTCGCGCGAGCAGTTTGAAATCCGCACGCACAAACGCGTGCTCGACATCATCGACCCCACCCCGCAAACCGTGGACGCGCTCATGAAGCTCGACCTGTCGGCCGGTGTGGACGTCGAGATCAAGATTTAAAGAAACAAAGGCGGGATCCGATATGCGCACGGGCGTGATCGCCAAAAAACTGGGAATGACGCGTCTCTTCGCTGAAGACGGCGCGCATATCCCAGTCACCGTCCTCGAACTGGACGGTTGTCAGGTCGTGGGTCAGCGGACTCAGGAGCGGGACGGCTACGTCGCCCTGCAACTGGGCGCGGGCTCCAAGAAGGCCAAGAACACCAACAAGGCCCAACGCGAAGCGTTCGCCAAGCTGGAAGTCGAGCCCAAGGCCTATGTGACCGAGTTCCGCATAGATGCGGACAGCCTGCTGGACGTGGGAGCCGAGCTGTCGGCCGACCACTTCGTCGCGGGCCAGAAGGTCGATGTCCAGGCCGAGACGATCGGCAAGGGCTTCGCCGGTGCCATGAAGCGCTGGAACTTCGGCGGTCTGCGGGCGTCGCACGGTGTGTCGCTGTCGCACCGTTCGCACGGTTCGACCGGCCAGCGCCAGGATCCGGGCAAGACCTTCAAGGGCAAGAAGATGGCCGGCCACTACGGCCAGGAAGTCGTCACGACCCAGAACCTCACCATCGTCCGCGTCGATGCCGAGCGTGGCCTCATCATGATCAAGGGCGCTGTCCCCGGTCACGAGGGCACCTGGGTCAAGATCCGCGACGCTGTGAAGAAGGCCCGTCCGGCCGAGGCCCCGTTCCCCGGTGGCATCAAGTCGAAGTCGGGCGCTGCTCAACCCGCCGAAACGCCTGCTGAAGAAGCACCGGCCGTTGAAGCGACCGAAGGCGGTGAAGCGTAATGAAACTCTCTGTCATCAAACTCGACGGCAAGGCCGCCGGTGATGTCGAGCTGTCGGACACCGTGTTCGGCATCGAAGACATCCGCGGCGACATCCTGGCCCGTTATGTCAACTGGCAACTGGCCAAGCGCCGCGCCGGTACCCACAAGGTTCAGACCCGGAACGAGAATTCTCGCACCGGCAAGAAGATGTACAAGCAAAAGGGCACCGGCGGCGCTCGTCACGGTTCGCGCCGTGCACCGCAGTTCGTCGGTGGTTCGCGCGCTTTCGGCCCGATCGTGCGCGATCACGGCTTTGATCTTCCCAAGAAGGTCCGTGCCCTGGCCCTGCGTCACGCCCTGTCGTCCAAGGTGAAGTCGGGTGGCCTGGTGGTCGTCGACAATCTGTCCATCAAGGACGCCAAGACGTCGGCCCTGCGCGAAACGCTGGGCAAGCTGGGCTGGACCCGCACCCTGGTCATCGCTGGCCCGGAAGTGGATGCCAACTTCGCCCTGGCCGCCCGCAACATCCCGATGGTGGATGTGCTGCCGAACGCCGGTCTGAACGTCTATGACATTCTGCGCGCTGACAAACTGGTGCTGACGAAGTCTGCTCTGGAAGCCATCGAGGCGACCTATGCCGACTACAAGCCCTCGCGTCGCGAGCAAGCCCAGAAGGAAGCCGCGTAATGGCCGGCGCAACTCCTACCGCAAAACACTACGACACCATCCTGTCGCCGATCATCACTGAGAAGGCGACGATCCTGTCGGAGCAAAACAAGGTCGTGTTCCGGGTTTCCGGCACCTCGACCAAGGACGAGATCGCTGCGGCGGTCGAAAGCCTGTTCAAGGTCAACGTCCTGAAGGTCAACACCCTGGTTCAAAAGGGCAAGACCAAGCGCTTCCGCGGCATCATGGGCCGTCGGGTCGACATCAAAAAAGCGATCGTGACGCTGGCCGAAGGCCAGTCGATCGACGTCACGACGGGGCTCTGATCAGATGGCCTTGAAAACATACAACCCGACATCGCCGGGCCGTCGCGCCCTGGTGCTGATCGACCGCTCGGAACTGCATAAAGGCCGTCCCGAGAAGTCGCTGACCGAAGGCCTGACCAAGTCAGGCGGTCGTGGTGCCGGTGGTCGTATCGCCGTCCGCTTCCGCGGCGGTGGTGCCAAGACCCTGTACCGCAAGATCGACTTCAAGCGTCGCAAGTTCGCCACGGCGACCGTGGAACGCCTGGAATACGATCCGAACCGGACCGCCTTCATCGCCCTCATCGTCTATGAGGACGGCGAAAAGGCCTACATCATCGCGCCGCAACGCCTGAAGGCGGGCGACACGGTGGTGGCCGGCGAAAAGACCGACGTGAAGCCTGGCAATGCCATGCCGCTGCGCTCGGTGCCGGTCGGGACGATTATCCACAACATCGAGATGAAGCCTGGCAAGGGCGCTCAACTGGCCCGTTCGGCCGGTGCCTATGCCCAGCTGGTCGGTCGCGATCAGGGTTACGCCCAGATTCGCCTCGGCTCCGGCGAGCTTCGCATGGTCCTGGACGGCTGCATGGCCACGGTGGGCGCGGTTTCGAACCCCGACCACATGAACCAGAACCTGGGCAAGGCCGGTCGCAAGCGTCACATGGGCTTCCGTCCGCACGTTCGCGGCGTCGCCATGAACCCGATCGACCACCCGCACGGTGGTGGTGAAGGCCGGACCTCTGGTGGTCGTACCCCGGTTACGCCGTGGGGAAAGGACACCAAGGGCACTCGTACCCGCAAGAACAAGGCGACGGACAAATACATCATCCGTACCCGCCACGTTAAGAAGGCTCGCTAACCGATGGCTCGCTCCTCCTGGAAAGGCCCGTTTGTCGACGGGTATCTGCTCAAGAAGGCCGACGCCGTTACGTCGTCGGGCCGCAAGGACGTGATCAAGACCTGGTCGCGCCGCTCCACCATCCTGCCGCAGTTTGTCGGCCTGACCTTTGGCGTCCACAACGGCATGAAGCATGTGCCGGTGTCGGTCTCCGAAGAAATGGTCGGCATGAAGTTCGGCGAGTTCGCCCCGACCCGGTCGTTCCCCGGGCACGCGGCGGACAAGAAGGCCAAAAGGAAGTAACTGATGGCCCAGACCAAAAACCCCCGTCGGGTCGCCCCGACCGAAGCCCGCGCCAAGCTGACGAACGTCCGGATCAGCCCTCAGAAGCTGAACCTGGTCGCCCAGTCGATCCGTGGCCTGCCGGTGCAGAAGGCGCTGAACGAGCTGGAATTCAGCCGCAAGCGCATCTCCACCGACGTCCGCAAGGTGCTGTATTCGGCCGTGTCGAACGCCGAAAACAACCACAACCTCGACATCGACAACCTGATCGTCGCCGAGGCTTTCGTGGGCAAGAACCTGGTGATGAAGCGTTTCGCGAGCCGTGCTCGTGGTCGTTCGTCGCGCATCCTGAAACCTTTCGCCGAGATCACCATCGTGGTCCGCGAAGCTGGTGAGGCCGCCTGATGGGTCAGAAAATCAATCCGGTTGGCCTGCGTCTCGGCATCAACCGCACGTGGGATAGCCGCTGGTTCGCCCGCGGTGACGAATACTCCAAGCTGCTGCACCAGGACCTGAAGCTGCGCACGTGGCTGAAAGAGCGCCTGCAAGCTGCTGGTGTCTCGCGCATCATCATCGAGCGTCCGCACAAGAAGTGCCGCGTCACGATCTATGCCGCCCGTCCGGGCGTCGTGATCGGCAAGAAGGGCGCCGACATCGAGAAGCTCCGCAAGGACATCTCGGACCGTACCGAGGGTGAAGTTCACCTGAACATCGTCGAAGTGCGCAAGCCCGAGACGGACGCCCAGCTGATCGCCGAGAACATCGCGCAGCAGCTGGAACGCCGGATCGCCTTCCGCCGCGCCATGAAGCGCGCCATGCAGTCGGCCATGCGCCTGGGTGCCAAGGGCGTCCGCATCAACGTGTCGGGTCGCCTCGGCGGTGCCGAAATCGCGCGGATGGAATGGTACCGCGAAGGTCGCGTGCCGCTGCACACCCTGCGTGCCGACATCGACTATGGCTTCATCCAGGCCAAGACGACCTACGGCATCATCGGCGTGAAGGTCTGGGTCTTCAAAGGCGAAGTCCTGGAACACGATCCGATGGCACAGGACAAGCGTTGGGCCCAGGAAGCTTCCGGCCCGTCGTCCAACGAAGGCCGCGAACGCGGTGGTCCGCGCGGTGATCGCGGCCAACGTCGCGGGCGTGAGGGCTAAGTCATGCTGCAACCTAAAAAGACCAAGTACCGCAAGGCCTTCAAGGGCCGCATCCATGGCGCTGCCAAGGGTGGCTTCTCGCTGAACTTCGGCTCCTACGGCCTGAAGACTGTCGAGCCAGAACGCATCACGGCGCGTCAGATCGAGGCGGCTCGCCGCGCGATCACCCGCCAGATGAAGCGTCAGGGCCGCGTCTGGATCCGCGTCTTCCCCGACCTGCCCGTCACGGGCAAGCCGGCCGAAGTCCGGATGGGCAAGGGCAAGGGCGCGGTGGACCATTGGGCGGCGCGCTGCCACCCCGGTCGCATCCTGTTCGAAATCGACGGCGTGCCGGACGACATCGCTCGTGAAGCGCTGCGCCTCGGTGCTGCCAAGCTGCCGGTCCGTACCAAGGTGGTCACCCGCCTGGATGCCGGCGTCGCTCATGTGGAGCATGTAGGCGCATGACCAAGATCGCCGATCTGCGGGCCCAGACGCCCGACCAACTGGCCGACGAGCTGCTGAAGCTCAAGAAGGAACAGTTTAACCTGCGTTTCCAGGCGGCCACCGGCCAGATGGAAAAAACTCACCGGGTCGGTGAAGTGCGCAAAGACATCGCTCGCATTTCCACGCTTCTGCGTGCGAACCGCGCAGCGGGTTAAGGAAACCACGATGCCCAAACGTATTCTCGAAGGCGTGGTCGTGTCCGACAAGGGCGACAAGACTGTCGTTGTCGTCGTTCAGCGCACGCTGCTGCACCCGGTCATGAAAAAGATCGTGCGCCTGTCCAAGAAGTACCACGCCCACGACGAAGCGAACGCCCTGAAGGTCGGTGACCAGGCCCGTATCGTCGAGTGCGCCCCGAAGTCCAAGCTGAAGCGCTGGGAAGTCCTGTCGGACTCGTCCACCGCCTCCGCGTCTTAAGAAGGATCGGATCCCATGATCCAGATGCAAACTAACCTGGAGGTAGCCGACAATTCGGGTGCTCGCCGGGTCATGTGCATCAAGGTGTTGGGCGGCTCCAAGCGCCGCTACGCCTCGGTGGGCGACACGATCGTCGCTTCCGTCAAGGAAGCCATTCCGCGCGGCCGCGTGAAAAAGGGTGAGGTGGTTCGCGCCATCGTCGTCCGCACGGCCAAGGACATCATGCGCAAGGACGGCTCTGTCATTCGTTTTGACAAGTCGGCTGCCGTCATCGTCAACAAACAGAACGAGCCGGTCGGCACGCGGATCTTTGGCCCGGTTCCCCGCGAACTGCGCGCCAAGAACCACATGAAGATCATCTCGCTGGCTCCGGAGGTCCTGTAGTCATGGCCGCCAAGATCAAAACCGGCGACAACGTCGTCATCCTGACCGGCAAGGACAAGGGCCGTACGGGCAAGGTCACGAAAGTGCTCCCGACCACGAACCGCGTCCTGGTGCAGGGGATCAACATGGTCCAGCGCCACACCCGTCCGACCCAGGCCGACCCCCAGGGCGGCATCAAGAACAAGGAAGCGTCGCTTCACCTGTCGAACGTCGCGATCGCCGACGCCAACGGCAAGGCAGCCCGCGTCGGCTTCCGTATGGAAGACGGCAAGAAGGTTCGCTTCGCCAAGACGACGGGAGACGTCATCTAATGGCCGACACCAAATACACACCCCGCCTGAAGAGCGACTACAACGACCGTATCAAGGCTGCGATGACCGAGAAGTTCGGTTATTCCAACCCCATGCAGATGCCCAAGCTGGACAAGATCGTCCTGAACATGGGTGTCGGCGAGGCGGTCGCGGACTCCAAGAAGGTCACCGCCGCGCTCAAGGATCTGGCGGCTATCGCCGGTCAGAAGCCCGTGCCGACCAAGGCTCGCAACTCAATCGCCGGCTTCAAGCTGCGTGAGGGCATGGTCATCGGCGGCAAGGTTACGCTGCGCGGCGACCAGATGTACGAGTTTCTGGACCGTCTGATCACGATCGCCCTGCCGCGCGTGAAAGACTTCCGTGGCTTGAAGCCGACGTCCTTCGACGGTCGTGGCAACTACGCCATGGGCCTGAAGGAGCACATCGTGTTTCCGGAAATCAACTACGACCAGATCGACCAGATGTGGGGCATGGACATCATCGTCTGCACCACGGCCAGGACTGATGACGAAGCACGCGCGCTTCTGACCGAGTTCAAGTTCCCGTTCGTGACGAACTGAGCGGGAAGGGAAAAGCACAATGGCAAAGAAAAGCGCCGTAAACCGTAACGAGATGGTCAAGGCCCTCGTCGCGAAATACGCCGACAAACGCGCCGCCCTGAAGGCGACCGCGAACGATGAATCCCTGCCGCTGGAGGAGCGCTTCGAGGCGCGCCTGAAGCTGGCGGAACTGCCGCGCAACTCTGCGGCCAGCCGGATTCGTAACCGCTGCGAAGTGACGGGCCGTCCGCGCGCCTTCTATCGCAAGCTCAAGATGAGCCGGATCGCCCTGCGTGAACTCGGCAACCTGGGACAGATCCCGGGCCTGACGAAGTCCAGCTGGTAAGGGGAGCGACAGACATGATGATCAACGATCCCCTGAGCGACATGATCGCTCGCATCAAGAACGCGGCGACACGCAAGCGTTCCAAGGTGCTCACCCCGGCTTCCCGTCTGCGCCAGCGCGTCCTCGACGTGCTGCAGGACGAAGGCTACATCCGCGGCTATAACCTGGTTCAGAACCCGGGCGAGTTCCCGCAGTTCGAGATCGAGCTGAAGTATTTCGACGGCGCGCCCGTGATCGCCGAGATCGCCCGCGTTTCGAAGCCCGGCCGTCGCGTCTATTCCGCGATCACCGATCTGAAGCCGATCAAGAACGGCCTCGGTATCTCGATCCTCTCCACGTCCAAGGGCGTTATGTCGGACACTGCGGCGCGCGACGCCAATGTGGGCGGCGAAGTCCTCTGCAGGGTCTACTGATATGTCCCGTATCGGCAAACGTCTCATCGCTGTTCCGAAGGGCGTGACTATCACGCTCGACGGTCAGACCGTGTCGGTGAAGGGTCCCAAGGGCGAAAGCTCCTGGACCGTCGCCGAGGAAATCGAAGTGTCCCAGGACGCCGAGGGTCTGACCCTGGGTCTGCGTACCGACACCCAGCGTGGCCGCGCCATGTGGGGCCTGTCGCGCACCCTGGTCGACAACATGGTCACGGGCGTCACCACCGGCTTTGAAAAGAGCCTGGACCTGGTCGGCGTCGGTTATCGTGCCGCGATGAAGGGCAATGCCCTGTCGCTGCAGCTCGGTTTCTCGCACGACGTGGACATCGAACCGCCTGCCGGCGTCACCTTTGCGGTGCCCAAGCAGACTGAAATCAAGATCTCGGGTGCTGACAAGCAGGCCGTGGGTCAGATCGCCGCCGTCATCCGCAAGCTGCGTCCGCCAGAGCCCTACAAGGGCAAGGGCGTGCGCTACACGGGCGAAAAGGTCCGGCGCAAGGAAGGCAAGAAGAAGTAGGTCATGGCTCTTTCTCTGCAACAACAAGCCAAGCGCCGCTCGGAGCGCAACCGTCGCCGCCTCAAGGCCGTCTCCGGCGGTCGTCTGCGCCTGTCGGTCCACCGTTCGGACAAGAACATCTCGGCCCAGATCATCGACGACCTCAATGGCGTCACGGTCGCCGCCGCCTCGTCGCTGGAAGGCGACAAGGGTGCGAAGTCCAAGGGTTCGGACGTCGACGCAGCGGCCCGTATCGGCAAGCTGGTCGCCGAGCGTGCGATCGAAAAGGGCGTCAAGGACGTCGTCTTCGACCGCGGCAGCTACATTTATCACGGTCGGGTGAAGGCGCTGGCGGAAGCCGCGCGTGAAGCCGGCCTGAATTTCTAAGGAACGGGACGCATGGCGCAAGCACCCCAACGTGGCGGCGGCGGCAACGACCGCAATCGTCGTGACAACCGCAATGGCCCCCAGGCCGACGGTCCGGAATCGGACATCGTCGAGAAGCTGGTCCACATCAACCGCGTCGCCGCCACCGTGAAGGGTGGCCGTCGCTTCAGCTTCGCCGCCCTGATGGTCGTCGGTGACGGCAAGGGCCGCGTCGGCTTCGGTCACGGCAAGGCACGCGAAGTGCCGGAAGCCATCCGCAAGGCGACCGAAGAAGCCAAGAAGACGATGATCCACGTGCCGCTGCGTGAAAACCGCACCCTGCACCATGACGGCAACGGCCGTTGGGGCGCCGGCAAGATCATGATGCGTGCGGCCCCTCCCGGGACCGGCGTCATCGCGGGCGGTCCGATGCGTGCCGTGCTGGAAACCCTCGGCGTCCAGGACGTCGTCGGCAAGTCCACCGGTTCGTCGAACCCCTACAACATGATCCGTGCGACCTTCGAGGCTCTGAAGGTCCAGTCCTCGCCTCGCCAGGTCGCCAACAAGCGCGGCAAGAAGGTCGCGGACCTGATGGGTCGTCGCAATGACGGTGCCTCGGCACCCGAAGCTGTGGAGTCCTGATGATGGCCCCGTCCAAGAAGACTGACGCCAAGACCGTCACCGTCAAGCAAACCGGTTCGCCGATCCGCCGCAAGAACGACCAGCGCGCCACCCTGGTGGGTCTGGGTCTGAACCGCATGGGTCGTGAGTCCACGCTGGAAGACACGCCTTCGGTTCGCGGGATGATCGCCAAGGTCGCCCACCTGACCGAGATCGTCGAAAAGTAAGCCTTGCTGCCCTCTCCCGGACCGGGGGAAGGCGTCTGGCGTATTGCACTACGGACAAGGGCCGCCTAGAAGCGGCCCTTCGTTTTGACCGCCGAGTTGTCCGTGTACACACGAGCAGCGCTAGAACCCGAAAGGATCAGGCACATGAAACTGAATGAAATCCGCGACAACGAGGGCGCTCACAAGAAGCGCATGCGCGTCGGCCGTGGCCCCGGTTCGGGCAAGGGCAAGACCGCCGGCCGTGGCGTCAAGGGTCAGAAGTCGCGTTCCGGCGTCGCCATCGGCGGCTTCGAAGGCGGCCAGATGCCGCTTTACATGCGTATGCCCAAGCGTGGCTTCAACAATCCCAACGCTCTGAAGCTGGCCGAAGTGAACCTGTGGCGTCTGCAGGACGCCATCGACGGCGGCAAGCTTGACATCAAGAACGAGATCAAGGGCGACGCTCTGGTCGCCGCCGGCGTGATCCGTCGCGTCAAGGACGGCGTCCGTCTGCTGGGCACCGGCGAGATCAAGGGCAAGCTGAACCTGGTAGTCTGGTCGGCTTCGGCTGGCGCGATCAAGGCCATCGAAGCTGCCGGTGGCACCGTGGTTCAGGAGCGTATCGCCGCTGAAGCCAAGGCCGCCGCGCGCGTCGAGAAGCGCAACGCCGCCAAGGGCAAGGCTCCGGCTCCCAAGGCGCCGCGTGGCGACGCCAACAAGATCTCGGCCCGCACAACGCGGACTGCCTCCAAAAAATAAGCTGGGGGGCGCTCTCGCTAAGAGGGCGCCCTTCACCTATCTGGACCGTGGCGCCCGAGTCAGTCTCAGGTGCGCCGCGTTCTGATCAGTCGGGGTGACGACATATGGCTTCGGCCGCCGAACAACTCGCAGCAAACATGAACATGGGCACGTTCGCGAAAGCGACCGAGCTGCATAAGCGTCTGCTGTTCACGCTCCTGGCCCTGCTGGTCTATCGCATCGGGACCTATGTGCCGATCCCGGGGATCAACTCGGAAGCCTTTCTGCAGTTCTTCCAGAACCCAGATGGGCAGCGTGGCATCTTGGACATGTTCAACATGTTCTCGGGCGGCGCGGTGGAACGGATGGCGGTCTTCGCCCTGAACGTCACACCCTATATCTCTGCTTCGATCATCGTGCAGCTGATGGGCGCGGTCTATCCGCCCTGGGAAAAGCTGCGCAAGGAAGGTGGCGAGAGCGGCCGCAAGCAGCTGAACCAGTACACCCGCTATCTGACCGTCGTGCTGGCGCTGTTCCAGTCGGCCGGTATCGCTATCGGTCTGAACGCGCAGCCGGGCTTGGTTGAGGATCAGGGCCTGTTCTTCATCATCTCCACCATAACCTGCCTGACCGGCGGGACCATGTTCCTGATGTGGCTGGGTGAGCAGGTCACGGCACGCGGCGTCGGCAACGGCATCTCGCTGATCATCTTTGCCGGTATCGTGGCCGTTCTTCCCGGCACCATTGCCCGTATGTTCGGCCTGGCACAGCAGGGTCAGCTGTCGGTGTTCATCCTGCTGCTGATCACGCTGATTGCCGTCGCAACGGTCGTGTTCATCGTCTTCATGGAGCGGGCCCAGCGCCGGTTGCTGATTCAGTATCCCAAGCGCCAGGAAGGCAACCGCATGGCCGGGGGCGAGCGCTCGTTCCTGCCGCTGAAGGTCAACACTGCGGGTGTCATCCCCGCCATCTTCGCCTCGTCCTTGCTGATGCTGCCAACCACGGTGGCGCAGTTCACGGCGACCGCGAACCTGCCCGCATGGTTGTCGTGGCTACCAGCGGTGACAAGCCAGCTGAGCCATGGCCAGCCGGTATTCATGATCCTGTACGGCCTGCTGATCATCTTCTTCTGCTTTTTCTACACCTCGATCACCTTCAATCCCGAGGACACGGCCGAGAACCTGCGCAAATACGGCGGCTTCCTGCCGGGCATCCGTCCCGGCAAGCGTACGGCCGAATATCTGGACTATGTGCTGACCCGCCTGACGACCATCGGTGCCGCCTACATCACCGCCGTTTGCCTGATCCCCGAGATGATCATCGCCAACTTCGGGGCCGGTCTGGCCTTTGGCGGTACATCGATCCTGATCGTGGTGTCGGTGACGATGGACACTGTCGCCCAGATCCAGTCGCACCTTCTGGCCCATCAGTACGAAGGTCTGATCAAGAAGGCCAAGCTGCGGGGTCGCGGCCAGACGCGGACCAAGGGCAACACCGCCCCGGTCCGGCGCTAGAACTGATCGTTCGGGGGAGGCCGCGATGAATGTGATCCTGTTTGGTCCGCCTGCGGCGGGCAAGGGCACCCAGGCCAAGCGTCTGGTCGAGACGCGGGGCATGATCCAGCTCTCGACCGGCGACATGCTGCGCGAGGCCATCGCCTCGGGCTCAGAACTGGGCCAGGAGTGCCAGGCGATCATGTCGCGCGGTGACCTCGTGCCCGACGCGGTCGTCATCGCCCTGATCGAGGCCCAGCTGAAGGCGGCCGAGGATGCCGGCGGGGCCATTTTCGACGGCTTCCCCCGCACCCTGGCTCAGGCCGAGGCTCTGGACGCCATGCTGGCCAAGCTGGGCAAGAAGATCGATCACGTTATCCGGCTGAAGGTCGACGACGAGGCCCTGCTGAGCCGCGTTGCCAGCCGTTTTGCCGACCAGGGCCGTCCGGACGACAATCCCGACAGCTTCAAGGTTCGTCTGGACGCCTACAACCGAAACACTGCGCCGCTGTTGCCCTACTATGCCGAAAAGGGCCTGCTGACCGAGGTCGACGGCATGAGCTCCATCGAGGCCGTCTCCGGTGCGATCGACAAGGCGCTGGCCAAGGCCGCCTGAACCCGTTGCCTGAATGGCGGCTGACACGCCTGCGCTCGCCGTGTTCATGCGGGACGTGGCATAAGTGGCGGTGTGGACACCGGCTCATCCCCCTTGCGATCTGACAGGCGGCTTCTGCCCGGCATCGTCGTGGCCGTGGCCGGCCTGCACCTGGGTTTGTTCGCCCTGTCCGGAATGGGCAGCCCCGAGCCCGTTATGAGAGAAGCGGACCCGCCGGCCTTTGAGGTCCTGCTGTTCCGCCCGCCGGTGCCTCCGCCGCCCATTGTCCCCGCACCAGCTCCGCCCAGTCCGCAAGCCGGGGGTGGGGCCTCCGCTGCCCCCTCGCGCATCCATGTGCCGCCCCGCCCGCGACCCGTGCCACCGGAGTTGCCCGCGCCGGCCGTTCAGGCACCGCAACCGGACCTGGTCGTCGGCGTCGCGCCGGTCGCCACGCCACAGCCGGGCCAAGGTCTTGGTGGCCAGGGGACAGGGCAGGGGACAGGTATCGGCTCGGGCACCGGTCCAGGCACAGGCTCCACGCCGCCGCGCTTTGTCAGAGGCCCCAGCCGGGACGACATCGGTCGGGCGCACCGTCGGATCGATCCACGGCTGCGTCAGCGCGGGACGGCGGTCATGCGCTGTATCATCCAGCCCGATAGCCGGTTGGACCGCTGTGCCGTTGTGAGCGAGACACCGCCCGGCATCGGCTTCGGGTCGGCGGCCTTGACCTTGGCCCCGCTTTACCGATTTCAGCCCCCGACCGAGAATGGGCAGATTCAGGCCGATCAGGGCGTGACCGTGACGGTCCGTTTCGAGCCCTGATCCCTCACTGCAGAGGCACAATCAGGCCCTTAGGCGTTGACGACATCTGAATCCCCTGTATAAGGCCCGCTTCCGCGAAGGGCGTCGGCGCTCCTGGTCTGTTGACCGGAGCGTTTGTTGCGTCCGCAAACGCGTATCTGGAGAGTTTCGTGGCCCGTATCGCTGGCGTCAATATCCCGACCAACAAGCGCGTGGAAATCGCGCTTCAGTACATCCATGGCATCGGCCCGCACGCCGCCAAGGAAATCACGACCAAGGTGGGCATCGAGCCCGCGCGTCGTGTGAACCAGCTGACGGACGCCGAAGTCCTGCAGATTCGCGAAACGATCGACAAGGATCACACGGTCGAGGGTGACCTGCGCCGCGAGACGTCGATGAACATCAAGCGTCTGATGGATCTGGCCTGCTACCGCGGCCTGCGTCACCGCAAGGGCCTGCCGGTCCGCGGCCAGCGCACGCACACCAACGCTCGTACCCGCAAGGGTCCCGCCAAGCCGATCGCCGGCAAGAAGAAGTAAGACAGACACATGGCCAAGGAACCGGGTCGCGTAAAGAAGCGCGAGCGCAAGAACATCACCTCGGGCGTCGCCCATGTGAACTCTTCGTTCAACAACACCATGATCACGATCACCGATGCCCAAGGCAACGCGATCTCGTGGTCGTCGTCGGGCCACATGGGCTTCAAGGGTTCGCGCAAGTCGACCCCTTACGCCGCCCAGATGGCTGCCGAAGATGCCGGCAAGAAGGCCCAGGAACACGGCGTCAAGACGCTGGAAGTGAACGTTTCGGGTCCCGGTTCCGGTCGTGAATCGGCCCTGCGCGCGCTGCAGTCGGTCGGCCTGACCATCACCACCATCCGCGACGTCACGCCGATGCCGCACAACGGTTGCCGTCCGCCCAAGCGCCGCCGCGTTTAAGCGTACCTTCACCGACTTCTATTCTCCGCCGGTCCTGGCGCCCCTGACGAGGAGCGAGGGACCGGCGAACTCCGTTTCCGAGGGACACCCATGATCGAACGAAACTGGCAAGAGCTGATCCGTCCCGAAAAGCCCCAGATCGAGGCCGGCTCGGACGCCCAGCGCAAGGCCCGCCTGGTGGCCGAACCTCTCGAGCGCGGCTTCGGCGTGACGCTCGGCAACGCCCTGCGCCGCGTGCTGCTGTCGTCGCTGCAAGGTGCCGCCGTCACCGCCATCCAGATCGACGGCGTGGTCCATGAATTCTCGTCGCTGGAAGGCGTGCGAGAGGACGTGGTCGACATCGTCCTGAACATCAAGCAACTGGCGCTGCGCATGCACGCCGAGGGTCCCAAGCGCATGACGCTGAAGGCCACCGGCCCTGGTCCGGTCACGGCCGGCCAGATCGACGTGCCTGCCGACATCGAGGTTCTGAACCCCGACCACGTGATCTGCACGCTGGATGACGGCGCTTCGGTGCGCATGGAACTGACCGTCCAGAACGGCAAGGGCTACGTCGCCTCCGAGCTGAACCGTCCGGAAGACGCCCCGATCGGCCTGATCGCCGTCGACGCCCTGTATTCGCCGGTCAAGCGCGTCGCCTATCGCGTCGAGCCGACCCGTCAGGGCCAGTCGCTGGACTATGACAAGCTGATCCTGGAAGTCGAAACCAACGGCGCTGTCAGCCCCGTGGACGCCGTGGCGTATGCCTCGCGCATCCTGCAGGACCAGCTCCAGATCTTCATCACCTTCGACGAGCCCAAGAAGGCCGTGGAAGCCACGGACGGCAAGCCTGACCTGCCGTTCAACCCGGCTCTGCTGAAGAAGGTCGACGAACTGGAACTGTCGGTCCGTTCGGCCAACTGCCTGAAGAACGACAACATCGTCTACATCGGCGACCTGATCCAGAAGACCGAGGGCGAAATGCTTCGCACCCCGAACTTCGGCCGCAAGTCGCTGAACGAGATCAAGGAAGTTCTGACGACCATGGGTCTGTCGCTGGGCATGGATGTGCCCAACTGGCCGCCCGAAAACATCGAAGACCTGGCCAAGAAGTTCGACGACCAGATCTAGTTTCAACCCTCCGCCCTTGGTCCACCCGGACCGCGGAGCGGTTAGAATGTGAAAGCCCCAGGTCCGCCGGTGATATGCGGAAACCAGGGTTGAGTAGGAGAGACCCCGATGCGCCATGGCGCCGCCTATCGCAAGCTCGGACGCACCAGCGCCCACCGGACCGCCATGTTCGCCAATATGGCTGCGTCGCTGATCAAGCACGAGCAGATCAAGACGACCCTGCCCAAGGCCAAGGAGCTGCGGCCCTTCGTCGAGAAGCTGGTCACGCTCGCTAAGCGCGGCGACCTGCACGCTCGCCGTCAGGCCATCAGCCACGTCCGTGACGTGCCGCAGGTCGGCAAGCTGTTCGAAACGATCGGCCCGCGTTACGCCGACCGTAGCGGTGGCTATATCCGCATCATGAAGGCTGGCTTCCGCCACGGCGACAACGCCGCCATGGCCGTGATCGAGTTCGTCGATCGCGACGCCGACGCCAAGGGTCTGGACTCCGGTCCCGTCTATGAAGTGCAGGGCGACGACGAGGCTTAAGCCTTTTCGACCCTGTCGAAGATCCGAGAGCGGCTGGAGCGATCCAGCCGCTCTTTTCGTTTGGCACAATCGTTTGCCGCGCGACGGCGCGCTGCTTGAGCGCGGCTTGTCGCATCGCAACGGCAAGGGTAGGCGAACGGCATGACCGAGCCTCGCATCATCCCCTTCCGCCCCGACCACGTCGAGGCCTGGGCCGCGCTGAACACCGCCTGGCTGCGGGAGGGTGGTTTCGAGATCGAGGCCAAGGATCGAAAGGTCATTGGTGACCCGCAAGGGTCGATCCTTGATGCGGGCGGGCACATCTTCATGGTGGAGCGGGACGGGCAGGCTGTGGGCTGCTGCGCGCTGATGGCCATGGACGACGGCGGCTTCGAAGTCGCCAAGATGACCGTTACGCCGTCCGCACGGGGGAAGGGGCTGTCGCGGCAACTTCTGGAGGCCTGCGAGGCGACGGCGCGCTCCGCCGGGGCCCCACGCCTTTATCTGGAGACGAGCAGCGCCCTGACGGTTGCCGGGCAGCTATACCGCAGCTTCGGCTTCGTCACCTTGCCGCCTCAGCCCACGCCCTATGCGCGGGCCGACGTCTTCATGGAGAAGCGGCTGTAGGGCCTACTCCTTCGACAGGTCCTGCCGCTTGAACCAGAACAGGGCTCCAGCGATAGGCAGCAGGGTCCAAAGGGCCATACTCAGCCAGGCCTTCAGCGCCAGCCCCTCGGGCAGGGTTGAGCCTGCACCGGAGGCGATGGCCTTCAGCGCTTCGATTGCGCCAGACGGATTCGCCAGAACCGGCAGCCAGGCATCCGGCTGCATGCCCATGGTCAGGAACAGCTGGGGCGAGAAAAACTGCGCCACGGCCACGACCAGCGGCACGAACAGGGCCGCCAGCAGCGACCGGGTCACCACAGCCGTCAGCAGGGCCAGCATCGTGAACTGCATGACCCGCAGGAAGGACAGGCCTCCGAGAGCGAAGAAGCCGCCGATCGCCTCGCCGGTGACATTGAACGTAAGCGGGCGCTCGAAGGTAGCCGCACGGATGAAGGTTTCTGCCACGCCGCTGAGCAGCATCACGAAAACGGCGATCAGGGTCAGCAGTGCAGCGATGGCCAGCTTGCCGAGCAGAAGGTTGGTCCGGCTGTTGCGGGCGCTGATCAGCCGCCACGTCTCCCAGCGGTAGTCGGCGGCATACAGGGTCGCCGCCCCGATCAGGACGAACGGTAACAACAAGATGCTGTCCAGCTTGCCCGCCGCCGCGACCAATTCAGTTGCCAGATTGATCGGCGTGCTGGCCATCATGGCAATGACCTCGGGCGGCAAGTCCGTCTGGGCCGCGATCTGCGCTTCGTTGGCCTTCAGGAAGACCACCCCGATGATTCCGAAGATCAGCGACAGGATGGGGGCGAAGAACACGCTCCAGAACCAGGTCGTGCGGCTCTTGGACAGGCGGAAGCCTTCGGCGCGGATGGCATCGACGATCATTAGCGGGCCTCCGGCGTCTGGACGGCGCCCGTCTCGGTGAAAAAGATGCTCTCCAGGTCGGTACCGACCCAGCGTGCCTCGTTGATATCGATCCCGGCCTCGACCAGGGCGCGGATGACGGCCGGCCCCTCGTTGCGCGGGACGTCGGCCAGGACGGCGTCGCCCTCGTGCTTACCCTTGGTGCCCAGCACGTCCAGCGCGCGCGCGATGGGGGTGACCGACAGGCTGAGCCGTTCGCCGACAGAGGTCAGCTCGCTGACCGTGCCCTCGCGGACCAGACGGCCCTTGTTCATGATGGCCACTCGGTCGCAGACGCGCTGGACCTCCAGCAGCTGGTGGCTGGCCAGGACCACGGTCACCCCGTCGTCATGGGCCAGCGAGCGGATCAGGGCCCGCATCTCCTGAATGCCGGGAGGGTCCATGCCGCTGGTCGGCTCATCGAGGATGATCAGCTCCGGTTCGTTCAGCAGGGCCGCGGCGACGCCGAGCCGCTGCAGCATGCCGACGGAGAAACCGCGCACGCGCCGGTCCGCCGCCTCGGTCAAACCCACACGGTCCAGCCAGCGCGGGATGTCGACGGTGTTCGACATGCCATGGCTGAGCGCCAGCCACTTCAGCGCCTGACGCGCGGTCAGATAGGGGGGATAGCGCGGCGTCTCGATCATCGAGCCCATGCGGCGCATCGAGGTGATGTCACCGATGGCGCCACCCATCACCGTGGCCGAGCCCTGCGTCGGCCGGATCAGGCCCAGCAGGATGCGGAACAGCGTGGACTTGCCCGCCCCGTTCGGCCCCAGCACGCCGTAGACGCCGCCCTTGGGAATGGTCAGGTCCAGCCCGGCAAGGGCGTGGACGGTGCCGTAGGTCTTGGTCAGACCCCGTGTTTCGATCACAGCGTTCATGCAAGCCAACCTGCCCGGCACCGGACGTTGCGACAAGCCGTCTTGGGCCTGTCTTGGATTAAGGTTAGGCAATGTTCGTCACCCCAGTTTTCGGATTTGTCTGCATGTTGAACCGTATTGCCGTCCTGGCCCTGACCGCTTTTCTGGGGGCCTGCGCAAGCGTGCCGATGGCCCCGGCGCAGGCCGAACGGCCGCTGGTGATCCTTGTCTCAATCGACGGGTTCCGGCCGGACTATCTGAACAAGGGCATCACGCCGGTGCTGTCACAACTGACTGCCGATGGGGCCAGCGGGCCAATGCGACCGTCCTTCCCCAGTGTGACCTTCCCCAACCACTATACGCTGGTCACGGGCCTGCATCCTGACAACCACGGGATTGTCGGCAACAATATGATCGACGCCGAGCTGGGGTCCTTCAGCCTGCGCAACAAGGAAGCCGTGACCGACCGGCGGTGGTGGGATGACGGCGAGCCGATCTGGGTGACGGCGGAAAATGCGGGACTGGTCACCGGCACCATGTTCTGGCCGGGGTCGGAGGCGGACATCCGCGGCGTACGCCCGACGCACTGGACCGAGTTCGACCAGTCCATGCCGGACAATGTGCGGGTGGATCGGGTTCTAGGCTGGATGGATTTGCCGCAAGACCAGCGTCCTGCCTTGACCACGTTGTATTTCGACATCGTCGATACCGCAGGGCACAATCACGGACCGGATGGAGCCGCGACCACAGAAGCCGTTCGCGCTGTGGATGCCTCGATCGGGCGATTGATCGAGGGGTTGCAAGCGCGGGGTCTGTACCAACGGACGGTGCTGGTGATCGTGTCCGACCACGGCATGGCCGCTACTTCCCCGGACCGGGTGACCTATATCGACGACCTGATCGATCCGGAGGCGGTGCGGATCGTCTATTCCGGTGCAGCGACCTTCCTGAACCCGGTTCCCGGCCGCGAGGCCGAGGTCGAGGCGGGGCTGTTGGGTTCGCGTCCGCATCTGGAGTGCTGGCGCAAGAGTGAGATTCCCGCGCGGTTCGTTCTTGGGGACCATCCTCGCGTTCCGGCCATCGTCTGTGCCTCGGAGCCGGGCTGGCTGCTGGCAACACGGGCGCGGCCCGTGACGCGCGAGGGCGGGGCGCATGGCTATGACAATGCCTCGCCGGAAATGGCGGCTCTGTTCATCGCCCACGGCTCCGGGGTCGTTAAGGGGCGACGGCTGACCGGCCTGGACAGCGTCGATGTGCAGCCTCTGCTGGGCCGTCTGCTGGGCATTGCGGTGCCGCAGAGCGACGGCGATCCGGTCGACACCTTGCCGGTGACGGAGCCTTGAGGCTGGGCTAGAAGCCCCGCCCATGTCCCTGAGCAATCCCAAGGTGCGGCGCGCGGCGCTGGCCTTCATTTTCGTGACGGCGGTGCTCGACATCGTGGCGATGGGGATCATCATCCCGGTCCTGCCGCAGCTGATCGAGGATTTCGTCGGCTCGAACGCGCGGGCAGGCGTAATCAACGGCGTCTTCGTGGCCCTGTGGGCGGCGATGCAGTTCGTGTGTTCGCCGATCATCGGATCTTTGTCGGATCGCTACGGGCGCAGGCCGGTGATCCTGATCAGCTGTGCCGGACTGGCACTGGACTATGTGCTGATGGCCCTGGCCCCGAACCTGTGGTGGCTGGCGGCGGGACGGATCATCGCGGGCATCACCTCGTCCAGCTTCACCACCATCTATGCCTATATGGCCGACATCACCGAGCCGGCGAAGCGGGCGCGCGCCTATGGCCTGATCGGTGCGGCCTTCTCGGGCGGCTTCGTGCTGGGACCAGTGATGGGTGGTTTTCTCGGCGATGTCGATCCGCGCCTGCCGTTCTGGGTGGCGGGTGGCCTGTCCGGCGTAGCCTTCTTTTACGGCCTGTTCGTCCTGCCCGAGAGCCTGCCGGTCGAGAAGCGGATGGCTTTCAGCTGGCGGCGGGCCAATCCGGTCGGGTCGCTGATCCTGCTGAAGCGACACACCGAACTCAGCGGCCTCGCCGTCGTGAATTTCCTGCTCTACTTCGCCCACCACGTCTTCTCGGCGGTGTTCGTGCTCTATGCCGCCTGGCGCTATGGCTGGGGTCCCAAGGAGGTCGGGCTTCTGCTGGCGCTGGTCGGGCTGCTGGACATGCTTGTGCAGGGCGTTCTGGTCGGGCCGCTGGTCAAGCGGTTCGGC
This sequence comes from Brevundimonas sp. DW-iso22, assembly GCF_058725425.1. NCBI lineage: Bacteria > Pseudomonadati > Pseudomonadota > Alphaproteobacteria > Caulobacterales > Caulobacteraceae > Brevundimonas > Brevundimonas sp. DW-iso22. The sequence goes on along the minus strand of NZ_JBZXEB010000002.1, from coordinate 294,796 downwards.
GACAGGGGCGTCATGGTTTTCGGCCTGCTGGGCGGCACCGTCGGCATCGCGCTTATGGGCTGGGCTCCCACCGGCCTGATCTTCATCCTGGCGATGTTGCCCAATGCGCTATGGGGCCTGGCCATGCCGACGTTGCAATCGCTGATGACCCGGCGTGTCGGCGAGGACGAGCAGGGTCAGCTTCAGGGGGCAAACATGAGCGTCGCCTCTATCGCCGGGGTCATGTCGCCGCTTTTCTTCGGCTGGATCTATTCGATCTCGGTCGGGGAAGGGGCGCTGGCGACCCGGCTTTGGCTGGCGAATGCGATGGACGGAGCCCCCGCGCAGATGCTGGCGCTGGCGACGCGGGTCATGACCCAGCCGGGGCTGGCCTTCTATCTGGCCGCCGTAGCGCTTCTGATGGCCGCCATCGTCGGCTGGGTGGTGGGGCGTCAGGCCGATCGCGACGATGCCGCAGAAGCCCGCCTTGATCCTGTCCCAAATCCATAGCTGGATTGCACCGGGCGCTGACCGACCTATCTGATCCGGATGACCATGAAGACCTTCACCGCCGCCGCTGCCCTCGCCCTGACCCTCGCCGCCTGCGGCCAGCCGAACGACACCAGAGCCCAGGACGGGGTTTTTGCTGAGAACCGCGTGGTGCCCGGCGACGCCATGGCCATGAAGTCCAGCTTCGCGCCCGTGGTCCGCACCGCCGCCCCCGCCGTGGTCAATGTCTCGGGTCGTGGCGTCCAGCAGGTCCAGGACCCCTTCTGGTCGATGTTCGGCCAGAGGCCGCGTGCCCAGCAGGTCGGCTCGGTCGGCTCGGGCGTGATCGTGCGGGCCGATGGAGTGGTGGTGACCAACTATCACGTCATCAACGGCATGCAGGAGATCAAGGTCGTGCTGAACGACCGGCGCGAGTTTTCGGCCCGGCTCATCCTGGCCGACGAACGCTCCGACATCGCCGTGCTGCAACTGGACGGCGTCAGCGAGAGCCTGCCGGTCCTCAACATCGACGACCGCGAGGAACAGCAGATCGGCGATCTGGTCCTGGCCATCGGCAACCCCTTCGGTGTCGGCCAGACGGTGACCAACGGCATCATCTCGGCCCTGAACCGGACCGAGACGGGCATCAGCGATAGCGGCTCGTTCATTCAGACTGATGCCGCCATCAATCCCGGCAACTCCGGCGGAGCCCTGGTCGACATGGACGGTGACCTGATCGGCATCAACACGGCCATCTTCAGCCGCTCCGGCACCTCGGCGGGCGTCGGCTTCGCGGTCCCGGCCTCCATGGTCAAACGGGTGGTCGACAGTGCCGTCGGCGGGGCCAAGGCTGTCGTGCGACCCTGGCTGGGCGTCAAGGGCGACAGCGTCAGCGCCGACATCGCCCGCAGCCTGGGCCTGGAGCGTCCGCAAGGCATCATCGTCACCGACGTCTATGCGGGTGGTCCCGGTGCCCGCGCGGGCCTGCGCGAAGGCGACGTCATCACCGCCATCGATGGGGCCGAGATCAACGACCAGGGCGGCCTGAACTTCCGCGTTGGCACGCGCGAGCCCAACCAGACGGTGCAGGTCTCGATCCTGCGCGACGGACGAGCCCAGACGGTGGACGCTCGGGTTCAGACCCTGCCGGGCAATGCCGATACGGACCGCGCGACGGTCATTCAGGCGGGCGCGCTCAGCGGGGCCCAGGTGCTGGAACTCAACCCCGCCCTGGCCGACAGCCTGGGTGGCGATCCCTTTGCCAGTGGCGTCGTGATCGGTCGGGTCGAGCGCGGCAGCTATGCCAACCGCATCGGCCTTCAGGGGGGCGACATCGTCCTGGCCGTCAATGGCCGGCAGGTGTCGTCTGCGACCCAGCTCTCCAATATCGGTCGTGGCACCCAGCTCAGCATCAACCGGCGTGGTCGAGTGATCGAGGGCCAGGTCCGCTAGTCCAGCGCGCTCACTACAATAGCCGCAAATGCGTCCTCGTCCTCAAACGTCGCCTTGACGGGCCAGGAGATGACGCGTTCGCGCCACTCCGGCGGCAGGCGGGACCAGTCTTTCTCAGTGGTGATCAGGCGGGCATTGAACAGCTCCGCGCGCTCTTCAAGAAAGCGGAAGTCGCGGTCCTGGAACGCCGAATGGTCGGGGAAGGGCACGAAGTCGGCCAGATCGGCCCCAGCGGCCTGGAGCGCGCGCTCGACCTTCCACGGCTTGGCGATGCCGGCGAAACCGACCAGCGGGCCGGGCGGGGGCGGGGCGGCGGGCATCAGGCGGGCGACGAAGACGGGCAGGGGGCCGAACACCTCGACCAGCTCCGGGTCCACCTCCGGCGCATCGGCGGGCAGCAGGATGACCACGACGTCCGCGCGGGCCAGACCGGCCTTCAGCGGCTCGCGCATCGGGCCGGACGGAAAGACCGAGCCGTCGCCGAAGGGCCATTCCCCATCACGCGTCTCGCCGTCCACGACGATCAGGCTCAGCGTCTTCTTCATCGCCGGGTTCTGATGCGCGTCGTCCAGCACCAGGGCCTGAGCCCCGGCGGCCGCAGCGACCTTGGCCCCGCTGACGCGATCCCGTGCGATCCAGGCCGGACTGTCCAGCGCCAGCATCAGCGGCTCGTCCCCGACCTCGGCGGCCGTATGGACAGCCAGATCGACCCGCACCGGCCCCTCCAGCGACCCGCCATAGCCGCGCGACAGGGCCTGGGCGTCGATACCGGCGGCCCGCAGCAGGCGCAGCACCTCGCGCGCCACCGGCGTCTTGCCCGACCCGCCGACCGTCAGATTGCCGATGGAGATGACCGACACACAGGGATCGACCGGCACGGTCCGGGCGATGCGCCGCGCGGTGACGGCGGCCCAGATCCACGACACGGGCTTCAGCATCATCCGCTGCACCGGCGCATGACGCCGGTCGCGGTCGTACCACCAGCGGGGCGTGTTCAGCTTCATCGCCGCGCACCCGGCCTGGCAGGGGCGGGCGGTAGCAGTTCGACCAGCGTCTCCCACAGCCGCTCCAGCCCCGAACCCGCCTCGGCGGCCGCACGACGGCCCCGTTCGCCCATCACCCGCGCGGCCTCGCTGTCGGCCAGCAGGGGCGCGATTACGGCGGGCAGGTCCGACGGGCTATCGACCACGGCCAGGCCCCCGGCCTCGACCAACGCCTCGGTCACAGCGGACCAGTTGCTCATATCCGGCCCCGTGACGGCGGGCTTGCCCAGCCGCGCGGGCTCCAGCGGATTGTGCCCCCCGACCGGCGGCTTGTTCAGGGCGGCGGAAAAGCTGCCGCCCATGACCACGACATCGGCCAGCCGCAGGAATAGCCCCATCTCCCCCAGGGTGTCGGCGACATAGAGGTCCGTCTCGGCATCTGGCTGATCCCCGCGCGAGCGCAGGGCGAAGCGGTAGCCGTCGGCCGTCATGGCACTGGCGATAGCGACGCTGCGTTCCGGGTGACGCGGCACCAGAATCAGGCACAGCCGGTCCGCCAGGTTGTCCAAGGCCCGGATCAGGGCGATCTCCTCGCCGTCATGGGTGCTGGCGGCGACGACCACGGGACGGTCGCCGATGGCGGCGCTCAGGCGGGTAAAGGCGGCACCGTCGTGCGGCGGGGCCTCACCCGACAGCTTCAGATTGACTTGGCCGTCGATGCGCGCGCCCAGGCTTTCCAGCCGGACGGTCGAGGTCCAGTCCTGCGGCAGGATGCGGTCGAAGGCCGACAGCACACGCCGCGCCGCGCCGGGAAACCGCCGCCAGCCGGTCACGGTCTTTTCGGTGATGCGGGCGCTGGCCAGCACCAGTTTCACGCCTCGCGCCTGGGCCGCCAGGATCAGATTGGGCCACAGCTCGCTCTCGACGAAGACCGCCACACTGGGTCGCCAGTGATCGAGGAAGGCCGCGACGACATTGGGCCCGTCCACGGGCGCATACTGATGGATCACCCCGGCGGGCAGGCGCTGGGCCAGCAAGGCTGCAGAGGTCATGGTGCCCGAGGTGACCAGAATGGTCAGGTCCGGCCGGCCCGCGCGGATGCGCTGGACCAGCGGCAGCAGCGACAGGGTCTCGCCCACGCTGACACCATGCAGCCAGATCAGGTCGCCGTCGGGTCGCGGTGTGCGGGTGATGCCGAGACGCTCATCGACGCGGGCCGCGTCCTCCTTGCCCTGTTTGACGCGCGCATCCAGCAGGCGCGGGGCCAGCGGCTCCAGCAGCCGGGTCAGCAGGCGATAGGCGATCAGGGCCGGGCTCATCACTCAGACCCGTTCCAGACCGGTGATGGCGTCGGCTTCGGCCTCTACGGCGTTGAGCCGCTCGGTCCAGGCGAAGGCGACGTCGGCCAGCTCCGACCCGTCCGGATAGTCTGCGACGTCCCAGACGATGGCCCCCTTGCCGAAGGGCAGGGGCAGAACCGCCTTGTCCCAGCTTTTCAGGCGGATGGCCGGCTTGCAGGACATGCCGATGAACAGGACGGGGGCCTTGGACAGTTTGGCCATCAGGGGCAGGCCCTCGGCCATCTTACGCGCCGGGCCGCGCGGGCCGTCGGGGGTGATGGCCAGGGCCCCGATCTTCAGCTGTTTCAGACCGTCACGGAGGGCTTGCGTACCGCCCTTGGCGCGGTCGGCCTTGTCCTTGTTGGCCGAGGAGCCGCGCACCGCGGGAATGCCTTGCAGGGCCACGGCCTTGGCGATGAACTGGCCGTCCGGGCTGAGCGAGATCAGGGCTTTGGCCGGTTGCGCCCGGTCCAGCGGCCAGCACGACGGCGACAGGCCGATGCGCGAATGCCAGAAGGCGCACAGGACGCCGCCACCCTTGGCCCAGACGGCTTCGGCCACGCCCTCGTTCTGGTGTGTCCAGCGGATGGTGGCGAAGCAGAACCGCATCCACTGTGCCAGCAGCCAGGCGAGGACGGCCTGAATGATCGGATTGCGCAGGGGTCTCATGCGACGGTGTCGACCGTGGCGACTTCGCCATCCAGCGACTGCTGCCGGGCCAGACGGGCGTAGAGGCCGCCCTGGCGGACGAGGCTGTCGTGGGTCCCTGTTTCGATAACTTGCCCGGCATCGATGACATAGATGCGGTCGGCATTGCGGACGGTGGACAGGCGGTGGGCGATCATCAGGGTGGCGCGGCCCTGCATCAGCCGTTCCAGCGCCGTCTGCACCAAAGCCTCGCTCTCGGTGTCCAGCGCGCTGGTCGCCTCGTCCAGCAGGACGATGGGCGCGTCCTTCAGGAAGGCCCGGGCGATGGCGACGCGCTGACGCTGGCCGCCGGACAGGCGCAGGCCCGCCTCGCCCGCGCGGGTGGCATAGCCTTCGGGTAGGGCGCTGATGAAGTCGTGGGCGGCGGCGGCCTGGGCGGCGGCGACGATATCCTCTGCCGTCGCGCCGGGGCGCCCGTAGGCGATGTTGGCAGCCAGGGTGTCGTCGAACAGGAAGGGTTCCTGCGTCACCAAGGCGATCTGGCTGCGCAGATCGTGCAGCTTCAGCTCGCGGATATCGCAGCCGTTGACAGTCACAGACCCCGCCGTGACGTCATAGAATCGCGGCAGCAGGGACAGGATGGTCGACTTGCCTCCGCCCGAGGGGCCGACCAGGGCCACGGTTTCGCCCGGCGCGACGGTCAGGGAAACATCGGACAAGGTCGGTGCACCGCCCTGGGCCGCCGGGGCATAGGCGAAGGAGACGTTGTTCAGGGCGATGGTGGCAGGGCCATGCTCCAGAGGTGCGGCGTCGGCGGCCTCGCGGATTTCGGGCTGGATATCCAGCGCCCCAAACAGACGGCGTGCCGCCGTCAGCCCCTCGGCCATGACGGTCTGAAGGTTGGTCACCTGACGCAGCGACTGCCCGGCCGCCATCAGCAGACCTATGAAGGCGGCGAAGGCCCCGACCGTCATCTCGCCGGACTGCGCCCGCCATCCGGCATAGGCCATGACGGCGGCGACGATGATCATGGCGACCAGGTTGGAGAACGGACCGGCAAAGGCACGGGCGTCGGCGGACTTGATCACGTGACGCTGGCGGCGGGAGACGACCTCGCCGACACGACCCTCTTCGGCGGCTTCTCGGTTCTCGATCTTGATCAGGCGGACGCCGTCCAGGTTTTCCATCAGGGCTGTGGAGAGGTTTTCGGTCTCCAGCATGGCTCCGGTCGTGGCTTTGCGCGTCCGCTTGCCGAAGCGGCGGATCACCAGGCTGATCAACGGCGCGCCCAGCAGCACGATCAGCGTCAGCCGCCAGTCCGTCCAGGCCATGTACGCAATGACAGCAATCAGGGTCAGGCCATGCTGGGTGTAGTTGACCACGCCATTGGTGAAGGCCTCGCGCACCAGATTGGCGTCGAACAGGACGCTGGAGACGAATCCGCCGGAATGCTGACTACGCAGCCGGGCCAGGTCAGCCCGGATCATGGCCCCGAACAGCTTGACCTGGATATCGCCGACGATGCCGTGGCCCAGCCGGTTGACCAGGAATGCCTGACCCAGTGCCGCGAAGGTCCAGACCAGGGCCAGGCCGACAATCAGCGACGGGATGGCGACCAGGGCCTGTTCGGGCGCTATGGTGAAGACGTTCCAGACCCTGACCGGCTTACCCAGGAACAGGCCGTCGATGGCCGGTTGCAGCAGTTGCAGCACGGTCGCGGCCATGATCCCGACCACGGCCGCGCAAATGATCGACAGGATCAGCGCGGACCGGTGATGCGAGAGATAGTCATGCCAGATACGCGCCAGCAGCGGGCGCAGGCGTTCCTTCTCTTGAGCGGCTGGGGAAGACGTGGTCATCGCCCCGAGGTCGGACGGCTGGACGATGAAGTCAAGCATTCGCCGGGATGACGCGGGCCGATTGAGCCTCTATCTGCACGGTTATGTCACGCTACGATCTTTCCACGCCCGGGGGCCGGTTCAAGGCGCGGTGGGACTATGTCTGGAAGGATCATGCCTTTCTGAGGCGGTGGTTCATGAATGCCCACTGGCTGGGGCCGGATCTGGTGCGGACCAACCAGCCATCGCCCAAGCAACTGGAGTACTGGAAGTCGCAGGGCATCAGGACGGTCATCAACCTGCGTGGGGCGCGGGACGAGGCCTATTACGCGCTGGAAAAGGACGCCTGCGCGCGCCTGGGGCTGACGCTGATCGATGCGCCGCTGGATAGTCGCGATCCGCCGCAAAGGGATCGGGTGCACCGGGCGCGCGAGCTGTTCCGGACGATCGAATATCCGGTCCTGATCCACTGCAAATCCGGGGCGGACCGGGCGGGGATGATGGCGGTCTTCTATCGCCATTTCCATCTGGGCGAGCCGATCAGCGTGGCGATCGAACAGCTGTCGAAGAAATACCTGCACCACCGCGAGGGGCTGACCGGTGTGCTGGACTATACGCTCGAGAAATACCTGCGCGAGATCGAGCCGACGGGGGTCAGCTTCATCGACTGGATCGACAGCGATGCCTATGACCCCAAGGCTATCCGGGCCGAGTTCAAGGCCGGGTGGTGGGGGACGATCCTGACCGACAAGCTGCTGCGGCGGGAGTAGGGCTCAGCCCCAAGGGCCTGCTTTTGGCCCGGGACCGGAGCCGGGCTGCGTCGGATCGGACTCGCCGTTCTCGGCGCGGATTTCGGCGTCGCGGCGAGCCTTGCGCTCGGCCTCCCAGTTACGAAACCAGTGGGCCCACTCGCGGTCGCCTTTCCAGCGCATGACCCACAGCACCAGCACCATGAGCAGGCCGACGAGGGCGACGATTTCCTGGGTCTCGAAGGTGCGACCGAAGATATTCATGGACGAGCTTTCGCTTTGGGTGGACCAAGGTCCATCCTACGCCCCCCGACGCGGATTAGCCTAGTGCGCGTCGCCGCGTGGGTCGATCATGCGGTGGGCGTGCAGGATGAAGTAGCGCATCAGGGCATTGTCGACCGTGGCCTGGGCGCGAGCCTTCCACGCCTTCTTGGCCTCGTCATAGCTGCCGTACGCCCCGACGAACTCGACCTTGGTCAGGTCACGGAACACGGGCGCATCCAGGTGACGCAGCTCGCCGCCGATGACGAGATGCAGCAGTTGCGGGGTTTCGGTTCCGGGCGTGGTCATGGCGGCGTCCTTGGGCAGGCTGACAATCTAGCGGGGCGCGAGGGGAATAGGCGCTGTACGCCGCACGATCAACGGGTGAAGGGCCGGGGCGCTGCATATCAGGCTGTTCTGACGCGGATCGGCCTGGTTGAAGCGCCAGGGCCGGCCGTGGTGGTCGCTGACGACGGCCCCGGCTTCCTGGGCGATCAGGGCGCCGGCGCAGATGTCCCAGTCCCACTTGGGCGTCAGGGCGATGGCGGCATCGAAGGCCCCGGCCGCGACCAGGGCCCTGCGGTAGGCGATGGCGTTGCGCTTCTCATAGCGCATGGGCGGCCACGGCTCGTCCCAGTGCGGACCCTCCATCAGCCGTGCGTCGGCCAGGACGGAGGCATCGTCCAGATCGTCGGTGTCCGAGGCCGTGATCGGCTGTCCGTTCAGCGTCGCCCCGCCGCCCAAGGTGGCACAGAAGGTCTCGTTCAGGGCGGGGGCATGGATGACGGCGGCGACGGGCCGGCCATCCTCGACCACGGCGATGGGGATGCACCACCACGGCTTGCCCTCCATGTATGCGACCGTGCCGTCGATGGGGTCGACCACGAAAATGCGGCGGCGGGCCAGGCGCTCGGCACTGTCCTCGGTCTCCTCCGACAGCCAGCCATAGTCGGGGCGGGCCGACAGCAGGACATCCTTCAGCACACGATCCACGGCCATGTCGGCAGAGGTGACGGGCGACCCACCGGGCTTGGACCAGGTCTTCAGCCCGGCCTCGCGCTCGGCCAGGGCCAGCTCGCCGGCGGCGAGGGCCGCGTCGCGGATCAGGGCCAGGTCGGTCGAGTAATCGCTCATTTGCCCGCGATGGCCACTGCGTCGAACAGCAGGGACGGGCTGTTGAAGCTGGAGCGGAACTCCAGGTCCGAGCCGCGCTGCATCCGGCTCCAAAGGTCGATCAGATTGCCGGCGACGGTGATCTCGCTGACCGGATAGGCGATCTGGCCACCCTCGAACCAGAAGCCGGACACCCCGGCAGACCAGTCGCCGGTATTGCCGTTCAGCGACGGACCGAACATGGAGGTGATCAGCAGGCCCGTGCCCGCGTCGCTCATCAACCCATCCAGATCGCGCTGACCCGGCTCCAGGTGCAGATTGTGGGTGGAGACACCCGGAGGCCCCGCGGATCCGCGCGAGGCATGACCCGTCGAGACCAGGCCCAGCTGGGCGGCTGAGGCGCTGTTCAGCAGCCAGGTGGTCAGGATGCCGTTCTGGACGATCGCGCGACGCTCGACCGCCACACCCTCGTCGTCGAAGGGGGTGGAGCCGTGGCCGCGCGGTCGGAAGGGGTCGTCGATCAGGTCGGCTCCGACCGGCAGGATGCGCTGGTTCAACCGATCCTTCAGGAAGGACGTGCCGCGCGCGATGGACGGCCCGGATATTGCTCCCAGCATGGGCGAGATCACCTGCGTCGCCCTGCGGTTGTCGAAGATGACGGGCGCAGTGGTCGAGGCGATCTTTCGCGGGCCGACGCGGGCCACAGCACGCTGACCGGCGCGTTCGCCGATCCAGCCAGCATCCGGCAGGTCGGACAGGTGGCGGGCGCTGCGGCCCTCGCTGCCCCGCTCCATCCCGCCGTCCTTTTCGGCGATGACTCCAACGCCGAACGAGAAGGACGAGCCGTGATAGGCCCCGTCGAAACCGTCGGAGGTTACCAGACGCCAGCGGCTGGTGGAGTGGGAGGCGTGGCCGCCCTCGGATCGGGCGACACCGGGGATGGCCAAGGCGGCGGCCTCAGCCTCGGCGGAAACGGACTCCAGCTCGGCGGCGCTGCGTTCGGACGGGTCAAACAGGTCCAGATCGGGAAAGGGGCCCCTGGCCAGCCGATCCTTCGGAGCGAGGCCGGCATAGGGATCTTCGGGGGCCAGTCGGGCCATGGCGACGGCGCGTTCGATCAGGCGGGCGCAAGTCCCGTCTGAGAGGTCGGAAGCCGAGACGGTGGCCTGACGCCGACCGATGAAGACCCGCAGCCCAAGATCGCGGCTCTCCTCGCGCTCGACGTCCTCCAGCTTGCCGTTGCGGACGCCGACGGACAGGGCTGCGCTTTCGGAGGAGACCGCCTCGGCGGCATCGGCCCCGGCGCGAAGGGCACTGGCGACGAGATCATGAAGAATGTCGGGGGAGGCGGCAGTCTGTGGGGAGGGCATGGCCCGATATGGCGGACGGGGCGGCTGATCGCAACGGCGCGGGCGCGTATCAGCCCACGAAGGCGTGCACCACCAGCATGGCCCCGGCCAGGATCAGGGCCACGAAGGTCAGAGCCATGCCGATGACCCGACCCGGCGTCGGCTTCTGATCCGACAGGCTAAGCGCATGGATCACCCGACCGGCGAACAGTAGCCCGCCGACCATATGCAGCGCATAGGCGGGCAGGCCCAGCAGGGTCAGGACGGCCAAGGCCGCGATCCCGATCGGTATGTATTCCGACGCATTGCCGAACACCCGTCCGGCCAGAATGACCTGGGCATTGCCGCCGTCCCCCAGCAGAACCCGGTTAGAGCGCCGCGCCAGTACGACCCGCACCGACAGCGCCACCATCAGCAGGATCAGCAAACCGCTCCACAGGGCGGCGGCCTGGGCCGGTGACATCTGCGTCAGGAACGACATGGCTCAGCCCTCGCGACCCACAGGATACAGGCGGTAGTGGTCATCATAGAACGGCGTGCGCTCATAGAACCACTGCAAACGCGCGTCGCCGTCGGCGGCAAAGGCGGGCTCGGCGGCCAGCTTGGCCTCGAACTCGGCCTTCAGCGCGGGGTCTGCCGCCAGCATCCGCTCGGCCAGGGGAGCTATGGCATAGCCCTCGATGTATTCCACGCGGCTCAGCACCTCGGGGAAGAAGCCCCAGGCGAAGAAGCTCTCGCTGGACTGCGGCTCCAGCAACAGCACGACGATGTCGCCCAGCGGCTGGTCGGTCGGCACGCGGACGGAGCCTGTCGGGAAGGACCAGTTTCTGCGTTCGGGCGTGACCCCGGAAATGGCGACGGCGACGTGACCCTCATTGGCGCGGGTGGCCAGGCGTGGGTCGTTCAGGCGCAGCATCTCGACATCGACGGCTCGCGGTTCTGTCACCGTTTCCATCTGGATACCGTGCATCGCCAGACGCTCGATAATGTCGGTGCGGTATGACGGCACCCAATAGGCGGCGGGGCGGCGCAGGGTCAGGCTGGGGTGGGAGCCATAGAAGGGCATCTGCCACAGCTCCGGATCGGGCTGGCCCGACCAGCGGATTTCCCTGCGGCCCGAGGCGGGGCTGTCATAGGTGTCGTACAGGATGCCCTTGAACGGGCGCGTCGAGGACGGCGCTTCGTCCTGAACGAAGTTGGCCGGAATTTCGGCAGGGCGCAGCGAGCTGTCCGCGGCGATGGCGGTGCGCAGGTCGTTGCCCCGGTCGGCCAGTGTCCGCATGGCGTGTTCGAGGAAGACATAGGTGCCCAGCACGCGCTGTTCGTGCGGCTTCAGGCTGTGGTTCTCGATCAGGATGGTCGGCACCCGCGCGGCCGAGCCCCATCCGTTGGAAAACCGTTCGCCCAGGCCGCCATCGTTCAGCCCGGCGCGGGGATTGGCATCGTCCTGACCAAAGACAAGCTCGCCGGGGATATGCCCTTGTGCTTTCAGAGCCGCGTTCATCGCCGGCTTGAACGCCTGATCCAGCCAGGTCGCGATGGCAGGCGAGCGGCTATAGCTGCCGTTCTCGCCGTTGTAGCCGTAGGTCACGTCGTACTGGTAATCCAGGCCGTCGGTGACGTGGATATCGACGTAGAGGTCGGGCTTGTACTTCAGGATCAGACCACGCACGGCCCGCATTTCGGGCTGGTCCAGCTTCAGATAGTCACGGTTCAGGTTCTGGTTGGTGGCCGTGTTGCGCCAGCCCTGGATGCGGGGGCCGCGCTGGTTCGGACGGGAATAGGCGGAGGCTCGCTCATGCCCATCGACCGACAGGATAGGAATCAGGATCAGATTGACCCGGTCCAGCAGGTCGTCGCGGCCATAGAAGGCGATGTCGCGCAGCAGCATCATGCCCGCGTCTTTGCCGTCGATCTCGCCCGGATGGATACCGGCCTGGGCTAGAAGCACGGGCTTGGACGGATCCAGCGTGTCGCCGTCCTTCGATGCGATGACGGCATAGATCGGTCGGCCTTCCGGCGAGGTGCCGAACTGTTCGATGCGGATCAGGTCGGACGCCGCATCCAGCCGGTCGAACCAGGCGCGGGTGTCGGCATAGTTCGGGCTGAAGTCGTGGCCGGCATCGGCCTCGAAGGCCGTGACCCACGGGTCGGAGGTATCGCGCAGCAGGCTTCGGCTGGCTCCGTTCCAATCAGGAGCTGGCGGCAGGAACGGCTGATCCCATGGCGCGGCATTGGGAACCGAGGGCGACTGGGACATGGCGGGACTCGCTACAAGGGCCGCAAGCGCGGCAACAAGAATGGCAGGGCGCATGGCGGAAGTCCTGTTCCGATTGGGCTGTGATGGCAAGCGCTGGATACCCGTTCGTCAGCGAGGATATGGCTGCCCTGGGCCGTACTTAGCCACCAAAGGCTGGTGACCACCCGCCTGAAGCAAACAGCATGTGTGCTGCTCGCGTCATGTTCCACATCGTATAGGCCAGGACCACAATAAGGGCCGCAATGACCACCTTTCGCTGTGGGGCAAAGGCGGCGACGCCGGTGGATACTGCAAAAATGCCCACGCCTATGATCAGTCTGATGGACCAGACGGCGGCCCAACTCGGATCAGCCAAGGCCAGAAACCCCAGCAAAATCCAGACGATGGCGTTGGCAGCCAGGACGCAGCCGAATACCAGTTGCCTGTGAGCCCAGAAATGTTCGTCCAGATCAATGCGCGTCTTTACCCCCTCCGCGCTGACTCGGGGAAAGGTCACACTGGCCGCGATGTAGAAGGTTGCGGCGACGACCAGGCCAACCAGCAGCAGCACCGGGTTGAAGGGGGCTCCGCGAAAGAACACCCAGGCCTGGTTCCAGAAGGTTGCCAGGTCGATGGCGACGAACACGGCCAGAAGCGGCGTCAGCCAACCGAAGCGGACGCGATGCCGCTCATGCAGGATGCGCGCGAGACCCCCGACCAGCTCGGCAACCGACAGGCCCAGCAGAAGGCCGTAGAAGCTGAAAAAGAACTCGAATGCGCTCATCTGGCCCCCAGGCCCTTTACTCTGCATAGAGCGAGCGGCCAGGGGCCGAGACGGAACTGGATCAGCGGTTCAAAAGTGTCAGCAGGCGATCTACATCGCGTTGGGCTGCGGCCCTTCGGCCTTCGTGCTGGGCGAGTTGACGCCGCTGGGAGTCTGTCAGGGTTCCCGTTTGCTCTTCGACGGCCTTGAGTTCGGCAATCTTGCTGTCGAGTTCAGCAACACGATCCTCGGCCTCCATCAACGAAGCTTCGCGACGCTCCGTAAGATTTGGGCGATCGCGTGAACTCGCTCCGCGACCCACCATTACCTGGGCATCGGCTATTGTGGCGGTGGTAACGACGGGCATGGCGGTGGCCAGTGCAAGCGTGGCAACAAGCAGCAATTTCATCTCGTAACCCTAAACTGAATGACGGCGTTGCCGGACCCTAGATTACATTTCCGTCACATGTGAAGCGGGTTTCGGACACAATTTCGCAACTGTGTCATTTCCATATCGGTGATTGGTCGCCGGGCAGGCCAAGACGGCCCCACATTTCTGTCACACGGGCCACGACGTCGTTGTCCATTCGGATCTCCTCACCCCACTCGCGCTTGGTTTCCGGCTCCCACTTGTCAGTGGCATCCAGTCCGATCTTGGAGCCCAGACCGCTCTCGGGACTGGCGAAGTCCAGATAGTCGATCGGGGTGTTCTCGATCAGGGTGATGTCGCGCGCCGGGTCCATCTTGGTGGAGATGGCCCACATGACCTGCTTCCAGTCGCGGGCGTCGATGTCGTCGTCCACGACGATGACCCATTTGGTGTACATGAACTGGCGCAGATAGCTCCAGACGCCCAGCATGACCCGCTTGGCATGGCCGGGATAGGCCTTCTTCATCGACACCACGGCGATGCGGTAGGAGCACCCCTCGGGCGGCAGCCAGAAGTCGGTGATCTCGGGGAACTGCGCGCGCAGCAGGGGAATGAACACCTCGTTCAGCGCCTCGCCGAGGACAGAAGGCTCGTCCGGCGGGCGACCGGTGAAGGTGGTCAGATAGATGGGGTCGCGCCGCATGGTGATGGCCGTCACCTGGAAGACCGGGAAAGTCTCGACCGAGTTGTAATAGCCGGTGTGGTCGCCGTACGGGCCCTCGGGCGCATGCTCGTCCAGCAGGACATGGCCTTCCAGCACGATCTCGGCGTTGGCAGGTACCATCAGCGGCACGGTCTTGCAGGGCACCAGCTCGGCCTTCTGTCCACGCAGCAGGCCCGCGAACTGATATTCCGACAAGGTGTCCGGGACCGGGGTCACCGCCGCCAGTATGGTGCCCGGATCGGCCCCCAGAACAACGGCGCAGGGTAGGGGGTCGCGCTTTCCGGCCTTCTTGTGCCGGGCATAGTGCTGGGCCCCGCCGCGATGGGCCAGCCAGCGCATGATGGCCTTGTCCTTGCCCAGCACCTGCATGCGATAGATGCCCAGGTTGAAGTCGTCCTCCCGGTCGTCGCTCGGGCCCTTGGTGACGACGAGACCCCAGGTGATCAGCGGTGCCGGCTCGCCCGGCCAGCAGCCCTGGACGGGCAGGGCAGTCAAATCGATCTGTTCACCCTTCAGCACGACCTCCTGCACCGGGGCCTTCTTCACCACCTTTGGCCGCATCGACATGACGGTCTGGGCCAGCGGCAGCATTTCCATGGCGTCCGACAGGCCGCGCGGCGGGGTCGGGTTGCGCAGGAAGGCCAGCAGTTCGCCGACCTCTCGCAGTTCGGCCGCGGTGGTGCGAACCTTCTTCTCCATGGTCACGCCCATGGCCACGCGCTTCACCGTACCGAACAGATTGGCAAGGCAAGGGATGGGGCTGATCGAGCCGTCCGGCATGACCGGCTTTTCGAACAGCACCGCCGGCCCGCCGTTGCGCAGCAGGCGGGTCTGGATCTCGGTCATCTCGAGGTGGGTGGAGACCGGCTCGGACACGCGAACCAGTTCGCCCTCGGCTTCGAGCATCGCCATGAAGTCGCGCAGGGATTTATAGGCCATGCTGGTGGATTAGGCGGACACGGGCGTCCTGTCACCTGACGGTAGGCTGCGGTCGATCGCCACGACCAAAAGGCCAACCATCAGGAAGAAGATCAGCAGTCCGCCGAAATAGGCGGCAGTCCGGGCCAGGCCCAGTTCACTGACGTCGACGAACCAGTACGGCCACCAGTCGGAGGCAAAACCGTGAACCAAGGTCCAGCCGCCATAGGCCAGGGGAAACAGCAACCACCGCGCCGGGTCCCGCCACGTCAGCTGTCCACGCGGCACGAAGGCCAGCCAGTCGATCAGCATGGCGCTGGGCATGACGTAGTGCAGCAGTATGTTGACCACATACAGCCAGCCCTGCGGAGCCCAGGTGGCATGCAGCAGGAAGTGATACACCAGCCCGACGACAACGGCATACATGGTCACTGCCGCCCTCACGCCGGGTGACGCCATCGCCCGTCCAGCCCCGGTGCGGCTCGCGACTACCGGCAGCAGCATCGCCAGCATCACCAGAACATTGGTCAGGATGGTGAAGAAGCTGAAGAAATTCAGGGTGAGGGCAGCGATACGGCCCGGGTCTGCGCCGATCATCAATGCGTACTGAACAACGAGCGCGAACAGGCCGACCAGGGCGAACACGCCGCGCCATAGGGTCTTCATGACAGGACTAGTCCCAGGCAGAACGCGAGCCCTGCGATGAAGCCCAGTGCCGCTCCGGCCTTGACGGCGGCCGGGTCGCCCCGGCCATCGCGCCATCCAGCCTTGAAACCTCGCCAGACCTGAGAGCGTCTCCACGGCATGGTCAGTAGGCCCGCGTGTCCGACGTCAGCGCCCAGAGCGGCAGGCGAAGGGCGCTGATCGCCGTGCCGATCCGTAGGCTGTTCAGATGAGCCCGGCCCGCCTCGATGCGGCGCTGCTCCTCGGGCGTCATGTCCATCAGCCGTGCCAGGTCTTCCACGCTCAGCCCCCGTCGCTCCCGCCAGTGCTTCAATCGGGCACCGACCGCCGCGTCTGCGGGATCGACGACCGGAAAACCATGCACAGAACCCATGTGCCGCTCCCTTGAGCCGCTCCCCCATAAGGTGATGGAGCGATGACGTTGCCTTGCCCTATCGGCCCGTCTGCGCGGGCCTGATCACCATTCGTGGTCCCATTCAAAGGCCTTGTCCAGCCAGTCGCCCAGGCGCCCGTCGGGCCGGGCCAGAGCGTGGATGCGGTCCATGTCCTCTTCGGTCAGGGCGAAGTCGAAGATGTCGAAGCTCTCTTGCGCCCTATGCACCTTGGTCGTGCGCGGGATGGCGATGACGTCCTGCTGGATCAGCCAGCGCAGGGTGACCTGGGCGGCGGACTTGCCGTGATGGTCGCCGATTTCCTTCAGCGTCGGGTCGTCGGCCACATTGCCCTGGGCCAGCGGGGACCAAGCGGTGATGGACGACCCCAGCTCCCGGGCCGTTTCCAGCAGTTGCGTCAGCTTGAGGTAGGGATGGTATTCGACCTGGTTGGTGATCAGGCGTGCCTTCGATATCGCCTGCGCTTCGCGGAACTGGGCCGAGGGGAAGTTGGACAGGCCGATGTTGCGGGTGAAGCCCTTGTCCTTGGCTTCGTTCAGCGCACCGATCGTCTCGGCAAACGGCGGCGTGGTCTTGGGCCAGTGGAGCAGCAGCAGGTCGGGAGTGAAGCCCAGGCTGGTGGCCGATTCCTTGGCCTGTTTCAGCAGGCCGGCGTGGTCGAAATGCTCGACCCAGATCTTGGTTGTCAGCCAGATGTCCTCGCGCGCGACGTGGCCCGCTTCGATCGCGTCGCGAATGCCGTCGCCGACCGCCGCCTCGTTCTTGTAGATCCAGGCCGTGTCGATGTGGCGGTATCCGATCCTCAGGGCCTCGGCCACCATGCGCCGCGCGTCAGCGGGCTCCAGTTGCCAGGTGCCGAAGCCGAGCAGGGGGATGGTGTTCCCATCGACGGTGATCGTGGCTTGGTCGGTCATGGCAAGGCTCCGTTTCGAAGGAGCCGTTTAACTAAGCAGCGACGCCGAGGTTTCAACCGGCCTTGGCGATGGGGGATGCGTCCGCTAAAGCCCGCAGCCTGATGTCTTGCCCGAGCGTAATCCCATGACCGACCTTCCCGACCGCCTGTCCGTCGATCCCGACAGCCCGTTCCACGATGCCGATCTGCTGGCCAAGGGCATCGGCGTCCGGTTCAAGGGCGAGGAAAAGACCAATGTCGAGGAATACTGCATCTCCGAAGGCTGGGTCCGCCTGGCTGTCGGCAATCGCGTGGATCGCCGCGGCAAGGCTCTGACAGTTAAGCTGCAAGGGCCGGTCGAGGCTTGGGTCAAGGGCGAAGAGGCCTAGGTCGCGATAGTCGCTTCCCGCGGTACGAGGTGCCCGCTACGGTTCGCTCTGCTTTCCTGAGTCTCCCGGAGCCGTCATGCGCCTGTCCGCCCGCCTTCTCTGCGCCAGTGCGCTTGCTTTTGGTCTGTCCGTCGCCCCAGCCCTGGCGCAGGACGCGCGCACCATCCGCGAGGCCGAGCAGCTGCGCGACCGGGCGCTGGACAGCAATGTCGCCTATGATCTGGTCTCGGAGCTGACAACGCGGTTCGGGCCTCGGCTCGCAGGCTCGGCCTCGGAGCAGGCCTCGGCGCGCTGGGGGGCGGACAAGTTCCGCGAAATGGGCTTCGACAACGTCTCCATCGAGCAGTTTCCCCTGGCCCTGTGGACACGGGGCGAGGCGAGGGTGGAGATCGTCGGGCCCTTCGCCCAGCCTCTGAATATCGTCTCGCTGGGCGGGTCCATCGCCACCCCGGCGGAAGGCATCGAGGGCGAAGCGGCCATCTTCGAGACCTATCAGCAGTTGCTGGATCAGCCCGAGGGCTCGTTGAACGGCAAGATTGCCATCGTGCTTCAGGACACGGTCCAGGCCCAGGACGGTCGCGGCTATGGCGCGACCTCACCCATCCGCGGCGCAGGCCCGACCGAGGCGGCCCGGCGCGGGGCCATCGGCTATGTGCTGCGGTCGCTGGGCACGCACGACCATCGCTTTGCCCACACGGGCGCGACGCGGGTAGGCGAGGGCACCATCCCCGCCTTTGCCATGAGCCCGCCGGATGCGGACCAACTGCGCCGGATCGGGCGACTGTCCGACGAACCGCTGCGCATCCGCCTGTTCTCCACCGCCGGTTTCACCGCCGACAGTGTCAGCCAGAACGTGGTGGGCGAAGTGCGCGGCTCGGGCCCGGATGCTGACGAAGTCATCGTCGTCGGCGGCCATCTGGACAGCTGGGATCTGGGGACCGGGGCCATCGACGACGGCGCAGGCGTGGCCATCACGGCCGCCGCCCTGAAGCTGATCGAGGACATGCCGCGCAAGCCCCGCCGGACCATCCGCGTCGTCTGGTGGGGTTCCGAAGAGGTCAGCCAGCCGCCGCCCGCCCAGGGCCTGGCCGGGGCCCGTCACTATGCCGAGACCCGACGCGATCAGATGGTGAACCATGTCGCCATTTCCGAAAGCGACTTCGGTGCCGGCCCGATCTACAGCCTGGCCCTGCCCGCAGGCGCAGCGGACACCGATTTCCGGCGCGCGGCGCAAGGCGTGCTGACGCCGCTGGGCGTTCTGTTCGATCCGGCCCCGGCGACGGGCGGCGGGCCGGATACCGGCCCGACGGTCGCTCTGGGCGTGCCCGCCTTCCGCCTGAACCAGGACGGTACGGACTATTTCGACACCCACCACACAGCCGACGACGTGCTGGACCGGATCGATCCGGAGGCCATGACCCAGAACGTCGCCGCCTGGGCCGCCTTCCTGTGGCTGCTGGCCAACTCGGATGTGGATTTTCGGGCGGCCGCGCCAGCCACCGCGCCGTAAGAAGGATATCGCATGGCCCAAGTGGCCCGGCGCTGCTAAGGCCATTGCGCCTGCGAGCGTGGCGAAATTGGTAGACGCAACAGACTTAAAATCTGTCGGCTTCGGTCTTGCGGGTTCGACCCCCGCCGCTCGCACCATCGGCTGATCTATTCAGCGCTTCTTACCCAGTTCGGCGGCGATGTCCTTGACCATGCGGCCGGCCTTGCGGTGGGCTGCGGTGATCTGGTCGCGCGTCACGCCCCAGCGCTTCATCCAGTATTCGACGGCCTGACGCTCGGACAGGTCCAGCCGGTCCTTGTCGATGAAGCCGCGCTTGTCCTTCAGTCCGGCCATGATCGGCGCTCCGTGTGAGGCCTCGAAAGGCCGTTTGGCCTGTCCATAGCGCATAACTTCGTGTTTCGCGCGGCGATCGCGGCTTAACCGCAGCGCGTTTCGTGGGCACAAGAGGGCATCATCCCTTTCGCCCGCATGGATATTCGATGATCAGAGCTCGCCGCGCCCGCATCGTCGCCACCCTGGGACCAGCCAGCCGCGCGCCCGGCACGGTCAAGGCCCTGGCCCAGGCCGGGGTGGACGTGTTTCGTCTGAACTTCAGCCACGGCACGCATGAGGATCATGCGGCGGCGCTGAAGGCCGTGCGGGGGGCGGAAATGGCGCTGAAACGGCCGCTGGGCGTGCTGGCCGATCTGCAAGGACCGAAGCTGCGGTTGGGCCGGTTTGCTGAGGTCGAGATTGACGTCAAGCAGGGCCACAAGATGCGGTTCGACCTGGATCCCACCCCAGGCGACGCCACGCGGGTGGAGATGCCGCATCCGGAAATCTTTAAGGCCCTGCGGACCGGCATGCTGCTGTTGCTCGACGACGGGCGGGTGCGTTTGCGTGTGGGCGAGCGCACGGATGAATGGGCCGATGTGACGGTCGAAAGCGGCTCCAAACTGTCGGATCGCAAGGGCGTGGCCGTGCCCGAGGCGGTCGTGCCGGTTTCGGCCCTGACGCCCAAGGACCGTGAAGATCTGGCCTTCGCCCTGCGCATCGGCGTGGATTGGGTGGCGCTGAGCTTTGTCCAGAAGGCCGAGGACATGGCCGAGTTGAAGCGGCTGGTCGCCGGCAAGGCGGCCTGTCTGGCCAAGATCGAAAAGCCCCAGGCCCTGGCTCAGTTGGACAGCATTCTGGATTATTGCGACGGCGTGATGGTCGCGCGCGGCGATCTGGGTGTCGAGCTGGAGCCCGAAGAGGTGCCAGTGGCCCAGAAGATGATCATCCGCGCCGCCCGCCAGCGCGGCGTGCCGGTGATCGTGGCGACCCAGATGCTGGAAAGCATGACGGCCTCGCCCGCGCCGACGCGCGCCGAGGCCTCCGACGTGGCCAATGCCGCCTATGAGGGGGCCGATGCCCTGATGCTGTCGGCCGAAACCGCGTCGGGCCAGTACCCCCTGGAATCGGTGGCGGTGATGAGCCGGATCATCGAGCGGGTGGAGAGTGATCCCCTGTGGCCCAGCCTGATGGATGCCGAACACGCCGGCATGGACGATATCGACGCCGACGCCCTGGTCGCGGCGGCGGGCAAGGCGGCTCAGGCTCAATCGACGGCCTGTATCGTGGTGTTCACGACCCTGGGCGGGACGGCCCGGCGGATGGCTCGCGAGCGGCCGTTGCTGCCGGTGCTGGCCCTGACGCCCAATCCGGACACGGCTCGCCGTCTCGCCCTGGTCTGGGGGCTGGAGACGCGGCTCGGCAAGGAGCCGACCAGTCTGGAAGACGTCACCGAGGATGCGGTCAAGAGCGCCATGACCTATGGGTTGGCGAAAGCAGGTCAGAGGGTGCTGATCCTGGCCGGGACGCCCTTCGGTGCGCCGGGGGCTGCGAATCTGCTGCGACTGGCCCATGCTCCGGCGAAGGGCGGCAAGTCGCGCGCCTGATCCTACGAGGATCGGCATGATCAAATACATCGGTTCCAAGCGGGCGTTGCTGACCCAGATCGCCACGGCGGTCAGTGGTCGGCTGCCCGACGGGGGGCTGGTGTGCGATCTGTTCTCCGGCACGGCGCGGGTCGGCCATGTGCTGAAAAAGCAGGGCTTCCGCGTCTGGTCCAATGACGTCAACGCCTATGCACATGTCTTGGCCACCGCCTATGTGCAGGCGGATCGCGAGCGGTGGGAGACGAAGGCCGAGACGGTGCTGGCCGAGTTGCGGACGGTGACGCCCCGGGCGGGATGGTTCACCCGCGCCTTCTGCGAGGATGCCCGCTATTTCACGCCCGAGAACGGTGCGCGGATCGATGCCATGCGCGACCGGATCGCGTCCATGGCCCTGGAGCCCGAACTGGAAGCGATCGCCCTGGTCAGTTTGATGGAGGCTGCGGACCGGGTCGATTCCACCGCCGGGGTGCAGATGGCCTATATGAAGGCCTGGGCCGCGCGGGCGTTGAAACCGCTGGAACTGCGGATGCCCGATGTTCTTCCGGGCGTGGCGGCGGGGCCTTGCCGGGCGACGCAGCGTGACGCGGTCGAGCTGGCCCCTGAGGTCGAGGCGGATCTCGTCTATCTGGACCCGCCGTATAATCAGCATTCCTATCTGGGCAACTACCACTGCTGGGAAAGCCTGGTGCTGTGGGACAAGCCCGAAACCTATGGTGTCGCCAACAAGCGGATCGACGTGCGCACGCGCAAGAGCGCCTTCAACAGCCGCCCCGGCATCGCCCCCGCCCTGAAGGCCGTCATCGACGGGGTGAAGACCCCCAACCTGGTCGTGTCGTTCAACGACGAGGGCTATCTGTCGCGCGATCAGCTGGTCGAGATGCTGTCGGCGCGCGGCGAGGTGCAGGTCATCGAAATCCAGCACCCCCGCTATGTCGGGGCCCGCATCGGCATCCATAATCCCAAGGGCGAGAAGGTTGGGACCGTGGGGCGGCTGAGGAATGTGGAGTATCTGTTCGTGGTCGGCGATCGGCCTCTGAAGCTGGCCGACGCGGCCTGAGGCGCTATGTCGGGAACCGGCGTTCCATATTGTCGTTAAACCGACATGGAACAGCAGCGCACCCCCTTGAACCAACCCGCCGATGCTTTCGACGCCATGCGTCATCGGGAGGCGCAGACCTTTGGTCGCCGTCCAGTCGCAAAGGCGGCGGTCCATCCGCAGGCCGATCCCTACGACCGCGCCCAGACCTGGGCCATCGTCGCCTTGGGCGGCATGATTGCGGCGCTGGCTGGGGCTCTGGCGGGCAGCGGCCTGTCGCTCTAGGCCTCCGCCTTCAGCAAGGCCCGGATCGGGGCCCAGCTGCGGCGATGCGCCGGGCAGGGGCCGAGGGTACGCAAGGCTTTGGAATGGATCGGGGCGTTGTAGCCCTTGTGTCCGGCAAAGCCGTAGCCGGGATATTGCGCATCGAGATCAATCATCAGCCGATCCCGTGCCGTCTTGGCCAGGATGGAAGCTGCTGCAATGGATAGGGAGAGGCTGTCGCCTTTGATGACCGTCTCGACTTCGCAGGGCAATTTGAAGCGGTAGTTGCCGTCCACCAATGCCGCCACGGGTTGGAGTGACATCGCCTCGATGGCCCGGCACATGGCCAGGCCGGTCGCGTGCAGGATGTTCAGTTCCGCGATCTCCTCCACCGAGGCGAAGCCGACGCCCCAAGCTAGGGCGCGGGCCTTGATCACAGGCTCCATCTCGAACCGGCGTTTTTCCGTCAGGGCCTTGGAATCGTCGATGCCGGGCGGCAGGTCGTCGGGGTTCAGAATGACAGCGGCCGCCGACACCGGCCCGGCCCAGGGGCCGCGACCCGCCTCGTCCACGCCGCAGACCAGGCCACCGACCGCGCGCGACAGGTCGGTCTCCAGCGACAGGGAGGGGATGTTGCGAACCGCAGTCATGGCCGCGCCATCGCACGAACTTGGGCGTGGCGAAAGCAGCTGGTCTGATGATCGTTGACCATGCCCACGGCCTGCATGAAGGCATAGACGATGACCGGCCCGCAGAAGGTGAAGCCCCGTGCCTTCAACGCCTTGGTCATGGCGACGGATTGCGGCGTCTGGGTCGGCCCGTCGCGATAGTCGGGCCAGGCATTCCGGATGGGCTGGCCGTCGACGAAGGACCACAGCCAGGCGGAAAAATCCTCGCCCTCGTCGCGCATCTTCAGCCAGATCTGCGCCCCCTTGATCGCGCTGTTGATCTTGGCGCGCGAGCGGATGATGCGCGGGTCGCCCAGCAGGCGCTGGATGTCGGCCTCGCCATAGCGGGCCACGATCTCCGGATCGAAATTGTCGAAGGCGTCGCGGATACCGTCTCGCTTTCGCAGGATGGTGATCCAGGCCAAGCCCGCCTGAAACCCGTCCAGCACCAGCTTTTCCCACAGGGCGCGGGCGTCATACTCCGGCACGCCCCATTCGGTGTCGTGGTAGGCGACATACAGCGGGTCGGTGCCGCACCAGCCGCAGCGGCCATCGGATTCGGTCATGGCGACAGGATGCCTGCGCAGATCATCCGTGGGAATGGCCGATTGATGCCGGACAGGGGGTGACGGGGGCAGAATCCCTCTTTAGCGTCCCGGCCCATGCGCAAACATCTTCTCGCCTCCGCCCTGTTCCTGGCCGCCCAAGCCCCCTTCACTGCCGCCTTGGCCCAGAGCGCCGATCCGGCCGTTCTTACGCCCGAGCGGGTGTTCGCCAATCCCTCATTGTCCGGGCCTGTGGCGCGGGGCGTGTCGCTGTCGCCTGATGGAGAGCTGGTCGCCTTCCTGCGCTCGCGTGAGGACGATGTGGATGTTCTGGACCTGTGGGCCGCCCCGACGGGCGAGGGCGAGCCGTTCAAGCTGATCGACGCGCGGGCCCTGGTGCCGGACGCCGGCGAATTGTCCGAGGCCGAGAAGGCGCGGCGCGAGCGCATGCGCATCAGCCAGCGCGGTGTGGTCGAATACTCTTGGGACGAACAGGGGCGCTACATCCTGGCCCCGCTGGAAGGCGACGTCTTCCTGGCTGAGCGGGCCGGAGGCAATGTCCGCCGCCTGACCGAAACCGAAGCGGACGAGATCGACGCCAAGGTCTCGCCCAAGGGCAATTTCGTCTCCTGGGTCCGGGATCAGGATCTGGTCGTCTATGACCTGGCAGCAGGCACCGAGGCCGAGGTCACGACCGACGGCGACGGCCTGATCACCTGGGCCACCGCCGAATTCATCGCCCAGGAGGAGATGGACCGCGACACCGGCTACTGGTGGAGCCCGGACGAACGCTACATCGCCCTGCAACGCACCGAGGAATCCACCGTCGATGTCGTACCCCGGCTGGACATCACCGGCGGCGGGGCCAGCGTGATCGAGCAGCGCTATCCCCGCGCCGGCCGCCCCAATGCCGTGGTCGAACTGTATGTGCAGGACCGTCAGAGCGGGCAGCGGACCAAGGTCGATCTGGGCACCAACACCGACATCTATCTGGCGCGGGTGAACTGGTCGGCGGACGGGCGGACGCTCTACGTCCAGCGCCAGTCGCGCGATCAGAAGCGGCTGGACCTGCTCAGCGTCGATCCGGCCACAGGGGCCTCGCGCGTGATCGTGACCCAGCGCTCCGACGCCTGGGTGCCCCTGACCAACGATTTCCGCGCGCTGGAGGACGGGACCTTCATCTGGTCGTCGGAAGAGACCGGCTGGCGGCATCTGTATCTCTACAACCGCGAAGGCCGTCGCCTGCGCGCGATCACGCGCGGGGCCTATCCCATCAAGGGGTTGAACGGCGTCAATCAGACGACGGGTGAAGTCTTCTTCACCGCCTCCATGCGCGATGGGCGCGAACTGCCGATCGAACAGCAGATGTTCCGCGCCTCCCTGCGCCGCACGGTGACGCCGGTCGCCGTGACGCCCGCTGGCGGCTGGTGGGGCGCATCGATGAACCGGACGGGCACGGCCTATGTCGGCAACTACACCGACCTGAACACGCCGGCGCAGTCGGGGCTGTACCGCGCCGACGGCACCTTCGTGCGCTGGATCGAGGAGAACCGGCTGGACGAGAGCCATCCTTATTTCCCCTATGTTTCCCGCCGCGGTCAGGTCACCTTCGGCGAACTGGAAAGCCACGGCGAGACCCTGGTCTGGCAGATGACCACACCGCCGGGCTTCGATCCGACGAAGACCTATCCGGTCGTTATGCAGGTCTATGGCGGGCCGTCAGGCGGCGGCGTCCGTCGCGGCTGGCAGTCGGCGACCAACCAGCTGCTGACCGAGGCGGGCTATATCGTCTTCCGCCTGGACAACCGAGGCGAGGGCGACCGCTCCACGGCGTTCAAACAGGCGCTGTATCTGAAGATGGGCCAGCCCGAGATCGAGGATCAGGTACTGGGTGCCAACTATCTGAGATCGCTGCCGTTCGTGGATGCTGACCGGATCTCGGCCATGGGCTGGAGCTACGGCGGCTTCATGACCCTGCACATGCTGACGGAGCCAGAAATGGGGCTGACGTCGGCGATTTCCGGCGCCCCGGTCACCGACTGGAGCCTGTACGACACCCACTATACCGAGCGGTTCATGTCGACGCCGGAAGCCAATGCCGAGGGCTATGCGGCGTCGGACGTGGTTGATCAGCTCGACCAGTCGACGGGTCGGCTGCTGCTGCTGCACGGCATGGCGGACGACAATGTCATCTTCGAAAACGCCACCCGCGTGATCGACGCCCTCCAGGCCAAGAGCGTGCCGTTCGAAATGATGCTGTATCCCGGCCAGCGCCACGGCATTCGCGGCAATGAACGACAGCTGCAGCAATGGCGGACCTATCTGGATTTCTTCGACCGCACGATTGGCGAGCGGGCGGCGAACTCGGACTGATCCGCTCGCTGCCGCACTTTGGTTAAGGTCGGAGACGAAGAAAATGGTGGGGATGATGAAGCGATACGGCAGATGGATGTGGGGCGTGTCGTTTGTTGTGCTCTCGGCGACAGCGTCTATAGCTCAGCAAAGCCCGCAGACCACACCGACGACACGACAGGACGCGGTTGAACAGGGCTGCCTTTCAAGAGAACAGCTTCCCGTCGAGATCGTTCGGTCCATCGCACGTGACCTGGCGCGTGAAGGGCGGGCAGATGCACCGTTTCCTTGCATCCAGCTAGAAACGTCGGATCAGGCTGGCGGCGCGAGTCCTCAGGTAGAGGTCACTCGACGGCAAGTCATGAGCATTCCGCTGCGCCCGCCGATCACCGCAGACAACATCATGCGTCAGTTCAGGGCCTATGACGAGACGAGGCGGAGCATGATCCAGTGGAACCATCCGCAGGTGCTTCAGCCTATGACGGCGGGCAGCACTCTGGTGTCCCGACCGGGTGCTCCTTTGTCAGAAATCAGTGGCCGCACGATTGTGCTGAAGGACAATATCGAGACGGCGGACATGCCGACGACGGCGGGCTCTCTGGCTCTTGTGAATAACGCTCCCGGTCGGGATGCGCCCATCGTTGCGCGTCTGAGAGCCACGCAGGCCATTCTGCTTGGCAAGGCCAATCTGTCTGAATGGGCCAACATTCGCTCTTCGGATTCAATCAGCGGCTGGAGCGCGGTCGGAGGACAGACGCGCAACCCTTATGACTTTGAGCGAACGCCATGCGGTTCGTCGGCCGGCAGTGCCGTCGCCGTGGCGACTGGACTGGCTGAACTGGCCATAGGCACAGAGACGGACGGCTCGATCACCTGTCCGGCCTCGGTCAACGGCATCGTGGGCTTCAAGCCGACCGTGGGTCTGGTCAGTCGGACGCACATCGTGCCCATCAGCCATTCTCAGGACACGGCCGGCCCGATGACCACGACGGTCGAGGACGCGGCCATCGTGCTGGGGGTCATCGCCGGGTCCGATCCGCTGGACCCCGCGACGGCCGAGGCCGATGCGCGCAAGGTCGACTATCGCGCCGCCCTGGACGCCGGGTCCCTGAACGGCGCGCGGATCGGGGTGATGTCTTTCCTCTTGCCCTCCTATTCCGAAGAGACCCGCGCCGCCTTCGAGCGGTCGTTGCAGGCCATGCGCGAGGCGGGGGCGGAGATCGTCGAGATCACGGAGCCCCCGGCCCAGTTCCGCCAGATCGGCGGCTGGGAGCTGACCGTCCTGCTGACCGAGCTGAAGCACGACTTGAACCTGTATCTGGCCTCGACCGATCCGCAGCAGGTGCCGACGCGCACCCTGGCCGACGTCATCGCCTTCAATGCCGCCGAGCCGCGCGAGACCGTGCTGTTTGGTCAGGACCTGTTCGAGCGGGCCGAGGCCACAGGCGGCCTGACCGATCCGGCCTATGTCGAGGCGCGGGCCAAGTCGTTGCAGGCCGCCGGGCCGGACGGCATCGACCGGATGATGGCGGACCACCGCGTCGTCGCCCTGATCGCGCCGACAACCTCGCGCGCCTGGACCAACGACCCGGAGGACGAGGACGACATGCAGGGCTCGGCCAGCCGCCTGGCCGCCGTCGCCGGTTATCCGCACCTGACCGTGCCCATGGGCCTCGACCGCGGCATGCCGGTGGGGATCAGCTTCATAGGCGGCAAGTGGGAGGATGCCCGCATCCTGTCGCTGGGCCATGCTTTCGAGCAGAAGACGCAGGCGCGGCGGGCACCGGGAATGGTCTCGCAGCAAGAATAAAGGGCTTGGACAAGTCTGGATAATCCTGCCGCGACAGGTTGGATAAGTCCGGTACTCTCTGGATAGATTGGCGCTTGTGCATACTGACCGGAACCGCGCCCAAGCGAAGCGGTTAGGCCGTCATGGAAAAGCTGTTCGTCCGGTTCGCGACCCTGACCGCCAAAGTGGCGGGCAAGCCGTGGACCTTCATCGCCTGCCTGGCGGTGGTCCTTGTTTGGGCCGTCAGTGGCCCGATCTTCAAGTTCAGCGAGACGTGGCAGCTGGTGATCAATACCGGCACGACCATCGTCACCTTCCTGATGGTGTTCCTGATCCAGAATACCCAGAACCGCGATGGCGCGGCGATGCAGGCCAAGCTGGACGAGCTGGTCTTCGCGGTGAAACAGGCGGATGCCCGCTTCATCGGTATCGAGCACCTGACCGAGCGGGAACTGGACGCCATCCTGGCTGAGGTGGAAGCGCGCGGAATCGCAGTGCATCAAGGCAAGCCAGCACGGGCAATCAAGGGCAAGCCGGCCAAGCGGGCCAGCGACATTGAGGCCGAGCAACCCGCCAAGGCCTCTCCTTCGGGCAAGGCTGGCTCCAGGGCCAAGGCATGAGCGACCTCGTCGCCAATATCGTGGGCACCGCTGCGGCCCTGTGTTCGATCACCAGTTTCGCACCCCAGATGATCAAGATCTGGAAGGAGCGCGACGCTTCGAATGTGTCGCTGAAAACCTATTCCCTGACCGTGACGTGTTTCGTGCTGTGGACCGTCTATGGTGTGATGACCACGGCCTGGCCGATCATCGTCGCCAATGCCTGCGCTCTGGTCATGGCGGCGGCGGTGCTGGGGATGAAGTGGCGGTTTCGGGACGGAGAGCCGGACTAGGCCCCCCGCAACCGCCCGCGTTTTTCCAGCGTGATGGTGTCGCCGTCGAAGCGGACCCAAGCGGGCTCCATGAGCTGCAGCACATTGCCCGGCTCGACCTCGAAGGCGCGGCCGAAGACGGACTGGGCGCGTGTGCCGCCGCCGAACTGATACAGTTCGCCCCATTGCTGGATCGGCCCGTCCGACGGCAGCAGCAAACCCAGCGACGGCCGGTCGTCCAGCGGGATAAACCATAAGCGGCCTTCCTCGTCGCCAACGGTGGGACGTAAGGACTCACCGGGCCCGGTGGTCACGAAGTCGGGGCCATAGGCGCGCTGGAACTCGGCCATGCCGCCAGCGCCGTCCAGAAGCCCCTGATAGGCGACCAGCAACGCCTTGAATTCGGGCGAACGGCTGCGCTGGGCGATCAGGTCTGCGTCGGCAGTCGAGGCCGTGGCCGCAGGTGCGAACAGGGTGGAGGCGCGGCTGGTCGATGGGCGGGGTGAGGGGGGTGAAGCAGCCGTAACCGGGGCCGTGGGTTTGCGTGCCGGTCGAGCCGGAGCCTGTTCGAAGAAATCCTCCGCCAGATCGCCGGGACCCCGCGCATCGGTCTGATCGGGGAAGGGCTCGAGCGGTTGATCGTCGTGGGTTAGCGGGCGCGCGAGGGCTCCATCCATGCGCCGGCGCAACTGGGCGACCTCGGCGGACAGGGTCTCGATCTGGCGCTGCTGGCGGGACAGCAGCCGGTGCAGAGTCTCCAGCGTGACTGCGCCATCTGTGGTGTCGCTTGGGTCGCGCCTCGGAAGAGTTGCAGCGGCATCGGCAGTCGAACCGTCCGATGGCTCATACTGCGGTTCGGCTCCAGTCTTCTTCCTGCCGCCCAGGCCCCACAGTCGGTCCCCGGCCACGGTCAGATATCCCTGACGACGATGCGGCGGTCGCGCTCGATCAGGGGCAGGGCCATGATCGACACCAGTTCGCGCAAGGCGGTGATGAAGGGCGGCTCGAACGGCTGGGCATCCTCGTCGGTGAAGGCGTCGGCGTCCAAGTCGTGCAGCGTATCCGACAGGCTCTGGCGAACCTTGGCGCGGATGTCGTTCAGGGCCCCGCGCTGCTCGATGTCGATGTTGATGTCGGTCAGCTTGCGCAGGGCGATCAGGAAGCGGCTGAGGTGGGCCAGTTCGATGCGGTCGACCTCGGTCGCGCTTTGCAGGGCCGTCAGGGGCGCGGTCGCCAGGGCCTGGGTCTCCACACCCCCCACCATCACATCGATATCCTCGCCCAGGACAGCCAGGCGGCTTTCGTTGCCGTTGGGGTCCTCGCGGCGATCGACCAGCAGGCCTTGCGCCACCTCATGCTTGGCCTCGTGCGGGCCGGAGAAGCGGAACTGGATGGCGACATCGGCCGGATTGTATTCCGCCGCCGCGATGGCGAGGCGGACAAGCTGGGTCAGCTCGTCGTCCGCGCCGCCCGTGTGGAACTGGCGGAACAGGGTCGAGCCGCGCCCGGCAAAGGCGACGGTCAGCCGGTCCAGGTCGGCCCGGCGCAGGCCCGAGTTCGGATCGGCCACCAACTGCCCCAGCACCAGTCCGACGTAGTACATCAGCCCGCCCAGAGCGACGGAGGCGACCTGTTGCAGGCCCAGACCCGCAGGCTCGGACGCCAGCAGGCCGAAGTTGTCGGCGAACCGCTGGGCGAAGGCCGGCTTGTTGACATACAGCTCGACGAAATCGCGGCGACCGTCCGCGCTGAGCGGATCGCCCTCGCTGAGGCCGGTCGAGACCTCGCTCATGTCGATCTTGCGCAGGACCTCGGGATTGTTGGCCAGATAGGCGGTGAAGAAGTCCCCGCCCGCGACCTTGAACGAGTTGCGCCAGAATGGCTTGCCGTCCCGCCACAGGGCGATGTCGGTGGTGCCGCCGCCGATGTCGAGCACCAGCATCAGCTTCTCGGCCCCCTGGGTCACGAAGACATGGGCGGCCGCGGCCCCCTCGGTCTTGCGCAGGAAGGTCGGGCGGCCGTTGGCGGTGGTGTCGCCGGGCGGGCCGAACAGGGACGACCAGTTGCGGCGCAGCTCGTTCTCCAGCTGGCGGTGCTGCGACGGCTTGAAGGCCTGCGGGTAGGAGAAGCGCCAGTCGATGGCCAGGGGATCGGTGCCCTCTGCGACCAGCTCGGCGGCTGACATCATCATGATCTGGCGCAGGAAGTGGGTGGCCAGAGCCCGTTCGGACTGGGTCTCGCCCCACTTCAGCCGGAACTTCAGCAGCCCCGCGCCGGTCCATTCGCGGAAGATGTTGTCCGACATGCCCAGATCGGCCTGTCGCGCGATGAAGCCGTCGAAGTTCGGGACGAAGAAGACATTGTCGGCAAAGCCATGCTGATGCATCCGACCCTCGCGGACGCGGGCCTGAAGCTCGGGCGGCAGGGCCGGGCGGAACTCGCGCAGCTTGGCGACGGTGGGGAAGGGCGTCTCGTGCTTCTGCAGCGGGAAGAAGCCCAGATACTGCCCGACCAGCTCCTCGCGGCGCCGCGCCTGTTTGGCGCGCACGCCGAACGGGAAGACGATCCGGTCCTGGAACGCCAGCCGCTCGCGCAGGCCGTTCCGCTCCGTATAGACCACGGTGTTGGTGGTTCCGAAGTCGACGGCCACCTTGGCCTCCAGCGCCGAGGATCGGGTCTGGGCGAACCGGACCAGCGCCATGCCGGCGGGCACGAAGTCGCCAGTTGCCGTCTTGCGGGCGAAGAAGACCGCATCCGCGCCGCCGGGGAGGTGATGAAGCTCGGCCACGCCCTGATCGGTGGCGGTGAAGCCGATGCGTTCGACCAGAACCTCCTGCTGGCCATTAGCCGTCGTGCCGCGCACGGTTGAGATGCGCTCGGGCTGAAGCGCCGAGGCGGGCGGGACGAAGCCGAACAGGTCGTCGATCGCCAGTGTGGAGGAGTCCGACCACAGCCGGATGCGACGCGCGCGGTCGGACATATCCAGCGAGGCCCCGCGCACCTGACTGGCCATCACCTCGGCGGTGACGGCGAACCGGGGCCGCATGTAGTAGTTGATGCTGGCGGTGAAGTGCAGGAAGGTCCAGCGCCAGCCGGGAGCCTGGAAGTTGGGCCAGAAGGCCAGGTCGTCCGGGACCTGAAGCACCTGTTTGCTCTGGTCCGCGCGGGGCAGATCGCGGCGTACCGCATGCGGACGGCCGGATTGAAGCCGTAGCCGCAGGCGGACCACGGCGTCGCCGGAACTTGGCGACATATCCAGCGCCTCGGCCAGGCCCTGACCGGGCACCAGCATCAGGGCCAGCGGCGACAGCGGCAGCAAGGCCGACTGGAAGGCGGCGGGGTGTGCCTCGTTGATCGTCTGGCTGTCCAGGGTGATCAGGCTGTCGGTGAACAGGTCGGACGGGCGGATGACCAGCCAGCCTTCGGCCTCGGCCTCCTGGCGGATGATGTCGAAGGTGGCGGGCCGCATGGCGTCGGCCAGGCTGTGCCGACCCCAGACGGAGATGGATTCCGGGCGCTTGCCCAGGGTCTCGGCCAGATCCGGATCGACCAGGATCGCGCCCTTGAACAGGCTGCGAGCCGGGGGCGACAGCTCGATGGCCGCGTCGGCCTCGGTCGGGGGCACGCTGGTGCCGTCGAACTGCCACGTAGAGCCCAGCACCTGGGCATGCAGCGCGTTGGGCCAGGCCAGGTCGATGGTGGCCGGGTTCAGGCCGCGCACTTCGGGAGCGGCTTTTGCATTGGCGGCCCGATGGAAGGCCTCCAGGGCCTGGGCCAGACCGCCACGCAGCCGGGGTTCCAGATCGTCGCGGGCGCTAAGCCGCGTCCACATCTGGCGGATATAGTCGGCCAGGATACGGAACTGACGCTCCGACAGGGCCGCGTCGATCGGGTCGGACAAACCGTCCTTCAGCCACGGCACATCGGGACAGCGCACCTGCTCCGACGCGCGGCCTGCGGCAACCAGACTGGTCGGCGTCAGGAAGCCCAACGGGCGACCGGGCCCGAAGGCGAAGGCCCCGGCCCCGCCGCGCTCCTGGATCATCAGGGCGACGGGACGTTTCCAGCTCAGTTCCGGCACCAGAACACGCGCGGGCTCGAGGTCTAGCAGGGTGCGGGCGAACAGGCTGTTGCGGCGGCTGGCTTCCAGATCGACGGGCTGAGCCGTCAGTGTATAGGCCGCGCTGAACTCGGGCATCAGGGCGATGGTCGCGATCAGGGCGCGCCACTGAGGCAGAACGGTCGTGTGCAGGGGGTGGGACGCATCGAACAGGGCGCGATCGAAGACCAGCATCTGGGCCCAGGGGTCCGGGATGCTCTTCACATCGCTGCGTTCGGCCTGTTTCTCGCCGATGAACAGGGCGTCGGCCAGCTTGTCGAGATGATCGATCGGGGTCCAGGCCCCGGCCTTCTTGGCCTCAGCCAAGGGGCCGTCGGTGATGATCGGCGGCAGGTTGTAGGTGTACAGTCCGCTGTGACGCATCTCAGGTCCTCGTCGCGGCGGGCGGTTGAACGTCGGCAAAGGCGTGCAGGGCCGACACGAACCAGCCCAGGCCACGCTGGTTGACCTCCGGAGCCGTCTCGTTCGTCAGGCGGCCCATCAAATCGGCGGCGGTCGGCGGGGCCTCGCCCGTCTCGCCCGGCATGACGATGCTGCCATAGGCGTCATCGTAGTCGGCCCCCTCGAAGGCGCGGGGCACCTGGACCGGCAGGTTCGGACGCTCGCCTGGGCGGATGAAGGCGTCGGTGTTCCACAGGCCGAAGTTGATGCGCGCACGGCGGGCGTGCAGCTCTATCCCCCCGGCCCAGCCCAGCACCCAGCGGCAATAGGCGTCCAGCGCGGCGACCTCAGCCTCGGCAGGGGTAGCGTCGAACTTGATCGTGTCGATGCGCTGGCGGCGATACCAAGGATCGGTACGGAACGCCTTGAACAGGCCCGAGCGAGGTCGGCTGACCAGCGGGCCCCAGTGCTTCCAGGCCACGGCAAAACGCAGCAACTGCCCCAGCTTGTGATAGGGCGCGTCCGGGTCATTGTCGGGCGAAGGCAGGTCGGACCAGGTCAGGGCGTCGGCGGCGGTGCGGGCGCTGGCCAGCACCTGACCGGACACACCCTTCAGGTCCGCATTGAAGAAGCGGCAGGCGGCCAGGGCCCCGAACAGCTCCGGAGCCAGCGGCGGATTGGCCTGACCATTGGCCCCGCGGCTGTGATAGCCCAGAGCGAACGGACGGTCCCAGCCGACCAGATACAGCTGGTCGAAGATCGGCTCGTCCCGCAGCAGGTCGGAATAGTGTTTCAGGGCGCTCTTGGACTGGAGGACCAGTTCCTCCGACAGGGCGACATTGTCGCGTGAGGCGTCGCCGTCGCGGCCCGGCGGGTCGAAGTCGAAATAGGGCAGCATCAGCACGCCGCCGATGTGAACATTGGACGCGCCCTGCGGCAGGCGACGCCGGATCAACCGGGCCAGGGTCGGGAAGCCCGCTGCACCCGTGCCACCGAAAACCGAGCCGACCAGCAGGACGCGCACCTCCGTCGCACCGCGTGCGGCATCCAGAGCTGTGGTCAGCTTGTCCCAGAATTCGATATCGTCCTCGATGCGCGAGGCCATGACCGCGGCCCCGATGTGCGGACGGCCGCGATAGCCCTCGTCCAGCGGCAGGTCCTGTTCGGTGTCGGCGGCGCTGGTGCCTTGCGCGAACAGGCCGTCGAACAGTTGGCGCTCGCCGGTCGGCATGGATTCGCGGTCGAAGATGCGGGCCAGCGACGCGGCCTTGTCCGGATGCGGGATCCAGACTTCCTCGGCGGGCGAGAGGGACTGGATGTCGGTGGCGAACAGGGGACTGCCGCCCAGCACATGCGCGCCGCCGGTACTCCGCCAAAGAGCGCGAGCGCTGACGATGGTGGCTAGCAGTTGGGCCGTGCGCCCGACATTGCCGTTGGAGCCATCCTGATCGACCAGGCCGACGGTCAGATTGTCGCCCGCCAGACCGGCGACGGCGGCGTGCAGGGTCGATTCGACGACCTTGGCCCCGGTGCCCCCGACCCCGATCAGGATGTTGACGGCCATCAGCGGCTCCTGCCGATCGGAATGAGGACAGTGGCCATCGGCACCGAGGCGCGCAGCACGGCGGGTGCGGCCAGGGCGGTCGAGACATAGTAGCTGAGCCAGGTCAGGATAATTCCCCCCGCGATGAAGCCGCCGGTCGCCGTGGCCGTGGCCTCTACCGCCGGTCCCTGACGGTTGAAGGTCAGCCACAGCAGGATGGCCGCAGCGACCGTGACGACCAGATAGCCGACCAGCCAGACGCCCTGGGCCGTGCGCTGGGTCTCGGGACGGCCCACTTTCGATACCTGGCTCCAGGCCAGCAAGGTCCAGCCCAGGGCCACGGCGGTGGTGATGATCATCAGCTTCATAAAGCCATCAACGAGACCGTCGGCCGCACGCTTGCGCTGGGTTTCCATCTGGTTGCCCAGGGCATTGGTGGTGACGGTGCCGCCACCGTCCAGCGCGCCATCAAGGGCGGCGTCCAGCGCATTGCCCTGATCGACCGTCGCTGGTGCGCTGGTGGTCATCGGGGCGGGTTCGAGAAAGCGTGTGCTGGCCGTTTGCCAGGTCAGCAGACCCCAGCCGAGGGCGAAAACGATGACGCCTGTGACCAGCACGACGGCGAGGGCCTGAAGCCAGTTGCGGGTCATCGAGAACTCCAGAAAAGGGCAGGCATCGAAAGTGTCAGGGCTCAACCCTCACCAGAACCGCCAGACTGGCCAGTGGCAAGCCCTGCGGCGGGGTGGTTTCGCGCAAGCCCGCCTCAAGCTGCTCGGCGAAAGCGGCAAGATTGAGCGTGGGGAAGAAGGCGGGCGAGGCCGCCGAGACGGCGCGGGCGCGGTCGGGCGAGACGCTCCAGTCGCGCATCCACTTGGTCTCGGGCGGAGCGGCGGTGAAGTTGTTCGTCGTCAGCTGACCCTGGATCAGATAGTCGCTGCCCGCGACCAGGGCGGCGGTGGAACGGGCGTCAAGTGTGAAGGTCGCGCCGTCCGGTCCATCCGGACGCCAGGCCCCGGACAGGGCCGGTTGGCTTTCCCAGGCTCCCGCACCGCAACCGCCCGCACGTCGCCAGACCTGGGTCTGGCCGCCCAGCTTCCCGCGCCAGACGGCCCCCGGCAGGATGCGGGCATCGGCGACAACGGGGATGCGCAGGCTGGCCTGGCCGGTGCGCAGTTGGTCCAGGCTGACGCCGACCTGGGGCAGGGCCTCGGACTGATCGCCGTCGATCAGGCGCTGGGCTGCGATGTCGCCGGTGGTCTGGACCGGGGCGCTGGCCCCGAGCCAGGCGGTGGCGGGTTCCGGCGTGAACAGGGCAAACTTGCTGCGGTCGCCGCTCAGGGCCGGGCTGCCGGAACGGGACAGGGTGCGATAGGCGGCCAGTACCTCGGTCCGGCTGCCGACCAGAAGGATGAACAGCGGCCGTTCGTGCGCCCCGGCATGCGTGCCGACGCCCGGCACGTCATAGACGGGACCGGCATAGGGCGCGCGCAGGCCGATCACGCCGATCGACTTTCCCTTGGCCAGCAGGGCGCGGATCGGCTGGCCCAGGGCGATCTCGGCGCTGCCCTGGAACGCCGTGTTGGACAGCCACAGGTCGGTGACGACGACGTCCAGCCCGGGCCCCGTGCGGTCTGCGATACGGGTCAGGACGCTGTCGATCCGGCTTTCCTGATTGTCGCAGTTCGCCTGCTGTCCGCAGCGATAGAAGCCGGTGGAGGCTAGGCCGGAGCCGGAGGGCAGGGGCGTGATCCGTTCGCCGAAACGCAGCCATTGCGACTGAACCCCGGCCCCGCGGGCGTGACTGGCCAGCAGTGGCTGCAGATCCCCGAGCGGACGCACAGAGTCGGTCGCGCCATCGACATAGCCGGCGATGCTTTCGGACCCGTCCCAGAAGACCCGCATCGGCCCCTTGGCGACATCGGCGGCGGGACGAAGGGCAGACGCGGCACCGTCCGGCGCGCACAAGGCCCCCATTGCACGGTCGCCACACGCGGCCAGCAGGACGGCGGTCGCGAGGGCGGCGCAGGCAAAGAGTTTGCTGACGGGCAACGAACTCCCCATACGCTCGGTTGCGGATTAAGGGCTTGGTTTACTACGCTCTTCGCGCGACTGTCCATGCTGCTTCACGGGGGTCTTCTTGTCCGGTTCGCCGATTTCCATCGCCTTCGTGATCGAAGGCCAGACGGTTCGACTGGGCGATCCCAACCAGTGGCGAGCGGCGGTGAAGCATGGCGACCTGACGCCAATGACGCGCATCGTCGTGGCCGAGGACGGGGGCCAGGTCTACAGCGGCCCGGCCTCAGGCTATGAAGGGCTGAAATCAATGTTTCAGGCGGAAGAGGCGTCTGAACATCCCCCTGTTGTAGACGACAGCACCCCTGGCCAGTCGCCGGTGATTACACCGGCTTTTGAGGTGCCAGCCCCGACGGTAGCCTCGTCCGCTTCGGCTCCAGACCTGACGCCGAACCCGGTGCCAGAGTTGCCTGTATGGCAGCAGCCCCGTCCCCAGCGCTGGCCTGTGCCCGAGCCGCCGACCATTCCGCGTACAGCGACAGCGGCGGACGCCGAGGCCTGGCGTGCCGGGCAGCGCCCGCTGCCGCCACCGAAGAAGAAAAACAATGCCGGTTTGGGGTGTCTTGTCCTGATCGTCGTGCTGGCTGGAGCGGGCCTGTTGCTCTCTCGCTGCGCCGGAGACGCAACACGCCGCGCCGAGGTGCGGTATGCCGAGACGCAGACGGTCGTGACGGACGGCCCTGACGGTGCGCCACGTGCCATGCTGAACCGGGGGGATACCATTACAGTCCTGTGGCCGCGTACAGGCCAACCTCAGGAATGGTTGCAGGTACAGGGCGGACGTCTGGATGGCGGTTATGTGCGGCAAGAGGCCCTGTCCGATCGCCGACGCCCAACCATCGTTCTGACCGACCGGACGCGGACGATCACGACAGAGGACGTGCGTGTGCGGGCCGATCCGGCAGGTGAGCCGCTGGACGTCGTCAACACTGGCGATCAGGTCCGCGAAATCGGCGTCACCGAAAATGGCTGGTCCGAGATCGAATATGGCCAGGGTGTTGCCTATGTCGCCACGCGCTACACACGCGCTCCTCGTCGATAAACGTCAGCCCAGCACCTTGGCGCGATCGCGTTCCAGATAGGCGACAATGTCAGCAACGGTCGTGCGGGTGTCGCGTGTCTTGGCATAGGCGTGGGCCGTGCGCGGCCTGCGGTCGAACCAGATCTGGTCGACCACTTCGTCTGGACGGGTCGCGGCCAGCCAGTCGATGGTGTCGGCACCTTCGGCGTCGTTGCGCAGGATGGGGGCCAGAACCTTGCGGAACTTGGGCAGGGACGTCTTGACCCCTGCCGTATCCGCCCAGCCCGGATGGACGGCATAGGTCTTGATGCCCTTGTGCGCAAAGGCCTCGCGCCAGTGCTCAGCCAAGGCCATCTGGGCTCGCTTGTGCGAGGCATAGGCTGCGAAGCCGTTGAACTTTTCCTGCGGAATATTCAGCATCGATTTGTTCAACGGCACATTATAAAGGCCGCCCGAGACCACATTGATGACGGCCGCTCCGGGTTTCAGTCCGCCCTGCGCCTGAAGCTGTTCGGTCAGGATGTAGTGGCCCAGAAGATTGGTCGCATAAGAGGTCTCGAAGCCTTCTGCTGTCGCCTCGAACTCGCGCATCAGCAGGCCGACATTGTTGACCAGAACGTCGTACTGGACGGCACCAATCTCCGGCCGTCGGGTCAGGGCCGAAACCGCCGCCATCGATGACAGGTCGCAAACGACAGGCAGAACGGTACCCGGCATCGCTGCCGTTTCGGCGACGAGCGCATCCAGGGCCTTCAGATTACGGCCGACGGCATGAACGGTTGCGCCCTTGGCCACGGCCTTCAGCGTGGCGGCCTTGCCCAGGCCACCCGTCGCACCCGTGATCAGCCAGGTCTGGCCGCCGTAGTCGGCGCGCACCGGACGGAATGGCAGGCCGCGCGCGATGTAGCCGACGCGGGTGAACGACGGGGCAAACCGGCCGTAGAAATTGACCGATTTCATCAGGGCCTGAAGGGCGGGCAGTTCGGCCATGAGTGTCGCTCCGATCCTTGCGAGAGCGTTTCCTCGCTGTCGCTTTCATTAAGATACTAATCAGGCCTGACGGCTTGGCAAGCGACTTGTTATTCTGGACTGAGTGGTTATCAGTTCTGGAAAGCAAGTGACGTCAGGTGCCCGATGCATGAACCGATCCGCGTGATCCAGTGGGCTACAGGCTCTATGGGCAAGGCCTGTCTTCGGGCCGTACTGGACGATGCGCGGTTCCGGCTGGTCGGCCTGTTCGTCTATGGCGAAGACAAGGTGGGACGCGATGCAGGCGACATTGCCCGGCGCGAAGCTACGGGCGTGATCGCCACCCGGTCGATCGATGACATCCTGGCCCTGGACGCCGATGTTGTCCTGCACTGCCCGCGCCTGTCGGCCCCGTACACGGGCCATGACGCGGATGTTCGACGGCTGCTGGAGTCGGGCAAGAACGTCATTTCCATCAATCACTATTTCGAACCGGTGGCGCTGGGCGCGGACTATGCGACAGCGCTGGAAGCCAGCGCGCTGAAGGGCGGGGCGACCCTTGCGGGGACGGGGGTCAATCCGGGCTGGGTGGCCGAGCGGATGGCGGCCCATGCGGCGGCGGTGTGCCTGTCGCATCGCAATGTCGCGACGCGCGAGATCATTGACTGCTCGGGTGTGCCCAGTCCGGACTATGTGTTCGGCTCGCTGGGGTTCGGGGCGACACCCGATGGCGTTGATCTGAAGAATGGCGATCTGGCGCAGACCTTTACGGCCATGTTTTCGCAAAGCGTGGCGGGATTGGCGGCGCGGCTGGATGTGTCCCTGGACGGGTTCGAGCCGGATCACGAGATTGGCCTCGCGTCGCGTGACCTTCAAGTCGCGGCAGGACTGATCCCGCAGGGCACGGTGTCGGCCACAACCTGGCGCGTTCATGGACTGAGCCGAGGTCAGCGCCGGATTACCCATTCAGTAAGCTGGATCATGGACCCGAGCGACCCGGCATTCGTGGGCAAGCCGCACTGGGAAATCGAGATCGATGGCCTGCCGGGTGTCCGGATCGCCATGGACCTTGTCGACACGGCCCCGGACGGTGTGCGTACCAAGCCGGAACAGTTCGCGGTCGCGGCCATGGTTCTGGACGCCATCCCCAAGGTGGTGGCGGGACCGCCAGGATTGATGCGTTTGTGAGCCGATCCGGCTTGCCCGCTAACGCAAGCCATGTCACTTTCATTCAAAGACTAAAAACGTGGGAAGAGGAAACGACCATGGCCGATCGCGATCCGGAACTTCAGGCGCTGCTCGACAAGAAGGCGATCGAGGAGACGCTGCTCTTGTTCCTGCGCGGCTGCGACCGGGCCGATCCGGAACTGGTCGAGCAAGCCTACTGGCCTGACGGTTGGGAGGACCACGGGGGTACTTTCGACGGCCCTGCGTCGGAATGGATCGCGGTGATCAAGGAGCGTCTGCCCAAGGCCGGGTTGATGAACCATCTGGCCATGAATCTGGTCGTCGAGCTGAAGAGCGCCACGACGGCGACGGCAGAATGCTACATTCTGACCGCCTCACGCCTGAAGGTGAAGGGCGAGCTTTTCGATACTCGCACCCTGGCGCGCTGCGTCGACCAGATGGAGAAGCGCGGCAGCGAATGGCGCATCCTTCGCCGGACCATGTGCTGGGAATGGAACGAAGAGCACGAACTGTCCGAGACCTGGGCGCGCGGGGCGATCACCAACGATGCCAGCCTGCTGCGCCGGGGTGCCAAGAAGCCCGAAGACATCATCTACACCGCAGCCTGAGGCGACGATCATGGAGGTTCAGGGCTGTATCGCCATCGTCACCGGAGCCAATCGCGGCATCGGTGAAGCCTTCGTCAGGGTATTGATCGAGGAAGGGGCGGCCAAGGTTTATGCCGGGGCCCGCGATCCCGCCTCGGCGCGCCATCTCGAAGAGGCCTATCCCGGCAAGGTCGTGGCCGTGGCGCTCGACGTCTCCAAGCCTGATCAGATAGCCGCCGCCGCCGCCGCCTGTCCGGATGTCTCGGTCGTGGTCAACAATGCCGGGGCCTTCACCAACCGCCTGCTGATCGGTGCCGAGGACATGAGCGGCGCGCGCGAGGAAATGGAGGTCAACTATTTCGGTCCGGTCGGCATGGCGCGGGCCTTTGCACCCGCGCTCAGGGCGAACGGCGGGGGCGCAATCCTGAACGTCTTGTCGGTGGGTGGCATTCTCGCGGCCCCGAACATGGGCGGCTACAGCCCGTCAAAGTTCGCCATGCGGGCGGCGGGCAGCTGCATTCGCGCCGAACTGGCCGACCAGGGCACGACCGTGACCTCGCTGATCGTCGGCTCGGTCGATACGCGCATGGCCTCGCATGTGAAGGGGGCCAAGGAGGCACCGGAAGACATTGCCCGCGCCTCACTGAGGGGCATCACGCGCGGCACTGACGAGATCGACACCGACCGCTTCGCTATCGAGAGCCGCGCCGCCATGGCCCGCGATCCCAAGGGGCTGGAGCGTCAGATGGCCAGGATGCTGAAAGCCAAGGACATATCCACCGGTCGGTAAGACCGCACATCATCACTCGGGGGAGACAAGACCATGCCTGAACTACAGGATATCGCCATCGTTCTGGGGGCGAACTTCGCGATCTGCGTCGTCTGTTTCATCGCCCTGTGGGGTGTCGCCTGCGCGATCAGGGACGTGACCTTCGTCGATGCATTCTGGGCCATCGGGCTTGCTCTTATGGCGGTGACGACCTTTTTCCTGGCTGACGGGGCAGAGGCGCGTCAGCAACTGATGCTGGTCGTGGCGGTGGTCTGGGGCCTGCGTCTTGGGCTCTACATCCTGTGGCGCTGGCGCTCGCACGGACCGGACCGTCGCTATGTGAAGATGCTGGCGCGGGCGCAGGAAAAGGGCGCGAGCTTTCCCAAGGCGGCCTGGACGAACGTCTTTGCGCTTCAGGCCCCGCTGATGTGGGTCGTCAGCTTGCCGGTACAACTGGGCCAGATATCGGACCAGCCGACGAGCATAGGCATCGTGGGCTGGATCGGGGCGGGGTTGGCGGTGTTCGGCATCCTGTTCGAAAGCCTGGGCGACTGGCAACTGGTGCGGTTCAAGGCTGATCCGGCCAATCAGGACAAGGTGCTGTCCAGTGGCCTGTGGCGCTACACCCGGCACCCGAACTATTTCGGCGACCTGTGCGTCTGGTTCGGCCTGTTCCTGATCGCGGCGGAGACGACCCTTGGCCTGTTCAGCATCGTCGGCTGGCTGGTTCTGCTGGTCCTGTTCCTGAAGTACAGTGGAGGGCCGTCCTATGAGAA
Source organism: Brevundimonas sp. DW-iso22 (assembly GCF_058725425.1). Taxonomy (NCBI): domain Bacteria; kingdom Pseudomonadati; phylum Pseudomonadota; class Alphaproteobacteria; order Caulobacterales; family Caulobacteraceae; genus Brevundimonas; species Brevundimonas sp. DW-iso22. Next base: position 252,843 of record NZ_JBZXEB010000002.1, on the reverse strand, counting down.
GCGGTTGACCTATCACCGCCCCGGCTATGCCGATTATATCGCCCGGACCAGTTCGCTGGTCCCCTGGCCGCCAAAGGCTACGTCGGACGTGAAATAGGATCGGCTAATGCGACGTCCGGCCAACCCTCGCACGCTCAGCACGCCCGGCGTTGCGGTGCCATCGCCCCGCGCCGTGGGGGCGCTACTGAACATCCAGGCCGCGCGTGATCCGGACCGTCCGGCTCTGACGTTCGAGGGCGTGACGATCAGTCGGGGGGAACTGGCCGCGCGGGTCAACCGGCGGGCCCGGACGATGGCGGCGGCAGGGGTCAAGGCCGACGATTTCGTGGTTGTCGCCCTGCCCAATGGTCCCGCATTTCTGGAAGTCGCCTATGCGATCTGGGGGCTGGGCGCGACGCCTGTGCCGCTGTCGCATCGGCTGGCCAATGCCGAACTGGCGGACATCCTCGATCTGGTCCAGCCGGCGCTGGTCGTGATCGATGACACCGGTCGAGCCGGTCCCTGGCCCGTTCTGACTCCGTCGCAAACCCATGATGCCCGCCAGGACAGCGGCCCCCTGCCAGAGATCGCCTCCACCCATCTGAAAGCCATCGCCAGCGGGGGCAGCACAGGGCGTCCCAAGGTCATCGTGGACATGGCTCCGGCCCTGGCCGATCCCGATATGCCATTGCTGGGGATGCGGCCGGATGATGTGCTGTTGAATCCCGGCCCGCTGTACCATGCCGCCCCGTTCGGAATGACCTGTTTCGCCCTGGGGTGGGGTCTGCACGTCATCATCATGCCCCGCTTCGACGCCGAGGAAACGCTGCGTCTGATCGACAGACACAAGGTCAACTGGCTGTTTCAGGTTCCCACCATGATGCATCGTATCTGGGCGCTGCCAGACGAGATCAAGGGCCGGTATGACGTCGGCTCACTTGATGCCGTCGTCCATATCGCCGCCGCCTGTCCGTCTTGGCTGAAGAAGAACTGGATCGATTGGGTCGGGGCCGAGACGGTGTGGGAGCTCTATACCGGCACCGAGGCGCTTGGCGGGACGTCGATCAGCGGCACCGACTGGCTGGCCCATCCCGGCTCGGTGGGGCGCGTGCTGCCCGGCTATGAGTTGAAGGTGCTGGACGAGGCAGGCCAGCCGTGTGCGCCGGGTCAGGTGGGCGAGATCTACTTCCTGCCGCAGCGGGGCAGGGGGGCGACATACCGCTACATCGGGGCCGAGCCCAAGGCGAAGGGCGAGTTCGAGACCTTGGGCGACATGGGTTATCTGGACGAGGAAGGCTTTCTGTATCTGGCCGACCGACGGGTGGACCTGATCGTGACGGGCGGTGCCAATGTCTATCCCGCCGAGGTCGAGGCGGCGATTGATGCCTGGCCGGGTGTGCAGTGCAGTGTGGTGATCGGCCTGCCTGACGTCGACATGGGCCAGCGCGTGCATGCGATCGTTGAAACGGCGGACGGTACTTTGGACGAAGAGGGTTTGCATGCCTTCCTGTCAGTGCGGATCGCGCCCTACAAACGGCCGCGGACATTCGAGGTGACGACTGAACGCCTGCGCGACGACGCGGGCAAGGTCCGGCGCGGAGCCTTGCGGCAGGCGCGGATGGCACCTGCCGCCTGAGCCTACTTGCCCGACGCCGCCGCCGGGTCCTTCATCTGGAAATAGTCGCGCCAGGCGACGATCTTTCCGGCGTCGTTGAACTCGATGATCCCCATGTAGGGATGGGAGACAGAGACACCGTCGGCGTTGACATAGTCCTCGCGGCCTTCGGTCAGGACCATGGTGTCATTCTGGGCCCAGTGGGTCAGGACCCAGGCTGTGTCCGAGTGATTGGCCCAGTATTTCGTGATGAACCTGTCGACCCAGTCCCGTCCGATCAAAGGGCGGGTCCCGACATGGTAGTGGTACTCCACGTCCTCGGCGAAGGCGTCCAGAAAGGCGGCCTTGTCGCGTGCCTTAGAGACCTCCATCAGCGCCTTCAGGCGCTCGATCGGCGTCATGCCGAGGCCGCCTCGGGCTTGGCCTCCGGCCTGACAGGCGCGTGAACCATCGAGGTATCGTAGTAGTCGCGCATCCGGGTGATCAACCCGTCCCGCAGTTCGAACACCTGGACGAAGGGGTTGTCCATGCGCGTGCCGGTCGAGCGGTCGACGAGGACTTCCATGCCCTCGACAAAGAGCACATTGCCCGCCTCCGCCGAGTGCAAAATCTTCCATTCCTGCTGATCGAAACCCTGTTCGTAGTTGGCCAGGAATTTGCGCATCTTGTCCTTGCCGACGGCGGGGCGTTTTGTGGGGTGCCAGTGGTATTCTATGTCATCGGCCAGGGTGGCGATGAACCCTTCGACGTCGCGCTTTTTCCACGCCGCCATCATGGCCTCGACGGCTTTCATGTGCTCGCCCATGTCGTCTCTCCTGTTGTTCCCTGACGAAACGCTAGGACGATAAGTCTGTTTAAGCAAGTCAAAATGGTCTGCGGATGCAAGCGACGATCCTGCCCACTTTCAGGCCTTTTCTCGAACCTTGCCGGCCTTCATCAGGACGTCGGCCATGCTCAGCTTTCCCTGGCAGGCACCGCACGCGACGACCGGGTTCAGAGCCGCGCCACACTTGTGCTTGATCCGCACCGGCGGCCCTGCCTTGTCCTTCAGCCAGGTGTCCGCCCAGGTCATCATCGACAGGGCGTGAGGATAAAGGTCCATGCCCTTCTTGGTCAGCCGGTACTCATAGCGGGGCGGGGTAATCTCATACAGCCGCCGCTCGAAAATGCCTGACAGCTCCAGCGTCCGCAGACGGTCTGTCAGGATGTTGGAGGCGATCCCCAGCAGGCTCTGCATCTCGTCGAACCGGTGCACGCCGAAATACTGGACGCTGACCACCAGGGCGGTCCAGCGGTCGCCTAACAGATCGACGAGTTCGATGGTGGGAGCCTCGTCACTGGGCTGGCGGCGGCGGTGCATGCGCTGCACTGGCAGGCTTTCCATGCCTTCCCCCGGTCCGGGTGTGAAGGTGCAACTGTGCAGGGTCAGCGGCTCCCCGCAGTCGCCACAGCGCAGTTCGGGCAACATGGCCTTGCCGCAGGTCTGGTGGGTAAACACGATCGGTGCGCGACCGCCACCGACGCCCCAGCGCACCCCCCAGCCCCACATCAGCAGCATGCTGTCGAACAGGCCCAGGCCGCGCGGCGTCAGGTGATAGCCCATGCGCGCACCGTCTTCACGGTGTGGGCGCTTCTCCAGAATGCCGTGCCTTTCCAGCCCCTGCAGGCGGCTGGACAAGGTGCTGCGCGCGCCGCCGAGGCGGGCGTGGAACTCTTCGAAGCGGCTGGCGCCCAGAAAGGCCTCCTGCACGACCAGCAGGCTCCAGCGATCGCCCAGCGCGTTCAGCGCCCGGTTCACTGAACTCTTTGGAACCAGCCGGGATTTCGGCGCACCGCGAGAAGACATAGGCTTGTCTTAGCGGTCTAAGGTCCAGAAGTTCAAGCGACTGTCAGCTTCTGTCGGCGCACTTGCAGACCCGCGCTCTCCCGATCAAAGGTTGCAGGCGTAACGCCCTCGGCACGCAGGCCGGTTTTCATGATCTTGTTCGTGGGTGTCTTGGGCAGTTCGGCCTCGATCCGCACATAGCGCGGCACCATGAAATGGGTCATGCGCGGGATCAGCCATTCGATCAGCGCATGGGGGTCCAGGGTCGCGCCGGGCATGGGGGCGACGGCCACCATCACCTCCTGCTCTCCGCCAGGCAGGTCGATGCCATAGGCTGCCACCTCACGTACAGTGGGGTGGGCATTGACCTCGATCTCGATTTCCAGAGACGACATGTTTTCGCCGCGTCGGCGGATCGCGTCCTTCTTGCGGTCGATGAAGAAGAAGCATCCCTCCTCGTCGCGGCGCATCAGGTCGTCGGTATGGAACCAGCCGTTACGCCAGGCCGAAGCGGTCGCTTCTGGATCACCCAGATAGCCGCTGAACAGCGTCCAGGGACTGTCAGACCGGATGATCAACTCGCCGGGCTGGCCCTGCGGGACCTCATTGTCATGGGCATCGACGATGCGGCATTCCATGCCCTCGCGGACACGACCACAACTGCGCATGACCTGTTCGTTGACGGCACAGATCAGCGGCCCCGACACCTCGGTCATGTTGAAGCCGGAGATGTAGTCGAAGCCGAAGCGGGCAGCCAGGGCGACCGTGTCCTCGTTGATCGGCGACAACGTCACCATGCGCAGCGGATTGTCGGCATCGTCGGGGCGTGGCGGCTCCTTCATCAGGAAGGTGGTCAAGGCTCCGATCAGCCCGCTGCACACGGTCGATTCCGTCTCTCGCACGATGTCCCAGAACCGGCGCGTATCGAACGCCTCGAACAGGGCGACCGAGCCCCCGCAGGCCACCGCTGAGGTGATGGCCGCGATACCGCCGACGTGGAACATCGGCAGGTTCACCAGCATGCGGTCGTCCTGGTTCATATAGCCATAGGTGACCCGTGCGGTGGTCCATTCCTGGACGTAGGAGGTGACGACCGCCTTGGAGGGGCCCGTGGTTCCCGAGGTAAAGATGATGACCGGGGTGTCCCACGGATGCGAGTCCACCTGAACAAAGGCCGAGGCATCGCCGGTCAAGGCTGAGACCGGTTCGACGGGAATGGTCAGATCGACGGCGGTAGCGGCGTCGCCCGTCAGGATCAGCCGCTCGACCTGACCCAACGACAAACCTTCCAGTCGCTCGACCAGGTCGGGATGGATGATCAGCAGCCGCGCCTGGCATTTGGCGATGGCGTGCTCCAGCAAGCGTCCGCGAAAGCTGGTGTTGATCGGGGCCAGCGCCGCACCGGCGTAGTTGGCCCCGAACCATGCTTGCATCAGAGCGGCCGAGTTGGGGGCCCAGGCGGCGACGATGTCGCCCTTGGCCACACCGCGCGCCTGAAGCGCCGCTGCTGTCGCCTTGGCCCTGTTGCGTGTCTGGGCCCAGGTCCAGGTCTCGCCGGTCTCGAAGCGGACGAACACCTTGTCAGGCGTGTTGGCGGCGTGCCGGTCGATCAGACGCGGGATGACGCACTGCTCAGCCGTCGGCGGCGTCGGGTCGAACCATTGCAGGGCCAGGCGGGACATCAGTGCGATCCCTGCCAGTCGCGGGCCTCGTCCACGCTGGCGCGGAAAGAGGGCAGGGTGCGGATCAGCATGAAGGAGGCCAGGCTGATGCAGACGCCGCTGACGATGGCCAGCGCCAGCCCGATCGACTGTGGCCCTCCGAGCAGTGTGTCGCTTATCGCCGCCACTACGGTCGGACCCAGCCCAAGGGAAATCAGATTGCCGACCAGGAAGTATATGGCCGTAATCTGGGCTCGGAGCTGATTGGGGGCCACCGATTGCAGGGCTGTGGCGGGCAGGCTGTTCATCACTCCGGCAAAGAAGCTGAAGGCGGCCAGCGAGGCCAGGGCCCAGCGCACGTCACCGAGCAGTGGTGTGGCGATGGCAAACGGAATGCTGGCGACCAGGGCCAGTATGGCGGCGTACAGAGGGGCATCCTTGCGCCCCCGGTTGGACATGGCGTCCGTCAGCCAACCGCCGATCAGGACCCCGGGCGTGGCCGCGAACAGCAGGATAGCTCCATAGGCAAAGCCGACCTCGGCCGGGGTCCAGCCATGCTGGCGGATCAGGACAGCGGGGATCCACGCCAGGTAGGAGATGCCGGCCATGCCGAAGATCGAAAACGCCAGGATCATGGGGACGAAGGTGGATTTGCGCGTCAGCATGAACTTCACGACACCGGCCTCGACACCGGCGGCGACGACGCCCCTGCGGGCGGGCTCGCGCACCACCAGAAACAGGGCTGCGATCAGTAGTCCGGGCGCACCGACCAGCACGAAGGTCTGCTGCCACGGAGCCAGAATGCCGACGAGCGGCAGGGTCATGGAGCCCGATCTGGCGATCAGGTCGATGACACCGCCGCCGATCATCAGGGCCAGTCCCGCGCCGATGTAGGGGCCCATGGAATAGACGGCCAGGGCACGGGCGCGCTGGCGTGGTGGGAAATAGTCCGAGATCATCGAATAGGCGGCGGGCGACAGCGCCGCTTCACCTATGCCGACCCCGATGCGCGCGGCGAACAGAGCCCAGAAGCTGTTGGCCAAGCCGCAGGCCACGGTCATCACGCTCCAGACCACGATGCCGATCAGGATGATCCAGCGGCGACTACCCCGGTCTGCCAGCTTGGCCAGCGGAATGCCCATCACCGTGTAGAACAGCGAAAAGGCGATCCCGGCCAGCAGGCTGAACTGGGTGTCCGATATGGTCAGGTCCGCCCGGATCGGTTCGACCAGCAGGCTCAGGATCTGGCGATCGATGAAGCTGGACGTATAGGCGATCATCAAGGCCGCAACCGCGAACCAGCCCCACGCGGGATGGGGCCAGGCCAGAGCGGCAGGTGCCGGGCTATCGGACACTGGAGGGGGAGATTCGATCGTGATGGTCATCGGCCCACTGTGCTCAGTCAATCTAAAGGTGAAAGTGACTTTATGTCGATGCTGGATGGCGTCGAAACAGGTCTGGCGCAATCATTGGAAGCGGCGGCGTCGCGCCTGCGCGGGGACGTGATCAGTGATCATCTGAATAAGCTCGCATGTCTCAACTCTCTGATAAAAAGCCAGTTTTCTGGTCTTGTGGTCTGGGTATCGGGTCGGTTTGGCAAATCGGATCGACAATACTTCTACCGCCGTGTCGCTGGAACACCACTCAATCATCAACTCGGTCTGATTACAAAAGTTATTTGACAGTCTCAGTTTGCCAGTTACATCTGGCGCCAGAAGCACCTCGGCAAACGAGGGCTCATGGGAGGATTGGGCATGAAGATCAGTGGTTCCGTCAGCTTACCTGTCTTGCTGGTTGCCGCGGCGTTGGGGGCTACGCCTGCCTTCGCCCAAGAGGCCGTTTCTGCTCCGGCTCAAGAGCCCGAGGCTACTGCTCTTGACGACATCATCGTCACCGCCAACCAGCGACAGGAACGCCTGATCGATGTTCCGATCGCGGTCACGGCGGTGGGCGGGCAACAGCTTGAAAACTCGGGCGTCACCGATATCCGCGAGCTGACTGGCCTAGCCCCCAGTGTGCAGTTCCAGACGCCGGGCGGCGGGGCCGACTCCTCCATCCGCATCCGTGGCATCGGCACGACCTCGACCAACCCTGGCCTCGAATCGTCGGTCGGCGTGGTGATCGACGGCGTCATCCGCGCTCGCACGGGTGTGGCTCTGTCGGAACTGGGCGATCTGGAACGGATCGAGGTTCTGCGCGGTCCACAAGGCACGTTGTTCGGGCGCAACACCTCGTCCGGCATCATCAATGTGCTGACAAAGCAGCCCACGACCAGCGACACGTTCGGCCGGTTCGAGGGCACCTACGGCAACTATGACGACATCCGCCTGGCAGGGTCGGTCAATATTCCGCTGTCGGACACGGTCGCCCTGCGACTGGAAGGCAGCACCGAGACCCGCGACGGCTTTTACGAAGATGCCAACAGCACCGAAACGCTCGACAATCTGGATCGCCAGTTCGTTCGTGGCAAACTGCTGTGGGAAGCGTCTGACACGATGACCTGGCGGTTCAGCGCCGACTATACCGACCGGGACGAGAACTGCTGCGTGGCCGTCCTGGCCATTGCCGGGCCAACGCTGGGCCTGGTCAACAGCCTGTCCTCGGCGCGTGGCAATGTGGGCTACAGCAGCACCGACCCGTTCGACCGCGAGGCCTCCAAGACTCCGGGCCGCGTCAACTCCGAGAACATCGTCGACTACGGCTTTTCGGCTCAGGGCGATTTCGATCTCGGCTTCGCCAACCTGACATCCATCACCGCCTATCGTAGCTGGGAGGCCTCGCGGTCACAGGACTTCGACCACTCGGGTGCCGACCTGGGCTTCTTTGCCCCCGACGGGTTGCATCAGGGTTTCGACGTCTTCACCCAGGAAGTGCGCCTGCAAGGGACCAATGATCGGCTCGATTGGTTGGTCGGAGCCTTCTACTCGCATGAAGAAGTGTTGAACGATTCAGCCTTCCGCATGGGGGCCGACTATCCGCTGATCTACGGCGGGGCAGCCACTTTCCAGGCCTCGACCCTGGCCGCCTTCACGCCGGGTGATGGCGCACGCGGCATCGGCGAACAGACCGGCCAGGACATGTCGATTTTCACCCATAATATCTTCCGGGTGACCGACCAGCTCAGCATCACCGGCGGTCTGCGCTACACAGAAAACAAGAAGGAAATCGACTTCCGGGGCGAGAACTTCAACCCGGCCTGCGACAGTGCACTGGCCACCAGCGACGCGCCCGGCATCACACGCTTCTGCGCTCCGTTCTGGGATACGCGACTGAATCCGGCCGGTGATTCCGATGAACGCACCGAAAGCGCCGTGACGGGCACATTCAACATCGCGTATCAGTTCACGCCAGAGCTCAATAGCTACGCGTCCTACTCGCGGGGCTACAAGTCGGGGGGCTACAACTTCGATCGCGCCGGCTTCACCACGCCGGCCACGCCGAACGCGCGCGATTTGGCCTTCGTGGAAGAGACGGTCGACGCCTATGAGATCGGCCTGAAGGGCGAGTTCTTCGACCGTACCCTGCGCGCCAACTTCGCCGCCTTCCACCAGACGTTCAGCGGCTTTCAGCTGATCGAATACACCGGTGTCAGCTTCGTGGTTCGCAGCCTTGACGAAGCCGTCACGCAAGGGGCCGAGCTGGAGATCACCTGGCTGCCCATGGACGGCCTGACCCTGACCAACGGCCTCAGCTACACGGACGCCTTCTATCCGACCTCGCCGGGCAATCTCGGCTATTCGGGGCGTGACATGGAACAGTCGCCGGCCTGGGTGAACGTCTCGTCCATCACCTATGAGTTCCCGATCGGCAATGGTCTGGTCGGCGTGGCCTATGCCGATGCCCGCTACTCCTCGGAGTTCTTCACCGGAGGGTTCGACCCCAACCGCGTGCAGGACGCCTTCACCACGGTCAACGCCCGCTTCTCGTTGCGGCAGGAGGCCGGAGACTGGTCGGTGGATGTCTGGGCCCGCAACCTGTTCGACACCGAATACTATCGCCGCGTGATCCCGGCCACCTTCCAGGCGGGATCTTACTCGGCCTTCCTAGGCGATCCCGCGACTTACGGGATCACCCTGCGACGCAACTTCTGATCCCCTCGACGAAGTCTGCGTTATCCTGAACCGACTGGCCCCGCCGTTCACACGGCGGGGCCATTTTTTCTCAGAAACCCATCTGCTTGGCCGCGAGGTCTCGCAGGATTTCCTCAGAGCCCCCACCGATCACGAATATGCGGGCCTCGCGATAGATGCGCTCCACGCGGCTGTGGCCGGTATAGGCCCGGCCGCCCAGAACCTGCAGGCTTTCGCGGGCGCAATGCTCCAGGGTCGTGGTCGCCTGCACCTTGAGCAGCGCCAGGTCAGCCACCGGCGTCTCGCCGCGCCCGAACCGCCAGACCAGAATGTCCAGCAGGGCATAGGACACCTTCAGCCGCTGGATCATGTCCACCATCTTGTGCCGCATAACCTGGTGATCGATCAGCCGCTTGCCGAAGGTCTGGCGCTCGCGGGCAAAGGCGATGGCCTCGGCCACGCAGGTGCGGGTCATGGCCAGGGTGGCGGCGATGCCGCTGAACCGCTCGATGTTGAACTGGCTGGCCAGGCCGGCAAAGCCCCGGTTTTCGACCCCGACCAGATTGGTGACCGGCACTTCGACATTGTCGAACGTCAGCCAGCCGTTATTGCGATTGTACCATTCCAGACCGGGGACCGGGCCGCGCGACACGCCCGGCCTGTCCGTCTCGATCAGCAGCATCGACAACCCGCCCATGCCCGGCCCGCCGGTCCGCACCGCGGTCAGCAGGAAATCGGCCTTCATCGCGCCCGAGATCAAGGTCTTGCCGCCATTGACCACGAAGACATCGCCCCGGCGCTCGGCCGTTGTGGTGAAACCGGAGACGTCCGATCCCCCGCCGGGCTCCGTCACGGCGAAGGCGATTTTCCTGTCGCCGGCCAGCACCGGGCGGGCCACGCGGTCCAGCATCTCGGGCGTGCCGCCGTTGATGATGGGGGGCAGGGCGATCCACGGGGTGGCCAGGTCGGCGAACACGACGCCCGAGCCCATGCGGAAGAACTCTTCGGCGAAGATGATACGGTGCCACAGGTCGATGTCCTCGCCTGTCCCGCCGAGGTCCTCACGAAAGCCCATGCCCGACACGCCCTCCAGAGCTGCGGTCTTGTAGAGGGCGTCAGGAAAATCGGACGCCGCATCCCAGGCGTCCAGGTTCGGCGCGACATGGGTGTCGATGAAGGTCCGCAGATGCGTGCGCCAGGCGTCATGGCTGGCGGTCAGGAACGGGCTGGGCGGGCGCAGGCCGTCGAAATCGAGGGCAGGGAACTGATGATCGGCCATGGTCGTCTCCCGATACGCTCACCGTTTTCGGCGTAGCTTGCGATTTGATACTAAAAGCTCTCGCCAAGGGCCGCAAGAATGGTATTCTAACGCAACTTACTTGGCGGCTTGCCGCACAGTCCAGGAGTGTCTCATGGGTGCCGAACCGACAGGCGCAGCGCGCACGGGCTTTCAGCAGGGTGCCATCCGCACCTCGATCCAGCCGAACGACCACCCCTATATGAACGGGGCCTGGGCTCCTCAGCACACCGAGCATTCGGCTGACGACATGGTCGTCATCGGCACCATCCCGACCGACATCGACGGGGTCTATGTGCGCAATACCGAAAACCCGGTGCACCAGCCGCTGGGCCGCTACCACCCGTTCGACGGTGACGGTATGCTGCATGCCATCACGCTGAAGGACGGCAAGGCCGCCTATCGCAACCGCTTCGTCCGGACCAAGGGCTTTGAGGCCGAGCAGGAGGCGGGGCGGGCGCTTTGGGCCGGTCTGGCCGAACATCCCTCGTTGTCCGAGCGGCCCGGCTGGGGCGCACATGGCGGGCTCAAGGATTCATCCTCGACCGACGTCATCATTCATGCGGGCGCGATCCTGTCGACCTTCTACCAGTGCGGAGAGGGCTACCGCCTTGACCCCTTCACGCTCGAACAACTGACCAGTGCCGACTGGTGTCCGCCTGAAGGAATCTCGGCCCATCCCAAGGTCGATGAGAGGACCGGCGAGCTGCTGTTCTTCAACTATTCGAAGACGGCCCCTTTCATGCACTACGGCGTCGTCGGGGCCGACAATCAGCTGAAGCATCTGACGCCTGTACCGCTGCCAGGAGCGCGCCTGCCGCACGACATGGCGTTCACGACCAACTATTCCATCCTCAACGACTTCCCCCTGTTCTGGGAGGAGCATCTGCTGCCCAAGGGCTATCACGTCGCGCGCTTCCACCCTGACATGAAGTCCCGCTTCGGCATCATTCCGCGCTTCGGCACGGCTGAGGAGGTCAAATGGTTCGAGGCCAACGCCACCTATGTCCTGCACTTCCTCAATGCCTGGGAAGACGGCGACGAGATCGTCATGGACGGCTATTTCCAGGACAATCCGGTCCCGGACACCAGCCCCGACGCCTGGCCCGCCTATGAGCGGATCATGACCTTCCTGGATCAGAATATGCTCCAGCCCAAGCTGCACCGCTGGCGTTTCAACCTGAAGACGGGAGCCACGACAGAGACGCGGCTGGACGACCGCGTGTTGGAGTTCGGCGTCATCAACAACCAGTTCGCGGGCGTGAAATACCGCTATGCCTACAGTGCGGTCAGCAAGCCCGGCTGGTTCCTGTTCACCGGCGTGGTCAAGCACGACATGGATACGGGCGACAGCTGGGCCATCGACTTCGGCCCCGAACGCTATGGATCGGAGCCGGGCTTCGCGCCTCGCATCGGCGCGACCGAAGAGGACGACGGCTATCTGGTCACCTATGTCTCGGACATGATCGAGGACCGTTCGGAATGCGTCATATATGATGCGCGCAAGCTGTCGGATGGACCGGTCGCCCGGATCATTTTGCCGGAACGCATCTCCAGCGGCACCCATGCGACATGGTCGCAAGGGGCCACCATCCGCGCATCGCAAGCCGCAAACGCCGCATAAGGATCGACGATCATGACCTACATCCTCGGCGGCTGGCAGTCCGACTTCGCCCGCAACTGGTCCCGCGAAGGCGTTGAGATGGCCGATGGATTCGGGGAGGCCGTGCACGGCGGACTGGCGGCGGCGTCGCTGGACCCTGCGGACATCGATGTGGGCCATGTCGGCAATTTTGTCGGCGATCTGTTCGCGGGACAGGGGCTGCTGGGCGGCTTCTTCGCCCAGACCGAGCCGGCCTTCGACGGTCTGCCGACCTCGCGTCACGAAGGGGCCTGCGCATCGGGCAGTCTGGCCCTGCTGGCGGCCATGTCGGACATCCAGGCGGGGCATTACGGCACGGCGCTGGTCGTCGGTATCGAGCTGATGCGCAACGTGCCGGGCCAGACGGGCGCGGAATATCTGGGGGCCGCCGCCTGGACGGGGCATGAGTTCGGCGACGCCACCTATGTCTGGCCCCGCGCCTTTTCCAACCTGACCGACGAATACGACAGCCGCTACGGCATCGACGAAGCCCACCTGCGCCACATCGCCCAGGTCAATTTCGGCAACGCCAAGCGCAATCCAAACGCCCAGACGCGCAACTACTCCTTCTCCAACGCGAGCTTCACCAGCGACGACGAAGCCAATCCCGTCATCGAGGGGCGCGTGCGCAAGACCGACTGCGGACAGGTCACCGACGGGGCGGCCGCGGTCGTTCTGGCCTCGCCGGAGCGGGCAGCGGAGTATGCCAAGGCGCGCGGCATCCCACTGGACAGCCTGCCCCGCATCAAGGGTTGGGGCCACCGCTCGGCCCCGATCAGCTACAACACCAAGATCGACAACAGCCGTGACCAGCCGTACGTTTTTCCGCAAGTGAAGCGAGCGATCGACGAAGCCCGCAGTCGCGCCGGCGTCGGGCTGTCCGACATCGATCTGGTGGAAACCCACGACTGTTTTTCGATGACCGAGTACATGGCCATCGATCATCTGGGCCTGACCGCGCCGGGCGAGAGCTGGAAGGCGATCGAGGCGGGCGACATCGAAATGGGCGGCAAGCTGCCCATCAACCCCTCCGGCGGCCTGATCGGCTGTGGCCATCCCGTGGGGGCCACCGGCGTCCGCATGGCTCTGGATGCGTTCAAACAGACGACCGACACGGCGGGCGATTATCAGGTCGAGGGGGCGAAAACGGTCCAGACCCTGAACATCGGCGGGTCCACGACCACGACCGTCAGCCTGGTGATTGGGGTCTAGGCGATCCCAGCGGTCCGTTTGCGGAAGGCCTGCACGGCTGCCTGGTACTCCAGGGACAGTTGCTCCACGACCTGCGACAGCGGCTCGACCTTACGTACGGCATCCACGCCCTGGCCAGCTGCCCAGATATCGCGCCAGCGTTTGGGGTCGCCGTTGCTGGAATAGTTCCGCTCGGCCGGTCCGCCCAGATTGTCGGGATCCTGTCCTGCGGCCCTCAAACTGGCCTTCAGCCAGGATGCCGGCGTTCCGGTCACGGCGGCGGAGACGACCAGATCGTCCGGCCCAGCCTCCACGACCATCTGCTTGTAGGCAGGCTGGGCCATGCTTTCCTCGGTCGCCAGAAATCGCGTGCCCATATAGACAAAGTCGGCCCCTGCCGCGACGGCCCCGGCGATCCCTGCGCCATCACCGACACCGCCGCCGACCGCGATATAGCCATCGAAGAAGTCCCGCACCGCCGAGATGAAGGCGAACGGTGTCAGATGCCCCGTATGTCCGCCGGCACCGGCGCTGACGCAGGCCAGTCCATCGACACCGGCCTCGGCCGCCTTCCTGGCCAGCTTCATCGAGATGACGTCGGCGAAGACCAGACCGCCGTAGGCCTTTACGGTTTCCATGACCGGGCGCGGCGAACCCAAGGCCGTGATGACCACGGGCGGCTTGTACTCGGCGATCAGGCGCAGGTCCTCGGCCAGGCGAGTGTTGGTCGAGTGGGTGATCATATTGGCGATCCACGGGGCGTCGCCGGGGACCAATGCGTCGGTAATGCGGCCCATCCACTGATCCAGGTCTTCGACCGTTCGACAGTTGGGCGTGGGGAAGGCCCCGCCAATGCCGGACTTGCAGGCTGCGATCACCATCTCTGGCCCGCTCACCAGAAACATGGGCGCGGCGAAGACCGGCAGGCGCAGGGTGTCAAACGGCGTGGTCATGCGGTGTCGTCTCGGAATGGCATCATCGACAGCTGGCGGTCGCCCTCATTCCTGGCGTCACCATTGCCGATTGTTCGAGAACAAGCTGTAGGAGAGTTTGGTCTGTCGCCGCAAGTTAGTTCTGGGGGGCTGATGAAAATAAATCCTGTTTTGCAAGCGTCTCGTCGAGGCTATTGAGGAGTTGCAACGAAGAAGGAAGCGCCCTTGTCCGAGCCGGTGTCCGAAATCAATGTCCAGCAGGACGCACCCTTCCGTCCGGTGCGGTTCGGCCAAGTCGGGCTGGAGGTAGAGACCCGTCTTGACGGCACCTTGATCCTCTCGGCTCGTGCGCCGCTGGTCGATCATGACAGCAATCTTCTGCGGGTCTTCTGGGCGCATGGGGACGCAATGCCCGACCGAACCTGGATCGCCCGGCGCGGTGGCGAGCACCGGGACTGGCAACCCTTGTCCTATGCTCAGGGACGCGCCGACGTCTCCGCCGTGGCTGCCTGGCTGCTCCGGCAGGAGATCGCCCCGGGTCGGTGCGTACTCGTCCTGTCCGAAAACTCCATCGCCCACGCCGCCTGGATGTTTGGCGCGATCGCGGCAGGCGTGCCCATCTGTTCGGTCAGCGTGAACTACTCCCTGCTCGGCACCGACTTCGAGCGGCTTCGTCATGTCGTCGACCTGGTGAAGCCTGCCGTGATCTTCGCAGAGCAGGGTGCCCCCTTTGCCCGGGCACTGGCCGCAGTGAGGCCGGCCGACGCGATCGTCGTTTCTGCCCGGCCACAGGACCTGGCCGGTGACGTCGTGGCGCTGGCCGACGTCCTCGCCTGCCCGGACGTGGAGGCCATCGGTGCACGCGTACAGGCGCTCGATCCGACCGTGCCTGCCCGCTACCTGCTGACCTCCGGCTCCACCGGTCGTCCCAAGGCCGTGATCCATACCCAGGCCATGATGACAGCCAATACCGCCAGCGGCTTTCAGGCCATGGGCGATGCCTTCGCCTGGGATGGACCGTGTCTGGACTGGCTGCCTTGGAGCCATATCGCCGGATCGTCCCTGCTGACGAACATCACCGCGTTGGGCGGCAGCCTCTACATCGACGATGGCCGTCCCACG
The DNA here is from genome assembly GCF_058725425.1 of Brevundimonas sp. DW-iso22. Classification (NCBI taxonomy): domain Bacteria; kingdom Pseudomonadati; phylum Pseudomonadota; class Alphaproteobacteria; order Caulobacterales; family Caulobacteraceae; genus Brevundimonas; species Brevundimonas sp. DW-iso22. The sequence goes on along the minus strand of NZ_JBZXEB010000002.1, from coordinate 237,509 downwards.
CCGGAACTGTTCGGCGAGACGCTGCGGAACCTGAAGGAGATCAGGCCGCGCTTCTACGGCACCATGCCGTCCGGCTATGCCATGCTCGCCGACGCGCTGGACCTTGATGACGCCCTGCGCCATGCCTATTTCGCCGACCTGCGCTGCATGCTGTTCGGCGGTGCGGGCCTGCCTCAACCACTGCATGACCGCATGCAGGCTCTGGCCGTCCGGACTATCAAAACTCGAATTCAGTTTGTCTCCGGTTACGGTTCCACCGAAACCGGCTCCGCCATCAGCTACACCTGGTGGGAGACCCGAAAGGTCGGAATCGGCCTGCCGGTCCCCGGCGCGTCCCTCAAACTGGTTCCCGCCGAGGGGGCCTACGAGGTTCGGGTCAAGGCCCCCTGCGTCACCCCCGGCTACCTCGGCGATCCCGCCCGCACTGCCGAAGCCTTTGACGAGGAGGGGTTTCTGCGGATGGAAGACCGCGCCGACTTCCACGACCGTGCCAATCCCTCCGAGGGGCTATTTTTCGCGGGGCGTAGCGCAGAGCAGTTCAAGCTGACCAACGGCACATTCGTGGCGGCGGGGCGGCTGCGCGATTCAGTGCTCAAGGCCTGTCCGGGCCTGTTTCGCGACGTCGTCGTCTGCGGCGAAGGGCAGGCCGAACTCACCGTGCTTGCCTGGCTCGATGCCGAGGTTGCAAGCCGCGAAGATCCAGTGACGATCCAGACACGGGTACGGACAGGCCTGTCGCGTCACAACCTGGACAACCCGGGACAGAGCGGTCGTTTGCGGCGTCTGATGTTGCTGACCGATCCGCCCGACGCGGGCCACAGTGAGCTGTCTGACAAGGGTTCGATCAATCGTGCCGCCGTCCTGCTTCGCCGGGCGGCCGATGTGGCGCGCCTGTATGATGGCAGGTTCCATCCCGACGTGATCGAACTTTCCTGATTGTCGGCATCTACAGCCCCAGAGGGCCGAGCAGCCATGTCAGCCAGATGCCGACGGCCAGAAAGGGGCCGAACGGGAGACGATCCCGGCCCGACACGGGGCGGCCTGTAACCCATCGGGCCGCAACCAGACTCAAGGCAGAAATTGATGCCCACAACAGAACACTGGGGAGTCCGATCCAGGCGACCCAGGCTCCTCCGGCTGCCAGAAGTATGGGGTCGCCGCCGCCCAGGCCTTCCCTTCGGCGAAGTTGCCGGTAGGTGATGGCCAGAAGCCACAGACCCGCGAAGCCAACGAAGGCTCCGAGGGCCGAATGCACCAGATTGCCACTCGGCAAGACTGCGGCGGCGGTCAGGCCTGTAGCCAACAGCGGCAACGTCAGGACATCGGGCAGCCAGAAATGCTCCGCATCCACCACGGCGATCAGGATCAATTGCCAGCCGAGCAAGGCTGTGAGCCCTGCTGCAAGGATATCCGGCTGTGAGAGTCCTGCCCATGCACCCGCCGCAGCGCAGCCCAGTTCAATTAGCGGGTAGCGCAGGGGAATCACCGACCCGCAATCACCGCATCGACCTCTGGCCAGCACATAGCTGGCGACCGGAATCATGCGCTGCGGTGGCAGGGGCCGGTCGCAGCCACCGCAACGAGATCGTCCAAATATGACATCGCGTTCCTGCGGCAAACGCAGGCTGACCAGACCGATAAAACTTCCGGCGATCAGGCCCAGACCGGCCAGGATGAGCGCGAGGAGAAGGGGAGACAAACGTTGATGTCCTATGGGTTTCCACCGGCCTAACGCGGTGCCGATGACAGTGCAACGGCCGGATCCGTGGCCCGGGAACCGGTTTGTGACTATCGCGCCGTATCAGGATTGAGTTTCACAGAATGGCGAAAACAAGTTCACACAAGCGCGTCCTAACCGTCACGGTTCGGCGCTCCCTCTGTCACATCCCGCGTCTAGCCAAGGGCTGGGCAGGAGGGGCGATACGTCGTCGGGGCCGGGCTTGAGGCCTGTGTTCCACCTGTCGAATGATCCTTTGGACCTGACACGGTGAAAACGATGACCGGCTTTCGACTGACAACACTGCTCGCCCTCTCGGCCAGCGCCCTGGCTCTGGCCGCTTGCGGCTCTTCGGAAGTCGCCTCGCCCGGTGAAGGCGATTTTGGTGGCGGCGGTGGCGGCACCAACCCTGGTGGCCCGACCACCCCCCCGCCCGGCACTCCTGCTGCGGATTGCCCGACCGGCTTCGCCAATGTCGGCCTGATCGCCAACAACACCCTGCGCGTCTGTCAGCTACCGCAACAGATCAACGGTGCCCTGACGGTGCCGCTGCGCGCCGGCACCATCTATTCCATCTCCGGCCGCACCTCGGTCGGTACGGACCGCGGCATCGACCCGGCAGCACCGACCGCCGGTAGCGAGCAAGGCATCCTGACCATTGAAGCCGGCGTGCGCATCTTCGCCTCGGGTGGCTCGGACTACCTCCTGGTCAACCGCGGTTCGCAGCTGTTCGCGGAAGGCACGGCCACCAGCCCCATCGTCTTCACCAGCCGTCAAAACGTCGAGGGCACCACCAACGAGAACTCGCAGGGTCAATGGGGCGGTATCGTACTGGCCGGCCGTGCGCCGCAAGCCAACTGCCAGCTGACCGCGCCGGTGACCTGCACCGGCACGGTTGAGGGCACCAGCGCCTTCTACGGCGGCAACACCGCGGCCGACAACTCGGGCCGCGTGCGCTATGTTCAGATCAAGTTCTCGGGCTTCGAAATCTCGTCGGGCAATGAGCTTCAGGGTCTGACCCTGGCCGGTGTCGGCTCCGGCACGACGGTCGAGTTCGTGCAGGTTCACAACAGCTCGGACGACGGCATCGAAATCTTCGGCGGCAACGTCAATCTGCGTCGCGTCGTCATTACCGGTGCCGACGACGATGGCATGGACACCGACACGGGCTGGCGCGGTGGTGCTCAGTTCGGCATCGTGACCCAGCGTCCGGCCGGCACGACCAGCCGCAGCGCCGGCTTTGAGTTCTCGTCTGCTCCCGCCTCGACGCCGCTGGCCAACCGCTACGTCTCGCAGCCGAAAATGGCCAACTGGACCCTGGTCGGCCGCAACGCGACCATCGATGCTCACACTGTAGCCCACTTCGATACGGGTACTGACTCTACGATCATCAACTCGGTGTTCACGAGTGTTGCCGGCTCGGTCGCAGGCTGTATGGCCATCAACGACGCCGATACCGGCACCAGCGGTGTGACCTTCAACTCGGTCTTCATGTCGTGCGCCGTGCCGTACCGTCCGTCCAACACCGCGCTTTCGACGGCTGCCTTCACCGCCGGCACGAACAACACGGCCACTGGCACTTCGACCCTGACGGCACCGTCGGGCACCAGCCTGCCCAACCAGACGCTGACCTTCATCAACGGTGCGAACGAGAACGCCGTAACACCGGCAAACGCTCCGGCGGTCTATCCGTTCTTCACGGCAACAACCTACATCGGTGCCGTCCAGAACGCTGCTGACACCTGGTACACGGGCTGGACCTGCGGTCTGACGTCCGGCGCGACCTGCTGATGACGGATGCGCGGAGGTGGCCCGACCGGGCCACCTCCGGCTTTCGCGTATCCTGTTAAACTCTTCCAAGGCGCAGATCATGAAGACCCTTACCTTGACCCTGAGCGGGGTCCTCCTGGCCACCAGCGCGATGATCGCGCCCGGGATGGCGCATGCCCAGACGCCGCCGCCCGTAGCGACCGCGCCGCAAAGCTCCACGGCGCAGACGCCTGCCGTTCAGGCCGATCCGGTGCAGGAGGAGTCGCAGCTCGACGAGATTGTCGTCCTGGGCCGCTACATCCCCGAACCAAATCGCGAGAGTGCCGAGGTTGCTGCCTTCCTGACGGCCGAAGATCTGCAGCGTACGGGTGATTCGAGCGCAGCGCAGGCACTGACCCGCGTCACTGGCCTGACTGTCGTGGAAGGGCGCTTCATCTATGTGCGTGGCTTGGGGGAGCGCTATTCCTCGGCGCTTCTGAATGGCTCCCCGCTGCCCAGCCCCGAGCCGCTGCAACGCGTCGTTCCGCTGGACCTGTTCCCGGCCAGCATTCTGGAAAGCGTCACCGTCCAGAAGACCTATTCCGCCGACTTCCCCGGCGAGTTCGGGGGCGGGGTGATCGACCTGCGTACGGTCGATGCGCCAAACGAGCCCTTCTTCACCATGTCGACGTCGATCGGGGCGAACTCCGAGACGACCAACAAGGAAGGCCTGATTTACTACGGATCGCGCACTGACTTCACGGGTTTCGATGATGGTACCCGTGATGTGCCGACGCCCATCGCCATCGCTTTCCAGTCGGGTCAGCAGATCAATCGCGCCAACTTCACGACGGCGGAGTTGCAACGCATGGGCCAGTCCCTGGTCAATGCCCCGCTGCGGCTTCTGCAGCGTGAGACGACCCCCGTCGACTTCGGTTTCGATTTCGCCGGCGGACTGTCCAGTGACAGCAGCCTGGGCACTCTTGGTCTGATCGGCGTTGCCGGCTATGACAACAGCTGGAGCGGTCGCCGCGGCCGTCAGCAGGAAGGCCAGTTTTCGGGCGACATTCTGGTGCCCGTCACGGACAAGGCGTTCGAGTCCAATCAGAACGACATCCAGCTGAACTTCCTGGGTGCCCTGTCCCTGACGAACGACAATCACGAGCTGAAGTGGACGAATTTCTACGTTCGCAATACGACCAAGGAAGCTCGCTCCAGCGTCGGCCCGGACCTTAGTGTTGGTGGCGGCGTCCTGCGTGATGATTACACCGAGTTCTTCGTGCGTCAGCTGTTCTCGAGCCAACTGGCCGGTGAGCATGAGTTCCTGGATGGTGCGCTGGAGTTCGACTGGCGCGCGTCCTATGCCAAGACCTCGCGCGATGCGCCCTATGAATCGCGCTTCCAGTACGGCGTAGATGGTGACGGCAACTTCATCCACAATCCGTCCAACCAGATCTCCTTCAGCGAACTGGACGAGGATGTCATCTCCGGTGGGGCCGACGTCAGCTACACGTTGCCGCTGTCAGACTTCCGCGAGATCGTATTGAAGGCTGGCGTCGCCTATACAGACAGCAGCCGCGACGCGACCCGTTATGACCTCCAACTGGCGGCGGTGAGCGGCCTGACGGATGAGCAGCGGCAATCGCGTATCGACTTCCTGTACTCTGACTTCAATATCAACCCGACGACGATCGAACTGCGCCAGATCGCAGGCACCAATGGTGCCGGGGCCTATGAGGCGGAACTGACAGTCGCTGCGGCCTATGTTCAGGTCGATGCCGAGATCATTCCCTTGGTTCGCACAACGGCCGGCGTCCGCTTCGAGGATGGTGAACTGACGGTAACCCCGCGAGACCTGTTCGGCGGTGCCGCCCCGTTCGCGCCCACCAGCATCGAAGAGCAGTACTATCTGCCCTCTTTCACCGCGACCTGGAACTTCGCCGAGGATCAGCAGCTACGCCTTGGCGCGTCCCAGACCATCGGGCGTCCGCAGTTCCGTGAACTGGCTCCGCAGTCCTATATCGACCCCGAGAGCGACCGCGAGTTCACGGGCAACCCCTTCCTGGTCGATACGGAAATCCTGAACCTGGACGCTCGTTACGAGTGGTTCTTTGCACGTCAGCAGTTCCTGACCGCCGGTGTCTTCTACAAGCAACTGGATAAGCCGGTTGAATCGGTGGTCGTCCTGACGGGTGACCAGCGTCAACAGTCGTTCCTGAACGCGCCGGAAGCGACCATCTTCGGGGCCGAGATCGAGGCCAAGAAGTTCTTCGAGTTCCCCGACAATGCCATGCCATTCATTGCCAACAAGCGCTGGCTGGTCCAGGCCAACTACACCTGGTCAGACTCCGAGGTGAACGTCGAGCCAGGCGATGTCGTTCGTACGCCGGGCGGTGGCGGAGCGGATGAAGACGCAACCTTCTTCATCGAAGACGGCAGCCGCCTTCAGGGCCAGTCCGAGCATGTCGCCAACCTGCAACTCGGTTGGGAAGACGACACGGCCCGCTCGCAGGCGACCTTCATCGTCAACTACGTCAGCGAGCGCATCACGGCGCGCGGAGCAGGCAGCGCGGGCAGCCGCGAGCCCGACTATGTGCAGGACCCGGGCGTCTTCCTGGACTTCGTCTATCGCAAGGACTTCGAATATGCGGGACGGGATCTGGGCTTTTCGCTGGAGCTACGGAACCTGCTGAACACCGACTATGACGAGTTCCAAGAGTTGGGGAACAAGATCCTGATCAATAACTATGAGCTGGGATCCAGCGCATCGGTCAGCCTGACCGCGCGCTTCTAAGGTAAGATGGACGAGGGGTGGCGACGCGCCACCCCTCGTTTTCGTTCACGACGGTTTGGCGTCATTTCGTCCGTACTGCCCCTAACCGTCACGGCAAGTTCTCGCGGGCGTCACATGGCGGTGAAGCCCGCATACGGACGATCGGTCTAGGTATCGCGCCGGGCCGCCCCAGGCCCCTGTCGGGCAAGTCATGGTGATCGCCGCCTTTCGCAACTGGAACCGTCAGCTCCGGCCGACCGGCGATGCGCCGGGCGGTGGCCGCGCCCGTCTGCGACGCGGGATCGAGGTCAGCCTGACCCTCGTGTTGCTGATTCAGATCGCGCGGCTGGTGTGGGTTTTCCTGGCCTCGCCGACCCTTTCCACAGCCGGACCGGTCACGGCACCCGAAGCAGCCGCGCCAGACTATTCCATCTTTCAACGTTTCGACGCCTTCTTCCGCACCGGCGCGCCCGGGGCGCTGGGCGAAGCGACGGCCCAGGGCAGCAGCCAGATGCGGCTCTACGGCGTTCGCGCCGACGGCGCGGGCGGCGGCTCGGCCATCATCGGTCTGGCCGACGGACGTCAGGTTTCGGTGGGCGTGGGTGAGGAGATCGAGCCGGGCCTGATCCTGCGATCGGTGGCTTCCGATCATGTGGTGATGGCGCGGGGTGAGTCCCTCACTCGTCTGATGTTCACAGAACTGCCGATGGGGGCAGCCGCGCCGCCCCCGCCACCCGCCGAGCAGCAGGTCGTGACACCGCAAGGCGCAGCGCCTGCGGACGCAGCTACTGCCGTGGCACCGGCGTCGGCGATTGGTCCGTCAGGCCCCAGCGTCGACCCCGCCCGGCTGATGGCCCAGGCGGGGCTACGTCCACGCATGCAGGGTCTCGGCATCAACGGCTTTACCGTCAGCGGAGCGGGCGATGGCTCGGCCCTGGCGGCGGCAGGACTTCGGTCTGGCGACGTCATTCTGGCCGTAAATGGACAGGCGCTGGACAGCCCCGCCCGTATCGCGGGCCTGCGTGGCCAGCTTTCCAACAGCACCAGCGCCGAAATCCGCTTCGAGCGGAACGGCGTCGAGCAGACCACTATTATAAGGACAGGCCGCTGATGCGATCCCGCCCCCTGCTGACGGCCGCCTTGGCCGGGCTTCTGGTCGTTCAGGCACCGCTGGCGACTATGCCTGCCTATGCCCAGGCGGCAGGCGGCCAGACCCTGAACGTCCAGGGTGCCGACATCCGCGCCTTTATTCAGGACATCTCCCGCTCGACGGGCCGGACCTTCATCGTCGATCCGGGCGTGACCGGCACCGTGACCGTGTCCAGCGACCGCAATCTGAGCCGGGCCCAGCTGTTCGAGGTCTTCCTGTCGACTCTGCGGGCCAACGGCCTGGTGGTGACGCCAACCTCGTCCGGCGCCTATCGCATCAGCCCGGCCCAAGGCGCGGCGCAGGGACCATCGACGGTCGGCAACGAGCGGTTTTCGACCGAAGTGTTCACCCTGCGCAACATCGATGCGGCTTCGGCCGCCGAGACCATCCGGCCATTGGTCGGTGCCCAGGGGCAGGTGCTGGCCAACCCCGGTGCCAACAGCATCGTCGTGGCCGATTTCGCCGACAACCTGGCCCGCGTCCGCGCCCTGATCGCGCGTATCGACGTGGACCGGACCGGGTTCGAGGTCGTGACGCTGGAGAACTCCTCGGCGCGCGAAATTGCAGCGGTGTTGCAATCGGTTCTGGCACCCCCGGGCGGACAGCCGGGGTCGGGCATGGTGTCGGTGACGCCGGTCGAGAGTTCCAACTCCATCGTGCTGAGGGGCGACCCCTCGGCCATCGCGCGCGTGCGTCCTCTGGTCGATGATCTGGACCGTCGGGCCCTGTCGGCGGACGACGTCAAGGTGGTGTTCCTGGAACACGCCAATGCCGAGCAACTGCTGCCCGTGCTGCAACAGATCGTCGGCCAGCAGGTGACGGCGGCCAGCGCCAATGCCACACCGCGTGAGCCGGGCACCTCGCGCGCCGGAGCGACGACCGACGACGTGACGCCGGCTTCGACCTCTGCACCCGCCGCGCCTCTGCCGGGGCAGCGGGCCACGATCGCGCGCTTCCCCGGAGCCAATGCCCTGGTCATCTCCGGCTCGGCCGACACCCAGCGCATGCTGTCCGAGGTCATCCGCCAGCTGGACCAGCGCCGTCAGCAGGTCCTGATCGAGGCCATCGTGGTCGAACTGTCCGACACTGCGGTCAAGGAACTGGGTGTGCAGTGGCTGCTGGCGGGCGAAGACGGCGCGCCCATCGGCCTGACCAACTATTCCAACAGCGCGACACCAATCCTGCCCATCATCGGCGGTGCGGCGGCGACCGATCTGGACGAGGACGATCCCCTGCGGACCCAGCTGCAGAACCTGGCGCTCAATAGCCTGCTGGGGGCCAACGGCTTCATCGGCGGGGCAGGGGGGCGGATCGGCGATGGCCTGTTCGGCTTCATCATCAATGCGGCCAAGACCGACAGCGGCTCCAACCTGTTGCAGACACCGTCGCTGATGACGCTGGACAATGAGGAGGCGACGATCCTGGTCGGCCAGGAAGTGCCGATCACGACCGGCGAGACCCTGCTGGACGGAAACTCCAACCCGTTCCGCACGACCCAGCGTCAGGACATCGGCGTCAAGCTGATCGTGCGGCCCCAGATCAATGCCGGGGGCTCCATCACCCTGTTCCTGCGTCAGGAGGTGTCCAGCATCAACGGCGTGCTGACCGATGGGGCGAACGATCTGGTGCTGAACAAGCGGGAACTGGAGACGACCTTGGTCGTGGACGACGGCGACATCGCCGTAGCGGGTGGCCTGCTGGACCAGAACGACCGTCTGGCCGTGGATGCGATACCGGGTCTGGGACAGTTGCCTGTCATCGGGGGTCTGTTCCGCTCGACCACCCGCCAGCGGGGACGGACCAATCTGATGGTCTTCATTCGCCCGACCATCATCCGCAGCGCCGCCGATGCCCAGACCCTGGCCGCCGACCGTTGGGGCTATATGCGCCAGCAGCAGCTGACGGCCGTGCCGGACCGTGAGCCCAGCCTGGACGAGATGCTGCGCGACTATATGCGGGCCCAGCCGCCGGTCGCGCCGTCGACCATGATCATCGCGCCGGATGAAGTGACTGCCGCGCCGTTGCCGCCCGTCGACAATCCTGTCGTACCGCAGTGATACGGTGACGGCGTCATGATCACCCTGGTCAATCCGACACTGCCCTATGGCTTCGCCAAGCGGCATGGCGTCATCCTGCTGGATGCCGGCGAGGTGGCGGTGGTCGGCCTGCGCGAAGGTGCCGATCCTCAGGCCCTGATCGAGACGCGCCGCGCCCTGGGGCGGCCCTTGCATGTCGAACGCCTCAGCCAGGCCGAGTTCGATCGTCGCCTATCCCAGGTCTATGCGGGCGATCACCTGACGGCGACGGATGGCGACGATCTGTCGATGCCGTCCGGTCTGGACAGTCTGATCGACGATATGCCCGCCGCCGCCGACCTGCTGGATACGGCGGACGATGCGCCGGTCATTCGCCTGATCAACGGCATCATCGCCGAGGCGGTGCGGGCAGGGGCGTCCGACATACATCTGGAACCATTCGAGAGCGCCCTGACCGTGCGGATGCGGGTCGATGGGGTGCTGCGCGAGGCGCTGTCGCTCAATCCGCGGATCACGCCCCTTCTGGTCTCGCGCATCAAGGTCATGGCGCGGCTGGACATCGCCGAAAAGCGGGTGCCTCAGGACGGGCGCATCCCCTTGGCTCTGGGCGGCAAGACGCTGGATGTGCGGGTCTCCACCCTGCCGTCGCGGGCGGGCGAGCGGGTGGTGCTGCGTATCCTCGACAAGGATCAGGCGGACCTGAGCCTTGAACAACTGGGCATGGCCCCTGACGCGCTGGAGGCCTTCAGGACGGCACTCAAGGAGCCGAACGGGATCATCCTCGTTACCGGGCCCACGGGGTCGGGCAAGACCACCAGCCTGTATGCCGGACTGTCGCTTCTTAACGACGCGACCCGCAACATTCTGACGGTCGAGGACCCGGTCGAATACGCCATCGACGGGGTCGGCCAGACCCAGGTCAACACCAAGGTCGGTATGACCTTTGCCGCTGGGCTTCGCGCCATCCTGCGTCAGGACCCGGACGTGGTCATGGTCGGCGAAATCCGTGATGTGGAGACGGCGCGCATCGCGGTTCAGGCTTCGCTGACGGGGCATCTGGTGCTGTCGACGGTGCACACTAATGATGCTGCGGGGGCGATAACCCGGTTGCGCGACATGGGCGTCGAGCCCTTCCTACTGGCCTCGACTCTGCGACTGATTGTGGCGCAGCGACTGGTGCGGCGGCTGTGCGGTGAGTGCCGCCGGGAGGAGCCTGCGGATGCGGCGACCGCACGGCTGGTCGGGGTCAAGGCCGGTCAGACGGTGTGGCGGCCCCAGGGCTGCGTCCACTGCAACCAGACGGGCTATGTCGGGCGGGTCGGTCTGTACGAACTGATCAAGGTCGACGACCGCGTGCGGCGTCTGATCGCCGCCGAGGCCGAGGAAGAGGCGATCAATGCCGTGGCCTTCGACGCCTCTGGCACGCTGACCCGGCGGGCGCGAGCCTTGGTGCTGGACGGCACAACCTCGGTCGAGGAGGCGGTGCGGGTCACGCGTCAGGAGACGGCCGAGGCGCACGACGTCGTCGCACCGGTACGTGAGGCGGTCGGCTGATGGCGGCGTTCGACTATGTGGCCGTGGACGCGGCGGGCCGCACGGTCAGCGGAGCGCTTACCGCAGCGGACGAAGGGGCGGCGCGTCAGGCGCTGGACCGGCGTCGGCTGATGCCGCTGGAGATCACCCCGACCCGCCGCACGGTGCACAAGGCGGACGGCAAGGCGAAAGCCGGGGGGCGTCTGAACGCCAAGACCCTGGCCCTGACCACACGGCAACTGGCGACGCTCGTCTCCGTCGCGCCGATCGAGGAGGCGGTGCGGACCATCGCGCTCCAGGCCGATCGACCCGCCGTGCGGGCGGTGCTGGAAGGGGTGCATGCAGGGGTGCTGGAGGGGCATCGGTTGTCCGAGGCCATGGGCCGGCAGGGCAAGGCGTTTCCACCGCTGTATCGCGCCATGGTGTCGGCGGGCGAGAGTTCGGGGGCGCTGGAACCCATTCTGGAGCGGCTGGCCGACGGGCTGGAGCGGGACCAGGCGGTGCGCGGCAAGGTGATCACCGCCTTGGTCTATCCGGCTGTTCTGGCGGTCGTGGCGCTGGGCGTCATCGGGGCGCTGATGACCTTCGTGGTGCCCAAGGTGGTCGATCAGTTCGACAGTATGAACCAGACGCTTCCGCTGCTGACGCGGCTGGTGATCGGCCTGTCCGAGGCGATGCAGACCTGGGGCTGGCTGGCCATCCTGCTGATGGTCCTGGCGGGGGGCGGGGCAGCTGTGGCCTTGCGCAATCCGGCGACGCGGCTGAAGGCGGACACCCTGATGCTCAAGCTGCCGATTGTCGGACGGCTGAGCCGCGACCTGCACGGGGCGACCATGGCGCGGACGCTGTCGACCATGATCGCCTCGGGCCTGCCGGTGCTGGATGGGCTGACGATCACGGCGCGGACGGTGTCGAACCGCCGTTTGCGTCTGGCCACCGAGACCATGGCCGACGCCGTGCGCGAGGGTGGGGGGCTGAGTGCCGCCATGCGCCGCGCAGACGTCTTTCCGCCGATCCTCGTCTACATGACCGCCTCGGGCGAGAGCAGCGGGCGGCTGGAGCCGATGCTGGACCGTGCTGCCGACTATCTGGACCGCGAGTTCGCCACCTTCACCGCCGTGATGCTGAGCCTGCTGGAGCCGGCGATCATCGTGGTCATGGGCGGTGTGGTGGCGCTGATCGTGCTGTCGATTTTGCTGCCGATCCTACAGATCAATACCCTGGCGATGGGGTGAGGAGTGAGTGAGATGAGTAAGTTGAACAATGCCCGGAAGCGTCAGAAACGCCAGGGATTCACACTGGTTGAACTGATGGTGGTGATCGTGATCATCGGCCTGCTGGCGACTGTGGTGGCGATCAATGTCCTGCCCAGCCAGGACCGTGCCATGGTCGGCAAGGCCAGGGCGGACATCTCGGTGCTGGAACAGGCGATCGAGACCTATCGTCTGGACAATCTGACCTTCCCAGACGACCTGAATGCTCTCACGACTGCGCCCGCCAGTCTGGCCCAGCCGGAGCGCTATCGCCAGGGCGGCTATATCCGGCGCCTGCCCGAGGATCCGTGGGGTAACCCCTACCAGTACCGCCGCCAAAGCGCGCACGGCGGCCAGTTCGACGTCTACTCCCTGGGCGCGGACGGCAAAGAGGGGGGCGAGGGCAATGATGCAGACCTCGGCAACTGGCAGGGGTAGAGGCGCAGCCGCTGACCAGCAGTGTCGTTCCGGTTTCACTCTGGTCGAACTGCTGATGGTCGTTGCCATCCTGGGGCTGGCGGCGGGGGCCGTCGTGATGTCCGTGCCTGACCCGAGACCGCCTGTGGGGGCGGAGGCCGAACGGTTCGCCGCACGGCTGGTGCGGGCGCGCGAGGAGGCGGTGCTGACCAATCGATCCATCGCGGTGGAGGCGACGGCGCGCGGCTATGGCTTCAGCCAGTTCGACGGGGTCGAATGGACGGCCCTGGCAGACGGCCCGTTCGGCGAGGAGGTCTGGCAGGCGGAAACGTCGGCAGGCCTGCCCAGTGCCACTCTGCGTGTCGTATTCGATCCCACGGGGGCGAGCGAGGCTGCGACTGTCACCCTGTCGCGTGACGGCCAGTCCAGCACCGTGTCCGTCGATGGCGCAGGCGAGGTGTCGGTCGATGACTAGGACGTCGCGCCAGGGCTTCACCCTCATCGAACTGCTGGTCGCCCTGGCGGTGTTCAGCCTGGCGGCCATGGCCCTGCTCAATCTGGCAGGCGAAAACACACGGTCACAGGCTCGGGTCGAGGATCGCACCCTGGGCGGCATCGTGGCCGAGAACCTGGCGGTCCAGGCGGCCATCGCACCCGGCCTGGGGGAAGGCGAGACTTCTGGCCAAACCACCTTGGCTGGCCGTTCATGGCGATGGTCCCAAACCGTCTTTGCGACGGATGATCCGGAGATTCAGCGCATTCTGATCCGCGTCTCGACCGAGGAAGGCCAGGCCGCCGACCGCACTCTTTTCCGGGCAAGGGCGGCATGAGGCGAGCAGGATTTACACTCGTCGAGGTCCTCATCTCGCTGCTGATCTTCGCCTTGATCGCGGCGGCAGGAGCGGCGGTGCTGAGCCTGTCGATCGACAACAAGTTCGCCATCAAGGCGGCTTCCGATCGGACGGCGGACTTGCAGCGTACCCGCGCCCTGCTCAGGGCCGACATTGGACAGGCCACGGCGCGGCGTACACGCGGGCCGACGGGACGCCCGCAGCCACAGCCAATCACTGGGGCCATCCAGGCGGGCGATGCCTCCCTGACGCTGACCCGAGCGGGATGGGGCAATCCCGGCGAGCAGGCACGGCCGTCCCTGCAACGCGTGGAATACCGACTGGTCGAAGATCGGCTGGAACGGCGCGTGTCGGCCTATCTGGATGGAGCAAGGCCCGGTCCGCCGCAGGTCCTGTACGAAGGGGTTAGTGGCCTGACCGTGACCTTTCTGAAGGATGGCACCGAGGCACCGGCCTTTGGCAGTCGTCTCGACAGCCCGATGCCGGACGCCGTGCGGGTCGTGATGACGCTCGAGGGCTATGGGCCTGTCGATCAGCTCTTTCTCGTCGGTGGTGGCAGATGAGGCGAGGGGCCAAGACACGCCGCGAGGGTATGGCGCTGCTGACCGTCCTGCTGCTGGTGGCCGTCATGTCGGTGATCGCGGTGGCGGTGTTGGATGATGTGCGGTTCTCGGTACGCCGCGCGACCAATGCGGAAACCCAGACCCAGGCCCAGTGGTATGCCGACGGGGCTGAGGCGCTGGCCCGGCGCCAGGTGGCACGTCTGCTGACGCTCAGCCCGACGCGGACGCCGCTTGAGCCGGAGTGGAACGGGCGGGTGCTGTCGTTTCCTATTGAGGAAGGCACGATCACGGCCGTCGTCCGTGACGGCCAGGCCTGTTTCAACCTGAACAGCGTGGTCGAGGGTTATGGCGAGGATCTGATCGCGCGAACTCAAGGCATGGCGCAGTTCGTAGCCTTGGGTCGGGCGCTGGGCCTGGGTGAGAGCCGTATGCGCCCTGTAGCCGAGGCCTTGGCCGACTGGCTGGACGCGGATACGACCGCCCTGCCGCTGGGAGCCGAGGACGGAGCCTATGCGGGACGGGCCGAACCTTATCGGACCGGCGGGGTGTTTTTGGCCGAGGTCAGCGAGCTGAGGGCCATCAAGGGGGTGGATGCGGACCTGTATCGTCGCCTGCGCCCGCATGTCTGTGCCCTGCCGGTCAGCCGCCTGTCGCCGATCAATGTGAACACCCTGGGGCCGGAAGATGCCCCGCTGCTGGTTATGCTGACCGACGGCAAGCTGGGGATGGAGGCGGCGCGGGGCGTGATCGCCCGGCGACCCGCCGAGGGTTGGGCCGACACCACCGCCTTCTGGAGCCAACCCGCCCTGACCGGACTGGTCGTACCGCAGGAGGCGCGCGAGCAGGTGACCGTCCTGACCCGCTTTTTCGACCTGCGGGTCGATGTCGATTACGGCGGCACCCGCGCCGTCCGTACCGCCCTGATGCATGCGCCGCCCGAGGGCGGAGCCCGAACCGTGATCCAGCGCTGGACCCTTGAAGAATGAGCCGAACCCGACTGATCCTTATCCCGGCTCTGGCCACGGAGCCGGCTCCCTATCTGATCCTCGATGCGGGCGGGGCGGTTTTGCAGCGCGGGCGATTGGCGCTGGATGCGGGCGAGACGCCGCCGCCGATGCGCACCGTGGCCATTGCGCCGGGCGGGGACGTTTCGGTGCGCTGGCTGGACTTGCCGGTGGGTGGGGCGGCCCAGGTCAGGGCGGCGGCTTTGTGGACCTTGCGCGACGATCTGGCGGCGACGCCGGATCGGATCACGGTGTCGCTCGGGCGGGCGGTGCCAACAGGCGAACCGCGCATGGTGGTAGTGGCCAGCCGGGCGTTGGTCGAGGCGTGGGGCGACTATCTGGACGCGCTGGGGATCAAGGCCGATGTGATCCTGCCCGACATGCTGACTCTGGAGGCACCGGAGGCGGAGGAGGGCCTGTCCGCTGTCACCTTCGGCACCGGCCTGGCATTACGCGGGCACCGGTTTGCGGCCACGATCCAGCCCGACCTGCTGGATCTTATTGCGGGCGATCGCCCCATTCGTCCTGTCACGGATGAGAGTGAAGTCGAGCGGTTGATGGTTGCGGCAGCGCTGTCGCCCGAGGTCAATCTGCTGGAATCCGGTGCTCGCGAGAAGGCTGCCGACCGGCGCGGCTGGCGATTGGCGGCGGGTCTGGCGGTGGCGGTGCTGCTGTCGCCGTTGGTTCTGGCTGCGGCGCAGGCTGCGCGGGACACGGGTGCCGCGCGTCAGGCCGAGGCACGGACACTGGAACTGATCTCCCAGGCGTCGCCGGATGCGGCAGGTGCGCCCGACCCCGTGGCGGCCTTTCGCCAGAGCGCCTCCACGGCTCCTCCGCCCGGCGGCATCGTGTCAGCAGCGGCGATCCTATTTGCAGCCGTGGAACAGGTCGAGGGGGCGGAATTGGACATCTTCGTCTCGGACCCCGAAGGCGGTGTGAGGGCCACTGTCAGCTATCCGGCCTATCAGGACCTGGACGCTCTAAAGCAAGCTGTGGCGGCGGCCGGGCTGCGGCTGAGCGATACCAGCACACTTGATGACGCAGGGCGTGTCGTCAGCGATGTGACCATCGGAGCAGCGACATGAACGCGATCGTCAGTGAAGCACGGGCCTGGTTCGATGGCCGCACGGTACGCGAGCAGCGCATGCTGGGGGTGATGGTTCTGGTCATGGCGCTGTGTCTCGTCTGGCTGCTGATCATCCAGCCGCTGTGGGCGTACAAGGCCGATGCAGCGGAGCGGCGCGTGCAGGCCGAAACCGATCTGGCGTATGTGCAGCGGCAAGTGGGGGCGCTGCCCAAGCCGGCTGGGGCTGCTTCGCAGGGCCCGGCAATCGAACCGCTAGCCACGCAGGCCGCGCAGACGGCCGGGCTGACGATCGTGACAGGCATGGATGAGACGGGCACCTTCGGCTTCACCGCCGCCAATGTGTCGAGCGCGGCGCTGTTCGGCTGGCTGGCCGAGATGAAGACGCGTCACGGGATCGACGCGGTGCGGCTGGACGTGGTCGAGAATGCGGATGCGACCCTGACGGCCGAGGGGGCGCTGGCCCGCGTTCAGTGATCGACCACCTGCATGGTGTTCGTGCGCAGGCCGAGCTGGCGGGCGCGGCTCCGCAGGGTTTCCAGGCGTGAGGCGCTGACGTTGGGGTCACGGGTCAGGATCGAGACGAACTGGCCGTCGGCGGTGCTGGCGATCATCCAGTCGTAATTGTCGGCCCGGTCGATGACCCAGTACTGGCGCTTGATGATGCCGCCGAAGAAGCTGGCCTCGAATTTGGCGTTGGTGCGGGGGTCTGTGATGCGGGCGCGCGAGCGCGTGGTGCTCAGCCGTCCGCCAGGCCGGTCGCGGTGGCAGTACAGGGCGATGTCGAAGGTACCATCGGCTCGCCGGGCCCAGGTCTGATTGGCCCCGTGACAGTTGCGCTGGGCATCGTTTGGGGTGCGTACGATCTCGTACCAACGGCCCATGAAGCGGTCGATGTCGATGGACTGGCGCGGCTGAGGGGCCTGGGCGCTGGCGGTCGAGGCGACGGCGGTCAGGAACAGGGCGGCGAAGACGGACAGGGCTTTACGCATGGGAGGCTCCTTCGCGGGAGGACTTCAGTACAGTGCCGATGGTGACAGGCTCTGCGGGCAGGGGTGGCTTGCCATGGAAGCGGAAGCCCTTGGCGACGATCATTACTGCCTCCCAATGAATGCCCGCCATGACCTTGAGCGTCAGCAGGGGATGGGTGATCCAGGCATGGAACAGAATGCTGTCGCTCAGCTCGCGCCGCTGGCCCGCGAAGGCGGCGGTCAGAACCGGGCCTGTGTCGTCGCGGACCTGGATGGTAATCCTGACGTCCTCGCCCGGCGGCGCGACGTCGAAGACGTAGGTCAGGTCCATGTCCATGAAGGGCGAAACGTAGAACCGCTTGGGCGCAGTCTGCTGGACAGAGTCTGGGCCAGCCTCGGGTGTCGCGATCAGATAGCTGTGGCGTTGGCCGAAGGTGTTGCGAACCTCGTACAGGATAGCCGTCAGTCGCTCGTCGGCGTCGTGACAGAAGTAGACGCTGAGCGGGTTGAAGCCATAGCCCAGCATGCGCGGCATGCAGAGCAGGCGGATTGGCCCGCCACTCGCCACGCCGGCCTCCGACAGGCGAGCGGCGACATAGGTTTTCAGATCGTCATGCGCCTTGTCGCCATGGTCGCGGGCACGGAAGGACATCAGGCCGAAGCGACCGGGACGCAGTAGCTTCAGCCTGCTGAACAGGCCGGGAAGCTCGTCCAGGTCGAGCAGCAGCATGAAGACGCGATAGCGGAGCGCATGCGCCTTCGGCCTGAACCGGCGGTGCGTCACCGGGCCGACGTAGAGGGCGGACGCGCCGGTCATGCCACCTGTCGGACGTGATCGGCTGCGTGTGAAATCTGGATGCGCCCGCTTTCATCCTCGACGGTCCAAGGGCGGCGCACGCCACCCAGTTGCTCGGCCACCGCCAGCCCCGATTGCAAACCGTCCTCGTGGAAACCCGCACCGAAATAGGCCCCGCAGAACCAGACCCCGCCCTGGCCCTGCAGCGACCACAGCTCCGACTGAGCTTTCAAAGCCCCTGCATCGAAGTGGGGGTGCTCGTAGTGGTCGGTGGCGTAGGTGAGCTCAGCCGCGGGCGGCGTATGCGGGTTCAGGGTCACGAAGAGGTCGGGTGCGTTCTTCAGGCTCTGCAGATGGTTCATCCAATAGCTGACCCCGCCCGAGCCGGGCTCGGCGCGATGGCCCATGTGGTTCCAGCTGGCCCAGGCGCGCTTACGCTTCGGCATCAGGCGGCGGTCGCCGTGCAGCACGGCGGTGTTGGGCGTATAACGGAAGGCACCCAGGACGCGCTGTTCCTGGGCTGTCGTGTCGCCCAGCAGGGCCAGCGTCGTCGGGGCGTGGGTGGCGAAGACGACCTGATCGAATGTCTGGTGCGAGCCGTCGCGGTGGTCGACGCGGACCTGACCGTCGGTCCGGGTCACGGCGGCAATGTCGGCGTTCAGATGCACAGTGCCGGCGAAGTCGGCGGAGATGGCCTCGACATAGGACCGGCTTCCGCCATCGACGGTGCGCCAGGTCCGGCGCCCGATGAATTTCATCAGGTCGTGGTTCTGGAAAAAGCGGATGAAGGCGGCGGCGGGGTGGTCGCCGATCCCCTCGACCGAGGCCGACCAGATGGCGGCGGCCATGGGCAGCAGATGATCTTCGCTGAGCGCCACCCCATACCGATGGGTGCGCAGATACTCCGACAGCGACACCACCGGATCCAACGTCGCCAAGTGACCAGGGGCTGTCCTGTAGAAGCGGTTCAGGTCGGCCAGCATGGACCAGAAGCGCGGCCTGAGCAGGGCCTCGGGCTGGGCGAAGATGGAGGCCAGGCTACGGCTGCCATACTCCAGATCGCCGTCGTCCAGCGAGACCGCCAGTGACATGTCGGCGTGTTTGGTTGGCACGTTCAGATGCGCGAACAGGGCAGTCAGATTGGGGTAGTTGACCTCGTTATAGACGATGAAGCCGGTGTCCACCGCCACGCCGTTACAGTCCACCGTATTGGCATGGCCACCCAGGCGACCCGCCGCCTCAAACAACGTGACATCGTGCGTTTTGCCCATCAGCCAGGCGCAGGACAGGCCTGAAATCCCCGCACCGATCACGGCCACGCGCAGTCGTTTTGTCGTGGGTTGAGGCGGTGAGGGCGGCAGGCTTTCGAACATCAAGCAGGCTCCGGCGAGTGGTATGCGCGAATGCGCGAGGGTGTTCGATATACGGCGCTGCAATCCTGCGGGATGCGATGCATCCTTGCCCGACTTTGCGCGTAACTGTGACGCTCAAACTTCTCAAGGACCAGACTGTCTTGCTGATCGCCCTCGCACTGGCCTTTGCCTTCATGGCCCTCACGATGACGGTGGCGTGGTGGACGGTGCTGAAGACCCGGAACGGCGGATGGACCGATGTCTTCTGGACCTTTGGCACGGGCATGGCAGGCGTTCTGGTCAGTCTGACGCCGTGGATGGGCATGCCGGGGCCGCGCCAGTGGCTGGTCGCGGCGCTGGTGGCTGTGTGGTCGATCCGGCTGGGCATTTATATCGCCGGACGTGTGGCTGGCGGTCACGCCGACCCGCGCTACGTCGCCCTGACCGAAGAGTGGGGCTCCAACTTCTCTCGCAATCTCTATGGACTGGCCATCGTCCAGGCTCCGGCGACGACTTTGCTGTGTGTCTCGATCGCGGCCGCCGCCCTCAGACCCGGCGACACCCTGATGCTGACCGACTATCTGGGTGCGCTCATTCTGCTGATCGGTATCGGGGGAGAGGCCGTCGCCGATGAACAGATGCGTCGGTTCCGGGCCAATCCGTCGAACAAGGGCAAGGTCATGGACCGCGGTCTTTGGGGCCTGTCGCGCCATCCCAACTATTTCTTCGAATGGGTCGTCTGGCTGGCCTATCCGGTCATCGCGATCGATCTGAGCGGCGGTTGGGTCGCAGGCTGGGCCGCGCTGGTCGCGCCGGTCGTGATGTATGTAATCCTTCGCTACATGACCGGCGTGCCACCGCTGGAGAAGGTCATGCTGAAGTCGCGCGGTGATGCCTATCGCGACTATCAATCCCGCGTCGGGGCCCTGCTGCCCCGTCTAAATGTGTTTTCCAAGGACCGCGCCTGACATGAGTCTGCTTGATCGGCTGAACAGCTTGCAGGACGCGCCTGCGCCCGACTTCGTAACTCGCCCGGCCATTGCGGCCTTCGTCGCCAATGCCCGCAAGCAGATGGCGGTGGTCCGACCTGGTGCCGAGAAGGCCTTCGCCGAGGAGATGGCGGCGCGTCCGGTGGCGGAATACACCGAAGCGGCCAATGCCCAGCACTACGAACTGCCTGCCCGTTTCTTCGAACTGGCCTTGGGGCCCAACCGCAAATATTCCAGCGCCTTCTACGACCATCCATCCTCGACCTTGGCCGAGGCCGAGGTCAGCGCCCTGCGACAGACCTGCCAGCATGCGGACTTGCAGGATGGCCAGAACGTACTGGAACTGGGCTGCGGCTGGGGGTCGCTTTCGCTGTGGATGGCGCGGCACTATCCGGCCTCGACGATCACGGCGGTGTCGAACTCGCGCAGTCAGAAGGCGGCCATCGATGCAGAGGCCGCGCGGCTGGGCCTGACCAATCTGACGGTCGTCACCGCAGACATGAATGTGTTCCAGACGGAGCAGCGCTTCGACCGCATCGTCTCGGTGGAGATGTTCGAGCATATGGCCAACTGGCGCGAACTTCTGGGCCGTGTGCGGGCCTGGCTAAAGCCTGACGGTCGGGTCTTCATCCATGTGTTCAGCCATGTCACGACACCCTACCGCTTCGAGGTGTCCGACAAGGCCGACTTCATCGCCCAGCATTTCTTCACCGGCGGCATCATGCCCAGCCACGGCCTGATGCGTCAGTACCCTGACTTGTTCGAGGTCGAGCAGGACTGGCGCTGGAGCGGCACCCACTACCAGCGCACAGCGAATCACTGGCTCGAGAATTTTGATCGGCACGAGACGGAAATTCGCGGCTTGATGAAGGAGGTCTATGGTGCGGACTACGCGCTGTGGATGCGGCGCTGGCGGCGATTCTTCATGGCCACGGCCGGTCTGTTCGGCGACAGTGACGGCCAGGCCTGGGGCGTGAGCCATTATCGACTGAAGGGGGTCTGAGCATGTTGAAGTATCTGGCAGCCTATGGCGGCTCGGCTGTCGCCTTTCTGGTGCTGGACATCATCTGGCTGACCCTGATGGGGAACCGGCTGTACAAGCCCGTACTGGGGCCGATCATGGCCCCCAAGGTCAATATGGTCGCGGCGGTGGCCTTCTATCTGATCTACATCTTCGGCATCACGGCCCTGGCGACGGCCCCGGCGCTGAAGGAGGCGTCGATCCAGAAGGCGCTGATCAACGGCGCGCTGCTCGGCTTCGTGGCCTATGCGACCTATGACCTGACCAATCAGGCGACGCTGAAGACCTGGAGTACGACGATCACCCTGGCCGATCTGGCCTGGGGCACCTTCGTGACCACGGCGGCGGCATTGGCCGGCTATTATGCCTCGCGGGCCGTCTCAAGCTGACTTGCCCGTCGCGCCGGGCCGTGTAAGCCATAGGGTCAAGCCACGGACGAACGCCACGCATGGACGCTGACCAGAACCGACAGGCGCTCGTCGCCAATCTTCAGCGCGTGGCGTCCGGGGATCGCGCCGCCCTGAAGGATGTCTATGACGCCACCTCGGCGAAACTATTCGGGGTGTGCCTGCGTATCTTGGGCAACCGAAGCGAGGCCGAGGACGTGCTGCAGGAAGTCTATATCACCGTCTGGAGCAAGGCAGACCGGTTCGACGCGGACCGCGCCAGCCCGATCACATGGCTGGCCGCCCTGGCTCGAAATCGCGCCATCGATCGCCAGCGCCAGATCGGTCGACGCAGCTTCAAGCCGATCGACGATGCGCATGATGTGGCGGACGGTGCCGAATCCAGCCTGGCCTCCCTGGTTCGGAGCGAGGACGTGCGCCAGCTTCAGGGCTGCATGTCGGAACTGGACGCTACCCATCAGGCCGCCCTGCGCAGCGCCTTCTTCGAGGGGCTGACCTATCAGGACGTGGCTGAGCGCCACAATGTCCCGACCGGAACGATGAAGAGCTGGATCCGTCGCTCCCTGCTCAAGCTGAAGGCTTGCCTCGCCCGATGACCGATCACGAACTGAGCCCCGACGAGCAACTGGCGGCAGAATATGTCGTCGGTGTCCTGACGTCGGAAGAGCGGGCGCAGGCCGAGCGCCGTATCGCCGCCGAGCCCGGTTTCGCAGCCGAGGTCGCCGACTGGCAGGAACGGCTGATGCCGCTGCTGGCCGAGATCGAGCCGGAGACACCGCCGCGTGTCGTGTGGATGCGCGTTGCCGCTCAACTGGGCGTGTCGGCGACCAGACCTGCGGGGGTCTGGAACAGTGTCGCCGTCTGGCGCGGCGTTGCGGCGGTCGCCAGCGTTGCTGCCGCCGTCGCCGTCGCTGCCCTGGTCCTGACGCCGCCGCGGGTGGTTATCGAGCCGGGCGCGGCACCCGCCGCTGCGCCGGTTCTGACCTCTATCGCGTTGTTGAAGGAGGAGGCGGGGCCGACGTCGTTCGTGGTCACCCTGGACAAGGCCCATGACCGGCTGATCGTCGCGACCGTGGCGGGCCAGGCTCAGGCTGACCGCTCGTTCGAGCTGTGGGTCCTGCCTGAGGGACAGGCCCCGGTCTCACTGGGTGTGCTCAACGGGCGCGAGGCGCTGGTGCTGGATACGGCGAAGCTGCTGGGCCCGGACGGCGAGACGGCCAGTCTGGCGATCACTCTGGAGCCCCTGGGCGGATCGCCTTCGGGTGACCCAACCGGACCGATAGTGGCCAGTGGAGCGCTGTCGCCGGTTTAGCATACGGCCCGCATCTGATCGGCGGTTGCGACCGTAGCTTTCCCGACACTAGACAGGCAGGTTGCGTCGGGACCATTTCTCCCCCACGTCGCTGTTTCGACGGGATTTTCGCATCATGGACGGCTCAGCTTCACACCTTGGCAGGATGACGGGCGCGTCGCGCAGCGACGTATCCGATGCACCCGCGTTCGCGCGGCCTTTCCTGCGTCGCCTGAGTAGCCTGTGGCGCTACGGTACCATGGCCGTCACCCTGCCGGACGGCACGCAGATGACGATCGGCGGCGATGACGGCGCGATAGGCGAGGGGCCCCAAGCCGTGTGGACCCTGACCCGCTGGAGGGCCTTCCTCAGACTGCTGACGCGCGGCGACATCGGCTTCGCAGAGGGCTACATGGCGGGCGAGTGGGATACGCCGGACCTGACGGCCCTGCTGACGGCCTTTGCCCTGAACTATGACGCCCTCGATCAGATCATGTCGGGCGTGCCGATGTTGAGAGGCGTCAACGCCATTGTGCATGCCTTGCAACGCAACAGCCGGACCGGCTCGCGCCGCAACATCATGTCCCACTACGACCTGGGCAATGATTTCTATGCCCAGTGGCTGGATCCGAGCATGACCTATTCGGCAGCGCTGTTCGATCCACCGACGTTGTCGCTGCCAGAGGCGCAGACCCGCAAGTATGAGGCACTGGCTCGTTCGATCAGTATCGAGCGCGATCATGAGGTGCTGGAGATCGGCTGCGGCTGGGGCGGTTTCTCGGCCTATGCGGCGGGCACGCTGGGAGCCAGGGTGACAGCCATCACCTTGTCGCCGTCCCAGGCGGAGGTCGCGCGAAAACGCATCTTTGAACAGGGATTGTCCGAGCGGGTGGATGTCCAGTTGATCGACTATCGCGACGTCCAGGGTTGCTACGATCGCATTGCCTCCATCGAGATGTTCGAGGCTGTGGGCGAGGCCTACTGGCCGACCTATTTCGACCGTGTGCATGACCTTCTGAAACCCGACGGCCGGGCGGGGCTACAGATCATCACCATCGACGACGCCCTGTTCGACAGCTACCGCAAGCGCCCGGATTTCATCCAGCTGCACGTCTTTCCCGGCGGCATGTTGCCCAGCGAACCAGCCCTGTGGGCCACGATCGGCAAGGCTGGACTGACCGGAGAAGTCACCCAGCGTTTCGGTCAGGACTACGGCCGGACGTTGGGGCTATGGCTTCGAGCCTTTGACGATGCATGGCCACGCATTGAGCCGCTAGGCTATGATGCACGTTTCCGGCGCCTGTGGCGCTACTATCTGGCCTATTGCGAGGCCGGATTCGGGACGGGACGCACGGACGTGGTTCAGTTGGCCCTTTCGAAAGTCTGATGGCTGGTCAATCTGAGGCTAGATGATGCGACTTATCCGGCCAAAAGCGGTCGGCGGCACGACGTTGTGAAAGACCTTCCGCAAGGGGCGTCTTAATGATTGGGCTGAATCCATCGAGACTAGGTACAATCCGTCCCGAAGCGCCCACCGGTCCAGAGGCAAGTGCCGTCGATACAGTCGATGAGGTTGTTGGGAAAACTGCCGGTTTCGTGAGCATACACCTGGAACCAGCCACCATCGTCCCATACGGCAGTCGGCATGCCAAATCGCCTGGCGTGGACCGCGTCAAAGCGCGCGTACCATTGGCGAATGTTGTTGCAATCCATCGTCTGGTAGCGGCTCTTCCAGCCGACGCCCCATTCGCCGATGAAGACGGGCATGCCGCCGCCCGTCGTCGATGCCCAGTCGGCCATGACCTGCATGGGTGAGGCGATGTCCTCGTCCGTCCAGGGATCGGCATAGTCGCCCTGATTGTCGCCGCTGAATTCCCAGGGGCTGTAATGGTGAAAGGTCGCCATGACATGGGGGTCGTGGCCGCCACCGACGGCATCCAGGTTGGGCCAGGTCAGGGCCATCTCATGAGCACCGAACCACTGGTTGCCGCCGATGATGACGATGCGGCCGGGATCGTCCTTCCGGATGGCGGCATAGGCACGCCCTGTCATCTCCCGCACTGTTGCTGGCAGCATAGCCTCCTTGCTGGTGAGGTGCGGCTCGTTCAGTATTTCGAACATCAGACGACCGTCCCGGTCGCCCAGCAGGTCGCTGATGTCGGCCCACAGTCTGGCCAGCACTTCGGCGTCGCCTGAATCCTTCAGCCGACTCTCGTGATGGGTATTGATGACGACGTAGAGCCCGGGCTGGTCCAATGCATAATCGACCACGGCCACCAGTTCCGCCAGGCGTGCAGACCTTCGATCAACCTGGCCTGTTTCTGGGTTGGCAAGCGTGGTGCCGCCGACATTTTCTGTCCATGTCACTGGAATGCGAACCGTTCGAAACCCGCGGGAATAGTAGGCGTCGATCTTGGGCCGGGCGACGTCCAGCGTCGCTGGATGCTGGGTGTTGTCGAACATCTGGCCCAGGTTGAAGCCCTTGCCCATGGCCTCGGCAGCCTGCCTTGCCGTGGGTCGTTCGAAGGCTGATGCGGTGGTACCGGGCGCAATCCAAAGCGCCGTGATCCAGAACAGAACGCCCAAGCCGCGCCACCGCTTCATTTTACTAGACATGAGCGCCTCTCCAGACCCGACAGCGCAGCAGAGCAACAGGATGACAGCGCTGTCGTCAATCGCTCGCGGCCTGCCGGGAGAACACGTCTGGTATCAGCGGACGCGCCGCACCCCTAGAACCGCAAGGCCGCCCAGCACGGCCAGGACTGCGGACGTCGCCATCAACTGAGGCCAGGATTGACGCTCGGGGCCCAGGGCGATCAACGCCATGACCGGGGCCAGAACCGCCGGAAGGGTGTTGGTCAAGTTCATGATCCCGAGATCGCGGGCCGTGTCCTGCCTGGACGGAAGCACCTGCGCGACGAGGGCAGCGTCGACGGTCGTATAGAGGCCGAAGCCGATACCATAAAACGCATAGCCGATCAGAGGGCCGGGCCAGGCTGGCCAGACAGCGAAGATCAACAGACCGCAGGCCATCAGCCCGGCAGCCAGAAGGATGAAGGCCTTGCGCCGGTTCAGTCGGTCCGATGCCAAGCCTCCCAGAAAGCCGGACACCAGGATCAGGACCGTGGACAGGGTGATCAACCGGGCCAGTCCGCTTTCGACCGTGGTCCCTGGAAACTGCTCGGCATAGCGCGCGTGGTCGGCCAGATAGAACAGCATATAGGCGTTCACGACGCTGGCCGCGATTTGCAGGCAGAAACGCGATAGCCAGGCGAACCCGAAGTCGGGCGAAAGTCGCAGTCGTCTAGCCGCCCGACGGTTTTCCGCGCGCAGATGCGGCAGATCCCGATAGCTCAAAAGGAAAGGCAGCAGGCAGACGCACACCAGCAGACCCATCACAGCCATCCGGCTTCCCGTATCGCCAAATGGCGGGCTGGTGATCAGAACGCCACTGGCCGCGCCAAGCGGCGCACCCAGGCCCAGGAAGGCGGCGACACGCCCTTTCTGTCTATCTGGGACGCGGTCTGCGAGGACAGCCGTCAGCGGGGCGAACAACATGTTGAAGGCCATCTGGAACACGATGATGCCCGCTACCAGTGCTGCAGGCCCTGTGGCTGTGGCGATCAACCCATAGGCCACCATCACGCCGATCAGTCCTCCCGCGATCCACGGACGGCGGCGCCCCAGTCGATGCCGCGTTCGGTCGCTGGCCCAGCCGACAGCCAGATTGGTCACGCTGGCCACCACTGCCCCCAGCAAGGTGACGAGGCTCAGCAGTCCGATCTTGTTCATTGGGGCCAGGGCCTGGGCCTGCAAGGGCACCAGCAGGCTGAGCAGGGGCACGAAGGCGATGAAGGCCCCGACATAGGCCAGTGTCAGGGTGGCGATGAAGCCCGCGCCGACAGGCGGCAAGGGTTCGGCTGCAAGGTCGGGAACAGCCTTCATGACGATGACTTTGGCCAAACTCGATTTCAGGTGCGAGCGAAATCTTGCGCGACCTGCGCCAATCGCCGCATACAAAGATGAACGGCGGTCCGGTGGCCCGTCAGGGGAGGCGACCGCCACGATGACCGCGACGATCTATGATGTCGCCGCCCTTGCCGGCGTGTCGATCAAGTCCGTATCCCGCGTCCTGAACGGCGGGCCCAACGTCAGCCCTGCGCTGGAAGCCAAGGTTCGAGCGGCGGTCGAAACCCTGGACTATCGACCCAGCCTGTCGGCGCGAACCTTGGCCGGTGCGTCATCCTATCTGATAGCGGCCTTCGTGGACGCGGAACTGACGCTGGAGCACTGGCGCAGTGGGCGGGGCAACGACTACCTCAGCCGACTGGAATATGGCGCCTTGGTCGAATGCCGCCGGGCTGGGTACCACCTGCTGGTCGAGCTGGTGGACTATGGCTCGCTGAGCCTTGAGGCCAATCTGCTGTCTCTACTGCGGTCGCTGCGGCCGGACGGCGTGCTGCTGACACCGCCCAACTCGGACGATCCCAGGGTGCTGGATGTGCTGGAGCGCAACGGGACGCCATTTGTGCGTCTGGGGGCTGAGGCCCATCTGGATCGCGGCATGCGGGTCTTTATGGACGACCGTCAGGCGGCCTTCGACATGACGGCACATCTGATCGCGGGGGGGCATCGCAGGATCGGCTTCATCTCCGGCCCCGGCAGCTATGCCGCCAGCCGCGCCCGGCGCGACGGCTTTCAGGCGGCGATGATCGAACACGGGCTTCCCGTCGATAAGGCCCTGGTGGCCGAGGGCGACTTCACCTTCGAGGCGGGGCGACAGGCGGGAGCCACTCTGCTGAGTGCGAAGGATCGACCCACTGCCATCTTTGCGTCCAACGACGACATGGCTCTGGGCGTGCTGAACTCGGCGGCGGCGTCTGGCTTGATCGTTCCGGACGATGTGGCGGTGTGCGGTTTCGACGACACCCCCAGCACCATGCTGAGTACGCCCCCGCTGACCACCATCCGCCAGCCCGTCACTGAGATGGCGGCGGCGGCGACGCGCCTGCTTCTTCCCGCGACCCGGGGTCAGCCCGGCCAAGCTGAAAAGGTGGACTACACCCTGATCGAGCGACTTTCGACGCAGTCTTCGGGCTGAACAGACGTCGGTTGACAGCGCTGTCAAATGAAGACAGTTTGATGTCGGGAAACAGGCGCACGCCATGTGCGTCGTCACGACGGCACTCTGGGAAACAGGGGCCACGGGGAGGAAGACCATGATCCAGTTCAAACGTTCGCTTCTGCTCGGCTGCGCCGCACTGGCGATGACGGCCGGCATGACGCATGCCCAGACGGCACCGGCCGCCCCCGTACCTGCAGAGCAGGATCCCACCGAGCTGGACGAAATCGTCGTCACGACCGAGCGCCGCGAGCAGAGCCTGCAGGACTATGCCGGCGTGGTTCAGTCCATTACGGGTGAGGACCTGCGTGCGGTGGGTATCGACCAGATCGAGGATCTCCAGTCCGCCATTCCTGGCCTGTCGATCTCCAATCAGGAAGGCAACGTCCAGATCTATATCCGTGGCGTAGGCACTGCAAACAACACCGAATTGGGGGATCCGTCGGCTGCAACGCATCTGAACGGTGTCTACCTGCCACGTCCGCGCGGTTTGGGCGGCCTGTTCTTCGACCTGGCACGGGTGGAAGTCGCCAAGGGACCGCAAGGTACATTGCGCGGACGGAATGCCGTTGCCGGCACGCTGAACATCATCCCCAACATGCCACGCCTCGGTGTGAGCGAAGGCTTCATCCAGGGTGAAGTCGGTACGCTCGAAACCTTCGGCTATGAGGGTGCCGTCAACATCCCGATGGGCGACGATCAGGCATTGCGTCTGGCCGTCTATGGCGTTGATCGCGGCACGGCCTACAAGAACGTCGGCAACGATGAGAGCCTGGACCCCACTGGCGAGCAGCAGTTGTTCTCGGCGCGGGCCACCTATCTTTATCAGCCGAACGACCGCTTTCGCCTGAGCCTGATGGGCGATTTCGAGTCCGAGCGGGGCACCGGTTATCCGGCCACCAATGTGCGCAATGGCCTGGTCGGTGGCGGGACGCCCGATGGCCTGGAACTGCGTGACGTCCTGTTCCGGGGTCCGCAGGGACTGGTCGAGAACGACAACTGGGGCCTGGCGCTGAATGCGTCGTATGACTTCGGTGGTGCGGTGCTGGAGTATACGGCCAGCCGTCGCAGCGTGGATTATTACCAGGTCAATGCGGCCAACGAGGGTGTCGTGCGCCCCGGCTATGGTGCTGCTGACGTCGACTACGACAACTTTGGCACCCAATACTGGCTGACGCTTTCGGAATCCGACATCCATGAACTGCGGCTGACCTCGGCGCCCGGCGCAGAGTTCGTCTGGTCCACGGGCCTGTTCTATTTCAAGGAAAGCCAGCAGGTCGGCTTCCTGTCCGTGGTCGACAAGGGCCAGTTCTATTCCGGCACCGAGTTCACCTTCCCGGACGTGCAGTCCGACTCATTCGCGGCCTATGCCGACGTCACCTATCCGCTCACCGATCAGCTGCGGCTGAAGGGCGGCTTGCGATACACCGAGGAGAACAAGTCTCGCCGGGGCATCGGTGGCAACTGGTCGCTGGGGCTGGGGTCTGAAGGGTTCAACTGCTGCTTCGTCACTCGTCTGGGGACCGAAGGTTTCCGGCCCAACTTCACGGGCCGCGACAGCTATGCGCCGCCGACACCAGGCGACAATGCGGCGGCTGCCCGGTACTTTGCCAGTGCGTTCACACCCGGTGCCCGCGACACATTCCTGGACCAGATCGCAGGTGTTGCAGACGGCTCGCGGCCAAACGGCACCTGCGTCAATCGTCCGGACACCCAGCCAGGCGGCAACCCCCAGACCTGCCCTGCCAACGGTCAGCACAGCTTCTTTCAGATTTCCGCACCGGGGGAGCAGGTCGGCTCTTATGAGGACTCGTTCAGCGACTATCGCGTCGGCTTTGAATACGACCTGAGCGCGGACAACCTGTTCTACGGAGCCGTTTCGACGGGGCACAAGTCGGGCGGTTTCAATGACACCGTGATCGTGAACGGCGTTTCCACGGCTCCGACGTTCGCGCCGGAATCGGTGACCCTGTTCGAACTGGGTACCAAGAATACCTTCCGTCCCGCCATCGGCCGGATCGACGTCAATGCCAACGTCTTTTACTATGACTACTCCGATCAGGTATTCCAGACCCTGGTGTCGCTGGGCACTGGCCCGGGTGGAGCCAGCGCGGGCTTCTCTCAGCAGAACATCAATGTAGCGCAGTCGACCATCCAGGGCTTCGAGGTCGAGACCCGGTTCAGCCTGCCCTATGGCATGCGGCTGGACATCATCGGCTCCTACATCGACGCTCAGGCGGACGAAGGGGTGCTGACCGATACGCGTGGTACCGACTACGGCGACGGCACGCCCAACTTCAACGTTGACATCGGCGGCAACGACCTGCCCAACGTGTCCAAGATCAACCTGAATGCCCATCTGCAGCAGACGGTCGATCTCTTCGGCGGTCGGGCTGACTTCCACCTGCTGGCCAACTACAGGTCGTCCTACTACCTCAACATCTACAACGAACTGCCGGTCATCCAGTTTACGGCACGTCCGACCGATCCCGCACAGCAGGCCGCCTATGATGCGTTCAAGGCTTCGCTGGCAGGCACCACGATCAATCCTACCGCCCCACTGACCAGTCCATTCCTGCGCAGCACGGATGCCCGCGAAGGCGGCTTCTGGGCCCGTCAGGAAGGTTATGTGACCGTCAACCTGGGTGCCGGCTGGGAGCCGTCGAGTGGCCGCTATCGCATCGAAGGCTATGTCAACAACGTCTTCGACGAGACGGTCGTCGAGAAGCAGCTGGTGTCCGACCAGGTCGTCAATGTCCTGTTCCTGAATCAGCCCCGCACCATGGGTGTGCGCCTGCGCGCCAACTTCTAGTCTCCCTGACCCTTGGCGGCGCGGCCCTCCAGCTGTGCCGCCACTTCTTTTTCAGTATCGAGGCCGATCATGACCGCGTCCCGCCCAGCGCTTCTCTGTGCCGCAGCCCTGGCCGTGCTCATGATGGGGAGTGTGTCGACGGCGCAGACCGCCGAAGCCAGCGATCCGCAGACGGCCGTGGCCGACCCGTCCGCTTGGCCTGTCGCTGCCAGCCCGACAGCGATCACCGATGCCCGTACCGAGGCCGCTATCACTGAACTGATGGAGCGCATGACGCTGGAGGAGAAGGTTGGCCAACTGATCCAGGCCGACATCGGCGCCATCACCCCCGCCGATCTGGCCCGCTACCCCATCGGCTCCATCCTGGCGGGCGGCAACTCGGCCCCGGCGGCGAACGAGCGGGCACCGCTGGCCGACTGGGTCGCCTTGTCTGTGGCCTTCCGCGAAGCTGCCGCCAGCCGTCCCGGCGCTGCGGTGCCTCTGATGTTCGGCATCGACGCCGTGCACGGCCACAACAACATCGTCGGTGCGACGCTGTTTCCGCATAACATCGGCCTGGGGGCCGCCCGCGATCCGGACCTGATCGAGCGGATCGGTGCCGCCACGGCCCGGGAGGTTGCGGCCTCGGGCGCGGACTGGACCTTCGGACCGACATTGGCCGTGCCCCGCAATGACCGCTGGGGCCGGGCGTATGAAGGCTATGGCGAACATCCCGAGATCGTCACCAGCTATGCCGGACCGATGACCCTCGGCCTACAAGGAGCCCTGGTGGAGGGCAGACCTCTCGCCGCCGATCGCATCGCCGGCTCAGCCAAGCATTTCCTGGCTGACGGCGGCACGGCCAACGGTGTGGATCAGGGCGATGCTGTGATCTCCGAAGCCGAGCTGATCGCCATCCACGCCCAGGGCTATGTGCCCGCCATCGATGAGGGCGTGCTGACGGTCATGGCGTCGTTCTCCAGCTGGAACGGGGTCAAGATCACCGGCAACCGGTCGCTGCTGACCGATGTGCTGAAGGAGCGGATGGGGTTCGAGGGCTTCGTCGTCGGTGACTGGAACGCCCACGGTCAGATCCCCGGTTGCAGCAACGAAAGCTGTGCCGAGGCCATCAATGCCGGGCTGGATATGTTCATGGCCCCCGACAGTTGGCGCGGGCTCTACACCAACACCCTGGCCCAAGCGCAGTCTGGGGAAATCCCTGCCGCCAGGATCGACGACGCCGTGCGCCGCATCCTTCGGGTCAAGTTCAAGCTGGGCGTCTTCGACCGCGACCGCTCGCTGGAAGGCCGGACCGATATTCTGGGTTCCGCCGATCATCGCGCCCTGGCCCGCGAGGCGGTACGCAAGTCGCTGGTACTGCTGAAGAACGAAGGCGTGCTGCCCATCCGTCCGGGCGCACGCGTTCTGGTAGCCGGAGAGGCGGCGGACTCGATCGGGCAAGCGTCCGGCGGCTGGACCGTCAGCTGGCAGGGCACCGACACCACCAATGCCGACTTCCCCGGCGGCACCTCTATCTGGGCCGGTCTGGAAACAGCGGTGACCCAGGCGGGCGGGACGGCTGAACTCAGCGCCGATGGATCGTTCCAGACCCGCCCGGACGTCGCGATCGTGGTCTTCGGCGAGACGCCCTATGCCGAGTTCCAGGGCGATGTCGAAACCCTGGATTTTTCGCCGGAAGAGCCGCTGGAGCTGCTGCGTCGATACAAGGCCGCGGGCATTCCGACCGTCTCGGTGTTCCTCAGCGGACGCCCCCTCTGGACCAATCCCGAGATCAACGCCTCCGACGCCTTCGTCGCCGCCTGGCTGCCGGGAACCGAGGGCGCTGGCGTGGCCGATGTGCTCGTGGCTGGTCGCGACGGGCGTGCCTCGTATGACTTTACGGGCCGCCTTTCATTCTCTTGGCCTCGAAATGCCGGCCAGGACATGCTGAACGTGGGTGGGCCGGGCTATGCTCCCCAGTTCGCCTATGGCGATGGGCTGAGCTATGTGGCCCCAGCCAGAGTGGAGACGCTGCCTGAAGATCCGGGGGTGACCCTGGCGCGCGCCAACCTGGACGGCTATTTTGCTGACGGTCGTATCCAGGCACCGTGGTCGTTGATGCTGCGTGACGAGGGGGGAGACAGCCGTGTCGGCACGGTGCTCACCGGCGCCAGTCCGCGCGGAGCTGTGACGGTTCGTCCAACTGACGGGACAGCGCAGGAAAGCGCGATGGCGCTGAAATTCACAGGTCCAGCCGAAGCGCTCGTGACGGGGCCGCCCGTCGATCTGTCGCGTCAGCGCAATGGTGACATGGTGCTGGCATTCTCGATACGTGTGGATGCCGCACCCTCCGGGCCCATTGAGGTCGGCTTCGGGCGACAGCGGGTTGATATAGGATCGGTTCTGGACGGAGCGGTACCGGGGACATGGCAAGCCGTCCGCTTGCGGCTGGCCTGTTTCGATGGTGAACGCTCGAATGTGGCGGCCGTCGATACGCCCTTCGCCCTTACATCGACCAGTCCTGCACAAGTCTCTCTGGCTGACATCAGGCTGACCAGCAACGACAGCAGCAGCAGTTGCCTGGTTCCGGCTGATTGAAGCCGCCTCGAGCCTGCTCCTCCCGCATCAGCGGGACCTTGCCTGCCGACAGGCCCGTTCGTGATGCAACCCGGAGTCCGAAAGTGCGGGAAAGCGAGCGCGCCGCAAGGCGAAGACGGATGACGGCGGCTGGATTCCATCACAGCAGAATGTCTGGCACTGAAAACGTTTGCAGACTCAGGCACTGAAAAATGGTGCCGGCTGCAGGAATCGAACCCGCGACATCCAGTTTACAAAACTGGCGCTCTACCAACTGAGCTAAGCCGGCGTCCGCTTGACGCGGCGGCCCTTATGATGGCGCAACGGCTTTGACGCAAGCCGGGGATTTCATGCCGATCTCATTTGCCCACATCGCCCCTGTCCTGATGCTGATCGCGTCGAACGTCTTCATGACGCTCGCCTGGTACGGCCATCTGAAGTTCGGCTCAAAGCCGCTCTGGCTGGTGGTGATCGTCAGCTGGGGCATTGCCCTGTTCGAATACTGTCTGGCGGTACCGGCCAATCGGATCGGTCATGCGGTCTATTCGACGGCAGAGCTGAAGACGATGCAGGAGGTGATTACCCTGATCGTGTTCGCCGTCTTCTCGGTCAGCTTTCTGGGCGAGAAGCTGACGATGAACCATGCGGTGGGGTTTGTCCTGATCATCGCCGGGGCCTGGTTCATCTTTCGCGGGCCGCTGTGAGCCATCGGTGCGATTTGGTCCGTCAACGCAATTGACCTGAGGGGCCGATGCCGTGAAGCTGTCGCCAGACATCGCAGAGTGTCACGGGAGAGAGTTCATGGACGGATCGACGGCACCTTGGCGTGAGGCGGAACTGCTGCCTGTCGATCTGGATGTGCAGGTTCAGGATGGCATCTATCGCATCGCCTCGCGCACTGCGCTGAAGGACCATGATTTCAACATGCCGCGTGCCTTTGCAGAGGTGGCGGCACGTCAGCCGCAAGCCCCGGCCCTGCATCGGCGCGAAGGCGGCACGGGCGACTGGCAGACGGTCTCCTATGGCGCTCTGAAGCGTCAGTGCGATGGCGTAACCCAGTGGATGATCGATCGGGGCGTGACAGGGCCGGTGCTGATGATGGGATCCAATTCCCCGGCCATGGCGGCGTTTCTGTTCGGGACGCTGGCGTCGCCCGCCATCAGCGCGCCGGTCAGCCCCTTGCTGGCGCTGGTGGGTGGTGATCTGGGGCGGTTGCGACATGTGCTGTCTCTGGTCCGGCCCGCGGTGGTCTTCATCGAGGATGCGCGGGCGGTAGCGGCGGCGATCGACGGGCTGGACCTGGGCGACGCCATCGTGATCACCGGCACGCCGGAGGTGCTGAGCCGCGAGACGGTGACCCTGAAAAGTGTGCTTGAGACCGAGCCGACCGAGGCTGTCGGAGCCAGTATCGAGGCGCTGAAGCCGGAGAAGATCGTCCAATATATGCTGACGTCCGGTTCCACAGGCCTGCCCAAGGCCGTGGCGGCCAGCCTGTCGAACCTCGCGGCCAATACGGCGTCGGGCGGACAGCTGACGCGGCTGAACTGGACGGACAAGGTGCTGAACTGGATGCCGTGGCACCATGTGGCGGGAGCGGCGGTCTTGCGGGCGACGCTGCTGTCGGGCGGCGAGTTCTACATCGATGACGGCAAGCCGATGCCGGGTCTGTTCGACCTGTCGATCCGCAATCTGAAGGAACAGCCGGTCCGCTACTACGTCAATGTACCGCTGGGCTATGCCTTGCTGGCCGATGCGCTGGAGGCGGATGCGGACCTGCGCCGGATGTTCTTTTCCGAACTCAGGATCATGCTGTTCGGCGGTGCCGCCCTGGCCCAGCCGGTGATGGATCGCATCCAGGCCATGGCCGTGGCCGAGACGGGACACCGCATTCTGATGCCCTCGGCTTACGGCGCGACCGAGACCACGTCCGGCATTATGGCGGGCTATGAGTATACCGACCGGGTCAGCTTGGGGCTGCCACTGCCGGGGACCACAATCAAGCTGGTGCCGCACGATCATCGGTATGAACTACGCATCGCGGGGCCCAGCGTCACAGCAGGCTATCTGGACGACCCGGTGCGCAATGCACAGGTCTTTGATGAGGAGGGCTTCTACCGCACCGGCGATCTGGTCACTTTCGTCGATTCCGCAGACCCGACACGTGGTGTGGCCTTCGCCGGGCGGGCGGCCGAGGAGTTCAAACTGGACTCCGGCGTATGGGTCTCTGGTGGAGCCGTTCGGGATGCGGCGCTGAAGGCGCTGTCGCCGTTGATCGCCGAGGTGGCGGTGTGCGACGACAACCGGCCGTATCTGGGCCTGCTGGCCTGGCCGTCGTCGGACGGGGTGGCACGGGAGCTGGGCGTGCCAGTGGCCGAAGCCTTGCAGTCCGGGGCGCTGCCCCAGGCTTTGAAGAGCCGTCTGACCCGCCACAATGCGGGCCAGAAAGGCAGCAGCAGCCGGATTGCCCGGCTTGGTCTGCTGCTGACGCCGCCGAATCCCAATGCGCATGAGCTGTCGGACAAGGGCACGGTCAATCGCCGGGCGGTGCTGGACAATCGGCCGGGTGATCTGGAAGCGCTGTACGCCGATTCGCCCGGTCCGCTGGTGGTGGTCGCGGACTAGATCAGGCGCGCGGCCGGCGGATCGAGACGCCGACCGTGCCGTGGGCGATCAGCAGGTCCTCGGGTGTGGTGACCGTGACATCAACGACGACCTTGCGCGCGTCCTGATGCACGGCCCGGCCTTCCGCGATCAGGGCATTGCCGCTGATCGGGGCGGCGTTGATGAAGCGCAGGGTCAGGTCGGTGGACAGGAGAGTCTCGCCCGGTTTCAGCAGGGTCATGGCCGCCCCGCCGCCTGCCATGTCGACCAGAGACGCCGTCACCCCGCCGTGGACCAGGCCTACGAAGTTGGCGTGGCCCGGATCGAGGCTGCATTCCAGCCGGATGTACCCCCGCTCCAGTGCGATCGGGCGAGAACGCAGCCGTTCGGGAAAGCCGCCGGCATAGCCAGCCGCCATCCAGCGCCGCGCAAGCGTCAGCCCGTCCTCTGACGGGTCTAGATGGAAGGTGGCCTCGGCCTGATCGGTCCCCTGGTTCACGCAGACACGCCGCTGCCGAGCTGGTCCCGCAGCTCTCGCTTCAGAACCTTGCCGACGGGATTGCGGGGCAGGGCGGCGATGGTTTCCAGTCGCTCGATCTGCTTGTAGACGGCAATCTGCTTGTCCTGGGTCAGGAAGCGGTTGATCTCCTCCAGGCTCGCCGTCCGGTCCGGCTTGAAGACGACGAAGGCGGCCAGTCGCTCGCCCAGATTGGGGTCTGGCGCACCGACGACGGCGGCTTCGGCCACGGCCGGGTGACCGGCCAGGTGGCCCTCGATTTCCTCGGACGAGATGTTCATGCCGCCGCGGATGATCACGTCCTTCAGTCGGCCGACGAAGCGAATGAACTGCAGTTCGTCACCCGCCAGCTCGAACAGGTCACCGGTGCGGAACCAGCCGTCGGCATCGAAGGCACGGGCGTTGATGTCGGGTGCCTGCCAGTAGCCCGAGAACACGGTCGCACCCTTGACGCGCAGCTCGCCGGGTTTGCCGCCCTCGGTGATCTCCTGCTCGGTTTCGGGATCGACCAGGCGGGTGAAGATGCGGTCGTGCAGTTTCGCCTTCCATTTTCGGCCTTCACCCAGTCGAGGGAAGAAGACGGCGCGGTCGGAGGGGGAGGGGACGTCTTGCCAGGCGCTGGGGAAGGAGGCCCCCTCGTTGGAGCCGAAATAGTTGACGATCTGGACGCCGTACTTCTCGTGGAACGTCCGAACCATCCATTCCGACAGAGGGGCGGAGCCGGAGCCGATGGATTTCAACCGCCCGAAGTCGATGCCTTCCAGCAACGCCTCATTCTGAAGCAGCAGGTTCAGAATAGCGGGCGGGGCGACGGTGTAGTCGATCTTCTCGTCACGGATCTGCTGCAGGAAGACGGGCAGGTCGAACGGCTGGTGCTGGACCAGGGTCGCGCCCAGCAACAGCCAGCTGACGAAGCTGGTCGAGATACCGGCCATGTTGACCATGGGAAACGGGTTCAACAGCCGCATGCCCGGCGTCAGGTCGGCGGCATCGACCACGCCCTCGCCCATGATGATCCACTCATTGTGGCTGCGCGGGACACCCTTGGGCTGGGCCTCGGTGCCCGAGGTCCAGCAGATGGTGACGATGTCGTCGGCGGTGATGCGGGCAGTCTTGGAGGCCCTCTGGGCCGCGCGATGCTGTTTGCCATCAACCGCGTCCAGCAGGGGTTCCAGATCGATGGCCCCGGCCGGGCAGGTCTCGCCCAGGACGAAGACGTGGCGCAGGGTCGGGGCCCTGGTCTTGACCGCCATCAGCATGTCGCCGTGCTGATGCTTGCCGATGCGGTCGGCGGTGATGGCCGCGACGGCCTCCGTCTTTTCGATGATATAGCCCAGCTCGTGCTCGCGATATTGAACCGGGGCCGGGCTGATGATCGCACCCAGGCGGATCAGGGCCAGATAGGCGATCCCCAGCTCGATGATGTTGGGCAGCTGAATGACCACCACATCGTCCTTGCCGATGCCATGGGCGTGCAGGACCGCCGCCATCCGGTCCACGGCGATGCCCGTCTCGCGCCAGGTCAGCCGGTCGCCGACCCCGCCGACGATGGCGGCGGCATTGACCGGATCGACGCAGGCCTCGTCGTCAGGTCGCTCGCGGACATGCTTCAGGAACAGATCGTCCAGGGTGGTGTCGCCCCACCAGCCCCTGGCCTTGAAGTCTTGAATGCGTTCCTGAGGGACCACGATCATGGTGCTGTCTCCAGTATTTCCGTCCTGAGGCCTGCCGGTCTTGTCGCCGGGTGAACCAGTTGTATCACGTCCGCACGCACGACCTTGCCCACCGGATTTCGTGGCAGCGCGTCCAGGCAATGCAGGGTCTTGGGGGTACGGACCGGCCCGATGCGGTCGCGCACGAAGGCCGTCAGGTCTGCGAGGTCGCCGGACGGATCGTGCAGGGCCACCGCCGCCTCCAGCCGCTCGCCCCAGGTCGCGTCCTCGACGCCGAAGGCGCAGGCCTCGCGCACATTGGGATGAGCCGCCAGGGCGGTTTCCACTTCGGCAGGATAGATGTTGTAGCCGCCGGATATGATCATCTCCTTCGACCGGCCGAGCAGGAACAGGTGGCCGTCGGCATCCAGCCGCCCGATGTCGCCGGTCTTCAGCCAGTCTCCATGACGGGCCTGAGCGGTCTGGGTGGCATCGTCCAGATAGGTGGTCGAGGCCAGGTCGCCCTTGACCACGACCTCGCCCTCGGCACTGGCGGTGCGGACCTGACCATCGTCGCACAGGACACCCATCGGTGTGCTCTCGAAGGCCTGGCCGACCGAGGCGTGCAGTGTCGGGTTCTGCATCTGCGCTGGCGTCAGGGCCGCGATGGTCATGGGGGCCTCGGTCTGGCCGTAGAGGGTGCCAAGCACCGGCCCGAAGCGGGCGATGGCCTGTGCGATGCGGGCGGGCGGCATGGGTGCGGCGGAATAGGTCAGGTGACGCAATCGGGGCAGGTCATGCGGCTCGAACGCCGCCTCGGCCATCAGCAGATAGATCAGGGTGGGCGGCATGAAGACGATGCTGACGCGCGTTTTCAGTTCGTTGAGGATGGCCTCCCGCGATGGCTCGCCCAGCAGCACGTGAGCCCCGCCCGCCGCCAGGACCGGCAGGATGTAGTGCGAGGCTCCATGCGTCAGCGGTGCCACGGCCAGGTTCACGTCGTTGGCACGAAAATCGTAAAGCGTGTTCAGCGACGCCATGGCGCAGGAGGCGCTGGCCTGGCTCTGGACGACGCCCTTGGGCGTGCCGGTCGAGCCGCCGGTGAATTTGATGGCGAAGGTGGCATACCGGTCGTCGAGGATCGGGGGCAGGGCGGGGGTGTTTGTCGGTAAGGGCGCTTCGATCCAGTCGTCGATATTCAGTGCGGTCGTCGTCTGGCCCGCCGCCACGACGGAGGCCGTGTCGTGCAGCGTCATGGCCAGTCCGGCGCGCGCCTGCAGATCGGTATTCAGGCCCGCACCATTGCGAGGATTAAGCGGCACCCAGACGGCATTGGCACGCAGGATGGCCAAATAGCCGACGACGTGTCGCCAGCTGTTTGTGGCGCACAGACCCACACGGTGACCCGGCGCGATGCCGCGGTGGATCAGGTCGCTGGCCGCTTGCTCGACATGGGCGATCAGGTCGGCGTGTGTGAGGCAGAAGTCGCCGTCATGGATGGCGGGGCGTTCGGCCTTGGAGGGCAGATTGTCATAGAGCGCATGAACCGGGTTCATGCCGAGCGCTCCAGTATGGTCACGACGGTAGCCGCCTCCTCGACGCCCAGAAAACCGCCCCCATTTTCAGCGATGGCGATACGGGCGCTTGCGACCTGACGCGACCCGGCCTCGCCACGGAGCTGGGTGACGAGTTCGTACAACTGTCCGATGCCAGTCGCGCCGACCGGGTGCCCCTTGGCGACCAGACCGCCGGAGACATTTACAGGCGAGCGGCCACCCAGTGCAAAGTCACCGGCAATCAGGCTCGCGCCGACGCTCCCGGGCTCGGCCAGGCCCAAGTTTTCGATCTGCTGCAACTCGGCATAGCTGGTGGCGTCATGGACCTCCGCGAGGTCGATGTCCCCGGGGCCCAGGCCCGCCTCCTCATAGGCGGCCAGGGCGGCTCGACGGCCGATGTGATGGGCGAAATCGTCCGGCGCGCGATCAGTGGCGCTAACCAGGGCGCAGGCGCGGATGCGCACGGAGCGTGACTGGGCCGATAGTCGCGCCAGGCCCGCCTCGGAGCAGACGATCATGGCCGCTGCCCCGTCACTGACGGGGGCGCACATGGCGCGGGTGAAAGGATAGACGATGGGCTTGTCGGCCAGAACCTGATCCACCGTCATCGGCGTGCGGTATTGAGATTTGGGGTTGAGGACAGCGACCGTGTGGTTCTTGGCAGCGACCCTCGCCAGGTCGATCTGGGTCGAGCCAAATCGGTCCATGTGGGCGCGGGCCTGAGCGGCATACAGGTCCATGAACAGGCTGCGGCCTTCTCCCGGCACCTCGCCGCCCATTGTCTGGATGTAGGCGAGCACACCCTCGCGGTCGTGGATGTCGGTGCCGCCCGCGAAGGCGGCGGCGACGCAGTCGGGGCGGTCGGGAAAGACCATCTTTTCGGCCCCGACCACCAGGGCGATGTCGCCAGCCCCTGCGCGAATCCAGTGCAGCGCCTGAAGCAGCGCGGTCGAGCCGGAGGCGCAGGCGTTCTCGACATTGACGATGGGGATGCCGGTGATGCCCAGGCCGCGCAGGGCGATCTGGCCGCGTACCGTGTTCTGTCCCTCCAGCATGGGCTGACGCGTGTTCGAGAACCAGGCCGCCTGGATGTCACCGGTGCTGGCACCTGCATCCTTCAAAGCCGCCGTCACAGCCTCGGCGGTCAAGGTTTTGACGCTGTCGTCCGGGCGCTTGCCCAGCGCGGTCATGGAGATGCCGGCAATAAACGCAGTTCGGCTCATGCGGTGGCTGGCCGTCGTCGCTGGACGATGCGGAAGCGCGAGGCGACGAAGGCCGCGTCAGCCAGACAGGCATTACCCGCCGGGTTCAGCCCCGTGACGTGATAGTCGCTATAGGCTGCGGCAAAGTTGATCCACATCGCCCCGGTCAAGTTGATCGACAGATTGGCCCCGGCCGCTTCGTAGAGCGGCGTCGCCCGGTCGATGAACGCCTCGTCGGTCGAATAGAGATAGGTCGAGATGGCTCCGTGGGTTCGGGCCAGATCGGTGGCCTCACGCACGGCCGCTTCGCCGTTCATCGACACCACGAACAGCACCGGTCCGAAATGCTCCTCGGCGTAAAGGTCGGGGGCCGAGCCTGCGACCGCGACGACGAGGGGTGTCAGTGTGCGGGCGTTCGGAAACTGCGGGTGGGCGTAAGGCTCCGCCTCACGCAGGATGCGGACGTCATCGCGCGTCTCGACGGCGGCCCGCACGTCGGCGACGGCCTTCAGACTGACGTCGCCCTGAATAGACCCCATGATACCGGCGGCCTGGGCCGGGTCGGCAGCGATGGCGTCGATCTGTTCGACCAGGGCCTGACCAAAGCGATCAGCCAGGGCAGGCGCGACGTAGAGCACCTGCGGGCTGGTGCACATCTGGGCCGAGAACAGGCTGGAAGATCGGGCGATGGCGCTGGCGACGGCGTCGAGGTCGGCGACCGAATCGATCACGACCGAGTTGACGCCCGCCGTCTCAGTGAACAGCAGCTTGCCTGTCACCGTCCGTTCCAGATGGCTGCCGTAGCGGGGGCTGCCGGTGAAGTCGACGATCTGGATGGCGGGGTGGTCGACTAGGATCTGGGCAACCGGCTCGGCCAGGGTATCGACGGCCAGGGTGACCAGGTTGGGGTCGAAGCCGTGATCGGCCAGCACGCGGCGACACTCGCGCACCACGATGGCCATGGGCAGAACGGCGATGGGATGCGGTTTGACGATGATGGGGTTGCCGGTCGCCAGGCTGGCGAACATGGCCGGATAGGCGTTCCAGGTCGGAAAGCTGGCACAGCAGATGACCAGTCCGATGCCCCGCGGAACCAAGACATAGGTCTTGTCGAGCGCCACCGCCTCGCCGGCGAAGTCGCGGTGCCAGGTGGCGTGGGGCGTGACGGCGCGCATGGCCTTGGCGGCAAAGGCCAGCGCCTCGATGCCGCGGTCGAGCGCGTTGGGCCCCGAACCGCTGAAGGCCTGGGTATAGCTCTGACCCGCGACGTGCATGACGGCATGGGCCATCTCGAAATTGGTCTCATAAAGCCGCTGAGCTATCTCGGCGCACAGGGCGATACGCAGTTCGGGATCCGCGGTGCGCCAGTCGGGCCAGGCGGCGTGGGCGGCGTCGATCAGGGCTTGCGGATCGCTGACCGGGTAGGTGATGCCCAGCGGGGTCTGGGTGTAGGGCGACACTTCTTCACCCGCACGTCCCCTGATGCCTGGCTGATCGAGGTCAAAGGGCCGGTTCAGCTGGGCATCGAAGGCTGCCTTGCCCGCCACCGGCTTGTCCGGGCCGTGGATCTTCGTGGACGGCGAATCCTTGAACGGCGACCAGGCCTGCCGTGTCTCTACGGCCGCGATGGCAGCGTCGATCATGGGGGCGTGTCTGGCAATGAGCGCCGCACGGCGATCGGTTACGGGCATGGAGCCGTCCATGGTCAGGACATCCGCTCCACCACCATGGCCGAACCGACGCCCTGGGCCCCCGCCGCCACGACCAGCCCATAGCGCCCGTCACAGGCATCCAGCGCATCCAGCAGGGAGGACACCAGGATGGCCCCGGTCGCCCCCATGGGATGGCCCTTGGCGAGATGCCCACCGCCAACATTGACCTTGTCCGCATCGACCTCACGCTCGCGCATGAATTTGACGATGGTGACGGCAAAGGCCTCCATGAACTCGATCCGGTCCATGTCCGCCAGGGTCAGATTGGCCCGCTCCAGAGCCCTGTCCATCGCCGTAAAGCCGGCGGTCAGGGAGGCGACGGGGTCGCCGCCAGATTCGGCCCAGGAGACGATGCGTGCGCGTGCGCCTTCGGCTTTGCCTGTGACCAGTGCCAGGCCCGCCCCGTCGCACATGGGCGGAGCGTGGGCGACGGTGTGACGGTGGTCGAGGGTTCGGCCGCCCAAGGCCTCGACATACTGCTCACCCAAAGGCGCAAAGGCTGCAGGCATGGCCGCCAGG
Source organism: Brevundimonas sp. DW-iso22 (assembly GCF_058725425.1). Taxonomy (NCBI): domain Bacteria; kingdom Pseudomonadati; phylum Pseudomonadota; class Alphaproteobacteria; order Caulobacterales; family Caulobacteraceae; genus Brevundimonas; species Brevundimonas sp. DW-iso22. Next base: position 194,303 of record NZ_JBZXEB010000002.1, on the reverse strand, counting down.
CTTTCGGCTGTGGTCGTGGCACGCGCTGCTTCTTCGCGGTCCAGGCCGTTCACGACGATCCGTGATGCGACGAGAGGTGTGCCTTCGGCTGCGGCGGTGCGCTGCTGGGAGCTCAGGGCGGCGGCGTCCATCTCTGCGCGACTGACGCCGATGTCCTCGGCCAACCGGTCGGCGGCGACGACCACGGGGATGTAGCGGGTGCGGGTCGGGAAGCTGGAATCCTCATAATAATCCGCCTTGTCAGCCATGAAGCCCACACGGGACATCATCTCGACCCCGCCCGCCAGGACGCTGTCAGCCTGACCCGTCTCAACGACACCCGCCGCCTGACCGATCGCCGTCAGGCCCGAGACGCAGTAGTTGTTCAGGCTGTAGGCCGGACTGTCGTCAGGCAGGCCGGCATGCAGTTTGGTCACCAGTGCGACATTGGCTCCCTGCGCTCCGACCTGACCGACACAGCCCAGGATCAGGGCATTGGCATTGCGGGCAGGGTGACCTCGGGCCTCCAGCGCGTCGATCAGGCCACCGACCAGCTCATGCGGCTTTAGGCTGGCCAGACCCCCATCGGGCCGGGCCTTGCCACGGGCGGTACGAACGGCGTCGTGGATATAAGCGGTCATGGATGCTCTCTGGACTCAGGCTGCTATCTGATCGCCGCGCGCCCAGGTGCCGTGGAAACCGGCGGGAACGCGGGCCGGCAGCATGACACGGGCGACGGGGCCGGCCTCGAAATGCTGGGCGTCGATCACCTGGACCTCGGACTTGCCGGTGTTCTCGTCGGTGACGAAGGCGATGACATAGCCGTCGTCCTCGCTCTTCGCGCCGATGCGGGGGGCAAATGCGGGTTCTGAGCCGAACATCGACGGCTCGTACAGATGGGTTTTCGCCTCGCCGGTGACGAGGTCGTACTTGTAGAGACCCGCAAACCGCTGAAGCTCCATCTTCGACATGGCCACGTGATAGGACCAGCGGGTCTTGCGTGAAGCATAGTCCTGATTGATCGCCGGAAACTCGCCGATGCGGTCGTCCAGCTGGCGCTTCTTCACCTGGCCGGTCTTCATGTTCATGCGCCATTCGACGGGCACGGCATTGAGGGCCAGCACATTCACCATGGGGGCATAGGGGCCATAGGCGGGGTTGGGCGGATAGCCGTTCGGCACCATCATGCAGGCGGTCATGACCACCTCATCGCCATCCTCCCAGGCATTGACGACGTGATAGATGTAGCAGCTGTCGGTCTCGAACCAGCGGATCTGGTCACCGCGGCCCGTGCGCGGGACGACGCCGAAACGGGCGGGCTGATCGGCGAAATGGATCTGCCACATCGACCGCTTCAGCCCACCCTCGCTAAAGACCACGGGCAGGTCGTGCAGGATGACGAAGTTTTCCGTCAGCCCCATGTCGTGGGGCAGGCGGGGGCCAGGCAGGTCGACCTTCTGGAAATGGGTTAGCCGGTTGTCGGCACTGACCGTCCCGAACGTCATCCAGGGTTCGTAGAGCGAATAGTCGAAAAAGACGAACTCGCCCGTCACCGGATCGACCTTGGAATGGGCCGAGACGTGGCGGGGCAAGGCTCCGCCGAAGTTCTCCACGCCGATGGTTTCAAGGGTGCGGGCGTCGACGCGGACCGGCTGGCCCGAGATGTACCACAGCCCCATCAGGCTGCCGTTGTGCAGGACGACGTCCGTATTGGCGGTGTCCTTGTAGACCCGGTCACCCCGTGTGGAGGTCGGGTCGGCGCGGGTCGAGGGGTAGAGGACGCCGCCCGCCCCACAGCCGCCGTTGAGGTCTGCGACGTGGTCGGGCGACTTGATGAATCGGTTGCGGTACCCCGCCTTGCCGTTCTCGAACCAGATGGCGTGAAGCATGCCGTCGCCATCGAACCAGTGATGCAGGCCTTGCGGCGCGGCGGCCGGGTTGGGGCCGTTACGATAGAAGGCCCCGTAGAGATCGAGCGGAATTTCGCCGATCACCGGCAGGTCATCGGCGGTCGTTTCCCGCGCGACAGGCTCGTAAGCACCCTGAACATAAGGGTTCAACAGGTTGAGATCGGACAGGTTTCCGGTCTCGATACGGCGTGCGATCGACGCGTCGTCGGCCATGGGAGAACTCCTGACAGTGTGGTGCGATAGGACTATGAGCAGTTCGGTCGCTTAACGCAAGTCAACCAGGTTTGATCCGGGGCAGGTCGGCGGCCATCAGGTGATCGAACCCTGCCTGACCTTCATCGAAGGTCGCCCAGCCGTCGAGTGACAGCAGGGCGTCGACATGGGCGGCAAGGTCGTCGGGGCCATAACCGGGCAGCAATTCGAGACCGCGCCCTTCGATCCGGGCCGCACGACGCACGCGACCCGCGCCTGCCGTCAGGGTCTCACCGTTGAGCGGGCAGTCGGGCGACATCAGCCAGCTGGCCACGGGCGCGACCCGCTCGGGTGCCATGCGTGCGGCCATATCGGCATCCAGATAGTCGCCGGTCATGCCGGTGGCGGCAAACGGCGCGATGGCGTTGCAGCGTACGCCGCGCGAAGCCCCCTCCAGCGCGATGACCCGCATCAGGCCGATCAGGGCCGCCTTGGATGCCGAATAGGCTGCCATGCCGTGCACACCGTGCAGTCCGGCCGTGGAGGTCGACATCAGGATGCGTCCCGAGCCCTGCTCACGCATGTGCCGATAGATCGGCAGGGTAGGGGTCAGGCTGCCGAAAAAGTTGATCTCGAAATTCTGGCGGAACTGTTCAGTGCTCTGTTTGTGCAGGGTTCTGGCCTCGGGGGCTCCGGCATTGTTCAGTAGGCCGTCGATGCGACCAAAGGCGGAAAGGGCAGCGTCCAGCAGTCGATCTCCGGAATCAGGCTCTTCCACCGAAAGGGGAGCGGCCTCCGCTATACCGCCGGCCTGACGGATATCCTCGACCACTGACTTTGCCGAGCCGGGCTGGCCCGCTGGACGATCCCGGGTGTTGACCAGGACGAAGGCTCCCCGGGCGGCCAGATCGAGCGCATAGGCTCGCCCCAGTCCTCGTCCTGCGCCCGTTACGACGACGACCTGACCCTGAAGTGTGCTCATGTCGACCTCCGATATGTGAATTCGTATTCTGGCGCGGACGCTTTCGTAAAAGGACTTGCAAATCTGGTCCGTTAGCGCAAGCTACCTCGACGTCAGGGGAGCCACCGATCAACGGGGCCAGGACCGACGAGGGAGGCGACCAGTGAGAAAGACCGCATATTTCGCGTCGGCAGCCGTGATGGCCATCGCCGCAGGCCTGGCCCAACCGGCCCTGGCCCAGGACGCATCGACAGCACAGGAAGCGACATCTCTGGAAGAGATCGTCGTCACGGCCCAGCGCCGCGAACAGGGTCTGCAGGAGGTACCGATCGCGGTTACCGCCTTCAGCGCCGAGACGCTGGAGCGCACCAGTGCCACCGGCCTGTCCGACATCGCCGGCAAGGCACCGGGCGTGACCCTGACCCAGTTCAATATCGGCGAGCCTCAGATTTACATCCGCGGGGTGGGTACGACGAACGATTCAGCGGCCAGCGATCCCTCCATCGGCGTATCCATCGACGAGGTCCCGATCGGTCGGGCAGGGGCCAGTTCTCTGGCGTTTCTGGATCTGGAGCGGGTCGAAATCCTGCGTGGACCGCAAGGCACCCTGTACGGCCGCAATGCCTCGGGCGGGGCGATCAACGTCTATACCAAGGCCCCGGCCTTCGAACAGTTGACGCAGCTGACGGCGCGCGTGGGCAGTTTTGACGAATACGGTGTCGAGGGCTTCTTCAATACGCAACTGAGCGACAACTCAGCCGGGCGACTGGCCTTCCGGTACAATACCAACGACGGATATGCCGAAAATGTCCCGACAGGGCGTGGACTTCAGGGCGGCTCTACCTTCGGGCTGCGTGGCCAGTATCTGCATCAGTTCGACAAGGTCCGCGTCCTGCTGGGGGCTGATTACTCCAAGGACGATCAGGATGGACACGCCCGTATTCCGGTGACGACCTCGGCCACCGCGCCTGCCTTTGTCGCCCTGATCAACAGCCTGCGAGCGGGCCTGGATGTGCGCCAGAGCTTCTCTTCGGCAGATAATTATCAGAACCGCGAGAACTGGGGCCTGACCAGCCGGATCGAGTATGAGGCCGGGGCCTTCGACTTCATCTCCCTGACCTCCTATCGGCACAACGACTATGGCTGGCGGGACAATCTGGGCGGGCTAACCTTTCCGGCCTTCCCGCTGTTCGTCGATGATCGGGCGGACGAGACGGCCTCCCAGTTCAGCCAGGAGTTCCGGCTGACATCCAATGACAGTTCGCCGTTCCAGTGGGTGGCGGGCCTGTTCTACTTCAACGAACAGATCGACCGCTCGGAGACCTTCATCACCCAGACTGCCCTGCCGATCGCCCCGCCGAGCTTTGGCGGCGACGTCACCTTCCTGCAGGACGCGACCAACAGCAGCTATGCCGCCTTCGGCCAGGCCACATTCGAGTTTGCGGACATCTGGGAACTGACGGTCGGAGCGCGCTGGACCCACGACAAGCGCGAGGTGCGCCAGATTGCCCTGAACAACGACACGACCGGTGCACCGCCGCCGGGAATTCCGCTGGGCCCGACGGGTGGACCTTACGCGGTCAGCGCGGAAGAGACATTCGAGGAGCCTACCTGGCGTCTGGCCCTGGCGGTCGAGCCGGTCGAGGACGTGCGCTTCTATGTCAGCTACGATCGCGGCTACAAGGCAGGGGCCTTCCCCAGTGCGGCGCAAAACGCGGCCCAGGCAGCGACGCCCATACGGTCCGAAATCCTGGACAACTACGAAATCGGGGCCAAGACCACCTTCTGGGACAACCGTATCCGCTTCAATGCTGCAGCCTTCATGCTGGACTACAGCGACTTGCAGGTGAATGAGCTGCTAGGCCTGACGTTGGTCGCGTCAAACGCGGCGGCCGAGGTGTCTGGCTTCGAGATCGAGACGGCCCTGGCCCTGACCTACAACATCACTGTTGGCGGTTCCTACACCAGCCTGGACGCCGAGTTCACGTCCGATGCGACGGCGGGAGCTCTGACATTACCCTACAACGGCAATGTCCTTCCGCGCTCGCCCGAGAGCCAGTTCACCCTCTATGCAGATGGCGAATGGGATGTCTGGGGCGGGGCGTTGGCCACCCGGATCGACTATCAGTGGACAGACGACTTCTACTTCGATCCGTCGAACAACCCCGAGGTCCTGGTGCCGTCCTACGGCCTGCTTAGCGCCTTTGCATCCTGGGAATCAGAGGGGGGGCTGAAGCTGTCGGTCTATGGCAAGAACCTGACGGACGAAGAGTATCAGGTCCACATCATCAAGAACGTCGGCATCGGCTTCAGCGTCTTCGGCGCGCCCCGTTCGTTCGGTGTCGCCCTGTCCCAAACGTTCTGATCTGGCGGATCAGACCCCGTAGCGCACCCCGTCTGACACAGGTCAGGCGGGGTTCGTCGCTTCGACTTCCCAGCGCAGATTGCGGGGATCCAGCGGGGTGCCGGTCGCCGCATCGCAGACGACGGGGTGCAGAGCCTCTCCGGTTCGACTGTCGACCAGGGTCAGAGGCGATTCACCCGGAGGGCACAGCCACCGCTCGCTCCAGCCGTGCATCGCCAGGATCATGGGGTATAGCGCCAGGCCCGCCTCTGTCAGGCGGTATTCAAAGCGCGGCGGGGCTGTCTGATACAGCTTCTTCTCCAGCACCCCGTGCAGGACCATGCGTGCCAACCGGTCAGCCAGAATGTTGGTGGCCAGGCCAATCGCATCGTGCATCTCGTCGAACCGGCGCAGGCGGAAGAAGGCGGCGGCCAGCACGGCCCAGCTCCAGTAGTCGCCCATGATGTCGCTGGACCGGTCGATGATCGGTCTGTCCGTCTCGATCGGCTGGGTTCGGCGTCTCCGCGAGGTGGGAGCGGGGATGGCCTTCAGGCCGGGACCGGGAACGCTGGTGACATGGCGAACGTCGATAGGTTGGCCGTGAGGGGACCCCAGGATGACAGGCGTCTGTCTCGCGCCGGTCTGCCGATCAAAGAAGGCGATGGCATAGCGTTCCTGCAGCGGCGACTGCGCCCAGATTCGCTCCCACTGCCCCTGCATGACGGCGACGCCGAACATGTCCAGGCCCATGGGGGTCAAGCGGTACTCGAGGCGGGTCCCACCTGTAGCCTCGCGTTGTTCCAGAAGGCCGGCCTGCGACAGGCGTTGCAGGCGATCCGTCAGCACGCTGCGTGGAATGCCCAGCCGTTCGCGCCAGACACTGAAGCGCCGCACGCCATAAAAGGCCTCGCGCAGGATCAGTTGCGACCATGCATCGCCCGTGATCGCAAAGGCGCGGGCCACGGGGTTGCCCATGATCAGGTCGGAAGTGGAAGGCGATGCGGTCAATTCGTGGCCCTGAACGACGGGTTTTGGCCCGGTTCCATCATCGTCGTTAGGGCAGGCACGCAGTCAATTCCAGCCCTGTTCAGGCGGCAGTGGCCAGCGCGGCTTCCAGTTCCGCATCGACCACGCTCTCGAGAGCCAGTCCCATGCGAGGGTTGCCGAGCACCGCGACAGCCCGTTCCCCCTGATACAGGCAGATGGTTTCGTATCCCGGCCATTTGTCCGCCAAAGTCGTCATCTCGACCCGGGCCGAGATGTCGTCACGAGCCGCCAGGACGCTGATTTCGCTGTCTGGCTTGCCGGGGGTATTGACGATGCAGAAGTAGGAAAACACGCGCACTGAACTCCGAAATCAGGCGCTGAGAACGGGCGCTGAAACCGTCGGTTCCAGCGCCTCGAACGCAATCGCGTCATCCGGTCGTGAGCAGGCTCAAGCGCGGCGTTGCAGAAGTTCTGCCAGAGCCTTCATACGCGCCGCATCCGGTGCCGCAGCCTTCTCGGCGGCGGCATTCAGAGCCGCAATCAGTTCGGCCGACGAGGCGGCCGACCCACCCGTCGCCCACTGATCGACCGCTGTGCGGGCCTGCGTGAGCAGGGCTGCATCGACGGCGGCAGAGCGCGACAACTGGTCCAGATAGACCTGCGCAACCTCGGGGCTGTCAGACCAGGAGATGCGCCGCTGGGTCTGGGGGTTGATCTCCTCGGCCATAACGGCTTCGGCGACGGCGATCTCGGCGGCGGACAACTGATCGCTCGGCACCAGTTTCAGCACGTCCAGACCGCGGGCGATCTCGCTGGAATAGATGCGGCCGTTGAACCAGTAGGCCGACCATGAACCGCCGACGACCAGACGCTCGGGATTGATCGGACCGCGGTCGAAATAGGCGATCTCGACGGGGCGGGCCGCGTCGGTGAAGTCCATGATCGAGATCCCGCCCTGGTACCAGGCCTGAACCATCAGGTCGCGCCCGGGCACCGGAATGATGGAGCCGTTATGGGCCACGCAGTTCTCGGTTCGACCCTGGGCGGACGGAAGTTTGTGGAAGCTCTGTCCCTCCAGTTGGCGGTCCTTCAGATTGGCGACCAGATTGGCTCCCCAGTTGGCCGGGTCCTCGGCGCGGCAACGGGCGCTGGTCCCGCCGCCCCACTCATCGGTGAAGACGATCTTGTCGCCCGCATTGTTGAAGGTGGCCGAGTGCCAGTAGGCCATATCGGCATCGAAGATGTCGTCGATGCGGGCCGGATTCTGGGGATCGGAGATATCCAGGAGAATGCCGTTACCGCTGCATGCGCCCGCAGCCAGGCTCAGTTCCGGATAGACGGTGATATCGTGGCAATGGTTGGTCTGGGCGGTGCGCTGGCCCGACACACCGGCCTTGCCGCCCTGCCACAGGCCTGCGATCTGACCGGTCTCCCGATCCGCGAAGATACGAGGCCGGTTGACGATGGCGGCGGTTTCGGGGGCATCCAACGGGACCTTGATCACGTCGATGGAATACAGGGCCGTTTCCGCGTTGGCGTCCGGCTGGCCGTCCGAGCAGATGCCCAGTTCGTCAGTTTTGCGCACGCCCGATGTGGCCGAGTTGTAGATGTACAGCACATTGGCGTCGCGGGGATCCGGCACCAGGGTATGGGTGTGCGACCCGCGGCAGGTCTGGACCGCCGCGATCTGACGCGGGGCGTTCAGGTCGCTGATGTCAAAGATGCGGACGCCGCGAAACCGTTCCGCATTGACCTCGCCAGTGGCCTCGGTCGTACCGCAGTCCAGACGGGCGCGGTTCTGCTCGACCGACATGAACAGCAGATTGCCATGCACGGAGACGTCGCCCTGACCACCCGGGCAGACGACGGACATGACCAGCTTCGGCTCGCCCGAGCTGATATCATAGGCATTGAAGCCGTTGAAATTGCCGACGAACAGTTTGCCGTCCGACACAGCCATGTCGCTGTTGGCCAGGGCGAGCAGACCATAGCGCGGGGGATTGTCGCGCATGCGGGCGGCAAAGGCGCGGGCCTCTTCTTCGTTGCCAGGCAGAGGGATCAGGGCCTCAGGATCGAAGAAGCCGGGGGGCGGTGCCAAGGCGTGTTCCAGTGCCAGGCCGGAGGATGATTCGCCCGCATCTCGCAGGCCGCCGGTCAGGGCCGAACGCGCGTCGGCCTGAATGGTCTGGGGCGAGGCCGCAACCGGGGCCTGGGCAGCGGCGACGCCGGCCCCCATCAACAAACACAGGGCGGCGGCAGACGAGAGCAATGGGCGGCGGATGGTCATGTTGGCGGCGCTTTCGAAAGAGGGCTCTAGAGATCGGACAATAAGGACTGCATCCGCAGAATTTCCGCCGACTGGTCGGCCACCACAGAAGAGGCGAAGTCGGACAGCATCGGGTCTTGCGCGGCATCGGGCTGGGCCAACAGGTCGTCGACCATGTCGAGCGCGCCTTGATGATGCTGGATCATGCCTTGCAGAAACAGCCGGTCGAAATCCGTACCGCTCGCGGCTGCCAGGGTCTGCATCTGGGCGGGCGACAGCATGCCGGGCATGATCGGCGTGTCTGAGGCGGGCATGGAATGTCCCGCATGGCCGGCATGGCTCATGCCTGCGTGGTTCGCATGAATGTCCATGGTCTGCGCCTGGCCTCGATCCGCCAGCCAGTTGCGCATCAGCTCGATCTCGGCCTCCTGGCTCAGGGCGATGCGTTCGCCCATCAGCTTGACCTTGGGTTCCGCACCCTTGGCCCGCAGCAGTTCTACCATCTCGACCGCCTGACCGTGGTGGACGACCATATGCTGCATGAACTGCACATCGCCGAGGGTGAAGGTCGTTCGGCTGAGCGCGACGGCCTCTGCGGCGCTGATGACGCGCGATGGTGCGCCCGGAGCGCCGGGATTGAAGATAGGGGGAGACTGCGCCCATGCCGGGGCCGCGATCAAACCGGCCAGCAGGACACCCAGACAGGACTTCACGCGCGAACGACTCCGCTAAAAGCTAAGGCGGCGCGACTTAGGCATTCCGCGACGCCGGGAGCAAGCCCCGATCAGCTCGCCATCATCATCCGTGTTCCGACTGGACTCCGTTCCGGCAAGAATGCTCTTTTGCGGGTCAAGGCACACGGCGTGTTCACTCAGCCGATGCGCAACGACATGGGGATGATCGATATGAAGCGTCTGTTGCTGGCCGGTGTGGCCTCGCTGGTGTTCGCCGGGCCGTCGTGGAGCCAGGCTCCGCAACCCGCGCCGACGCCGGAGCCGACGCCGGACCCGGCTACAGCCGCCTCGACCGAAGCCAAGGATGACAATGCACCCAAATGGGACGTCCAGGCCCCGCCCGGACCCTCACGCGACATTCTCATCGACGTGACGCGCGGCACCTGGATGTCGCTGGACGTCAGTCCGGACGGCCAGACCGTGGTCTTCGACCTGCTGGGCGACATCTATGTGATGCCGATCGGGGGCGGGGAGGCGCGGGCCATCGCCAGCGGCATCGCCTGGGACATGCAGCCGAAATGGTCGCCGGACGGGCGCTATATCGCCTTCACCTCTGACCGGGCGGGCGGCGACAACATCTGGATCATGGACGCCGACGGATCGAACCCGACCCAGGTGTCCAAGGAGACCTTCCGCCTGCTGAACCAGCCGGAGTGGTCGCCGGACGGCGAGTTCGTGATCGGGCGCAAACACTTCACCTCGGCCCGGTCGCTGGGGGCCGGCGAGCTGTGGATGTATCACCGCTCGGGCGGTGGCGGGGTGCAGATGACCGAGCGCCGCACGCCCCAGAAGGACACGGGCGAGCCTGCCTTCTCGCCTGACGGCCGCTATGTCTATTTCAGCGACGACGCCACACCGGGCAACACGTTCGAATACTCCAAGGACGTCAACGGCCAGATCTACATCATCCGCCGACTGGACCGCGAGACCGGCGAGATCGAGCCCTATGTGACCGGCCCCGGCGGGTCGATCCGCCCGACGCCGTCGCCGGACGGCCGCTCGCTGGCCTTCATCCGGCGGGTCCGGTACCAGTCGGTCCTGTATGTGATGGACATCGAGTCCGGGCGCGAAACGCCGGTCTTCTCGGGCCTGGATCGCGATCTTCAGGAAACCTGGGCCATTCACGGCGTCTATCCGGCGATCAGCTGGACGCCCGACAACCGCTCAATCGTCTTCTGGGCCGACGGCCGGATCCAGCGGGTCGAGGTCGCCTCGGGCGCAGTCACCGATATCCCCTTTCATGTGGCCGACACGCGCCGCATCCAGGAACCGGTGCGCACCGTCGTCGATGTGGCTCCCGACCAGTTCGACGTGAAGATGATCCGCTGGGCCAAGCCGTCGCCGGATGGCTCGCGCGTGGTGTTCGAGGCGCTGGGCAATCTGTGGATCCGCGACCTGCCGACCGGCACACCGCGTCGCCTGACGCGCCAGTCCGACCATTTCGAGCTTTATCCCTCGTGGTCCCGCGACGGGCGGTCGGTTGTCTACACAACCTGGGACGACCAGGACCTGGGCACGGTGCGGGTGGTGTCGGCCAATGGCGGCGAGGGTCGCGTTGTCACGCAGAACCCGGGCCATTATGTCGAGCCGACCTTCTCTCCGGATGGACGGACCATCGTCTATCGCACAGTCGATGGCGGCGGTTTGACCAGCGCGCTGTGGAGCCGCAATCCCGGCATCTATCGCGTCGCGACCTCGGGCGGGGAGGCCGTGCGCATCACCGACGAGGGCGTCGGCCCGCAGTTCGGGGCGGACGGCGAGCGCCTGTTCCTGACCGGGCGCGACGGCGACAAGCGGACGCTGATCTCAGTCAACCTGGACGGTGCCGACCAGCGGACCCACCTGACCTCGGAATGGGCCAATGAGTTCGCCATCTCGCCGGATGGCCGCTGGATTGGCTGGACGGAGCGGTTCAATGCCTATGTCGCGCCCTTCGTGGCGGCGGGGCGGCCGATCACGGTCAGCACCGACGGCAAGGCACTGCCCCAGGCGCGGGTCACGCGCGATTCCGGCGAGTGGCTGAGCTGGTCCGGCGATTCACAGCGGCTGCAATGGTCGCTGGGGCCGGAGCTGTTCACCCGCGACCTGAACCAGGCCTTCACCTTCGTCGAAGGCGCTCCGGATGAGTTGCCCAAGCCGGACGAGCGCGGCATCGACATCGGCTTCACCGCAGACGCCGACAAGCCGCAGGGTCGGATGGCCCTGACCGGGGCGCAGCTGATCACCATGAACGGCACCGAGGTCATCGAGAACGGGGTCGTCATCGTCGACGGCAACCGGATCGAGGCCATCGGACCCGCGGCCTCGACCCCTGTCCCAGCGGGCGTTCCGGTCATGGACATGGCTGGCAAGACCATCATGCCCGGCATCATCGATGGCCACTGGCACGGGGCGATGGGCTCGGACGAGATCATCCCGGAGCAGAGCTGGGTCAACTATGCGTCGCTGGCCTTCGGGGTGACGACGATCCACAACCCCTCGGCCGACACCAGCGAGATCTTTGCCCACAGCGAGCTGGCCCGGGCCGGGCGCGTGGTGGCCCCGCGTATCTTCTCGACCGGCACCATCCTGTACGGCGCGACCAGCGGGGCGACGGCCAAGATCGACAGCCTGGACGACGCCCTGTCCACTCTGCGCCGCATGCAGGCGGCCGGGGCCTGGAGCGTCAAGAGCTACAACCAGCCGCGCCGCGACCAGCGTCAGCAGGTTATCGAGGCGGCGCGCCAGCTGAACATGTCCGTCGTGCCGGAAGGTGGCTCGCTGTATCAGCACAATATGTCGATGATCATCGACGGCCACACGACGATCGAGCATTCGATCCCGCTGGCCCGGCTATATGACGACGTGCACCAGCTGTGGCGCCAGACGAATGTCTCCTACAACCCGACCATCGTTGTGGCCTATGGCGGCAGCTATGGCGAAAACTACTGGTATCAGGAAAGCCAGGTCTGGAACGATCCGATCCTGACCCAGTATGTCCCCCGTCGTCAGCTGGACGCCCGGGCGCGTCGCCCTGTGACTGCCCCGGACAATGAGTGGAACCACATCTCCGTGGCGCGCGAGGCGACCCGCCTGGCCAATGAGGGCGTCAACGTCCAGATCGGGGCCCATGGCCAGCGCGAAGGCCTGGCCGCGCACTGGGAGATGTGGAGCCTGGCCCAGGGCGGCATGGCCCCGCTGGAGGTCATCCGCGCCGGCACGCTGAACGGGGCCAGGGGTCTGGGTCTGGACCGCGACCTGGGCTCGCTGGAGGTCGGCAAGCTGGCCGACATGGTGGTGCTGAACTCCAATCCGCTGGACAACATCCGGAACACCACGGCCATCGCCTACACCATCGCCAACGGCCGCGTGTACGACAGCGGCATGAACGAAGTCGCCCCGCGCCAGCGGCCCCGTCAGCCGTTCTGGTTCTCGGGCGCGGACGGCGAGGCGGTGTCGACGACGGCGACCGAGAGCGACACCCACGGCCACGACAGTCACTGAAGCAGTATTCTCCCTCCCCTCATGGGGAGGGAGAAGAGTTCGATCTATCGGCTGTAGCGCTCGGCCACCGGATCGTAGCGGTCCCAGACCTTGCGGTCGGCGAGCGAGCGCAGCAGCTTGATGTACTCCGCGTGGGTCCAGGCCAGCGGCGTGGCCGAGTTGGTGCCCTGGCCGGGCTGGTAGTCATAGGCCGTAGGATTGCCGACGCCGTCCCAGACCTGTTCCGGCAGCAGCAGGCCGCCGTTGGCGAAGGATTCCATGCCGCGGACATACAGCAGGCGGATGCCGTTCAGGCTGGATTCGCGCCAGCCCTCGTTGCCGGAGGTGTCGGCCAGGACGGCGGCCAGGTCATAGTGGCCGCGCTCGCCGGTGAAGAAGGGCCAGACCCGGCCGCGCTGGCCGGGGGTCATGCCGCCGACGCCATAGCCGTTGCCGGTCTCGACATTCTCGCCATAGCCGTCGTTGCCATAGCGACGCCAGGCCGGGACACCGTTCAGGTCATAGCGGACCCGCAGCCGATCCTCGCGCGTCTGGTCGTCATATTCGGGCAGGGTGGCGACGATGGAAGAGGCATAGGGCGGGCGAACGCCATAGCGGACCAATTCCAGAAAGCCGCCGTCGACGATCTGATCCTCCGGCAGGCCCTGCTGGGCATTGGCCTCACCGATGGGCGCGCGGTCGTTGGGGTCCTCGTTGCGGGTGATACGCACGAAATATTTGCCGTCGCCCAGCGAGCCTTCGGTCGTGAACATGCGGCTCTCGATCTTGCCCGCATAGTCGTCGGCGGTGGCGAGGTAGCGTTCGGCGGATGCGGTGTCGCCGGACGCCCGCGCGATCTCGGCGGCTGTGACCAGACCCGCGACCACGGCGGCGGTGGTGGAGGGGGAGTAGCCTTCCTGCTCCTCCCACCGCTCCTGCTGGGTCCAGGGCGGGGTGACGGTGCGGTCGTTCCAGTTCAGCCCCAGCTTGCCCCCCTCGACGAGGAAGTCGGCGGCGGGCTTGATCATGCGGGTGTACATGCCGGCCATTTCGGCGTCGGAGACCAGACCGGCCTTCCAGAGCTTGTAACCCAGCATGATGGGCATGGCGGTCTGGTCCAGCTGGACCGCGACCCATTCAATGGTGCCGTCGACCCAGGTCTTCTGCAGGAACCAGCCGGTGGCCCCGGTATTTCCGGGCGTGTCGGCGCGGACCTGCACCTGCGGCAGGTAGCGGAAGGCGGCCAGCGGCGTCTCGGTGTCGCCCAGCGCCAGCATGGCCATGGCCACCTGATAGAAGTCCCGCGGCCAGACCGCCTTGTAGCCTGTCGAGGGATTGGTCGCATCGACCGTGTCGCCCCATGGGTTGGACAGGCTGGCGATCAGGGCCCCGGCATGGGTGCGATCCTCCTGCACCTTCAGCATCAGGGCCGAGGCATAGGCCAGCTTGCCGCCGTCGGTGGACTGTTCGGCGATGCGGGGCAGATCGGTGAGGGAGGCGATGTAGTCCTCCCAGCCGACGGCGGATCCTTCGCCGTTGAAGTTGGCCAGGACGGTGTCGAGGCCGGTGCGGAAGGTGTTGTGGGCAGCGTCTGTGGCTGCGCGCCCGTTGGGTCCGAAGCCGATGACGAAGTCGCGGCCTTCGCTTTCACCGGCCGAAAGTCTTCGCATTTGCCCCGTCAGCATGATGTTACCTGCCGCGTCGCCGGTCGTAGTGTAGCGTTGGTCCAATTGACCGTCAGCGAGGTCGCGTAGGCCATCGGATGTGCCTACGAACCCAACGCTGCTCGCGTGAAAAGGAGCGTCAGCCAAAAGGACAAGGTTGGTGTTACCCTCGAAAGCGTGAAAAGCCCCGCGCAGGGGGGCATCTTCGCCAACTTGAGTTTGTGGATCGAAGCCGATTCCGTCCACCGAGCCCCTATCGCCGACGCCCGTGTTGGCGATGTGCGGCTCAAGCAGGAGGTAGGGCGTGATCTCGCCGCTCATCGCCTTGATCGTTGTCCGCACGACCAGCGATTGCTGGTCCGGGTCGGTATAGATGCGCTTTTCGATCTCGTAGCGGCCCTGGTTGTCCGTGGTGATGACTCGGTAAGCAGGCGAGAGCGGACGACCGTTCGCATCGGTGTGCAGATACTCCGTTCGGCTTGTGGTGTCCGTCCCTTCGACCGACAGGCCGGTTCCGGTCACGACGGCAAAGCGTAGCTGCTTGATCTGGGCCTCGTGAATCAGGCCGTACATGGTTTCGGTCAGGACCCCGTCGGCGAGGGAGAACCAGACGCGGCTGACGTCACCGGTCGGGCCGCCGTCGGCGTAGCGACCATCGACATAGGCCTCATAGGACGCGCCCGCTCCGGTCTTGGCCGCATTGACCCAGGTCGGGGCCTCGCCGGGCGCGCCGGGGGCTATGCGGGCCTGGTCCTGAGCCAGAGCGGGAGCGGCGCACAGGGCCAGGGTGGCGGCGGAGGCCAGGATCAGGGACTTGGTCATGGGCATGCTCACAGGGTCGGCGAAATGAGGAGGGGCGTGGAACAGTTCATGGGCGGGCCTCGCGCACCCGAAGCGCAAAGGCCGCGGCAATGAAGAAGCTGATGCCGCCGACGACCAGCGCCCAGATGGCTTGGGACTGGAACAGGGCGTTCAGCATCAGGCCCAGCAGGGTCGCGGCGACCAGTTGCGGCACCACGATGAAGATGTTGAAGACGCCCATATAGACGCCCATTTTCCGGCCCGGCACGACGCTGGACAGGATGGCGTAGGGCATCGACACGATCGAGGCCCAGGCGATGCCGACGCCGATCATCGGCAGCCAAAGCATCTGCGGGTCGCGGATCAGGAAGATGCCGATCAGGCCGAGGCCGCCCATGGTGAGGGCCACCGCATGGGCCCCGCGCTTGCCGACCCGTCGGGCCAGCACCGGCAGGGCGAAAGCGACCAGGGCGGCGACACCGTTGTAGATGCCAAACAGGACGCCGACCCAGTCCGCGCCCTCGTTATATGCCACCGAGGTCGTGTCGCTGGAGCCGAAATGGCCGGCGGTGACGGCGGCGGTGGTGTAGATCCACATGGCGAACAGGGCGAACCAGCTGAAGAACTGGACCACGGCCAGGCCGCGCATGGTCTCGGGCATGCCGAACATGTCGTCCAGGATCTCGGTCAGGCCGTTGGATTTCGCGGCACGGCGGAAGGCGGCGACGACCAGTTGCAGCGTGCCGAAACCCGCGACGAAGCCAGCCAGGACATACAGCTCCTTGCCGACGGCCTTGCGCCAGTCGTCGACGTCGGCGGGCAGGGCCGCGGCCTGGTCGCGCACGAACCAGACGGCAAGGAAGGCGAGCGCGCCGACGGCCAGCCAGATCAAGCCACCATTCAGATAGCGGGCGGCGGGGCGAAGTTCGTGATCAGCCAGAGGCGACGGGCGGGCGCCTTCGAAAGCGTCGATCTGTTCGGGACTGTATTCCTTTGTCGAGAAGACGGTCCAGAGGACGGCCACCAGCATGGCGGCCGCGCCGACGTAGAAGCTGATCCGCACGCTATCGGGGACGATGCCCTCGGGTGCGGTATTGGCGACACCGCCCTGGGTCAGCAGCCACGGCAGGCAGGAAGCGAAGACGGCGCCGGTGCCGATGAAGAAGCTCTGCATCGCATAGCCGGTGGCGCGCTGCTCCTCCGGCAGATTGTCGCCGACGAAGGCGCGGAACGGCTCCATGGTGACATTGATCGCCGCGTCCATGATCCACAGCGTCGCCGCCGCCATCCAGAGGACGGGGGCGTTGGGCATGAAGACCAGGGCGATGGTCGTGGCGATGGCCCCGAACAGGAAATAGGGCCGGCGACGGCCCAGCCGGCCCCACGTCTTGTCGCTGAAGTGGCCGATGATCGGCTGGACGATGAGGCCGGTCAGGGGCGCGGCGATCCACAGGATGGCCAAGCTGTCGACCTCGGCCCCCAGGGTCTGGAAGATGCGGCTGGTGTTGGCGTTCTGCAGGCCGAAGCCGATCTGGATGCCGAAAAAGCCGACGCACATGTTCCAGATCGCCAGCCGCGTCAGGCGGGGGCGGGCACTCGGGAAGGTCGCCGACAGAGTCATGCGAGGGCTTCCCGACCGGTGCCGGCGAGAGGAGAATTCGACGACGCCCCGTAGGACGATTTCGGCGACAACGACGACGGATCGTGAGACTTCGGCGACAGCATCACCGGCCTCTGCCCAGCGGCACGAACCGGATCGCCTGGCCGCCGCCGGGGGCGAGGTTCAGGGGCAGGGTGTCCGCCGACGTCACGGTCTTCTGCTCAATGACGATGTCGGTACGGCTGCGGCCGTTCCCGTCGCGCCAGTCGGCATTGGGGCCGTCGCGATAGATCTCGGCGCGATAGCGGACGCCGGGTTCCAGGAAGCTGAGCGAGGCCTGAAGCGAACGGGGGTTCTCGTCGGTGATGGAGCCCAGGAACCACTCGCGGGTGCCGCGTTCCTTGCGCGCGATGGTGACGAAGTCGCCGATCTCGCCATTCAGGACATGGGTTTCGTCCCAGTCGACGGCCACGTCCTTGATGAACTGGAACGGGGCAGGGTTGGCCTCGTAGTTTTCCAGGACATCGGCCGCCATCTGGATCGGGCTGTAGATGGTCACGTACAGCGCCAGCTGCTTGGCCCAGGTCGTGGCGATGCCGTCGGGGCTACGCGTCTCCATGCCGAAGATGCCCGGCGTGTAGTCCATAGGCCCGGCCAGCAGGCGGGTGAAGATCAGGTTCAGCTCATGCTCGGGCGGATTGCCGGGCTGGCCCCAGGCGCTGAACTCCATGCCTCGCGCGCCCTCGCGGCTGATCATGTTCGGATAGGTGCGGCGCAGGCCCGTGTCCTTCATCGGCTCATGGGCGTTGACGGCGATGCGGTGGCGGGCGGCGGTCTCGACGACGTTCAGCTCGTGGCGGCTGATCGCCTGGCTCTCGTGCCAGGCGAGGGTCGGCTGACCGTCCGGGCCGGCGACGCGAGCCTGGCCAGCGTCGGCGACATAGCCGGTCTTGATCGCCCCGATGCCCAGCTGTTCGTACAGGGCGAAGGCGTCGTCGATCTGGCGCTCATAGTGATAGGCGTTTCCGCCCGTCTCATTGTGGCCGATGATCATCACGCCCTTCTCGCGAGCGTAGTCAGTAACCTCTTTCAGGTCGTAGTCGGGATAGGCCTCGGTGAAGCTGTAGTCCCAGCCGTTACCGAACCAGTTGCCGTCCCAACCGACGTTCCAGCCTTCGACCAGCACCCCACCGAAGCCGTGCTCGGCGGCGAAATCGATGTGGCGCTTGGTGTACTCGGTGGTCGCGCCGTGCTTCGGACCGGAGTTCCAGCTGCGGGTCTCCAGGTGCATGTCCCACCAGATGCCGACGTATTTCATCGGCTTGAACCAGCTGACGTCGCCCAGCTTGTTGGGCTCATTGAGGTTCAGTATCAGGCTGGATTCGATCAGTTCGCCCGCCGTGTCGGTGATCTGGAGCGTGCGCCACGGGGTGTTGAACGGGGCGGCGCGTTCGACGGCGGCATTGGTGAAGCCGGGCGTCAGTTGGGCGGCGAACCGCTGACCCTCGGCCCGGCGCAGGTTCATGCCCGCATAGTCGGTCAGGGCGGCCTCGTGGATGGAAACGTGCAGCCCGTTGTCCGTCCGAACCGTCATCGGGGTCTGGGCGGAGCCTACGCCGTCGATCGGCGTGCGGTGGTAGAGATATTCCTCCCGGTTCCATTCCCAGGCCGGAATCCACCAGGCCTCGCCGGGGTCAACAAGATTGAACTCGGTCAGTTCGGAGGCGATCTTCAGCGTAGACAGGCTGGCCTGTTCGGGGAACTCGTAACGGAAGCCCAGACCGTCGTCGTAGAGGCGGAAAACCACGTCGAAGCGGCGATTGGGCTCGGCACGTTCGGTGAAGGTGACGCGCATCTCGTTATAGCGGTTGCGGATTTCGCGGCGCTCACCCCAGGGCTGCTCCCAGGTCTCGTCAAAGCTGGTCGGGGCCGAGGCTGTCGGCACCAGGCCGCGTTCCAGCTTGGGCTGATCGGTCAGGATGAAGCCGAGCCGCGAGGCCGCTACGACCGGGCGGCCCAGCCGGCTGACGGCATAGGTCGGGCGGCCGTCATTGTCGGTCGCGACCTCGACGGTCAGCACGCCCTCTGGGGAGGAGACGCGCACCGCATCGGCCGCCTGGGCGCGCGCCAGCGACGGGATCGCCATGGCGATGATCGCCAGGGTGAGCAGTGAAATCCGCATGGGTGAACGCTCCTTACAGCTGTGAGGCGAGGCCTCTTGCCAAGCTTGCGCGAAGTAGCGCAGATGGCGAAATGACGTGGTTTGCAGCAAAATTTGCAGGGGTTGTCCGGTGACCAAGCGATCGACCCGCCTGGAAGACCTGGCGCGCCTGGCCGGGGTCTCGATCTCGACGGCGTCGCGGGCGCTGAATGATAGCCCGGCGGTCAATGACCGCACCAAACAGCTGATCTGGAAACTGGCGCGCGAGCACGACTATCCGTTCCGCCGCTACATGCCCGCCGGTCCGATCGGGGCGTCTGGCACGATCGCTATCGTGACCCCGCGACCCCAGGGGCGGGAAGGGCGGTTGAGCGATCCCTTCTTCCTCGAACTGCTGGCCGGGGTCGGCGAGGCGGCACGGGAGCGAGACTGCGACCTGGTCATGAGCCATGTCGCGCCACAGTCGTTCGAGGACCTGTCGGCGGCCATGACCACCAGCCGGGCAGATGGGGTGATCTTCCTGGGTCAGAGCACCTTGCATTCCGCCTTCAACCGGATGGCGGAGACGGACGGTCGATTCGTGGTGTGGGGTGCGGAGTTGCCGGACCAGACCTATTGCTCGGTAGGGTCGGACAATATCGCGGGCGGACGGCGGGCGACCCTGCATCTGGCGCGGTTGGGGCGCGAGCGGATCGTGTTCCTGGGCGATCTGGACCCGCCCGAGGCCATGCAGCGCCAGCGTGGGTATGTGGAGGCTCTGACCAGCGCGGGACTGGGCGTCGACCCGGACCTGATCGTGGATGCCCATTTCGAGGTCGAATCGGCCGAGGCCTCGGTCGACAGCCTCATCCGGCGCGGCGTGGCCTTCGACGGCATCGTCTGCGCCTCGGACCTGATCGCGCTGGGAGCCGTGCGGGCGCTGTTGCACGCCGGCAAGTCGGTGCCCGGCGACGTCAGCGTTATCGGCTTCGATAATGTGCCCTTCAGTCGCTACAGCCGCCCGGCGCTGTCGACCATCGCCCAGGACACCGCCAAGGCGGGGCGTCTGATGGTGTCCAAACTGCTGGACGGCACCGGAGATCGCGCGGGCCGGTCGGAACGGATTCCGACGGACCTTATCGTTCGCGAGACCTGCGGCGGCTGAGGTCATCCGGCCACCTGGGCCAGCAGCAGGCCGGCCAGTGGGGGCAGGGTGCCGGCGGCGGGATCGGGCGCATTGACCGCTTCGACGACCTGCCAGCCCATCGGCGGCGACCATTCGATCGGATCGTGGCCGAGGTTGAAGACGCAGAGCAGACCCTCGGAGCCCTCGCCGCGCCAGAAGACCAGCAGGCCGTCCTTGGCCGTGACCATCGACATCGATCCGGTGCGCAGAACCAGGAAGCGTCTGCGCAGCCCGATCAGGCGGCGGCTGTGGTGCAGGGTCGATCCGGCGTCAGCCTCCTGAACATCAACCGACAGGTCTGTGTGGCGCGGATCGACGGGTAGCCAGGGCTCGACGCTCGAGAACCCGGCCTGGGGCGCGTCGTGCCGCCACGGGATCGGGGTTCGGGCCCCGTCGCGGCCCAGGGTCTCGGGCCAGTTGGCGATGGCCTCGGGATCGACCAGCCGGTCGAAGGGGACATGAGCCTGGGGCAGGCCCAACTCCTCGCCCTGATAGACGAAGACGTTGCCGCGCAGACAGACCAGCAGCAGCATGGCCATCTCGGCGAAGGCCTTTTCGTCACGGCCCTGGGCCCAGCGGCTGATGGCGCGTGGGGCATCGTGGTTGGAAAAGGTCCAGCTGGGCCAGCCCTCGCCCTCGGTGCCGGGCCACATGGCCGGGCCGCGATCGACCAGTTCCGACGTCAACTGGTCGGCATACAGGTACAGAAAGCCATAGGCCGAATGCAGCCGGTCGCCGCCTTCGGTATACTGCTTCATCTCTTCATTGGCGCGATCGCCGCCGACCTCGGCCACCAGGAAGCGGTCGCGGCCCGTACGTGCACCGTAAGCGTCGGCAAGCTTGCGCAGGCGGGTCAGGAAGGCGGGGATCTCCGGCTGGGACTGGTTGTTGACCTTGTCCTGGAAGTCGAAGGGCCGGGTGCGTTTGCCGTTGTCGCTGAGCGGCGGATTGTCCGTCAGCCGGGGGTCGTGCATGGCGAAATTCAGCGCATCCAGCCGGAACCCGTCCACGCCCCGGTCCAGCCAGAACCGCATCGCGTCCATCAGCGCGGCCTGGACCTCCGGGTTCCTGACGTTCAGCTGCGGCTGCTCCTTAAGGAAATTATGCATGTAGTACTGGCGGCGGCGCGCATCCCAGGTCCAGGCCGGACCGCCGAACACCGACTGCCAGTTGGACGGGGGCGAGCCGTCGGCCTTGGCGTCGGCCCAGACGTACCAGTCGGCCTTGGCGTTGGTCCGGCTGGACCGGCTCTCGACGAACCAGTCGTGTTCGTCCGACGTGTGGGAATAGACCTGGTCGATGATGACCTTCAGGTCCAGGGCATGCGCCCGCGCGATCAGGGCGTCGAAGTCGGCGAGGGAGCCGAAGATCGGATCGACGTCCAGATAGTCCGAGACGTCATAGCCGAAGTCCTTCATCGGCGACTTGAAGAAAGGCGAGAGCCAGATCCCGTCCACACCCAGGGACGCGATATGCTCCAGATGCGCCGTGATGCCCGGCAGGTCGCCGATACCGTCGTCGTTCGAGTCGGCGAAGCTGCGCGGATAGACCTGATACAGCACCGCGCCGCGCCACCATTCGGTCTGACCGGCGGCGTCGACGACGGGGGATGTCATGACCTGGATATTCAACGCGCACCTTCCGAACGGCAGATCATGTAGTCCAGGGCCGGCACGATCACGCCCAGACTGGCGGGCGCCGAAGCGGCGGATGCGCAGGCCCCGCGCACGGCGCTCCAGGCGGCCGAGCTCGGCTCGACCTCGACCTGGGCGGTGACCGGCGTGGTACTGGTGTTGAACACGATCAGGGTCTCGCCGTCACCCTGTTCGTCGAAGCGCGACACGGCGAACAGGCCGGGGCCGTCGCCTGCGAACCGGACCAGCTGACGGCCGCGCCGCAGGGTTGGGTGCTGGGCCCGCAGAGCAGCCATCTCCGAAATGGCCTTGTACAGCGGTGCCTCGGTGTCGAACGGGTCGCTGCGACCGCCGATGATCCGGTCGTCGGCGTAGTCGGCGACCTGGGTGGCGAACATGTCCTGGCGCGCGCCGCCATAGCCGCCGTCGCCGGCGAAACCCTGTTCGTCGCCGTAATAGAGGGTGGGCACACCACGCGTGAACATCATCACGGCATGGGCCAAACTCGAGCGGGCTAGAAGTTCCTGATCCGAAATGTCGGGGTTGGCGACCTGGATGAAGTTGCCGATCCGGCCCATGTCATGGTTGCCTAGGAAGGTCGGCAATTGCATCGCCGTCTCAGTCCCGCCCTCATAGTTGACGTCGGCGTCGTACAGCTTGGCCAACATTTCGGTCGGCTTGCCGCGCCCTACCACGTCCGTGACGACGCTCTGGAAGGCGAAATCCAGCACGGCCGGGAAGCCGTCGACGCGGGTGAAGCGCGACAGCACGGCGGGATCGTGGTCATAGACCTCGCCGAAGATGTGGAAGTTCGGGATGCCCCGCGCCTCGGCCCGCTCCAGCATGGCGGGAACAAACGCCTGCCAGAACTCGGGATTCACGTGGCGTGCCGTGTCGATCCGGAAGCCGTCGATGCCGTATTTGTCGATCCAGCCGCCGAAGATTTCGATCATGCCGGCCACGACCCGAGGATGTTCGGTCATCAGTCCGTCGAGCCCGGCGAAATCCCCGTCCAGTGAACTCTCGCCCCGGAAGGTCGAGTCGCCGCGGTTGTGATAGTAGATCGGGTCGTTCAGCCAGGCCGGAACCTTGACCGTCTCCTCACCGGCCGGGACGTAGGGCGTATAGGCATAGTCCGGGCGGGTCAGCCGCGCGAAATCCTCGGCGATCCCGTCGTTCAGGAAACCGTCGTTGATCGGTTCGCCTTCGATGCCCCCGCGACGGGTGAACGGATAGTCGGCACGGCTGCGATAGGCGCAATCGTTCGCCGGGCATTCCCGGTACCGGATCACATCGGCGGTGTGGTTGGTGACGATGTCCAGATAGACCTTCATACCGCGCGCGTGAGCGGCCTCGACAAGAGCCTTCATCGTCGCCTCATCGCCGAAATGCGGGTCCACGGCGGTGAAGTCGGTGATCCAGTAGCCGTGATTGCCGGCGTACTCGCGGCCCGGCTCCCCCTGAACCGGCTTGTTCTTGAAGATGGGGGCGAACCAGATCGCCGTCGCGCCCAGGCCCTGAATGTAGTCGAGCCGCTGCATCACCCCGGCCAGATCGCCGCCGTGGTAGAAGCCCTCGTGCGTCGGATCGAACCCGTGGTCCAGCCGCCCGCCGGCGATGCCGCCGGTGTCATTGGACGGGTCGCCGTTCGCGAACCGGTCCGGCAGCATGAAATAGATGATCTCATCCTGGGCGGGGCGTTGGCGTAGCGCTTCGAGCGCCGGGCTCTGCGTCCAGGCAGGTGCCGCCACACACGCAAGAGCGGCTGCCAATGCGGTGCTGACGCCGAATCGATTGTTGCAGCGGTGTCGCGCCCGTCTGGCCATGTCGTTCCCTCACTGTCCGTGAACGACGTGGTCCAGCGGATCATTTTGCAATATTTTGCAGTGGATTTGACGCCTGTCAATCCATTGAGGCTGCAGGGCGAGATTGCGACGACGGATGAGTTTATCCCTGTTGCGCTGCAATAATCGCGCCTGACCTGTCGTATTTCAGTCACGATTAGTGGGGGCTGGACGATTACAGGCTTGCAACGTTCCCACAAGTTTGCATAACTTTGCGATCAGAGCCCGGACGCTTCATCAGAAATGCGACGGCCTGAGGGAGAGAGAGTTATGAGAACCCACGCCACGCGTCGTGCCCGTCTGCTCGCCAGTGCCGCAATCGGTGCTGCCGGATTGCTGGCTGTCGTCGGAACCGCTGCTGCTCAAGACGTCCCAGCACAGCCCGATCCCGATGAAGCGACCGAGATTGATGAGATCGTTGTCACCGGCATTCGCGCGTCCATCCAGAACTCGATCGCGGCCAAGGCCCGCAACACCTCCATCGTCGAGGTCATTTCCGCCGAGGACATCGGCAAGTTGCCGGATGTGTCCATCGCCGAATCTCTTGCTCGTCTGCCCGGCCTGACGGCGCAGCGCCTGGACGGGCGCAGCCAGGCCATCTCCATCCGAGGGCTCGGTCCCGACTTTACGACGGCTCTGCTGAACGGGCGTGAACAGGTCACGACTGGCGACAACCGGGGCGTGGAGTTCGATCAGTATCCTTCGGAATTGCTCAGTGGCGTAACGGTCTACAAGACCCCGGACTCGGCTCTGATCGGTCAGGGTCTGGGTGGCACTGTTGACCTTCAGACGATCCGGCCCCTGGCCTATGGTCGCCAGGCCATCGCCGTGAACGCGCGCTATGAGTGGAACGACATCGGGGCGCTGAACTCCGGCACGACCGATCATGGCAGTCGCTACTCTATCTCTTACATCGACCAGTTTGCGGACGACACAATCGGCCTGGCCCTCGGCTATGCCCACATCGAGAGTCCCTACCAGTCCGAGCGGTTCAATGCCTGGGGTTATCCGACGGTGGATATTGGCAACGATCTCTACGGAGAGACGCTGATTCCAGATGGCCCACGTACAGTGCGGCCCGGTTATGAGGAGGAAGTCGGGCAGCTGGTCATCGGCGGAATGAAGCCCTACGTCATGTCCAGCGAACTGGAGCGTGACGGCTTCATGGGCGTGCTGGAGTTCCGGCCGAACGACCGGTTCACCTCGACTATCGACGCTTTTTATTCCGAGTTCACCAACACCCAGATTCTGCGCGGCATCGAGTTTCCGTTGTACTGGGGCGGATTGGCGGAAAATCCCGAGCGGAGTTCAACCGTTCTGGGCGGTTGTCAGATCAGCAACAATACTCAAACAGCGGGCTGTCGCCCCGCACCCGTTCTGCGGCCTGGCGCAACAGTCGAAAACGGCCTGATCACAGCCGGTACCTTCGATAACGTCAAGGGCGTGATCCGGAACGACGTCAACACCCGCGACAGCACGATCACGTCTCTGGGCTGGAATACGCAGTTCCAGGCCAGCGACAACTGGAGACTGGGGCTGGACCTGAACTACTCCAAGGTCGAGCGGCAGGACGTGGTTCTGGAGACTTACTCGGGTACAGGTCGCAATATCGGCGGAGCGACTGACAGTGTCAGCTTTGTCACCGGCAGCGACGGCGTGCCTGTGCTGACCACGACACTGAACTATGCCGACCCGAACACCATCTTCCTGACCAGCCCTCAGGGGTGGGGTGGGGATATCGTTCCCGGCGGACAGGTCGGCTATCTGAACACGCCGTCGATTGACGATGAGATCAAGGCTGTGCGTCTGACGGCGCGTCGTGACTTCAATGGTGGTCTGTTCAGCTCGATCGATTTTGGCATCAATCTGTCGGACCGCGAGAAGTCCTTTGCCAACGACCAGTTCTTCCTGGGGGCTGCGGGTGACACGACGCCGATCCCGACCCAGTTCCTGCTGGCACCGACCCGGTTGGACTATCTCGGTATTCCGGCGGTCATCAGCTATGACGCACTGGGCCTGGTAAACTCCGGCTTCTACACGCAGGCTCGCAACCCGAACGCGGACGTCCTGAGTGGCAACTGGGTCGTCGGCGAGACGGTCAATACCTACTACGTCAAGGCCAACATTGACCACGAACTGTTCGGACGCGCCCTGACCGGCAACCTCGGTCTGCAGATCGTCGACACATCTCAGGAATCGAGCGGCTTCTCGGCCAGTGGCACGGGCAGCAGCACCGTGTCCATCGCGGTCAATGGTGGCGACGACTACGTCGAGGTCCTGCCTAGCGCGAACCTGATCTTGGAGATTGGCGAGGACCGGTTCCTGCGGTTTGCCGCGTCACGAGTTCTTGCTCGTCCCCGTATGGACGACATGCGAGCGTCGCAAAACTACAACTTCAATGTCGGCAACAACAATGACACGGCCACGCCAGAGCTGAACTCGCCCTGGAGCGGTGGTGGCGGCAATCCGGCACTGCGGCCAACGATCGCCAATGTCGTTGACCTGTCGTTCGAACAGTATTTCGCGAACCGGCGGGGTTATGTTTCGGTTGCAGCTTTCTACAAGGATCTGGAAACCTACGTTTACACGCGCAATCAGATCTTCGATTTCACCGGATACCCGACCAACGCACCGGGCGTTACGCCGGTCATCAATGAAGGCATCGTTTCAACCCCGGCCAACGGCGATGGTGGCTACATCAGCGGTATTGAGTTTGCCGCCTCCGTGCCGTTCGAGGTCTTCCATCCGGCACTGGAAGGCTTCGGCCTTCAGTTCAGCGCCTCGCAAACGTCCAGCGAGATAAAGCCGGACGGCGTGAACGCAACGGCCCTGCCTGGGCTGTCGGAAACGGTGGTCAATACGACCATCTACTACGAAAACAGAGGCTTTCAGGTCCGGGCATCGAACCGTTACCGCTCGGATTTCTTGGGTGAGGTCGCCGGTTTCGGCAATGGCCGAACCTTGCGCAGTGTCGGCGAGGAAAGCGTGGTGGACGCCCAGATCGGTTACCAGTTCGAATCCGGTGCCCTGGAGGGCCTATCTTTCCTCGCTCAGGTCAACAACCTGACCGACGAGCCGTTCTACACGTTCCAGAATGGGGACGAGCGCCAGGTCATCGACCATCAGACCTATGGCCGGTCGTTCCTAGTGGGATTGAGCTACCGCTACTGACCGCCCTGAACGGTCGAACTGGGCCGCCGCGGGAGACCGGGGCGGCCTTTCTTTTTGCTGTCAGCGCAGGGCACTTTTGGTTACGGCCCGCGAAAATGCGCTGGACGCAACCGCGCACGGATGAAACCTAGAGCGCATGATCGTCGCGCGGATGCCGCCGACGACCCCGGGGAGAGACATGACCGACACTTCGACCGCACCACGCAAGGGCACAGGCCTGGCCTTCGCTTATGTGACTACGCTGTTTTTTGCCTGGGGGTTTGCGACCTCGTTGATCGACCCACTGATCGCGGCGGTGCGCAAGGTATTCGACCTGACGACGACCGAGGCGCTGCTGACCGCCTCGGCCTGGTTTATCGCCTATGCTGTGGTGTCTATCCCCGCTGCAGGGATTCTGGGTCGGCTGGGGTACAGCCGCTCGATCATTTCCGCCCTCGGCGTGATGGTCGTTGGGTGTTTGATCATCCCGCTGGCCACCCTGGTCGACGTCTATGAGATCGTGCTGCTTGGTCTGTTTGTCATAGCATCGGGCGTAACCCTGCTGCAGGTCGCGGCCAATCCTCTGGTCGCCGTGCTCGGCTCGCCGAAGGGGTCCCATGCGCGCCTGAACTTCTCGCAGTTCTTCAACTCGCTGGGAACCACCTTGGGGCCGCTGCTGGGCTCCAGCGTTCTGCTGACGGGCGGCGTGTTCGCAACCGGCGCCGTAGTCACGGCGGCGACGCGCGACGAGTCGCTGCGCAGCATCGACTTCGCCTTCCTGGGGCTGGCCTCCGTCTTCGCCGTAGTCGCGTTTTTCATCTTCACCGCTCGCAAGAAGATCAATGCCGCCGCCGAGGGGGCTCAGGGCGACGCCGTCTCCTCACCGCTAAAGGCCTTCAGCTCGCGCTGGGCCGTGTTCGGGGCCTTGGCGATCTTCGTCTACGTCGGCTCCGAGGTGACCATAGGCGGCTTGCTGACCAACTTCCTGGCCAGCCCCTCGATCCTGAACCTGGCCGAGGTCGATGCGGGCCGTCTGGTCAGCTTCTACTGGGGCGGCGCGATGGTGGGCCGTCTGATCGGCGCGATCCTGCTGACACGCGTGCCTGCCGGCGTCTTGCTGACGGTTAATACGGTGATCGCCGCGATCCTCTGCTTGGTGGTGACGCAGTCCTCGGGCACGACCGCCGCCTATGCCGCGATCGGCGTGGGTTTCTTCAACTCGATCATGTTCCCGACCATCTTTACCTTGACGCTGGAGCGTTCCAGCGCGCCGGTGTCGGCAACCTCGGGCCTGCTGTGCACGGCCATCGTCGGTGGGGCCGTCCTGCCCCTGATCGGCGGGATGTTGGTTGACGACGCGGCCGAGATCTTCAACCCGGCTTTCTTCGTGCCTCTGGTCGGCTACGCCCTACTGGCGGTCTTCGCGGTGGCTGCGGCGCGTAAGAAGCCGGAAAGCCGTGAGGCGGAAGTCGCCACGACATTCCACTAGTTGCTTAAGGCCGCCGATATCATCGGCGGCCTTTTTCTGACCGGGGTCAGCTGTTTCGCTTTGCCTCAGGCAGCACGAGCGGTTGATGCGTGCTTGCGCATCATCAGCGCAGCAAATCGCCGCATTTTACCCGGACCGCTAGATCAACGTTGAATGAGCTGGCTTCATCCTATACTGCGACGCGTTCTCATTATCGTGAAGGCGTCGTCCCATGCTCCGTACCCTGCTTCTGGCCTCGACTGCAGCCCTGATCCTGGGTTCTCAGGCACAGGCTCAGGATACCGAGGTCACACAGATCGACGACGTCATCGTCACGGGCTCGCAGGTGACCCTGACGTCGCCCTATGCCGGTGGCCAAGTCGCGCGCGGCGGACGGGTCGGGCTGTTCGGCAATCTGGGCGTCATGGACACGCCCTTCGCGACGACCAGCTACACCGAGGAACTGGCCCGCAATCAGCAGGCCCGCAGCGTTGGCGATGTGCTGCAAAACGATCCGGCGGTGCGCGTGTCCAAGGGCTTTGGCAATTTCCAGGAGCTGTATGTCATCCGCGGCTTCCCCGTCTATTCGGACGACATGACCTACAACGGCCTGTACGGCATCCTGCCGCGTCAGTTCGTGGCGGCAGAGTTCCTGGAGCGGGTCGAGGTCTTCCACGGGGCGACGGCGTTCCTGAATGGCGCCGCGCCGGGCGGCAGCGGCGTCGGCGGGGCCTTCAACCTGACACCCAAGCGGGCCCCGAACGAAGCGCTGACACGCCTGACCGCCGGGATCGACGGCGAGAGCGAGCTGTATCTGGCCGCCGATGTCGCCCGGCGTTTCGGTGCCGCCGACGACTATGGCTTGAGGCTGAATGTGGCCCGCCGGGACGGGGAGGCGGGGATTGAGGGCGAAAGCCGCGAGCTGACCGCCGTCGGACTGGGTCTGGACCGCCGCGGCGAGCGCGCACGGTTCTCGGCCGACATCGGCTATCAGGACCACCGCATCGACACGCCGCGCCCGACCGTGACGCCAGCCGGGGCCGTGCCCGCGCCGCCGTCCGCCGACAGCAACTTCGCCCAGCCCTGGACCTATACAGACGAGCGTCAGCTGTTTGGTGTCGTGCGCGGCGAGTTCGATCTCAGCGACACCGTCACCGCCTGGGCCGCCTTCGGTGGTCGTCAGGGCGAGGAGGCGAATATCCTGGCCAACCCGGCGGCCCAGCCCGACGGCACGCTGAGCGCCTATCGCTTCGACAATACGCGCGAGGACACGGTCTGGTCCGGTGATATCGGCGTGCGTGCCGAGCTGACCACCGGTCCGGTCGGGCATACGTTGGTGGCCTCGGCGTCGCAGGTTCAGTCCAGGTCGCGCAACGCCTATGCCTTCTCCGACTTCGCGGGTTTCGCCAGCGATCTTTACGCGCCAGTTGTCGCTAGTCCGCCTGTAACGGACGCCCTGGTCGGCGGCGACCTCGACAATCCTCTGGTGACCGAGCGCGTCAACAACAGCAGCGTCGCCGTTGCCGACATGATGTCCTTCATGGACGGCAGGCTGCTGGCCACGGTCGGTGCCCGGTATCAGCAGATCGAGACGCGGACCTACGACTACAACACCGGCGCGCCTTCTCCGGCGGTCGAAGGCGACGCGATCACGCCGGTGTTCGCTCTGGTCTACAAGCTGAGCGACGCTGTGGCCGTCTACGCGAACTACGCCGAGGCCCTGCAGCCCGGCAAGATCGCGCCGTCGGTCGTCAACGGTGTGCGCGTCCAGAACGTGCAGGAGGTGCTGTCGCCGTTCCGCTCGAAACAGAGCGAAGTCGGGGTGAAATATGATGGAGGGACCTTCGGCGGCACGCTGAGCCTCTTCCAGACAACCCAGGCCACGGAGTCGTTCTACATCGTCAATCCGGACGCCCCGCCTGCTGATCAGTTTGGCATCTACGGCGACGGTGATGAGCAGCAAAACCGGGGTGTCGAGGTCAGCGTATTCGGCGAGCCGGTTCCCGGCCTGCGTCTGATCGGCGGAGCAAGCTGGTTGGATACCGAGATCGTCTCAACCGAAGCCATCGGCGTCCCTGACTTCCAGGCCAACGCCAATGTCGAATGGGATGTTCCTCAGTTCGCTGGTCTGACCCTCGAAGGCCGCGCCGTCTTCACGGGTGAGCAGCAGGTCAATGAAGCGAACACTGTGCAACTCGACAGCTGGACCCGTTTCGACGCCGGTTTGCGCTATGTGACCCAAGTCGCGGATCGCCCGGTCACCCTGCGAGCCCGGGTCGAGAACCTGGCAGATGAGGATCAATGGGTCGCCGTCGGTGGCTTTCCGGGGGCCAACTATCTGACGCTGGGCGCGCCGCGCACCTTGCGGCTGTCACTGTCGACGGACTTCTGAGGCGGATGCAGACACGCACCCTCAAGGGCTGGTCGTGGGTCCACAAGTGGTCGAGCCTGGTCTCGACCGCCTTCCTGCTGATGCTGTGCATCACGGGCCTGCCGCTGGTGTTCAGCCATGAGCTTGATCACCTGCTGCTGGACGAGCCGTGGGCGCCCGCCCATGCGGACGGGCGTCGTCTGTCGCTGGATCAGGTGCTGGAGACCGCACTGGCGCGTCAGCCCGGTGAGGTGCCGGCCTTCATGAGCTTCGACGAGGACCGGCCGGTGGTGAACGTCACCAGCCGGAGGCCCGATGCGCCCGAGGGGCAGTACTCATTCCAGCCCATCGACCAGACCAGCGGCGAGGCGGCTCCGCTGGTGGCCGGTCATCCGGTGATGGAGTTCTTGCTGCAGCTTCACACCGACATGTTCCTGGGTCTGCCGGGCATGCTGTTTCTGGGGGCGATGGGGCTGCTGCTGGTGGTCGCCGTGGTGTCGGGCGTGGTGCTCTATGTGCCGTTCATGCGGCGGCTGGTGTTCGGGACGATCCGGATCGACAAGGCCGCGCGGACCCGGTGGCTGGACTATCACAACCTGCTGGGCATCGTGACGGTGGGCTGGGTCCTGGTGGTCGGGGTGACCGGCATCGTCAACACCCTGGCGACGCCCATCCTGGCCTACTGGAAGGATACGGCGCTGAAGGAACTGACGGTGGCCTATGCCGATCCGGCCCCGGTCGGCGAGCGGGCCTCCCTGGATGTGGCCGTAGAGCGGGCGAGAGCGGCCCTGCCGGGCAAGACACTGCAATTTGTGGCTTTTCCCGGCACCGCCTATTCGACGGACCACCACTACGCCGTGTTCTTCCATGGCGACACGCCGTTGACGACGCATCTGACGACGCCAGCCCTGATCGATGCACGGACCGGCGAACTGGCCGCCATTGCGCCGACGCCCTGGTATGTGAAGACCCTGGCTCTGTCGCAGCCGCTGCATTTCGGCGACTATGGCGGGCTGGCGCTGAAGATCGTCTGGGGCATCCTGGACCTGGTGACAATCATCATCCTAGGCTCGGGTCTGTACCTGTGGCTTGGCAAGCGACGGAAGGCGATCTGATGCGTCGGTCGTTTCCGCTCGTCGCTATACTGTGTGTGCCCCTGCTGCTTATGATCCTCAGCCTGACCGGCCTTGTCGGTGCGTTGATCTATGATGGAGCCTGGGATGTCATTGGCTCGGCCCTGCTGGGAGTCACCATCGGTGTAGCCCTCTGGGCCTGGGTCCGGGCCAGGATCACTCATCGTCGCTAAGGTCAGTCTGGCCTTCGACCAAAGTCTCTCTCTGCACTCATGAATGCGGCTGTCACTGTCACGGTGACGATCGCTTCGGGCGATGCGTGAGAACAGCCGATAACGGCGAGCTTTGGGAGGCTAGACTATGACCGATAGCGCGATAGGCGCACCGGCCGAACCGGAACATGTGGTGGACAAGAACGACCGCCTGGTGATTCTGGCGTCGTCCGTCGGCACCGTGATCGAATGGTACGACTTCTATCTCTACGGATCGCTGGCCGCGATCATCACGGCCCAGTTCTTCTCGGGCGTGAACGAGACCACAGGCTATATCTTCGCGCTTATGGCCTTTGCCGCCGGGTTCGCCGTGCGTCCGTTCGGAGCGGTGTTCTTCGGGCGGCTGGGCGATCTGTGGGGGCGCAAGAATACCTTTCTGGTCACCATGCTGCTGATGGGGCTGTCGACCTTTGTGGTGGGTCTGTTGCCGTCCTATGCGGCCATCGGCATCGCCGCGCCGATCATCCTGGTCGCCATGCGTCTTATTCAGGGTCTGGCCCTGGGCGGCGAGTATGGCGGGGCCGCGACTTATGTCGCTGAGCATGCGCCCAAGGGCAAACGCGGTTTCTACACCTCGTTCATCCAGATCACGGCCACTGCCGGTCTGGTGCTCAGCCTGCTGGTCATTCTGGGCGTGCGCCTGGCGGTCGGTGAGGAAGCCTTTGCGGAATGGGGCTGGAGAATTCCATTCCTGGTCTCGATCCTGCTGCTGGGCGTGTCGCTGTGGATCCGCCTGAAGCTGGCTGAAAGCCCGTCGTTCAAGCGGATGAAGGCCGAGGGCAAGGGCTCCAAGACCCCGCTCAAGGACTCCTTCGGCAAATGGCCGAACCTGAAACTGGTGATCATCGCTTTGGTCGGTCTGACGGCGGGTCAGGCGGTCATCTGGTACACCGGTCAGTTCTACGCCCTGTTCTTCCTGGAGCGGGTCATGAAGATGGACGCCACCCTGGTGTACATCCTGCTGGCCATCGCGCTTCTGGCCGCCTCGCCCTTCTTCATCTTCTGGGGCTGGCTTTCGGACAAGGTGGGGCGCAAGCCGATCATCCTGGCGGGCTGCCTGATCGCGGCGATTACCTACTTCCCGCTGTTCCAGGCCCTGACGCATGCCGCCAACCCGGCGCTGGCCGCGGCAACGGAATCGGCACCGGTGACCATCTATGCGGACCCGGCGGACTGTAATCTGCAGTTCGATCCCGTGGGCAAGACGGTGTTCAACCAGTCCTGCGACCTGGCCAAGTCCTACATCGCCAAGGCGGGCGTGAACTACACCAATGTCGCGGCTCCGGCCGGGACGGTGGCAGAGGTCCGCATCGGCAACGACTTGGTCTATCCGGCCTTCCGCGGCGAGGCCCTGAGCACGGCCGACTTCGCAGCGCAGAAGAAGACCTGGGAGGCCGGTCTGGGCGAGGCGCTGACGACCGCAGGCTATCCGGCCAAGGCCGACAGTGCGCAGGTCAACAAGCCGATGGTGGTGCTGATCCTGTTCATCCTCGGCTTCTATGTGACCATGGTTTACGGCCCGATCGCCGCTGCCCTGGTCGAGATGTTCCCGACCAACATCCGCTACACCTCGATGTCGCTGCCCTATCACATCGGCAACGGCTGGTTCGGTGGCTTCCTGCCGACCACGGCCTTCGCGCTGGTCGCGGCGACAGGCAACATCTTCTACGGCCTCTGGTACCCGATCATCGTCGCGCTCGCGACGGTCGTGCTGGGCTTCTTGCTGGTCAAGGAAGGCAAGGACGTCGATCTCAACGCCTGATATCGATGACGTGCAGACAACAGGGGGCGGGTCGACCGGAAACGGTCGGCCCGCCCCTTGGCCTTGCGACACAGCCCGGGAGCCTCTCTAGATGAGTGCGATGCTCAGCCTGGTGATCCTGTCGATGGTGGCCGCCTATATGGCGATGCTGTTCCTCGTCGCCTGGCGTAGTGAGCGGCGCGCGGCGCGGGGCAAGCCGGGCCGCATGGGACCGTGGGCCTATGCCCTGTCACTGGCCATCTACTGCACCTCCTGGACCTATTATGGCGCGGTGGGTACGGCGTCGAGGGACGGATGGGAGTATCTGCCCATCTACATCGGTCCAGCGCTGGGGATCGTGCTACTGTTCCCGATCTGGCGCAGGATTGCGGCAACCGCCCGGCGCGAAAACGTCGGCTCCATCGCCGATTTCATCTCCTCCCGTTATGGCAAGAGCCAGGGGCTGGGAGCTCTCGTCGCCTGCGTCGCCATCGTGGGGTCGCTGCCCTACATCGCACTACAGTTGAAGTCGCTGGCCATGGCCTGGACCCTGGTCATGGCCGATACACCGGTGGCGGGGTCGGAGGGGCTGACGGTGACCGGGGTGGCCATTGTGCTCGCGGGGTTCACCATCCTGTTTGGGGCCCGGCGTCCGGACCTGACGGAGCACAATCGCGGTCTGATCCAGGCCATTGCGCTGGAATCGGTCGTCAAGCTGGCGGCGTTGGTCGCGGTCGCCGTCTTTGCCGCCCTGCTGATCCTGGGGGCGCCGGATAGCGCGGAGATAACCGCCAGCCTGGGTCGTCTGGCCTCTATGCCGGACCTGGACGGGCGCTTCATCGCCATCACCCTACTGGCGACCCTGGCCATCTTCTGCCTGCCCAGACAGTTCCACGTCGCCTTCGTGGAGGCGGCGGCTCCGGCAGACATCCGGCGGGCGCGATGGGTCTTTCCGCTCTATCTGCTGATCACCAGCCTGGCGGTCATCCCGCTGCTGGCGGCAGGCGGACTGTTCTCGGCCATCGCCAATCCGGACCTGTTCGTGCTGGACCTGCCGTTCAGCCAGGGCAATGGGCTGCTCACCGCCGTTGTTTTTGTCGGCGGATTTTCGGCGGCGACGGCCATGGTCATCGTGGAGACCGTGGCCCTGTCCGCCATGGCGTCCAACAGCTTGATCCTGCCGCTGGTTGCGCGCGATCGCTGGCGGGCGCGGGAGGACGGCTCGGACATGGCCGGGGCCATCCTTCAGGTCCGGCGCGTCGTGATCTGTGCGGTGCTGTTTCTGGCCTGGCTGTATTTTCAGGCCATGGACCGGTCCAGCGGACTGGCCTCCATCGGCCTCACGTCGTTCGCTGCCCTGGCCCAGCTGGCCCCGGCCCTGTTCGGTGCTGTCTTGTGGCGGGATGGTCATGCGCGCGGGGCCTTCGCCGGGATCGTGGCGGGCACCGTCATCTGGTTCGTGCTGCTGGCCTGGCCTCAGGTCGGATCGTCGATGGGGCTGGCGGATGCGACTCCATTCGGGATCGCCGACACCCTGCCGCTGGGGGTGTTCCTGAGCCTTCTGGTCAATACGGCGATCTATGTCGGTGTCTCGCGACTCGTACAGCCTCGCCTGATCGACCGGGTTCAGGCTCGCGCCTTCGTCGACAGGCTGAGCCCGGATTGGCGTGAGCCCAATCCCGCTCCGGCGGGTGCCCTGATCGGCGATCTGAAGACGCTGGTCGCCCGATTCGTCGGCGAGGCGGGGGCCATGCGCGCCTTTCAGGCTCTCGAGCGCGAAACGGGGCAGGTTCTCAGAGACAAGGATCCCGCCGATGCCGGCCTTGCCCGAGCGGCCGAACGCATGCTGGCCGGGGCGGTCGGCGCGTCATCGGCCCGCCGCGTCATCTCGGCGGCTCTGGCCGGTGGGGGGCGGGCACCCGAGGACGTTGTGCGGATGCTGGATGAGGCCTCGCAGGCCGTTCAGTTCAATCGCGAGCTTCTGCAAGCGACCCTGGACAATATCGATCAGGGAGTCAGCGTCGTTGACGCGGACCTGCGGCTGATCGCCTGGAACGCGCGCTATGTGGCCTTGTTCGACCTGCCGTCCGGCTTCGTCCACGTGGGCCAGCCCGTCGCCTCCATCTATCGCCTGAATGCCGAGAGGGGCGAGGTCGCGGGGGACATCGAGGCCTGGGTCGAGCGGCGGCTGGAGGCCCTGCGTCGGCGCGAGCCGCATGTCTATGAGCGCATCCAGCCCAATGGTAGCGTTCTGCGCTCGACCGGCACGCCGATGGCGGGCGGCGGCTATGTCACCAGCTATACCGACATCACCGAGTTGCGCCGTGCGGCCGAGGCGCTGGAAGAGGCGAATGAGAGGCTGGAGGCTCGGGTCGCGGACCGCACCGAACGCCTGGCCGAAGCCAAGCGGATGGCCGAGGAGGCCACAGCCTCCAAGACCCGGTTCCTGGCCGCGGCCAGCCATGACCTGCTGCAACCGCTTCATGCCGCCCGGCTGTTCATCGCAGCATTGAAGGAAGAGCCTGGCCTGACCGATGCCGGGCCGCACGCCCTGGCCGACAACGCCGACCGATCGATCGAAAGCGCCCATCGGCTGCTGAAGGCCCTGCTCAACCTCTCCCGTCTGGAAGCCGGGGGCGTGAAGCCGACGGTGCAGCCCCTGTCGATCCAGAGCCTGTTCGATGACCTGCTGCGGGAGTTCGAGCCCTTGGCCACGGCGAGAGGGCTGCGGCTGAAGGTCCTGCCGTCCAGCCTGTGGGTGGCGTCGGACCGGGATTTGCTGCGGTCCATGCTCCAGAACCTTGTCGGCAATGCCATCCGCTACACGGATCGCGGAGTCGTGCTGCTGGGTGTGCGGCGGCAAGGCGATCACGTCCGTTTCGAGGTTCACGACACGGGGCGTGGGATTCCGACGGGTCAGCAGCAGAGTATCTTCGGCGAGTTCGTACGGCTGCCGTCTGCCTCGGGCGAGGAACCGGGGGCCGGTCTGGGGCTGGCCATCGTGCGCAAGGTGGCTGAGTTGCTCGGACAGACGGTGACCGTGGCGTCGCGGGAAGGGCAGGGCTCGAGCTTTGCGGTCACGGCCCCGCGTGCCGAGCCCATTATAGCCCAAGCCGTGGTTCATGGGGCGACATCCGTCGGGCTATCGGGTCTGCGTGTGCTGTGCGTCGACAACGACCCAGCGATCCTGGCGGGCCTGACGGCGCTTCTGGCCCGGTGGGGCGTCGAGATGACCACAGCTGCGGATGCCGATGCGGCCCTGGCTCTGGACAGCATCTTCGACGTGGCTCTGGTTGATCTGCACCTCGGCGACGGACCTGATGGTCTGGTCGTCGCTGACACCCTGCGGCGCAGAGGGCTGGAACACATTGCCCTGATCACCGCTGATGCGGATGAAACCCTGACCGCACGGGCTGCCGATGCCGGGGCCACGCTGCTAGCCAAGCCGGTCAAGCCCGCCGCCTTGAAAGCCTTCCTCAGTCGGTTGGCCGTTTAAGTCTCACGCGACGTTGGGGTCGAGGTCCAGTGTTCGCGCGGCGATGACGGCCTGGGTCCGGTTCTGGACGCCCAGCTTGCGGAATACGCCCGTCAGATGCGCCTTGATCGTTGCCTCGGTCACGCCGAGGTCGAAGGCGATCTGCTTGTTCAGGCGCCCGCGCTGAAGCCCGGTCAGGATCTTGAGCTGGGAGGGCGTCAGGGTGGCGATCCGCTTTTCCAGATCGCCGATCGGGACATCGTCGAACAGGACCGGGGCCGCAACATCGCCGGCGAGCACGCGGGTCAATGCGTCCACCATCTCGTTCAGCGAGGCGGACTTGGGAATGAAGCCCGACGCCCCAAAGGCCAGCGCTCGCTGTATGGTCGGGACATCTTCGCTGGCCGAAACCACGACGACAGGTGTGGCGGGGAACTCGCTGCGCAGGGCGACCAGCCCGGAAAACCCGTCGCAGTCCGACAGCTTGAGGTCCAGCAGCACCAGGTCGGCCGGCATCTTCAGGGCTTCACGCGCACCGGCCAGGCTGTCGCACTCGTCGATCTGTGCGCCCGGCAGAGCGCGAGCCACCGCAGAGGCGACGGCGGCGCGGAACAGGGGATGATCGTCGGCGACGACGACACGATCCATGGGCATCCTTCCTGGCGTGACCGGGTTCTTGCGACGGCTCACAGCGGCATTGTGACACCCCTAGACCTTGGTCGAAACTAGACCAATGGCTAATGGCCCCGACCGCCCCCTATCCCGGAAGCTGTCCTCAGGGAGGTTCGCATCAGACGAACCCGGGAGGACGTCGCATGAAGCTTCATCTGTTGGCCGGCACCGCTGCCGTTGCCCTGCTGGCCGTGCCCGGTGTCAGCATCGCCCAATACGATCCGGCGGCTCTGGAAGCCCGAATCGCCCTGCTGGAATCAGAGTTGAACGCCCTGCGCAGCGACATCGCCGCAGCCCGTGCCGCCCAGGCAGCCCAGACGGACGATATTATCCGGCTGGACCGCCAGGTCGCCGCCGCGCCCCCCGCGCCGGCCGCTCCGGCTCCCGCCGCTCCCGCTGACGGGTTTCGCATCGGGGCGCATACGGTCAAGCTGGGCGGCTATGTGAAGTTCGACGCCATGGCCAGCCGGTACAGCGACGGCGATCCGGCCAATGGCGATGCCCTGAGGGAGTTCTATCTGCCAAGCTCGATCCCGATTGGCGGTGCCAGCGAGGGGACGGCGACCGACTTCAACGCACGGCAGTCACGCTTCTGGTTCACGACCGAGGGTCTCATAGGTGGCCACCGCGTCGGTTCGCGTGTGGAGATGGACTTCCAGGTCCTGCCCGGCACCGGCGACCAGCGCACTACCAGCCCCGCGACGCCCGCCCTGCGACGGGCCTATGTCACCATCGACAACTGGCTGTTCGGTCAGGAATGGACCAATTTCCAGAACGTCTCGGCCCTGCCCGAGACCGCCGATTATGTGGGTCCGTCCGAAGGCACCGTCTTCAACCGCCAGGCCCAGGTCCGCTACACGCGCGGCCCCTTCTCGGTCTCGATCGAGAACCCCGAAACCACCGTCAGTCCCTTCTCCGGCGGTGCGCGCATCGTGGCCGACGACAATTCGTCCCCCGACTTCACGGCGCGCTATGTCCATGCGCGGCCTTGGGGCGACGTGGTGCTGGCGGGTCTTGTGCGCCAGCTGCGATACGAAGTGCCGACGGCGGGGATCGACACCGACGCCCTGGGCTGGGGTCTGTCCCTGTCCGGCAAGATCAAGGTCGGGACCCAGGACGATTTCCGCTTCATGGTCACGGGCGGGGAGGGGATCGGCCGCTATGTCGGGCTGAACTTCGCCAATGATGCGGTGCTGGATGCCAGTGGAGAGCTGGAGGCCATTCCGGTGGTCGCGGGCTTCATGGCCTATCGCCACGTCTGGGCACCCGGCTGGCGCTCCAACCTGATCTTGTCGATGCAGGACGTGGACAATGACGCCAGCCTGACGGGTCTGGCCGTGAACCGCTCGGCGCAGAGCTCGCGGGTCAATCTGATCTGGACCCCTCTGCCCGGGCTGGACGTGGGCGGCGAGCTGATGTTCGGTGAGCGCGAGCTGGAGTCCGGTGCCAGCGGTGACATGAGCCGCCTGGCGATGTTCGCCAAATATGGGTTCTGAAGTGAGCGTGAATGTCGACTGATCCTGAAGTCTATCCCGTCGCGTCCGACTGGGCCGCCCGCAGCCACATGGATGCCGAGGCCTATGAGGCTGCACGTCTGGCGGCGAGCCAAGATCCGGACGTCTTCTGGTCAGAGGCGGCGCAGCGTCTGGACTGGATGACGGCCCCGACGGTCATCAAGGACGTGTCGTTCGACAAGGCTGATTTCCGCATCCGTTGGTTCGCCGACGGTGTGCTGAACGTCGCCTGGAACTGCCTGGACCGGCACCTGGAGACGCGCGGCGATCAGACGGCGATCCTGTGGGAGGGCGACGACCCCAACCGCCATGGCGGTCTGACCTACCGCGAGCTGCACGCCGAGGTGTGCCGCATGGCCAATGTGCTGAAAGGCATAGGCGTCCAGAAGGGCGACCGCGTCACCATCTACATGCCGATGGTGCCGACGGCGGCCATGGCCATGCTGGCCTGTGCCCGTATTGGGGCTGTGCATTCGGTCGTTTTCGGCGGCTTCTCGCCCGACAGTATCGCGGGGCGGATTGAGGACTGCGGCTCGCGCTTCGTCATCACCGCCGACGAGGGCCGTAGAGGTGGCAAGTCTGTGCCTCTGAAGGCCAATGTCGATGCTGCCCTTGAACGGGCCGGCGTTCAGGGTCTGGTCGAAAAGGTTCTGGTGGTCTCGCACACAGGCACAGATGTGCCGATCATCGAGGGTCGCGACGTGCGCTACGAGACGGCGCGCGAGGGCGTGCCCGACGACTGCCCCTGCGAGCCGATGAATGCCGAGGATCCGCTGTTCATCCTCTATACCTCGGGCTCGACGGGCAAGCCGAAGGGGGTTTTGCACACGACCGGCGGATATCTGTTCTGGGCCAGCTGGACCCATGAACTGGTCTTTGATTATCGGCCCGGCGAGGTCTTCTGGTGCACGGCCGACGTCGGCTGGGTCACGGGCCACAGCTACTGTGTCTATGGCCCGCTGGCCAATGGCGCGACGACCCTGATGTTCGAGGGTATCCCGTCCTGGCCTGACGCCAGCCGCTTTTGGCAGGTGGTGGATCGCCACAAGGTCGAGATCTTCTATACCGCCCCGACCGCGCTGCGGGCCCTCATGCGCGAAGGCGACGGGCCGGTGAAGGGGACCAGCCGCAAGTCCCTGCGTCTGCTGGGCAGCGTGGGCGAGCCCATCAATCCCGAGGCCTGGCGCTGGTATCACGAGGTGGTGGGGGAGGGACGCTGTCCCATCGTCGATACCTGGTGGCAGACCGAGACGGGTGGCATTCTTGTGTCGCCACTGCCCGGTGCCACGGCGCTGAAGCCTGGATCAGCGACCAAGCCGCTGCCCGGTGTCGAGCTGCAACTGGTCGATGCGGAAGGTGTCGTGCTGGACGGCGCGACCGAGGGCAATCTGGTCATCACCGACAGCTGGCCGGGGCAGATGCGCACGGTCTGGGGCGATCACCAGCGGTTCTTCGAGACCTATTTCAGCACCTATCCTGGCAAGTATTTCACCGGCGACGGCTGCCGCCGTGACGAGGACGGCTACTATTGGATCACAGGCCGGGTCGACGACGTCATCAACGTCTCGGGCCACCGCATGGGCACCGCCGAGGTCGAGAGCGCCCTGGTCCTGCATGACCATGTGGCCGAAGCCGCCGTCGTGGGTTTCCCCCACGATATCAAAGGCCAAGGGATCTACGCCTATGTGACACTGAAGGCGGGCGTCGATCCCCACGATGATCTGAAGTCAGCCCTGATCGCCCATGTTCGCAAGGAGATCGGGCCGATAGCCGCGCCTGATGCCATTCACTGGGCCCCAGGCCTGCCCAAGACGCGCTCTGGCAAGATCATGCGGCGCATCCTGCGCAAGATCGCCGCCAACGAGACCGATGCCCTAGGCGACACATCCACGCTGGCAGATCCTTCGGTGGTGGACGATCTGGTTAAGGGGCGGTTGGCATAGAGGCCCATTACACACAGGCGGGGTAGAGCAGGATCGGGCCGCCTGTGAAGATCAGCGAGATAAATCCCACAGCGGCCAGGCCAGTCGTCAGGCGGTCGATCAGCGTCGGCTTTTCTTCTGGGCTTCGGGTCAGACGCGGCACGACCCCATAGCCGGCCAAGACTACAAGACCGGCAATCCATAATGCGCCAAGGACGATCAGGTGCAGGGATGTTCCCGCCACAGGAACTCCGACCCATCCGCGCTCGCAGCCCAGGCCATGGGCACCGTACATCAGGCTGAAGACTACAGCCCAGATCAGCAGCCCCCCGCAGGCGCGTGTCAGTGCCGCCATCAGACGACCGCCGATATCATGCCCACACCAAGGGCAATCAGGGTTACGACCGAACCATAGTCGCTCCAAAGTCGGATGCTCTGTATCGCGGCGCTGCGCCGGGCCGATATGTAGCCGCGCCGCCCGCGCAGGAACACGAACGCCAGGCCCAGAAGCGCCAGGGCACCATGGAAAATCGCGTAGCAGAACAGGATCCACAGGATGGCCGCGTAGGCATGTCCGGATGGCGGCGGTGCCCGCAAGATCAGCGTCGAGATCAGGGCCGTGACGCCAAGAGCCTGGCCTGCCATCGCCATGAGCAGCGGCAGCCCCCGGGCACGCGGTCCCGCCCCCTGGCGGACGGCGGTCGTGGCCATGCGCACGCCGAGACCAGCCAGAACCAGACCCGCGGCGGCGACGATGAGCTCGCCCAGTGCGGCCTCCATACAGATCTGAGGTGGCCAGGCCGGGGCCACGGTCCAGAGAAAGGAGAAGCCGAAAAGAAGCGAAACCAGCAGGGTGCCGCTGGCGGCTAGGGCAAGGGTGGTGGCCCACCATGCCGGGGGCTGGGGAGCTTCGTCGTGAACGGGGAGCGTCTTGCCGTCAGCAGCCTCGATCACACCCAGGTCGCGCGTTCGGCCACCCTTCCACAGCCACATCCAGCCAATCACGGTGACGCCGACGAGAAAGACCGGAGCCAGTGGATAGAGGCTGAAAAGCATGGACAGAAAGAACCCGGCCAGACAGCAGGCCATAACAAATGGAAGCGCACTGTTGCCTGGCAGTATGACGATGGACCGGGCCTCGCCAGAAACAGGATCGACCGCAAGTGTCTCGCGGCGATCGGCACGGGCCATGCCCAGCCAGCCCTCGCCGCGCGCGAGAGACAGGGCAAGATCGGGCTCGTCATGCAGCGGCTCGCGGGATCGGACGTCGGGCAGGCTGGCAAAATTATAAACCGGAGACCCGCGCGGCATCGACCACTCCAGGGTGCCGGCTCCCCACGGGTTACGCGAGGCCTGGCGGCCCAGGAAAATCTGAAGCCCGACATCGATCACGAACAGGGCGAAGCCGAAGGCCATGACGAAGCCTCCGATCGATGAAATCAGGTTGAGCCAGGCCCAGCCCGTTTCCCAGCTGTAGGTCTCGACCCTGCGCGGCATGCCCAGAAGGCCGGTCAGATGCATCAGGAAGAAGGTTAGGTTGAACCCGA
Source organism: Brevundimonas sp. DW-iso22 (assembly GCF_058725425.1). Classification (NCBI taxonomy): domain Bacteria; kingdom Pseudomonadati; phylum Pseudomonadota; class Alphaproteobacteria; order Caulobacterales; family Caulobacteraceae; genus Brevundimonas; species Brevundimonas sp. DW-iso22. Next base: position 151,394 of record NZ_JBZXEB010000002.1, on the reverse strand, counting down.
CGAAGATCATCCAGAATGCGGCTTCGCCCAGACGGAAAATACCCAGGCGACCGATGATGTGGGGCAGCCAGTAGTAGGCCGCTGCCAGCATCGGGAAAACAAAGCCGCCGACGAGCACATAGTGCAGGTGCGCGGTAACGAAGGCCGTGTCGTGCGCCTGGACGTCAAACGGAACCATGGCCAGCATGACGCCCGTCAGACCGCCGATGACGAAGACGACGAAGAAGCCGATCAGATACAACATCGGCAGTTTGAGCTGTGGTCGGCCCTCCCAGAGCGTGCCCAGCCAGGCAAAAATCTGTACTCCCGTGGGTATGGCGACCAGGCCTGATGCGGCCGAGAAGAAGGCCAGCGCCATACTGGGAATGCCGGTGGTGAACATGTGGTGCACCCACAGCCCGAAGCTGAGGAAGGCCAGGGACAGGATCGCGCCGACGATCCAGCCGTAACCGATGATGGGGGTGCGGGCCATGACCGGCAGGATGGTCGAAATCGCCCCGGCGGCCGGCAGAAAGATGATGTAAACCTCGGGGTGCCCGAACAGCCAGAACAGGTGCTGCCACAGCAGGGGATCGCCACCCTTGTCGATCGAGTAGAATGGCCAGCCGAACGCCCGTTCGATCTCCAGCAGGATCGAGCCCAGGATCAGTGGCGGAAACGCGAACAGCATCATCCCGGCGGTGACCAGCAAATACCAGGCGAACAGGGGCATGCGATCCAGACGCATGCCGGGCGCACGCAGGATCAGGATCGAGGTGATGATCTCGATTGCGGCGCACATGGCCGATATTTCGACGAAGGTCACACCCAGCAGCCAGACATCGGCATTGATGCCCGGTGTATGCACCTTGTCCGACAGGGGCGTGTACATGAACCAGCCGCCGTCCGGGGCTGCTCCAACCAGCAGGGCGACCAGCAGGATTGCCCCGCCGAAGAAGTAACACCACCAGCCCAGCGCCGACAGGCGAGGGAAGGCCATGTCGCGTGCCCCCAGCATCTTGGGCAGAAGATACATCGCCAACCCCTCGAACATCGGGATAGCGAACAGGAACATCATGATGCTGCCGTGCATCGTGAACAGCTGATTGTAGACGTCGGGGCCCACGAAGGCGCTGGCGGGCGTCGCCAGCTGTGCCCTGATCAGCATCGACAGGATGCCGGCGACCGCGAAATAGAAAAGGGCCGTCACGATGAACCGCTTGCCGATGGTGGTGTGGTTCACCGTGGTGAAGATGCCGCGCCACCCCTTGTCGCTGCCCCAGATGCGGCTGAGATCCTTGTGCAGTTGAAGTGCTGTCATGGCTGCTGCCCCGTGAAGCGGGCCCAACTGTCGGGACTGTGGACCACCACGGAAAAGACGTGCGCGGAGTGGCCGGTGCCGCAGTATTCGGCGCACTGACCGCGATAGATACCGGGCTGATCGGCAACGAGCCTCAGAACGTTGTCATGGCCAGGAATGGCATCGATCTTTCCGGCCAGCCGCGGGGCCCAGAAGGCATGGATCACATCCGTCGCACTGACGCTCAGATCGACTGGCCGGCCTGCCGGGAGGTGCAGAATGCCCTCGACCTCGATGACGTCCTCGGGACCGGCCCCGGGATGTCTGAACGTCCAGTTGTACTGATCGGCCTCGGCCGAGATCCGGACGACATCAGGGGCTGGCAGCGGAATGGTCCGCAGCCCCACGAAGAAGGCATAGATCATGAGGGCCGTCAGAACTGCACCGGTCATGCCCAGCCCAAGGCCGATGATCCAGAACCGTGTGCCGCGCGGACGGGCCTTGGGGCGTCTACGGAAAGCCAGAACGAGGGGTATGAAGACGACAGCGCAGAGCAGGGCCGACCCGGCCAGCATCACCCACCAGAGTTGGGCGATCGATGCCGCGGCAGGGCCTGCGGGGTCGAGAATCGAAAGATCTCCGGCGCATCCGGCCAGACCCAGGATGCTGATCGGCACCAGACTGCGTTGCACCAACCGGCCGATCCGGGCAAAAACCGCTTCATGACCAGTTTGCCTGAAGACAGTGCCGAGAAGCGCCTGGTCGATCCCATTGCGGAAGACCCCTCTTTCCACCGGACGGGATCCAAGGTGGCGGTCGCCGGCCATCCCATCCATGCCATGCTGGTGGCGTTTCCGGTCGCGCTGTGTGCCTGCACTTTCGGAGCCGATCTGCTTTACTGGTACACGGGCGATCTGTTCTGGGCGAGGGCAGGTCTGTGGGCGGCGGGTATGGGCTTTCTGATGGGGGTTCTGGCGGGTGTTGCCGGAACGGTGGAGCTGCTCTGGGCACCCGGTATCAGGGCAAGGGCGGCAAGCTGGACCCATTTCGTGATTGCCGTCATGCTTCTGTCGTTGCTGGGAGCAAACTGGGGGCTGAGGCTGATGGGCTTTGAGGCAGCGGTCCTGCCTTTTGGCGTGCTTCTCTCCGCCTTTGCTCTCGGGTTCACCGGGTTCACGGGCTGGCATGGCGGAAAGCTCGTGTTCGAATATCAAATCGGGGTCTCGTCGAAAGGGAGCTGACGGCCGAGGGGCTGGGTCATGAAGTCCGGGAAGGCTTCTGGCGAGATCATCGGTTTGGCCAGGACCAGGACCAGGATGGTGGCCATGCAGAGAAACAGGCCGACCAGGATCAGGACCGGGGAGGGGGGCTGATACTCGCCGCGCCTTTCGCTCATCAACACCACGGTATGACCGATCAGCCCGTGCAGTGACACCAGGGCGCCGACCGCCACCAGCTTGGCAAACAGCCACGGGGTCAGCGCGGTCCTCATGAAGATCAGGATGGTGCCGGAGGCTATGGCGACGACGGCGGCGGGGGTGACCAGGCGCGTATAGCTGTAGTGGGTCAGGTAGCGGAGCCGGTCATAGGTCGACTGACTTTCGGAAGCGCGATGCCGGCCAAGCAGCAGCGGCAACACGATCAGGCCAGCGCACCAAGTGATCAGGGCGATGATGTGCAGGGCTTTGACGGCGACGATCATGCCGGGCCTGTGCTTATCTGGAACCATGATCGCCGGCCCAGCCACAGGGCCAACACAAGGAACACGGCCATGCCGGGAACCCACATGACCAGACCCGCCAGTTGCTGATCTTCTAGCGCGGACAATCCAAACGCCGCAGTGGTCGTCAGATGCTCTGCATAGAGCGGATCTGGTGCGAAGGTCAGCAGCGCAGCCAACAAGCCCATCTGACCCGCGCCTAGAGCAATCACAGGCAAGGCGGAAAGAGCGGGGCGCTTGATATCCATGAGGCGGCTCCAGAACAGCCAGGCCGTGGACACAAGAAGCCCCTGCAGGAGCCAGTAGACAGCTGTGCTGGAAAGCGCCGCGCTGTAGAGAGCCGGCAGGTGCCAGGCCCACAGGACCACGGTGGAGCCCAGGAATGCAGCCGATGTCGGAAACCGGCGTCTGAACGGGAAGGCCATGGCTAGCAACGGTGCGGCGACGGCATAAAGCAGGATGTGATGGATGGCTCGCGCCGAGAACAGGGCCGTCGTCATGGCACAGAGCGGCGATACGAAGGCAATTGCCAGCACGATCGCGGCAGCGACGATCGCAGATCGGCGATAGGTCGGAATGGTGCGCGCCAACAGTCCGCCAGCCGCCAGCATGCCCAAGGCCGCGAGGACCAAGGGATCAAGGTTCCAACTCGCCACCATCTCGGACGGAAGGGGGGGCGGACCACAATAGGCAATGGGAATACCGGGCTGCATGGCCTTCCTGTCTGCAAGACGAGCCGAACCTAGCGCATACCGAAAGGGTTGATACAGTCCGATCTATTCAAGCCCTCGACAGCGCATAGGTTCCTGGCCTGCGAGACAGACTTTCATCCAGGTTGAGCGCCCTGTTGGCGGCGATTTGGAACCCTGCTGAAGTGCGGCTCGTTAGCGCCTGAGCAGGGGAGAGGTTCAGATGGCCGAGGCGACGCGGAAATCCGGTGCGGCTGCGTGGTTGGTCCGAGGATTCGGCATTCTGGTGCTCCTTCTGGGAGTTCCACTTCTAGTCGGTGGCGGCTGGCTGATTGGGCTTGGTGGATCGGCATACTATCTACTTGCCGGAGCTGGTCTGGTCGTTTCGGGCTGGCTCTTGTTTCGCCTTCGGCCAATGGGCGCATGGATCTATACTGGCGTCTTCATCGCCACCTTCGCCTGGGCATTGTGGGAAGTCGGGCTGAACGGCTGGGCGCTCGTGCCGCGTCTTGTGGCCCCCACAGTCATTCTGTTCGGTGTCGTCCTTTGCCTTCCTGTCCTCCTCGCGAGACGAGGCTGGCAGATGGCAGGGTTGGGAGCCGCTGTGCTGACCGTCGGCGTCGCTGCGTTTGGCGTAGCGGTGGCGCAGGCTAACCGGCCCATGTCTCCTGCAGCGACGAACGGGCTGCCGTTGACCAATGCCGACGGCGAGACGACGGGAGCGGATTGGCCCGCATATGGAGGCACGCATGGTGCCCAGAGGTTCTCCGGGCTGACACAGATCACACGCGCCAATGTAAGCCAGCTCGAACGCGCATGGACATTCCGCACCGGTGACCTGCCTGAAGAAAAGTGGGGTGCCGAAACCACGCCATTGAAAGTCGGCGACACGGTCTATCTTTGCAGCGCGCGCAACATTCTGATCGCTCTGGATGCCCGCACCGGTCGACAGCGCTGGCGCTATGATCCCGAGGTTTCCGACGACTGGATTCCCTATACCGCAGCCTGTCGTGGTGTGGCCTATCATGAAACGCCCACCACTGGTCAGGGCCAGCCAGCAGCAGGCGGCGTAGTCCGGACCACAGCGGATACGGCCACGACTACAGGGCCTGCAAGCACCTCTGGTCAGTCGGCGGGTGCGGGAGCGACGCCATGCGCCGCCCGCATCATCGAGGGTACGCTCGACGGTCGCCTGATTGCCGTCGATGCGGCGACAGGGCGTCCATGTGCAGATTTCGGCGAGAATGGATCCGTCGACATCAAGACCGGGATGGGTGAGGTCATTCCGGGCATGGTCTCGATGACCTCTGCGCCCACCATTGTCCGCGGTGTGATCGTGACCGGTCACCAGGTGCTCGATGGCCAGTATCGGAGCGCACCATCAGGCGTGATCAAGGGCTTTGATGCCATCACCGGCGAACTGCGGTGGGCCTGGGACATGACGCGCCCGGACATCACTGCCCTGCCGCCAGAAGGTCAGACCTATACCCGCGGCACACCCAATATGTGGACCACAGCGACCGGGGACGAAGAGCTTGGTCTGGTCTATCTGCCGATGGGTAACTCTGCGGCCGACTATTACAGCGGCGACCGCGCGGATCTCGAGAATGCCTATTCCACAGCTCTGGTCGCGTTGGATGTAGCCACAGGTCGCCCGGCCTGGTCGTTTCAGACGGTTCACAAGGATGTCTGGGACTATGACCTGGGTTCCCAGGCTTCGCTGATCGACTATCCATCGGCCCAGGGTTCGACGCCAGCCGTCCTTCTGCCCAGCAAGCAGGGCGACATCTACATTCTTGATCGCCGTACCGGCCGCCCGCTCACGCCCGTGCAGGAACGCCCGGTGCCTCAGGGCGGTGTCGAGCCATCCGAACGTAGCCGGACCCAGCCCTTCTCACTGTTCCATACATTGGCGAAGCCTCGGCTGAGAGAGCGCGACATGTGGGGCATGTCGCCGATCGATCAGATGATATGCCGCATTGGATTCCGTCAGGCAGCCTATGACGGGCCTTACACCCCGCCGACCAGTGGCCGGCGATGGATTCAGTATCCCGGCTATAATGGCGGATCAGACTGGGGCGGTGTGGCCATCGAGCCCCGCAAGGGCTGGATCATCGCCAATTACAATGACATGCCAAACTTCAATCGGCTGGTGCCACGGGCTGAGGCGGATCGGAAAAAGTGGTTTCCTCATGGTGATCCTCGCGCGGTCTCCGGCGGGGCAGAGGGAGCCGGCGACCCCCAGGTTGGCGTCCCATATGCGATTGACGTCAATGCCGGCTGGCGAATGGCCACGACAGGCATGCTGTGCAAGCAGCCTCCTTATGGAGGCATTCGCGCCATAGACATCCGTAGCGGTCGCACGGTGTGGGACAGACCTTTCGGGACAGCACGCAAGAACGGACCGTTCGGCATTCCCTCCATGCTCCCGGTCGACATCGGAACCCCGAACAATGGTGGGGCGGCGGTGTCCGCTGGTGGGCTGATCTTCATCGCGGCAGCCACTGATGATCTGATCCGCGCCATCGACATCGAAACCGGTGAAACGGTCTGGCAGGACGTCCTGCCGGCCGGGGGTCAGGCGAACCCCATCCTCTATGAACAGGACGGCCGACAGTACCTGGTCATCATGGCGGGGGGGCACCACTTCATGGAAACGCCCAGAGGCGACTATGTGATTGCCTATGCCCTGCCCGAAGCGGGCTGATCGACTCTGTGCCCTTGCCCACATGAGCGAGATGAACCCGAGATGAACCATTGCGGGTCAGGGGGATTAGATGTGTCACCCCACACATGGCCCGAGGAGCGACGATGAGACTGGAAATTGCGGCGGAGCGAGGATTTCATACCGTGCATTCTCTCGTCCTGGCCTTTCCCATCGCGCTATTCAGCGCGGGCCTGGTGGCCGACATCGCCTACCTCCGGACCGCAGAAATCCAGTGGACCAACTTTGCAGCCTGGCTGATCGTCGGCGCGCTGGTCTTCGGCGGTGTAGCGGCGGCATGGGCGCTGGCATCATTGGTCATTGCGCTGAGATCGCCGCAAAGAACGCGTCGACTGATCTACTTCGGCGTCCTCGCGGCGATGTGGCTCCTGGGCCTGGTGAATGCCTTCAAACACAGTCAGGACGGATGGAGTTCGGTGGGTGCCCTCGGCGTCATCCTGTCCATCCTGTGTACGGTTCTGGCCCTGGTTGCCGGTGTGATGGCCTACACCCCCACCATCTCCAGGGAGATCGCGCGATGATGCGTTCGTTGATGGGCGCGAGCGCCTTGTTGCTGACATTGGCGGCTTGCGGCCAAAGCGATCCTGGCCTGAATCAAACCGGAGCCACTCCGGATCTGCCTGGCGTTCGTGAAACACTCGTACCGCCGATGAAGATCGCCAGCCCGACCGGCTGGAACGGCCAGACCCCGACTGCACCGGCCGGCTTTACGGTCACGGCCATGGCCACGGATTTCCGCATCCCGCGCCAGATGCTGGTGCTTCCCAACGGTGACATTCTGGTCGCCGAGGGACGCGGCGGCAATGCACCGCCGCTAAGGCCCAAGGATGTGATCGCTGGATCGATCAAGAAGAAGGGCAATACACAGGTTGAAAGCGGTGACCGTGTCACCCTTCTGCGGGACGCCAACAACGACGGCCAGCCGGAGGTACGCAGCGTTTTCATCGACAATCTGGATGCCCCCTACGGCCTCGCCTTCGTGGATGGCACCCTCTATGTCGCCACGCAGGATGCGCTGCTGAGCTTTCCTTATCAGGCGGGCCAGACAAGGATCACGGCTCCTGCGACGGAGCTGACCAAACTCCCTTCGCGTATCAACCACCACTGGACCAAGTCGCTGACCGCCAGCGCAGATGGTCAGACGCTCTATGTCGGGATCGGATCGAACAGCAATGTCGGCGAGCGCGGTATGGCGGTGGAGGAAGAGCGTGCCGTGGTCTGGGCCATCGACCGTGTGACGGGCGCACGTCGCACGGTGGCGACCGGCATTCGCAATCCTACGGCCTTGGCTATCGAACCCCAGACCAGCGCCTTGTGGGCCGTGGTCAATGAACGCGACGAGATCGGTCCGCAGCTTGTCCCCGACTATCTAACCTCTGTGCGCGAAGGTGCCTTCTATGGGTGGCCTTACAGCTATTGGGGCAAGAATATCGATCCACGGGTCAGGCCCCAACGTCCAGACCTGGTCGCGACAGCCGTTGCGCCGGATTATGCGCTCGGTTCCCACGTGGCGGCGCTGGGGCTGTCCTTTGCGACGGATGGCGGCTTCGGCGGGACCTTCAGCCAGGGAGCTTTCATCGGGGAGCACGGAAGCTGGAACCGGCAGGATCTGTCTGGTTACAAGGTCGTCTGGGTGCCGTTTGCCAATGGGCGTCCCAGTGGGCCGCCTGTGGATTTCCTCTCCGGTTTTCTGACTGATGATGGTCAGGCGAGAGGACGACCCGTGGGTGTGGTCTTTGACCCTGTTCGCCGTATTTTGCTGGTCGCAGACGATCTGTCGAACACGGTGTGGCGCGTCGCCCTTGGAGCACCAAGGACCTGACGGTCTGGTATGATCGGCTTAGGTCTACGGCGGCGGGTGAGCTCAACTCCCGGTCTTCTGTTCCAGAACAGCATGCGACGTGCCTCACGCTGTGAGTTTTGAGCACAGGGGGTCGTCGCGGCCAGCCCGCTCCGGTAAGGTCAAGGTAGCGCGCGATGGACGCGGCTTCACTCAGATCATTTCCGCCGAGAAGGTCGATTCTTGCTGCTTCTGCTTGCCTTTCTACCTTTGATCGGAGCGATAGCCCCCGCGCTGGCGATTCGGGCCGGACGCGACGCTTGCGCGCTGGCAGCGGGAGCCGTGACACTGGGCGCGCTGGCGATCCTCGGTGTTCTGGCTCCCGCCGTGATGGCGGGCCAGACGGTGCAGGTTCAGGTCGACTGGATTCCGCTGCTCGGGCTGAACCTCAACTTCTTCCTTGATGCGCTGGGTCTGATGTTCGCGGGGATGATCCTGGGTATCGGCCTGCTGATCATCGTTTATGCCCGCTTCTATCTGGCCAAGGCCGATCCGATGGGTCGGTTCTTTACCTACCTGCTGCTGTTCCAGGGAGCGATGCTGGGCATCGTCCTGTCCGACAACATCCTGTTGCTGTTGATTTTCTGGGAGCTGACGAGTTTGTCGTCATTTCTGCTGATCGGCTTCTGGCGGCACCTGCCCAAAGGTCGACAGGGAGCACGCATGGCGCTGGCCATCACGGGTGCCGGTGGGCTGTCGCTGATTGGAGGACTGCTGATCCTCGGCAACATCGCAGGGTCCTACGACCTGACTGTAATTCTTCAGAACCGCGATGTGATCCAGGCGTCGCCGTTATATCTGCCAGCGCTACTTCTGATCCTGGGTGGTTGTTTCACCAAATCGGCCCAGTTCCCGTTTCATTTCTGGCTGCCGCACGCCATGGCCGCGCCGACGCCGGTCAGCGCATATCTGCATTCGGCGACCATGGTGAAGGCGGGCATCTTCATGCTGGCTCGGCTCTGGCCAGTGCTGGCGGGCACTGATGCCTGGTTTTATCTGGTCGCGACCACGGGCTTGGTGACGATGGTATTCGCGGCGATTGTGGCGCTGTTCAAGGACGACCTGAAAGGGCTGCTGGCCTATTCTACAATCAGCCATCTGGGCTTTCTGACCATGCTGTTCGGCTTCGGTACGCCCATGGCCGCTGTGGTCGGTGTCTTCCACATCATCAATCATGCGACCTTCAAGGCGGCTCTGTTCATGAACGCCGGCATTGTCGATCACGAAACCGGGACGCGCGATATCAGGCGGCTGGGCGGGCTTGCGACCCTCATGCCGATCGCGGCCACATTGGCGGTGGTGGCGGGCCTGTCGATGGCTGGCCTTCCGCCGCTCAACGGTTTCATTTCCAAGGAGATGATGCTGGAAGAGGCATCCCACACCGTCTGGTGGAGCCAGCCCTGGCTGGTGCCGGCCCTGGCGACCCTAGGGGCGACTTTCTCGGTGGCCTATTCGTTCCGCTACATCGTGCACGTCTATTTCGGGAAGAGGCGCGACGATTATCCGAAGGCACCCCATGATCCCGGGGTGGGCTTGTGGGGCCCGCCGGCGGTCCTGGTTGCCCTGGTCGTCGCGATCGGCCTGTTCCCTGCAGTGGTGGCCGGACCTTTGGTGGAACAGGTGTCGCGGGCCGTCATTGGGGGGGACACTCCCTATTATTCCCTGTCGCTCTGGCATGGGGTGACCCCCGCTCTTTTCATGAGCGTCGCGGCCATCGGCCTCGGCCTGGTTGTGCTGAGTGCACATCGGCAGATCGCAGGTGTCTGGCAGGCTCTGCCGCTACCGGATGCCAAGCGGCTTTTTGATCAAGCTGTCGAGGGCACGACCGCAACAATGGTGGCGTTCACGACGCAAACCCAGAACGGGTCGCTCGAACGCTATATCGCGATGTTTATCGGCACCGCTCTTGTCGTCGGGTTCGCCGGCTTTATCGGGTTCGACTTTGTTGGCGGGGAACGACCCACGACGGCAGCATCGCCCATGGCCATCGTTTGCTGGCTGACGATGATTACCGCCACGGTTCTGGTCGTGGTCAACCACAGGGCCAGGTATCTGTCGCTGATCTATATCGGCATCGTCGGCCTCGTGATTTCGCTTGGCTTCGTCCACCTGTCTGCGCCGGACCTGGCCTTGACCCAGATTTCAGTGGAGGTGGTCACCATCCTGTTGATGTTGCTGGCGCTCAACCTGCTGCCCAAAACCAGCCCACGAGAGAGTGGTCTGCCCCGTCGCATCCGCGACGGCCTGCTGGCTGTGATGTGCGGGCTTGGTGTCGGCGGCGCGGCCTGGGCCGTGATGACCCGTCCCTTGAGCAGCATCTCTAGCTACTTCTGGGAAAATGCTTATTCCGGCGGCGGGGGCACCAATGTTGTAAACGTCATTCTGGTCGATTTTCGCGGGTTCGACACCTTCGGCGAAATCATCGTGTTGGGCATTGCGGCCCTGGGCATCTTCTCCTTGCTGGAGACCGCAGGCAATGGTGCCAGCGGGCGCAGGATCCTTGCCTGGCAGCCCGATACACCGCGTTCGCCCGAGCATCATCCCATGATGCTGGTGGTCGCCACGCGTCTTCTGCTGCCCCTGGCCGTGATGGTCGGGCTCTATATTTTCCTGAGGGGCCACAACCAGCCGGGTGGAGGCTTCATCGCCGGCCTGGTCGTATCCATTGCCATCCTCATGCAATACATGGCGTCGGGCTATCAGTTCGCAGCACAGCGTCTGCGTGCGGACCATCACACATTGATTGGTCTGGGTGTACTGGTTGCCGCGGCGACAGGTCTGGGGTCGTTGCTTTTCGGGGCCCCATTCATGACCACCGCGTTCGATTATTTCAGCCTGCCTGTCATCGGCACGTTCGAACTCGCCACGGCCATGCTGTTTGACGTTGGAGTGGCCCTGACAGTGATCGGTGCGGTCATCCTGGCTTTGGCGCAGTTGTCCCAGGTCGCCCAGAGCGCAGAGAAGCAGCCCCCCCTCACGACCGACGAGGCCATGGATGTCGATCCATCCCGTGCGAGGACAGAAGCGGCCTCCAGGGAGGCGAAGTGATGATCAGTCTGGAGTTTCTGGTGGCTTCGGCCATAGCCGTTCTGACGGCCGCCGGTGTTTATCTGGTTCTTCGCCGACGGACATTTCCGGTCGTGCTGGGACTGGCGTTTCTGTCCTATGCGATCAACGTTTTCCTGTTCGCCATGGGGCGACTGGTGATCGACCAGCCCCCGCTCTACGACAAGGGGGCTGAAAGCTATACCGACCCCTTGCCTCAGGCCCTGGTCCTGACGGCCATCGTCATCGCGTTCGGCATGACAGCCTTTGTGGTCGTCCTGGCACTGCGCAGCTATCTCGAAACCGGCGTTGACCGGGTCGACGGCACGCCAGATGCGGAGGGCGACCAGTGAGCCTGATCGTCTCATACTGGGTCGTTGCCAGCGTCATCATGCCTGCCGTTATGGGGGCGGGCATTCTGTTGTTCCTGCGCCATAAGCTGACCTTATCTCGGTTCGCCGCGATCGGATCGTGCCTGGCGATGATCGTCGTGGCCGTCGTTCTGGTCGTGGAGGCCAATGGTGGCACGATCCAGAGCTATGCGCTGGGCAACTGGCGGGCCCCGTTTGGCATCGTCCTGGTCCTTGATCGGCTCTCTGCGATGATGGTGTTGCTGACCGCCGTCCTCGCCCTGGTCGTTCTGGTTTATGCGATCAGCACGGGCACGGACCGCAAGGGCTGGCATTTTCATCCGCTGTTTCAGTTCCAGTTGCTGGGGCTGAACGGGGCCTTCCTGACCGGCGATCTGTTCAATCTGTTCGTCTTCTTCGAGGTTCTGCTGATCGCCTCCTATGGGCTGATGCTGCATGGCCAGGGAGGGCAGCGGCTGAAGGCAGGGGTGCAGTATGTGATCATCAACCTGGTCGGCTCGACCCTGTTCCTGGTGGCGGTCGGACTGCTGTACGGCGTGACCGGAACCCTCAACATGGCCGATCTGGCGATTCGTGTGGCGGCCGCGCCGCCGGGTGATCAGGGGCTGATAGCCGCTGCCGGTCTGTTGCTGACCGCAGTTTTTGCCCTCAAGGCCGCGGTCGTGCCGCTGCATTTCTGGCTGCCGGGTACCTATGCGGCGGCGACGGGAACGGTCGCCGCCTTGTTTGCCATCATGACCAAGGTCGGGGCCTATTCCATTATCCGCACCAGTACTCTCATCTTTGGCGAGGACGCAGGTGGCCTGGCGTATGTCGCTGGTCCCTGGCTGCTACCGGCCGCGCTCGTGACTCTCGTGATCGGGTTCGTCGGGCTATTCGCGGCGCGCAGCCTGCGCGGTATGGCGGCCTGGGCCGTTGTCGGCTCCATGGGCACGCTGCTGTGTGCCGTGTCCGTCTTCACCGTCCAGTCGATGGGTCCGTCACTCTACTATATCCTGCATTCGACCCTGGCCGGGGCCGCACTGTTTCTGATCGTCGACCTGATTGCCCAGAGACGCGCCGAGCATGCAGACGCCATCACCCTGGCCCCGAGGTTCAGCCAGTTCGAAATCCTGTCGGGCTTGTTCTTCCTTGCAGCTATCGCCACGGTCGGGTTGCCGCCCCTTTCGGGCTTTGTCGGCAAGTTGCTGATCCTCGACGGTGTACGGGCCTCACCGCAGGCGGTGTGGATCTGGGCCGTCATCCTGACGACCACGGTTCTGGGCGTCCTGGCGTTCGCGCGCGCCGGAAGCGCGATCTTCTGGAAGAGCACGACGGTCGAAGGCGAGATTGTTTTGCGGGCCCTGCGCGGCAAACGTGGGGGCGTCGCCGCGGCGGGGGCACTTCTGCTGATGCTGGCGGGTCTGACTCTGCTGGCCGGGCCTGTCACGACTTACACGGCGGCGGCGGCGGGCCAGTTGTTCTCGCCTGACCAATATATCGAGGCCGTCCTGGGTCCGCAGTCCGGAGGTCGCCGATGATCCGCCGTCTTCTGCCTCACCCCGGCCTGAGCGCGATGCTTGTCGTCGTGTGGATGCTGCTGGTGAACGCGTTCACCTTCGGGGCCCTGTTTCTGGCGATCGTGTTCGGGGTGCTGGTGCCTCTTGTCACAAGCCGCTTCTGGCCTGATCGACCGAAGGTTCGCTTTGGGCGGGACATGATCGGTTATATTGGCGTGGTGCTGTTCGACATCCTGATCGCCAATTTTCAGGTGGCGTGGCTGATCATGACGCGCCGTAATCGGGATCTTCGCTCCCAGTGGCTCGTGATCCCGCTGGAGCTTCGTTCGCCAGAAGCCATCACGGCACTGGCCGGTACTATCAGCCTGACGCCCGGTACGGTCTCCAGCGACATCTCCGGCTGCGGTCGCGCTTTGCTTGTTCACTCCATTGATGTCGCCGACCTCGAGGCGGAGGTCGCACGCATCAAGAGCCGCTACGAGGCCCGCTTGCTGAAGGTTTTCCCATGACCGGATCGATCTTGCCCGTGGCACTCGGCTTCGCCTTCATCTGCGTCAGCCTTTCGATCCTGCTCAACCTGTTCCGCCTGTGGCGCGGCCCGCTTTCGGCCGATCGCATCCTGGCGGTGGATACCCTGACCATCAACGCCATTGCGATGATCGTCCTGTTCGGGATCGCCTATGCGACCTCGGCCTATTTTGAAGCCGCGCTTCTGCTGGCCATGGTCGGGTTCGTGGGCACTGTGGCCTATTGCAAGTTCCTCCTGCGAGGAGACATCGTCGAATGAACCTGATCGCAGAACTCGCCATTTCGCTGCTTCTGGTCACCGGCGGACTGTTCATACTCGTGGGGTCGTGGGGCTTGGCCAAGCTGCCGTCATTGATGACGCGGCTTCATGGTCCGACGAAAGCGACCACTCTGGGGGTCGGTGCCTGTCTGATTGCCTCGATGATCTATTTTCCCGTCTTCGGCGGTACGTACTCGGCGCACGAACTGCTGATCGCCCTGTTTCTGTTCCTGACGGCACCTGTGTCGGCAAACATGATTGCCAAATCCCACATCCATCGGCAGGGCCGCGGAATCGACGCCAACCCATCGGACCACATTATCGACGGGCTTCCTTCGCCTGGTACCGGCTCGGACTGGGCAACCTTCATGGGGGCCGACGAGGGAAAACCATTGACCAAACAGGGTCAACGCGACGCGGCTTCAGACTTTTAGCGGTTGTCGGTGTGAACGAAGCCGGTGGCGGAGAGGGTGGGATTCGAACCCACGGTACCCGTAAAGGCACGCCGCATTTCGAGTGCGGTACATTCGACCACTCTGCCACCTCTCCGCGGGGCCGTAAGTACGCTTGGTCGAGCGAGGGGCTTCTCTAGTCGGGCGGGAGCCGGGCTGCAAGCGGGAAAAACCGTCAGCGTTGCGCCGGAAGTGGCAGACCGAGCGTGTCGCCGCCGGTCAGGTCGCCGTCGATGACGCGGAAGAGTTCGGCGGGGCGGCCGCCGGTGGCCGAGGACATCACGCCGGTGGGCTGAACCAGGCCGGTGCGTTCGACCCCGCGCCGGAAATTCTGCTTGTGCAGCGATAGTCCGGCGATGGCTTCGGCGGCGGACTGGAGGTCGGAGAGGGTGAAGGTGGCGGGCATCAGGTCGAACAGGACGGGGCGGTATTTCAGCTTGCTGCGCAGTCGGCCCAGGCCGGTGGCGAGGATGCGGCGGTGGTCGGAGGCCATGGGGAGGCCAGAGGCTGTGGCCGCGACACGGCGGTCGTTGTCGCGATCGGCCTCGGCGACCAGACCGGCTTCGTAGAGAAGTTCGTAGCGGTCGAGGACGCGGCCTTCGTTCCAGCGATGTGGCGGTGTCGTGGCGAACAGGGTCTGGACGCGAGATTGGCGGCGCGGGTCGGTGGCGGCCCAGTCATTCAGGGCCGTGATCAGGGGCGGCAGGCAGGCGGCGGTGCCGTCGCGGCGATCATCCCAAGGGAAAATGTCCAGCAGGGGTGTCCAGCGGGCTTCGTCGAGTGGGGGCGCGTCGACGGCGTCGGCTGTGAGAGCCAGATAGCCGACGGAGACTTCGCGGCGGCGTTCGGGGCCGGGGGTGGCGCGGGGGCTGGCGCGGCCCAGGTCGCCGAAGGTGTAGAGCTGTTCGACGAAGCCGAGACGAAAGCCGGTCTGGTCGGTTACGAAATCGCGCAGCGCCCGTTCGAAGGTGCGATCACGAACCGGGTCGAAGGGGCCGAAGGGCAGGGCGGTCAGGCCGTCGTCGCCGGTGACGGTCAGGACGCAGGCGGTGCGGTCACGAACGGCGATGACGACCGCCGACAGACCGATGCGAACGCCCTGTTCGTCCTGAGCGGCCATCGATCCTATTCCGTGTGCCAGGCGTCGGGCCCGGGACTCAGACCGGTGGCCTCGGCCAGGATGCGGTAGCGCTCCAGATAGCGGGCCTGGGCGATGGGGGCTGGCAGGGGCTCGATGACCAGGTCGTAGCCGGCGGGCGGGGCTCCGAAGAGCGAGAGGGATTCGGTCTTGTTGAATCCGGCCAGCTGGGTCGCCTCGAAATAGGCGCAGGCGCGGTCGGCCTTCTTGATCAGGGTCTTGATGGCGAGGGGCGATTTCGGCGGCAGGGCGAAGCGGACGTGGATGGCGCTTTCCAGTCGGGCCTCGAAGGCCTTGTAGTTGACACCCAGCGCGGATTTGAAGGGCGAGATCATGTCGCCGATGACGTATTCGGAGGCGTCGTGCAGCAGGGCGGCGAGCCGCCATTTCGGCTCGAGGCCCGGCTTGATATGGGCCGCGATCTCCTCGACGACGCAGGAGTGCTGGGCGACGGAGAAGGCGTGTTCGCCAATGGTCTGGCCGTTCCAGCGCGCGACGCGGGCCAGGCCGTGGGCGATGTCCTCGATCTCGATGTCGAAGGGCGAGGGGTCGAGCAGGTCGAGGCGGCGGCCGGACAGCATGCGCTGCCAGGCGCGAGGCCCTTTGGATGCGGAGGAACGGGGACTGACGGCCAAGGCGATTTCCTGCTGGAATGGCCCGGTGTGGTGGCCCATCGGGGCCGCGGGATCAAGGCCGGGGCCGACAAAGCTGTTGGCGATCATTCCCCGACGTTGAGGGTGACCAGTGCCTTGGCGTCGTCGAAGACGTCGCCGCCCTCGCGGTCCTTGGAGCGGACGGTGACGACGACGATGGGGCCACCGGCCGGGCCGCGTGCCTCATAACCGACCAGTCGCCAGCCTTCGACCGAGGGGCGGTTGTCGGTCAGGATCCAATTGGCGCGGGTGGCATTGCCCGCAGCAGAAGTGCGGACCACGGTGGCGGCGTCATTGGCCTGAACGCTGACGCTGTCGCCGCCGTCGTCGCTTTGAACATCGACGGTGGTACCGTCGCCCTTGGCCTCGACCTGAAAGCCGCCGATGTTGACCGAGGCATCCTCGCCGTCGGCGTCGATGCTGATGCCCGGAAGGCGAACGGTGGCCTTGTCGCCCTCGGCCTGGATATCGACGCCGGGGGCCTGGATCGATGCGCTGTCGCCGCTCGACGATGTCGCCTCGGCGGAGGCACTGGCTGTGGCGCTCTTCTGGGCGCGGATGCCGGCCACAGCCTGGGGCAGGGAGGCGGAGAGACGATCCTCGAAGGTCTTCAGGGCTGCAGTGCTATCGGTGCCCGAAAGGCTTACCAGATGCAGGATGACCTCGGCTCCGCGCGGACCGCCATAGGTACAGACGGTGCCCTGTGCGCTGGCAGAACCCTTGCGGGTCAGGCTGCCAAGTGTCTGCGGGCATTGCAGGGTTTCGACAACGCGAAGCACGCCGCTGGTGTCATTCTCGACTGTCCGGGTCGAGGAGATACGGACGGAATTGTTGTCGCAGCCGGTCGTCAGCGCGGCGAAGGCGCAGACGGTGGGGATCAGAAAGGGACGAACCATCATGGTCGAATATCCTTGGTCTTGGGTGCATCCTGCGCCCGCTGGCCCGCGAATCCAGTGAAATCGCGGTAACCGGTGTATTGGGCAGATGCTTCAAGACTTAAACGCCGGGACGCGAGCCTTCCCGTCGGGTCAGGAAGGCCAGGCGTTCGAACAGGTGGACGTCCTGTTCGTTCTTCAGCAGGGCACCGTGCAGCGGCGGGATCAGCTTGTTGGGCGATTTCTCGCGCAGGGTTTCCGGATCGACATCATCGACCATGAGCAACTTCAGCCAGTCCAGCAGCTCGGAGGTTGAGGGCTTCTTTTTCAGGCCCGGCGTGTCGCGGATTTCGTAGAAGGTGCGGAGGGCCTCAGAGACCAGACGCGGCTTGATGCCGGGGAAATGGACCTCGATGATCGCCTTCATCGTCTGATCGTCGGGGAAGCGGATATAGTGGAAGAAGCAGCGGCGCAGGAAGGCGTCGGGCAGCTCCTTCTCATTGTTCGAGGTGATGACCACGACCGGGCGGACGGCGGCGCTGATGGTCTCGTCCGTCTCCTGGACATAGAACTCCATGCGGTCGAGTTCCTGAAGCAGGTCGTTGGGAAACTCGATATCGGCCTTGTCGATCTCGTCGATCAGCAGGACAGGGCGGACCGGAGAGGTGAAGGCCTCCCACAGCTTGCCCTTCTTCAGATAGTTGCGCACGTCGTGAACGCGGGCGTCGCCCAGTTGGCTGTCGCGCAGGCGGCTGACGGCGTCATATTCGTACAGGCCATTGTGGGCCTTGGTCGTGGATTTGATGTGCCAGGTGATCAGGGGTGCGTTCAGCGCCTTGGCCATCTCATAGGCCAGGACCGTCTTGCCGGTGCCGGGCTCGCCCTTGATCAGCAGCGGACGCTCCAGCGCGACCGAAGCGTTGACCGCGATCTTTAGATCGTCGGTGGCGATATAGTTGGACGTACCTTCGAACCGGTCGGCGGTGCGCGACATGGAGAACTCCGGGTTGCTTTAGGAGACGGTTAGCGAAGGGCACGCAGCTTCACAACGCTCATCGTGCTGAGCGCACAGCGTCCACCGGACAATGACTACGGGGCTATCCGCTCCGGCGGATCAGTTCGTCGGCCAGAGCCGCGGTCAGATAGCCGTCGGGGGTGCGGTTGTTGGCGGCCTGCCAGCGGCGCAGGGCGTAGCGGGTGTTGGCCCCGACGACGCCGTCGATCCCTTGTGTGTCGAAGCCCATGGCGGTCAGGGCGCGCTGGGCGCCGATGCGCTGGTCGCGCGACAGAGGCGCATCGTCGGGCCAGGTGCCGACCAGGCCGGGCTTGCCCGCGATCCCGTCCGCCGTCAGGCCGATGGCCAGGGCGTAGGAGACGGAGTTGTTATACTGGCGGATCACATAGTGGTTGGGCAGGGCCAGGAAGGCTGGGCCGCGTGCGCCTTGCGGCAGCAGGATGACGCCGTCCTCAAGCGCCTCCAGCTGGTTCGGGCTGCCGCCGTGGGCTAGGCGGACGCCGCGCGCCGACCAGTCGCTCCATCTGTGCTTGGGTCCCTCGGCCTGGGTGTAGTCGAAGTTGGACGGCAGAATGACCTCATAGCCCCAGGACTGTCCGCGCTTCCATCCGGCTTGGGCCAGCAGGTTTGCGGCGGAGGCGAGGGCGTCGGCGTCCGAGCCCCAGATGTCGCTCATGCCGTCGCCGGTCTGGTCCACGGCCAGACGGGTATAGGTGCTGGGCATGAACTGGGTCTGGCCCATGGCTCCGGCCCAGCTGCCCTTCAGGCCCGCGCGCGCGCGCTTGCCGTCGATGACGATGTCGAGCGCGTTCTTGAGCTCGGTCTCGGCCCAGGCGCGGCGGCGACCGTCGTAGGCGAGGGTCGCCAGCGAGCGGATGACGTCATAGCTGCCCTGAATCTGGCCGAAGGCGCTCTCGTTGCCCCAGATGGAGACCAGGATTTCGGTCGGCACACCATATTGCTGGACCACGGCAAAGGGGACGCGGTCGGACAGGCGACGACCCTGGGCGACGCGGGTCGCCGACGCCGCATTTTGGATATAGGCCCCGGCGGGACGGCTGAACTCCGGCTGGTTGCCGTCCAGGCGGACGACGTTGGGGTCGGGGGTCAGGCCCTCGAGCTCTCGCGCATAGAAGGTGGCGCGGTCGCCGCCGTGCCGGGACAGAAAGCCCTGTTTCCAGCCATCGAAGCCGGCCTGATCGGCGGGCGCGGCCGGAGCGGGGGTTGTCGGCGCAGGAGCCGGCGTCGAAGGCGCGGGTGCGCTGGGGGCGGGCGACGTCGTCGGGCCGGCGGGCGGTGCCTCGGGCAACATGGGGCCGCAGGCGGCGACGGACAGGAGCAGGAGAAGACTGAATCTGGAACGCATGGCGATACTCTAGCCGCAGGAGAGGGGCGGGCGTGATGACAAGTGCGCGAGGCGACAGTCCGTTGCGACGCCGGGCGGCTGATGTCTCTCTGGATCGTGGAAAAGGGTAAACCGGGCGCTAACCGCGTCTGGCAACGCGGAGGCAAGGGTCCGGGACGATAAGGGGCGTGCTCTCTGATACGGCCTGGTGGCGGAGGGGCGACGCGGCGGGGGTGCAACCCCGCAGACCCTCCGTTCAACTCGGAGGCCAGGCCTCCATCGTTCTTAGAGCGCTAATGCTCACCGCGCGGCGGCTCGCTGCTTGAGCGCGGTTGCTTTGGGGACGTGTGCAGATGCTCGGTCGCGTCATTAGAAACATGCTGCATCCGATGGGGCGGCGTCGCTACGCTCGAAAGCTGTCATTTCCGATGCTTGTAGCGGGTGTGGGTCTCCTGGCTTTTGGAGGCACACTCTATGCCACGACCCCTGATGCGCCGGGCCGAAGCGCAATGGTCGCTTATGTAGAAGTGCGGTCGACGGATCAGCATTACCGTGACTGCGCACATGCCAAAGCCGAAGGACGAACCAATATCCGCAGTTGGGATCCGTCCTATCGCGAGCGAATGGACAAGGACGGTGACGGTGTCGCCTGCGAACCATATTTCTAAGCGACACCAGCGCGCAGGCGTTGACGTCTCACCCAACCCCCACTATACGCCCCGTTCCGCCGCTGGTCCGCCTGCGGCTTTTCTATTTTTGATTTTGATTCAGGACGAAGACCATGAAGGTCCGCAGCTCGCTCAAGTCGCTCAAGACCCGCCACCGCGACTGCAAGGTCGTGCGCCGCAAGGGTGTGGTCTATGTGATCAACAAGACCGACCCGCGCTTCAAGGCGAAGCAGGGCTAAGCCATTCTAGTGCGCTAACGTGCGCGACGCGGTCGCGCGCTGCTTGAGCGCAAAGATATCAAGAGGCTGTGGATTCTGTCCGCAGCCTTTTTCGTGTCCGGTGTTGAGCCGGGCCAAGCGACGTGGTTAGCGTCCGCATTCCATTTGCCCTGACGGTCGTTCGGCCTGCTTGAGGGCGTTTCTCTGTTTCTGATCCTGTTTCCGGAGCCTTTCCATGGCCGATGATGCGTCCTTCGATTCCTCGCCCGACGTCCTGAATGCGACGGCGCAGGGGCGTCTGCGCACCATCATCGAGCGGCTGGAGCGTCTGGAAGAAGACAAGGCCGCCGTCATGGAGGACATGAAGGAGGTCTTCGCCGAGGCCAAGGGCGAGGGCTATGACGTCAAGATCCTGCGCAAGGTCATCCGCATCCGCAAACAGGACAAGGCCAAGCGCCAGGAAGAGGACGCGATCCTGGACCTCTACCTGTCGGCGCTCGGCGAGGTCTGACACTGAAGCGAACCGGCTTCGGCGGGGGTGGGAGCGGTTCCAAGAAGCCGCCCGCCAGTCCGTTCGAGGCTGAACGCAAGGCGGCGCAGCGCGCGGCCCTGAACGCCCTGAGACGCGCCCGCCGGTTGGCAGACAAGGCGGGCGTTTCGCTGTCTGAATGGGAGGGCGAGTTCTTGGACTCGGTCAGCGAGCGGGTGAAGACCCACGGCCGCGCGTTCGGCGACCCGGAAAAGGGCGCGCCCGGCCAGGCCCTGTCATCCATGCAGGGCCGCAAGCTGAAGGAGATCGCCGCCAAGGCCAAGGGCGAGGAGCCGAAGCGGCGGTGGGGAAAGAAGAGGGATTAGGTTTCAGGTTATAGGTTCCAGGGACAAGACCGAGCGATCGATCAACTGCCGCCCCTAGAACCTAGACCCTCAGAACAGGATCTTGCGGAAGGTCAGGCTGATCGTGCGCCCTTGAGGGTCCAGATAGTCGGCCTGGTAGTTCAGCGGCACGACGGAGCCGTCCTGGGTGGTGACCTCGGTGCGTGTGTCGAAGATGTTCTGGAAGCCGAGGTTGATGCGCGAGCCCTTGAGCCAGCCAAAGCGCTGAATCAATGACTGCTGCTGGTCCAGATTGACGAACATGTTGAGGTTGATCGTGGTCTGGTCCGAGAAGCGCAGGGTGTCGCCGACGGTGGTCGAGTCGCGCCAGTTGGCGTTGACGAACGCGCCCATGCCGTTCCTGAACACGCCGCCCTGGGCCTGGATTTCATGGCGCGGGCTGCCGCCGCGGCTGCCGGTCGCGCCGCCGTCCAGCAGGTCGATGACGGGTAGTCCGTCACGAATGACGATCTCGTCCTGCAAGCGCCAGGTATGGTAGATCGACAGGTTGAAGCGGCCTTGCCCCGGCTGCATGCCGCCACCACGACCGCGACCCCCGCCGCCGCCGAACCTGACGGCACCGCCGCCGGGCGGGCCTCCGGCACGGGGACCGCCGCCGCCCGGACCGCGCGCGCCGCGAGCGCCAGGCATGCTGGAGGCACCGGCCGCAGCCGGTGTCGGCGTTCCAAAAGCCCTGGAAAAGTTGAAGCCGGTGCGGATGTCCTGACGTTCGGCGCTGTCATAGCTCAATGCGCGCGCGTCGAAGAACACCAGATTGCCGTCCAGATCGCGCTCGAAGCGTTCTGGCAGGGCTGCCTCCAGTTCCCGCGTGATGGTCGGGAAGGCGGCGATGACGTCGTCGGTCTGGCTGACCGTCCAGGTCGAGGAGAGGCTGAAATCCTGTTCGTCGAAGGGCCGCAGGGTGGCCCCCACTTTGAAAACGCGGCGGTTGTCGGAGTTCAGGTCCGGGTTGCCGCCGTCTCTGCGGGTCACAAAGACCGTCTGGTTGGTGGCGAAGTCGAAGACCGGTACGTCCAGCGTCTCGATGATCGGATCGTTCAGCTGCGAGATCGAAGGCGCGCCCTGTTCGTCGGTATAGCTGACCAGGAAGGACAGGGGCTCGATCGGCGACCAGTTCAGGCCCACACCCACGACCGGCAGGCCGCCGAAGTCCGACAACTCCTCATAGCCCGCGTTGAAGTTGACCGACAGGTCGCCCAGGAAAGGCAGGACACCCTGATCTCGGTCGGCGATCGGGAAGGTGAAGCTGCCGGAGCCGGTGAAGCGGTCGCGCGACTGCGAGCGCTCGAACACGTCGCCGGAACGGACGCTGGTCGAATCCAGCGAGCGGGTGTCCGCGCCGACCTTGAAGGTCGAGGAGATGCCCCCGGCCGGCAAGTCGTAAAGATCGCCGGTCAGAACCAGCTCGGCCGCAAGCGACTGGGAGACGGAGTTGGCGGTATCACCGGCCAGCGAGGCGAAGTCGGCGACACCGACCGGTCCAAACGGATCGGCGGTGGTATCGCCGGCATCGATGCGATCCTGGAACGGCGACGCGCTGTAGCCGCGACCCGTGAAGGTGTCGGTTTCGGTGCGGTCGTAGTTGCCGCTGAAGGTCCATCGCCACTCCTCGCCGATGAAGCCGTCCAGGACGGTGCCGACATTGGCGGTCAGGGTGTCGGTCTTGCGACCGAGCGAGGCGGGCGCGTCGAGGTAGCGGAAGACGGTCTCACCATCAGCCATACCCGTGCCGACATTGGTACCATCGACGTCGATGACGACGCCGGGCAGGCCGTTGAAGCTGCGGGTGTTGGTGTTTTCAAGGCTGACGCTGAGCGTGCCCTGGGTGGTGCTGTTCAGGTCGCGCTTGACCGAGCCTCGGGCCTCCAGTTGTTCGCTCTGGGACAGCAGGGTGCGGTATGCTCCCTGATCGGCGGGGTCGCCGAACAGCGGGGCGGGCAGGTCGTCGGGATCACGGCGGATATCCCGCTCGGACTCGAACAGCGGGCTCGATCGGGTGTATTCGGCATCCACCGAGTAGCGGTTGCCGCCCGCAATGTTGAACAGGGTACTCTCCAGCTCGGTGGTCGTGCGACCGCCCTGGGTGGGGGCGCGGTAGGCCGCCTCAGCCGAAATCGAGCGGAAGTTGGCCTTCAGCACGAAGTTGACCACGCGCTGATCGGCGCGATAGCCGAACTGCAGCGCGACCTCCTCGGGCAGGATGTCGGTACGTTCGATGGCTTCGGTCGGGATGCTCTGGATTTCGCGGAAGCCCGAGATGCGGCGACCGTTGACCAGCAGGACGGGCTGACCGCCGTCGCGGCCCTGGGAACTGCGGGTGACCGGCTCCAGATAGGCGAGAAGTTCGGAGATGTTGGCGGCACCGTAGGCCTGGATCTGATCGGCCGTCAGCGACAGTTCGGGTTCGATATCGGTGTCGACGGCCCCGCGAGGGCGGCTGCCGGTGACGGTAACGGTGCCCAGATCATAGGCTTCCTCGTCCTCCTCGACCGGTGCCGAGGTGGCCGGGGCTGGCCGTGTGACCGGAGGCGGCGTCTGGGGTGCCGTTTGGGGGACCGCCGAGGCGGGGACAGTGCTGGCGAGCAGGCCGGACAGGGCGGTCGTGACGAGAAGCATGGGGCAATCCGAAGGGGGAAGAACAGGCTAAACGGGCGGGCCCCGAGAATCCGTCGTTAGGCGTGATCGTATTTCGATGTGTCGAGAAGAGGTCATCGCCGCCGGTATCGACGGTCGCCGGTGAACTTTCGGACAGGTTTGAGGCATCGCCGGGGCATGGCCCCGATGCCTCACGCGGGCAGGGTCAGCCGACCTCGCGCAGCACGTCTTCCAGACCCTGTTCCCGGACCTTGCGGTACAGGGTGGAGCGGCCGATGCCGAGGCGACGGGCGATCTCGGACATGTGGCCGGCATAGACCTCGATGGCGTGCTGGATCAGGTCGCGTTCGATCTCTTCCAGGGTGCGAAGGTGGCCACGGTCGTCGAGGATGCGAATGGGGCTGTCGGGAGGGAGAACGGCGGCTCTTGTAGCGGCCCCCTCCGTCTCGCCGCCAGGGCGGCGATCCACCTCCCCCATGAGGGGGAGGAGAGGGGCGGCCATGCCGGAAATGGCCGGGAAGTCGTGGGGTTGCAGGAAGGGGGCGTCGGCCAGGACAATGGCGCGATAGACGGCGTTCTCCAACTGACGCACGTTGCCAGGCCAGTCGAAGGCGGTCAGCAGGGCCAGGGTCTCGGGCGCGCAGCCCGTGACGCGGCGACCCTCTTCGGCATTGAAGCGGGCGATGAAGTGGTCGGTCAGGGCCGGGATATCCTCGCGCCGGTCGCGCAGGGCCGGGGCCTCGATCGGGAAGACGTTCAGGCGATAGAACAGATCCTCGCGGAAGGCGCCTTCCTTGACCTGCTGGGCCGGGTCGCGATTGGTGGCCGAGACGATGCGGACGTCGACCTTGACCGAGCGCTTGGCCCCGACGGGATCGACCTCGCCCTCCTGAAGCGCCCGCAGCAGCTTGACCTGCATGTCCAGCGGCAGTTCGCCGATCTCGTCCAGGAACAGCGTGCCGCCGTTGGCCTCCTGGAACTTGCCCAGGTGCTTGTCGTGGGCGCCGGTGAAGGCCCCCTTTTCGTGGCCGAACAGGATGGATTCGATCAGGTTGGACGGCAGGGCCCCGCAGTTAACGGCGACGAAGGGCTTGCCCGAACGGTCGGACGCGCCGTGCAGGGCGCGGGCGATGACTTCCTTGCCGACGCCGCTCTCGCCCGTGATCAGGACCGGAATACTGGACTTGGCGGCGCGGGTGCCCATGGCCTTGACCATGCGCATCGGCGGGCTGTCGCCGACCAGATCGTCGAACGAGGAACGGTTGGAGACCCGTTTGGTCAGGCGGCCGACCTCGGCCGTCAGCCGGGTCATCTGAAGGGCATTGGACACGCCGACTAGCAGGCGTTCGGCCGACACCGGCTTGACGAAGAAGTCCTGGGCTCCAGCCTGCATGGCCTTGACCACCGCATCCACGCCGCCGTTGGCGGTCAGGACGATGACGGGCGTGGTGACGCCGGCGGTGCGGATTTCGGCCAGGGCCTCCATGCCGCTCATGCCCGGCATGACCATGTCCAGCAGGACGACATCTGCCCCACCGCCCTTGGTCAGCCGGTCGATCGCCTCGCCACCAGATTCGGCATGGACGACTGCATAGCCTTCACGCTCCAGCACGGCCTGGGCCAGGCGGCGCTGGGTCGGATCGTCGTCGACCACCAGAACGGTCTTGGCCATGCGGAAACACCCTTCAAACATCACAGATCGTGGCCGGTCCTCGTTCAGCGGGACTGGTTCATTCCGGGACGTTTTAGGCCCGACAAGGTGAAGATCGGGTGGTCGGGAAGGGTGAGCGGGGGGTTAACGGGGTGAAGAAGTGAGCTCTTCCGGGCATTCGGGGTAGCCCTCTTGGTGCTGGAAACGCTCGCCGTTGATGAGTAGGTCTGGAAATCTAGGGCGCGCAGTTTCAAAACGGCCTTGGCGTAAAGCCTGACCCGGGTTCTTCGGATTTCTAAGGCAATAGTTCTGGCGGTAATTCACCCACTCGAACCACCGACCGTCATCTTCGATCTGGAAAACCATTACCTCGGTCTCGCCTGCGACAAGCACTTCCAGCCTGCCATCACCATCCAGATCCAGGACTACCGAGCCGCAAACCTTTGGGTCGGCACAGTGCGCGAGTTGGTTAGACAATCGCTGGAGCTGTTGTTGAAAAGATGCGGGGAGCGGTCTGCTGGAGGGTGCGATGTTGAGGTGCAGATCGGAGGCTGAGATTGGGGCGCGGCCTTCCCATCTTGCCTCATAGCGGTCAGTCCTAGCTTTACTTGTCTTCGCCAAGGTGGCGATGCGGGGGTCAGTTGATCCCCCCAGCTTGTCCAAGGCCGCCAGCCCCGCCTTGCCGCTCTCGAAGCGCAGGAAGCGGAAGTCGAACTGATCGACGGCGATCGCACCCCGCTCCAGCCGGGAGACCTGGTCGTTGACGGACAGGCGGGTGGGGTCGGCCAGGGGGCTGAACAGGGCCAGGATCAGGACGACGGCCAGGACGGCGGTCCAGACGTTGGTGCGCTCCAGAGGGGTCATCCAGGCGGCGTCGCGCTGCCAGAAGGGCCGCAGGGCGGCGAAGCCATAGCCGACGGCATAGGCCAGGCCGACGACGGCGCAGGCCAGGGCGATGATCCGGTCCGGCGTCAGGCCATGCTGGCCGATGCGCAGGGCCAGACCCCAGAAGGCGAGGATGACCAATGGCGTGATCAGGACGGCGGCGACGCGGACGGCGATACGAAGGACCGCGGGCGGCAGGTTGTCGGGGCGGCCATCCTGATAGGCGGTGTTGATCAGGATGATCAGGGCCGCAGAGGCGGACAGGACCAGGGCGGTCGCGCTGCCCGTGTTCCACAATCCAGCCAGGCCGGTGAAGGGCAGGGCGACAAGGAAACCCGCGACCAGCACCGTCATGACCAGCAGCAGCCAGGACAGCAGCATCAGCACGACCGTCCGCACGCCCCGGATCAGGCCGTCTCGCACGTCCGTCAGGTGAACCGCCACGGGGAAGACCAGGCAGGTGAGGGGGATGGTGAACCACTCCTCGCCGATCAGGTCGCTGAGGAAGGTCAGGCCGATGATCCTGAACAGCTGGGACCCCAAAATCAGCAGCAGCCAGAAAGCGCCGGTGAAGCCGATTGACAGACCCAGCTGCACGGCTGCCTTCCAGGCCGTGTCGAAATAGGTCGGGAAGGCCGCGATCCAGCGCCGCTCCAGATCGGCAGGCAGAATCAGGTGATGGCCGATGAACAGGGCAGTGGCGCTGAACAGGAACAGCGGCGCGGTGAAGAAGGGCGGCGAGCGCAGGGTGTCGGCGCTCTGACGCGCCACATCGTGCCAGCCGAGCAGGGCCAGGACGGCGGTCGCGGCGACAGCCCATATGGCGAGGGTGCGCCAGCGCATGCGGCCGACACCAGCTAGCAGGAGGACCGGCACGAAGAAGAAAACGAGCACCAGCGGTGCGAACAGTTCAGGGATGGTCCCGGGCCAACTGACTTTCGGGCATAGTTCCGGATCGTTGTCGCAAATCCACCCGACCGCCGAAACCGACCGATACAGCCACCACAAGGCGAGCCCTTGGATCAGGCCGATGCCCAACCGGATCGGGAACAGCAGGGGCGAAGTCGCACGGCCGAGGCTGTCGCGGCCGGTGGCTTCGGGTGTGGCCGTCTGGATGGACTCAGTCATCGTGTCGTTCCCGTTTGACGGATGTGAGCGCCTTCAGCGCCGCTTGTGAAGGGCGGACGCTTGAGTTTGACGGCGAGCCGTGTATAGAGCGCCCCTTCGCCGTCTGGACCTTACCGGTTCCGACGGTCCTGTCCGAGAACTTCGGGGTCTGGGGGTCACCCAGACCATAAATGTCAGAGAGCCCTCTGACGCCGTGGGGAGATGGGGATGCAGACGACGCCAGACGCGACCGGTATCCGGTCAGGTCGGGGTTGCAAGCCTCCTTCGGACAATACGACCGGCCAGAACGTCTCGCAGCGATGCGGAACGCTATGGCCAATCCGCCGTCGGGAATAAGCCCGCCGGTGAATGCAAGACTGGAGACCGCAATGGATCGCGCACAAAAAGCCGAGTCGATCGAAACGCTGAAGGGCGTTTTTGCCGACGCGGGTGCCGTGGTCGTGACCCACAACTTGGGTCTGACCGTTGCGGATATGGAAGACCTGCGTGGTCGCCTGCGTTCTGCGGGCGGCACGTTCAAGGTGGTCAAGAACCGCCTGGCGCTGAAGGCGCTCGAAGCCGACGAAGGCAGCGACTACCACGGCCTGTTCAAGGGTCCCGTGGGCATCGCCTATGCCGACGACGCGGTGACGGCCGCCAAGATCACCGCTGAATACGCCAAGGCCAACGACAAGTTCGTCGTCCTGGGTGGCTTCATGGGTGAGAAGGTTCTGGACGCGAAGGGCGTGGAAGTTCTCTCCAAACTGCCGTCGCTGGATCAGATCCGCGCTTCGTTCCTCGGCCTGCTCAACACGCCTGCGACCCGTATCGCCGGTGTGGTTCAGGCCCCGGCCGGCCAACTGGCACGGGTGTTCAACGCCTATGCGACGAAGGACGCCGCGTAAGCGGAACCGCCTCTTTCATCTCCGCACACCCTCTACTCTGAACCCAATCCCTCCGAAGGAATCTACTCCATGACCGACCTGTCCAAGATCGTCGAAGACCTGTCCAAGCTGACCGTCCTCGAAGCTGCCGAACTGTCCAAGCTGCTGGAAGAAAAGTGGGGCGTCAGCGCCGCTGCTCCGGTCGCCGTCGCCGCCGCCGGTGGTGCCGCTGCTGCTCCGGCCGAAGCCGCCGAAGAGCAAACCGAGTTCACCGTCGTCCTGCTGGACGGTGGCGACAAGAAGATCAACGTGATCAAGGAAGTGCGCGGCGTGCGTTCGGACCTGGGTCTGAAGGAAGCCAAGGACCTGGTCGAAGGCGCTCCTCAGAACGTCGTCGAGAACGTCTCCAAGCAGAACGCCGACGAAGTCGCCAAGAAGCTGACCGAAGCCGGTGCCAAGGTCCAGATCAAGTAAGATCGGGAAGTTGGTCTGCCCCTGACGCGCAAAGCGCGTCCGGGGTTTGCGAAATGAGCAGGTCCGGAGGGAAACCTCCGGGCCTGTTTTCGTTTGGGTCGTGGCATCGACGGCGTGGGCTTCCCACATGCCGTCTCTCCCCGAACCCGAAAGGCTGACCCCATGAAAATCCTGATGGTCCTGACGTCGCACGACAAGCTGGGCGACACCGGCAAGAAGACCGGCTTCTGGCTGGAGGAGTTCGCCGCTCCCTATTACGTCCTGAAGGATGCGGGTGCGGACATCACCCTGGCCTCGCCCAAGGGCGGCCAGCCACCACTGGATCCCAAGAGCGACGAGCCGGACGCCCAGACCGAAGCGACCGAGCGGTTCAAGGCCGACGCCGCCGCCAAGGCGGCCCTGGCCTCGACCCATCCGCTGTCAGAGATCAAGGCCGAGGACTATGACGCGGTCTTCTATCCCGGCGGTCACGGCCCAATGTGGGACCTGGCCGAGGACAGGACCTCGATCGCCCTGATCGAAGCCTTTGCAAAGGCCGACAAGCCCGTCGGAGCCGTCTGCCACGCCCCCGCCGCCCTGCGTCATGTGAAGGGTTCCGACGGAGAATTTCTGGTCAAGGGCCGCAAGGTCACCGGCTTCAGCAACACCGAGGAGGAGGGCGTCGGCCTGACGGACGTGGTGCCCTTCCTGCTTGAGGACGCGCTGAAACAGAATGGTGGCGACTATTCCAAGGGCGCGGACTGGGGTTCCTACGTCCTGACCGACGGCAAACTCGTCACCGGCCAGAACCCGGCGTCGTCGGAAGGCGCGGCTGAAGCCTTGCTGGCGTTGTTGAAGTAGGCAGTTGTAGTTCTCCCCCTCGCAACGACGAAGGGGAGAACCATTCCTAACGGCGACGTGGGGCCAGGATGTCGCCCAATATGTCCGGGGTCCCCTCGACCCGCTCCAGGCGCGGGTAGCGCAGGCCGTCGTGATAGGGGATCGACAGGGTACGGACGCGGTCGCCGTTCTTGACGGTCATCACAAGGGGTTCCGAACCCCCCTTAACCGCTGTGATGGCTTCCCGCAGGGCCTCGGCCGATGCAGCGCGATCGCCCACGGCGATCAGGTCCCAACCCGCCCCCAGACCCTGGTCATAGGCCACGCTGCCCCAGCGCACGCCGCCGATGCGATTGGTCGACGCCAGGCTGAAGCCCAGGGAATACTGGAAGTCGTTGGCCCAGCCGGTCTGGATACGCTTCTCGGCGTCGGACAGGCTGTCGACATAGACCAGACGGTAGCCGCCGCGGGAGATGCCATCCAGCGGGGCCCTCGCTTCGGGTCCAACCGTATCCAGGCGACCGCGCAGGAAGCCGGCCCAGTCATGGGGGTGGACGTCGTTCAGGGCCGCGACCAGCTCCTCGAACGTATAGCCGCGGGTCTGAACCTCGCCGTCCAGGCGGCCGAAGAAGCCCTTGGCAAAATCGTCGAGCGAACGCCGCCCGTTAGTGCCCTCACGGATCAGGGTGTCCGCGTCCAGCCAGACCAGCAGGGCCTCGTCATAGTAGTCGCTGGTCGTCCGCATCCACGACGGCCAGTTGCCCGGCACGCGATAGCCCAGCAGGTTGTGGTTCTGGGTGTCGTGCAGAGCGCGCCATTGGCGCCCCGGCTGGTTCTCGTAGAAGGCGGCGTGACCGGCCATGCCGATCAGCGTCTCGTCCTTGGTCGCCAGACCGGCGCGCGCCGCCAGCACCTCGCCCCAATAGGACGTCAGGCCCTCATAGACGAACATCAGCGTGTTCTGGGTCGGGACGTTGTAGTTGGCGGTCTGCTCGTCCGCCGGCCGCATATATTTGCCGTTCCAGGAGTGGACGTATTCGTGGGGCAGCAACTGGCGCGAGCCCAGCGAGCCGGTGCCGCGATTGAAGAAGTCGGGAGCCAGGGTATTCTCGGACGACCGGTGGTGCTCCAGCCCGATTCCGCCCAGTTGGTTGGTCAGGCCGACCAGGAACTCGTAGCGGTCGAACGGTCTGGCTCCGAACAGGCGGTCGGCCTGGACCACCATGGCCTCGAACTTGGCCATCAGCCCATCTGCCGGTTCGAGCTGCTCGGCCTTGTCGGCGACCACGTTCAGATAGACCGGCGAGGTCCCGTCGGCGTCCAAGGCAAAGCGTCGATAGTGGGCCCCGGCGAACATCGGGCTGTCGACCAGGGTGTAAAGGCTGACCGGTGCGAAGGTGGCCAGGCCGCCTTCGTTGGAAACGGTGTCCAGGGCGACGCCATATCCCCAGCCTTGGGGCAGGCGGATCGAAGGCTCGATCGTGATGCCGCTGGCGGCATAGCCGGCCGGATAGAGGACGGCCTTTTCCCACTGCATGTTGACCATGCCACTCGTCTGAACGACCCGCCAAGGACCGCCGTCGGGCTGGGTCAGCCACTGGAACTCGACCCGGATCTCCGTGATCCCCTGAGGAATGTCCAGGTGGAAGGCGTGGGGCTGAACGGTGTCGCGCAGCCACTCCAGCCGTCGGCCGTCCGGCGCGGTAACTGTCAGTCCGGAGATGAGTTGGATCGGACCCGTGTCGGCGTGGTTGCCGGGCAGGAACTCGGGATACAGAAGAGTGAAGGGTCCCGCCGACGGAACTGGGATGATTTGATTGACGCTGATGATCCGCCGGTCGCGGTCGGTGACGTCGGCCTCATAACGGATCACGCCCGGAAAGGTCGCCTGGGTCGGTGCTGGAATGGCCGGCTGCGAACGCGGCAGGGCCAGGGCCGCATCCTGCGGCTGGGTCAGCACCCGGCTTTGGGCCAAGGCCGGGGCCGCCATGATCAGGGCGGCGGTGCAGGCGGAAGCGCACAGCAGCAGGCGGGGCAGGGGACGCATCATCTCGGCACTTCCGGTAAAAAACGAGGAGCCGGAGATCACGACGCCAGGCCGCGCGGGTCAACCCGGCGAACGGTCGAAAGGATTACAATCCTGTAATCCGAGACTCAGGCGGCGGGCTGAACTTCCAGCAGTTCCACAGTGAACAGCAGGGTCGAGTTGGGCGGCAGGTCGTCGCCGCCGACCCAGCGGTCGCCGTATCCCAGCGAGGCGGGGATGACGAACTCGAAGGTTTCGCCCTCGCGCATCAGGGCCACACCCTCGGTCCAGCCCTTGATGACGCGGTTCAGCGGGAACTCTGCGGGCTCATTGCGGGAATAGGAGCTGTCGAACTCGCGCCCGTCCACGAAGGTGCCGCGATAGTGGACCTTGACCGTATCGGTGGCGATCGGCTGTTTGCCGCCCGGCTTGGCCGCTCCGACGCGACGGTACTGCAGACCGCTTTCGGTCGTGGTCCAGCCGCGTTTCGCTCCGTTAAGGGTCAGATAGGCCGCATTGCCGGCGTTCCAGTTCTCCTGGGTGTTGCTGCCCGAGAAGTCGAGGTCGACGGCAGTCTGGCTGGGCGCGGTGGCGCAGGCGGCAAGGGCCAGACTTAGGGACAGGGCAACGGCGGCGGTGCGGATATGGGTCATGGCGCGGACGCTAATTTCACCGCCAAGGCAAAGCAATGGGGGTTCGGCGAACCAATGCGCAATCTTTGAGACGAGGGCCTTTATTTCGCCGAAGAAGCGCGTATATGTCCGCTCTTCCGCAGAACTCCATGAGTCCGCGCGCGAAAGCGTCGAGGCCCGGTCCGTCGCCCTCCGACCGAGCGAAGACGCGCTCCTCCCCAAGGGAGCCCTACATTTCAGGTGTCCTGGAGCCGAAAGGCCCGAGGGTGGACGCCGAAACCGATGGTCACGGGTCGCCGGATTGGCGAAGCCGTGGCTGCTGCATTTGATCGCCGCCTGCCCGGGTGGCGTATTGGGAAGACAGAATGGCCAAGACCAACGCTGAACTCACCGCCCCCGGTCAGTTCGCCACCGCCACCTCGTTCACCGGCAAGAAGCGCATCCGTCACTCCTTCGGGCGTATCCCCGAAGCGATCCAGATGCCGAACCTTATCGAGGTTCAACGTGCCTCCTACGAGCAGTTCCTGCAGCGCGAAGTGCGCAGTGGTCCGCGCAAGGATCAGGGCATCGAGGCGGTGTTCAAGTCGGTCTTCCCGATCAAGGACTTCAACGAACGCGCCATCCTGGAATACGTCTCCTACGAGTTCGAGGACCCGAAATACGACGTCGAGGAGTGCATCCAGCGCGACATGACCTATGCCGCGCCGCTGAAGGTCAAGCTGCGCCTGATCGTGTTCGAGGCGGACGAAGAGACCGGCGCGCGCTCGGTCAAGGACATCAAGGAGCAGGACGTCTACATGGGCGACATTCCGCTCATGACAGACAAGGGTACCTTCGTCGTCAACGGCACCGAGCGGGTCATCGTCTCGCAGATGCACCGTTCGCCGGGCGTCTTCTTCGACCACGACAAGGGCAAGACGCACAGCTCGGGCAAGCTGCTGTTCGCCGCGCGGGTCATTCCGTACCGTGGTTCGTGGCTGGACTTCGAGTTCGATGCCAAGGATGTGGTCTACACCCGCATCGACCGTCGTCGTAAGCTGCCGGCCTCGACCTTCCTGATGGCCCTGGGCATGGACGGTGAGGAAATCCTCAAGACCTTCTACGACACCGTGCCCTATGAGAAGCGCGGCGAAGGCTGGGTCACCCCCTACAAGGCCGAGCGCTGGAGAGGCGTGAAGCCCGAGTTCGATCTGGTCGACGCCGACACCGGCGAAGTGATCGCTGCCGCTGGCACCAAGATCAGCGCCCGTCAGGCCAAGAAGCTGGGTGAGACGACTTCGTCGCTGTCGCTGGCCGCCGATGCCCTGCTGACCCGCTATCTGGCCGCCGACGCCGTCAACTACGAAACCGGCGAAATCTACGCCGAGGCCGGTGACGAACTGGACGCCCCGACCATCGAACTGCTGGAAAGCCACGGCTTCACCACCATCGACGTGCTGGACATCGACCACGTCACTGTCGGGGCCTACATGCGCAACACCCTGCGCATCGACAAGAACACTGGCCGAGAGGACGCGCTGTTCGACGTCTATCGCGTGATGCGCCCGGGCGAGCCGCCCACCCCCGAAGCCGCCGAGGCCATGTTCAACTCGCTGTTCTTCGACAGCGAACGTTACGACCTGTCGGCCGTGGGCCGGGTCAAGATGAACATGCGTCTGGAAACGCCGGAAGTGTCCGACGAAATCCGCGTCCTGCAAAAGGACGACGTGCTGAAGGTGCTGCAGATCCTGGTGGGCCTGAAGGATGGCCGGGGCGAGATCGACGACATCGACAACCTGGGCAACCGCCGGGTCCGTTCGGTCGGCGAGCTGCTGGAAAACCAGTACCGCGTCGGTCTGCTGCGGATGGAGCGCGCCATCAAGGAGCGCATGTCCTCGGTCGATATCGATACGGTCATGCCGCACGACCTGATCAACGCCAAGCCGGCCGCCGCTGCGGTTCGCGAGTTCTTCGGTTCGTCGCAGCTGTCCCAGTTCATGGACCAGACGAACCCGCTATCCGAGATCACCCACAAGCGCCGCCTTTCGGCGCTTGGCCCGGGCGGTCTGACGCGTGAGCGCGCGGGCTTCGAAGTCCGCGACGTCCACCCGACCCACTACGGCCGCATCTGCCCGATCGAAACGCCGGAAGGCCCGAATATCGGCCTGATCAACTCGCTGGCGACCCACGCCCGGGTGAACAAGTATGGCTTCATCGAGAGCCCGTACCGCCGGGTGAAGGACGGCCAGGCTCAGGACGAGGTGGTTTACATCTCGGCCATGGAAGAGGCGAAATACACGATCGCCCAGGCCAACATCGAGCTGAAGGACGGCATGATCGTCGAGGAGCTGGTCCCCGGCCGTATCAATGGCGACTCGCAGCTGCTGATCCGCGCCGACGTGGACATGATGGACGTGTCGCCGAAACAGGTCGTTTCGGTCGCTGCGGCCCTGATCCCTTTCCTCGAAAACGATGACGCCAACCGGGCCCTGATGGGCGCGAACATGCAGCGTCAGGCCGTGCCTCTGGTGCAGTCGGACGCGCCTCTGGTCGGCACCGGCATGGAAGCGGTCGTGGCCGTGGATTCCGGCGCTGTCGTGGTCGCCAAGCGTGACGGCATCGTCGAGCAGATCGACGGTACCCGTATCGTGGTGCGCGCCACCAACGAAGCCGACGCCGGCCGTTCGGGCGTCGACATCTATCGCCTGTCCAAGTTCCAGCGTTCCAACCAGTCGACCTGCATCAACCAGCGCCCGATCGTGCGCGTGGGCGATGAAGTGAAGGTCGGCGATGTGATCGCCGATGGTCCCTCGACGGACCTGGGCGAACTGGCTCTGGGCCGTAACGCCCTGGTCGCCTTCATGCCGTGGAACGGCTACAACTTCGAGGACTCGATCCTGATCTCCGAGCGCATCGTGCGCGACGACATCTTCACCTCGATCCACATCGACGAGTTCGAGGTGATGGCCCGCGACACCAAGCTGGGGCCGGAAGAGATCACCCGCGACATCCCCAACGTCGGCGAGGAAGCCCTGCGCAACCTCGACGAGGCGGGCATCGTGGCCATCGGTGCCGAGGTCCAGCCGGGCGACATCCTGTGCGGCAAGGTCACGCCCAAGGGCGAGAGCCCGATGACCCCGGAAGAGAAGCTGCTGCGCGCCATCTTCGGCGAGAAGGCTTCGGACGTGCGCGACACCTCCCTGCGCCTGCCGCCCGGCGTGGCCGGTACGGTCGTGGACGTGCGCGTGTTCAACCGTCACGGCGTCGACAAGGACGAGCGGGCCATCGCCATCGAGCGTTCGGAAATCGAGCGCCTGGGCAAGGACCGCGACGACGAGCTCAAGATCCTGGAGCGCAACGTCTATGGTCGCCTGAAGCCTCTGCTGCTGGGCAAGAACGCCACCTCGGGTCCGAAGGGCCTGGGTCGCGGTGAAGTCACCGAGGACAAGCTGGGCGAACTGTCGCGCGGCCTGTGGTGGCAGATCGCTCTGGACGACGAGAAGGCCATGGGCGAGCTCGAGGCCATGAAGAAGCAGTTTGAGGACGCCCGCAAGGCACTCGACCGCCGCTTCGAGGACAAGGTCGAGAAGCTGCAACGCGGCGACGAACTGCCCCCCGGCGTGATGAAGATGGTCAAGGTCTTCGTGGCCGTGAAGCGCAAGCTTCAGCCCGGCGACAAGATGGCCGGCCGTCACGGCAACAAGGGCGTCATCTCCAAGATCCTGCCGATCGAGGACATGCCGCACCTGGAAGACGGTACGTCGGTCGACGTCGTTCTGAACCCGCTGGGCGTGCCGTCGCGCATGAACATCGGCCAGATCTTCGAAACCCACCTGGGTTGGGCCGCCGCCGGTCTGGGCAAGCAGATCCAGGGTCTGCTGGAAGCCTGGCAGCAGGGCGGACAGAAGAAGGCGCTGATCGATCACCTGACCAGCATCTATGGTCCCGAGACGCCTCTGCCGGATACGGAAGAAGAGCTGATCGAACTGGCCAAGAACCTGTCCAAGGGTGTGCCGTTCGCCACGCCGGTCTTTGACGGTGCCCACATCGGAGACATCGAGGACCTGCTGGAGAAGGCCGGTCTGGATCGTTCGGGTCAGTCGATCGTCTATGACGGTCAGACCGGCGAGCAGTTCAAGCGTCCGGTCACCGTCGGCTACATCTACATGCTGAAGCTGCATCACCTGGTCGACGACAAGATCCACGCGCGTTCGATCGGGCCGTACTCGCTCGTCACCCAGCAACCGCTGGGCGGCAAGGCGCAGTTCGGTGGCCAGCGCTTCGGGGAAATGGAGGTCTGGGCTCTGGAAGCCTACGGTGCCGCCTACACCCTGCAAGAGATGCTGACGGTGAAGTCCGACGACGTCGCCGGCCGTACCAAGGTCTACGAGGCCATCGTCCGCGGCGACGACAGCTTCGAGGCGGGCATTCCCGAGAGCTTCAACGTTCTCATCAAGGAAATGCGCTCGCTGGGCCTGAACGTGGAGCTGGAGAACAGCTGACCGACCGGATGAACCCTCTCCGCGAAAGCGGGGAGGACGGTCTTTCGCTCTCTCCACTGTCTGAATTTTCGCGGGAAGCCCCGCAGAAGGAATCAAGATGAACCAGGACGTCCTGAACATCTTCAACCCGCTTCCGGTCACTCCGACCTTCGATCAGATCAAGATCGCCCTGGCCTCGCCAGAGAAGATCCGCTCGTGGTCGTTCGGTGAGATCAAGAAGCCGGAAACCATCAACTATCGTACGTTCAAGCCCGAGCGTGACGGCCTGTTCTGTGCGCGTATCTTTGGCCCGACCAAGGATTACGAATGCCTGTGCGGCAAGTACAAGCGCATGAAGTACAAGGGCATTATCTGCGAGAAGTGCGGCGTGGAGGTCACCCTGGCCCGCGTTCGCCGCGAGCGGATGGGCCACATCGAACTGGCCGCCCCGGTCGCGCACATCTGGTTCCTGAAGTCGCTGCCGTCGCGCATCTCGCTGATGCTGGACATGGCCCTGAAGGACGTCGAGCGCGTCCTGTATTTCGAGAACTACATCGTCACGGAGCCGGGTCTGACCCCGCTGAAGCAGAACCAGCTGCTGACGGAAGACGAATTCTATCGCTACCAGGACGAATACGGTGATGACGGCTTCACCGCCGAGATCGGCGCGGAGGCCGTTCGCAACCTGCTGATCGGTATCGACCTGCATGCCGAGGCCGAGCGTCACCGCGGCGAGCTGGCCGACAGCCCGTCCGAGATCAAGGCGAAGAAGGCCTCCAAGCGCCTGAAACTGATCGAGGCCTTCCTGGAATCGGGCAACAAGCCCGAGTGGATGATCATGACCGTCGTTCCGGTCATCCCGCCGGAACTGCGCCCGCTGGTGCCGCTGGACGGCGGTCGTTTTGCGACCTCCGACCTGAACGACCTGTATCGCCGGGTGATCAACCGCAACAACCGCCTGAAGCGTCTGATCGAGCTGCGCGCGCCGGACATCATCATCCGCAACGAAAAGCGGATGCTGCAGGAATCCGTCGACGCCCTGTTCGACAACGGCCGTCGCGGTCGCGTCATCACCGGCGCGAACAAGCGCCCGCTGAAGTCGCTGGCCGACATGCTGAAGGGCAAGCAGGGCCGTTTCCGCCAGAACCTTCTGGGCAAGCGCGTCGACTATTCGGGCCGTTCGGTCATCACCGTGGGTCCCGAACTGAAGCTGCACGAGTGCGGCCTGCCCAAGAAGATGGCTCTCGAGCTGTTCAAGCCGTTCATCTATGCGCGCCTTGACGCCAAGGGCCTGTCGGGCACCGTCAAACAGTCCAAGCGCATGGTCGAGCGCGAGCAGCCGCAGGTCTGGGACATCCTGGACGAGGTCATCCGCGAGCACCCGGTCCTGCTGAACCGCGCGCCGACGCTTCACCGTCTGGGCATCCAGGCGTTCGAGCCCAAGCTGATCGAGGGCAAGGCCATTCGCCTGCACCCGCTGGTCTGTACCGCGTTCAACGCCGACTTCGACGGCGACCAGATGGCCGTTCACGTCCCGCTGAGCCTCGAGGCCCAGCTGGAAGCGCGCGTCCTGATGATGTCGACGAACAACATCCTGTCGCCCGCCAACGGCAAGCCGATCATCGTGCCGTCGCAGGACATCGTCCTGGGCCTGTACTATCTGTCGCTGGTCAAGGACGGCGAGCCCGGCGAGAACAAGCTGTTCGCCAACATGGGCGAGATCGATGCCGCGCTCGACGCCAAGGTCGTGACGCTGCACACCAAGATCAAAGCGCGCTGGACCGAGATGAACGCCGAAGGCGAGGTCATCACCAAGGTGATCGACACGACGCCGGGCCGGATGAAGCTGGGTGCGCTGCTGCCGCACAACGCCAACATCGGCTATCGCCTGCTTGAGAAGAACCTGACCAAGAAGGAAATCGGTAACCTGATCGATCAGGTCTATCGCCACTGCGGTCAGAAGGCGACGGTCATCTTCGCCGACCAGATGATGCAACTGGGCTTCCGCGAGGCGGCCAAGGCGGGCATTTCGTTCGGCAAGGACGACATCGTCATTCCGGAAGCCAAGGCCGGACTGGTGGCGGACACCCGCACCCAGGTCGAGGAGTACGAGCAACAGTACGCCGACGGCCTGATCACCAAGGGCGAGAAGTACAACAAGGTCGTCGACGCCTGGGCCAAGGCCACGGACAAGATCGCCGACGCGATGATGGGCGAAATCGCCCAGCCGCGCGTCCTGATCAAGGGCGAGAACCCCGACATCAACTCGGTGTTCATGATGGCCAACTCGGGGGCCCGGGGTTCGCAGGCCCAGATGAAGCAACTGGGCGGCATGCGCGGCCTGATGGCCAAGCCGTCCGGCGAGATCATCGAGACGCCCATCATCTCGAACTTCAAGGAAGGCCTGACCGTCCTCGAATACTTCAACTCCACCCACGGCGCCCGTAAGGGTCTGGCCGACACCGCGCTGAAGACCGCCAACTCCGGCTATCTGACGCGTCGTCTGGTCGACGTAGCACAGGACTCGATCGTCACTGAGGACGATTGCGGCTCGACGCGGGGCATCACCCTGCGCGCCGTGGTCGAAGGCGGCGACGTGCTGGTCTCGCTGGGTCAGCGGGTTCTGGGTCGCTATGCGGCCGAGGACATCCGCGAGCCGGGCGGCGACAAGGTCCTGTTCCCCGCAGACACCTATCTGCAGGAAGAGGAAGTCGAGGTCATCGACGCGGCGGGCGTGCAGTCCATCAAGGTCCGTTCGGCCCTGACCTGCGAAGCCGAAGCCGGCATCTGCGCCTATTGCTACGGGCGTGACCTGGCGCGCGGTACCAACGTCAACATCGGTGAAGCGGTCGGCGTCATCGCCGCCCAGTCGATCGGTGAACCCGGTACCCAGCTGACGATGCGGACCTTCCACATCGGCGGTACGGCCCAGGTGGCGGAAACCTCGTTCTACGAGGCGACCAACGCCGGTGTCGCCAAGATCAACGGCCCGACCGTCAAGGCGGCGCACGGCGATCTGGTGGCCATGAGCCGCAACGTGACTATCACCGTGGTGGTCGACGGCAAGGACCGCGAGACGCACAAACTGCCTTACGGCGCACGCCTGCGGGTGGTCGAGGGTTCGGACATCAGCCGCAGCCAGCGTCTGGCGGAGTGGGACCCCTACACCTCTCCGATCCTGACGGAAGTCGGCGGCACGATCCGGTTCGAGGACCTGGTCGAGGGTCTGTCGGTCCGCGAGGAAACCGACGAAGCGACGGGCATCGCCCAGCGCGTCGTCAGCGACTGGCGTGCAAGCCCGCGTGGTGCGGACCTGCGTCCGGCCATGGGTGTCACCAACGGCGACGCCTATGCCAAGCTGGCCTCAGGCTCTGACGCTCGCTACCTGCTGCCGGTGGGCGCGGTTCTGTCCGTGAACAATGGCGACGTGGTCAAGCCGGGCGAGATCATCGCCCGCGTCCCGACCGAAGGTGCCAAGACCCGCGACATCACCGGCGGTCTGCCGCGGGTGGCCGAGCTGTTCGAGGCCCGTCGTCCCAAGGACTGTGCGGTCATCGCCGAGATGGACGGCCGCGTGGAATTCGGACGCGACTACAAGAACAAGCGTCGCATCAAGATCACGCCGGAACTGGACGCCGATGGCAACCAGGCTGAACCGGTCGAATTCCTGATCCCCAAGGGCAAGCACATCTCCGTCCACGACGGTGATCTGATCAACAAGGGCGACTACATCATCGACGGCAACCCGGATCCGCACGACCTGCTGCGCATCCAGGGCGTCGAGGCGCTGGCCGAATATCTGGTGAACGAAGTGCAGGAGGTCTACCGACTGCAAGGCGTGCCGATCAACGACAAGCACATCGAGGTCATCGTCCGTCAGATGCTGCAGAAGGTGGAAATCCTGGATTCGGGTGAAACCACCCTGATCCGCGGCGACACCGTCGAAGTGGCCGAAGCCGTTCTTGAAAACGCCAAGGTCGAGAAGCGTGGCGGCCGGATCGCCACCACCCAGCCCGTCCTGCTGGGCATCACCAAGGCGTCGCTGCAAACGCGCAGCTTCATCTCGGCGGCGTCCTTCCAGGAGACCACCCGCGTCCTCACCGACGCCTCGGTCAACGGCAAGAAGGATATGCTGGAAGGCCTGAAGGAAAACGTCATCGTCGGTCGCCTGATCCCGGCGGGCACGGGGGCCTATCTCCGCAGCCTGCAGAAGATCGCCAACGAGCGCGACGCGGTCCTGACGTCCGCCCGCGAAGAGGCCATCGAGGAACTGCCGGCCGATCTGGCCCTGGAGTTGGAGGGCAGCGAAAGCTGATCTTCGGGTTCAGACTGAACTGAAGAAAGCGGTCCCGGAAACGGGACCGCCTTTTTCTTTTTTAGGGCCTATCGCTCGGCCCACGGGGCCTCTCTACGTGAGCGCGTCTGCGTGTTCAGCCTGTTCAGCGCGGTCCGTCGCGGCGATTGGTGCGGACATTTTCGGTTGAGTCAGGACGGAGCGAAGGGTCCAGGTGTGCACCCGCCACGCCCATTCCGAAGTTGGAGCCCGGTCCGTCCTGGGGGCCGACATTGCCGTTGCCGCCCGACAGCGGGCGACGCCGCGCCTCGTATTCAGCCAGTCGTGCGGCACCTTCGCGGGCAAAGCGACTGTCGGTGTCGGGATCGCCGGAGCCGCGCATGGCCGGGGTGCTGTTGGCCGCATTGGCCATGCGGTCTGAGCAGCGGTCACGTTCTGCGGGCGTCAAAAGTTCCGGCGTGCGGCAGGCCAGGTTGCTACCGATCAGGCCGCGCTGAATCCGGTCGCCCAAAGTCTCTGGCCGCACGGTCCATCCCCCGGATGCGGCAGATCCGGAAGGGGCGGGGACGCCCAGTGCCGGTGTAGCGACACGCGGGCTGGGGGCCGAGGGCAGGCCCTGGGCTGCCTCTTCGTCTTCACGTGGATCGCGCAGGGGCAAGGCCTGGCTGGCCGCCGCCTGATCGGGCAGGGTCAGACGGTCGGGCGTGGCTTGCGTGGTTGTCGGCGTCCGGACTCGCGCCGTCTCGTCTCTCAGCATCGGTCGAGGCGCGATGTCGAGGAAGACGACGGGCGGTTGAGGCTGGTTCGGGGCTTCGTTGAATTCAACCGCCTGAAGGCCCAGCACGGCCAGCACGACAGCGTGAAACGCCACCGACGCCGCGACCAGCGCAGGCTTGCGCCACCGCTCGGGCAGTCCCCGCCTGCTGACCTGCGCCGCGTTCATCTGTCCCCCAAACCCCGTTCGAGGACAGGGGAGGGTGTCAGCATGGCGGTATTGGGGCGGGCGTTCCTGATCGACAATGTAGCTTGGAGGAGCTGGCCTTTCGAAGCCTACGGTAAAGGCCCTTCTGCAAATCTGGACATCTGATAGTTTACTCAGACGAACTGGTTGGGCTCATTCTCAAAGAACAAAAATGCCTCTGCTAATAGCGATGCTCGTTGGGCTTGAACTGGTTGGCCAGGAGGTGGCCCCGCAGGTGCATCCGCCAGCGGTGCAGCCTTCTGTAGCCGCGAGGCTGGATAGGTCCTCTACCGCGGCGGAAGGAGAGGTCACGTTGCTATGCGGCTTTGGCCCAGATGGCAGTCTGAAAGATTGTGTCATCGTTTCCGAAACTCCCCCCGACCGAGGTCTTAGCCAATCTGCCTTGGCAACCACTGAACGTGCACGACTATCACCAAGCACCGTCGAAAGTTTTCGGGCTGGCAGTAAGGTTCGCTTCACAATGCGGTTTCCGCTCGTTGAGTGACCGCCCTTGACCAAACCGCCCCTCCGGCGTAGAAGCCGCGCACTTTCGAGGTGTCCGGTTCGCCGGGCGTCGGGATCGTGACAATTGAACGGACGGGCTGTGTCCCGCCGGAACGCCCGAAGCGCGCGTTCCGGTTTTTTCGTTTGGCAGTCATCTCACGGCTCGAAACTCAACCCGGGGCGGCGCAATCGCGTCGTCCGAAAAGAAGGCTCACGAGGCGCTCCGGCCGAAAGGCACACGCCTCCACCGATTTGAAAGAGACGAGACCTCTATGCCGACTATCAACCAGCTGATCCGCAAGCCGCGCCAACCCAAGCCGGTCCGCAACAAGGTGCCTGCCCTGAAGGGCTGCCCCCAGCGCCGCGGCGTCTGCACCCGCGTCTATACGACGACCCCCAAGAAGCCCAACTCGGCTCTGCGTAAGGTCGCCAAGGTTCGCCTGACCACGGGCATCGAAGCCGTGTGCTACATCCCCGGCGAGGGCCACAATCTGCAGGAGCACTCGGTGGTCCTGATCCGCGGCGGCCGCGTCAAGGACTTGCCCGGCGTGCGTTACCACATCCTGCGCGGCGTGCTCGACACGCAAGGCGTCAAGGACCGCAAGCAGCGCCGTTCGCACTACGGTGCCAAGCGTCCGAAGTAAGCGATCCGCTTCTCCATTCGCCGGTGAGAACCGGACCCCTCGATACGTCTTTAGAAGGCCAAGCCCATGTCACGTCGTCACCGCGCCCAGAAACGCGAAGTTCTCCCGGATCCCAAGTACAAGGATCTGATCGTCACCAAGTTCATGAACTACGTCATGTACGAGGGCAAAAAGGCCGTCGCCGAGAACATCGTCTATGGTGCGTTCGACATCCTGGCCGACAAGAAGAAGGACCAGGAAGCGGTCGCCACCTTCCATTCGGCCCTCGACAACGTCGCCCCGTCGGTCGAAGTGCGCTCGCGCCGCGTCGGTGGTGCAACGTACCAGGTGCCGGTCGAGGTTCGCCCCGAGCGTCGCCGCGCCCTGGCCATCCGCTGGCTGGTCAATGCCGCACGCAAGCGCGGTGAGAACACCATGACCGAAAAGCTGGCTGCCGAGCTGCTGGATGCGTCCAACAACCGCGGCACTGCCGTCAAGAAGCGTGAAGACACGCACAAGATGGCCGAAGCCAACCGCGCCTTCTCGCACTACCGCTGGTAAACGCCTTCAAAGCGTCACTTGCGCTGACTATCTAAGGGTTTCCGGCGCGGGCGGTTTGAGCTAAATCGCCCGCGCTCGCTTATCCGCACAGACTGATCTTCCCGAGGGCGCCTGACGCGTCCTGAACTCACTTCAAGGCACGCCTCATGGCCCGTACGCACAAAATCGAAGACTACCGCAACTTCGGCATCATGGCCCACATCGATGCGGGCAAGACGACGACGACCGAGCGGATCCTGTTCTACACCGGCAAGTCGCACAAGATCGGCGAAGTGCACGACGGTGCCGCCACCATGGACTGGATGGACCAGGAGCAGGAGCGCGGCATCACCATCACGTCCGCCGCGACGACCGCCTACTGGAAAGAAAAGCGCCTCAACATTATCGACACCCCCGGTCACGTGGACTTCACCATTGAGGTCGAGCGTTCGCTGCGCGTGCTTGACGGTGCCGTGACTGTTCTGGACGGCAACGCGGGCGTCGAGCCCCAGACCGAAACCGTCTGGCGCCAGGCCGACAAATATTCCGTGCCGCGCATCGTCTTCGTCAACAAGATGGACAAGATCGGTGCCGACTTCGACGCCTCGGTTCAGTCGATCCGCGACCGCCTGGGTGCCAAGGCCGTGCCGATCCAGTTCCCGATCGGTTCGGAGAGCAGCCTGTCCGGCCTGGTCGACATCGTCGAGATGAAGTCGGTCGTCTGGGACAACGATGCCCTGGGTGCCAACTACACCGTCGGTGAAATCCCCGCGGACCTCGTCGACAAGGCCAATGAAGCTCGCCAGTACCTGATCGACAACGCTGTCGAACTGGATGACGAGGCGATGGAAGCTTA
Organism: Brevundimonas sp. DW-iso22; assembly: GCF_058725425.1. Lineage (NCBI taxonomy): Bacteria > Pseudomonadati > Pseudomonadota > Alphaproteobacteria > Caulobacterales > Caulobacteraceae > Brevundimonas > Brevundimonas sp. DW-iso22. Next base: position 106,870 of record NZ_JBZXEB010000002.1, on the reverse strand, counting down.
CCTCGAAGGCACCGAGCCTTCGGTCGAGGTTCTGAAGAAGTGCATCCGCAAGGCTGTGCTGACCGGTGCCTTCTATCCGATCCTGTGCGGCTCGGCCTTCAAGAACAAGGGCGTGCAGACCCTGCTGGACGCCGTGGTCGACTACCTGCCTTCGCCGCTGGACATCCCGCCGACGCCGGGCATCGACTTCAAGACCGAAGAGCCGATCACCCGCAAGGCCTCGGACGACGAGCCCCTGTCGGTTCTGGCGTTCAAGATCATGGACGACCCCTTCGTTGGTTCGCTGACCTTCTGCCGCCTGTACTCGGGCAAGATGGAAACCGGCATGTCCCTACTCAACTCGTCGCGCGACAAGCGCGAGCGCGTCGGCCGCATGCTGCAGATGCACTCCAACGACCGTCAGGACATCAAAGAAGCGTTTGCCGGCGACATCGTCGCCCTGGCCGGCCTCAAGGAAACCCGCACCGGTGACACCCTGTGTGACCCGCTGAAGTCGCCGGTCATCCTGGAGAAGATGGAATTCCCGGCCCCCGTGATCGAGATCTCCGTCGAGCCCAAGACCAAGGCCGACCAGGAGAAGCTGGGCGTCGCCCTGGCCAAGCTGGCATCGGAGGATCCGTCCTTCACCGTCTCGACCGACCACGAGTCGGGCCAGACCATCCTGAAGGGGATGGGCGAGTTGCACCTGGACATCAAGATCGACATCCTGAAGCGCACCTACAAGGTCGAGGCCACCATCGGTCAGCCGCAGGTCGCCTATCGTGAATCGCTGGGTCGCAAGGTCGACATCGACTACACCCACAAGAAGCAGACCGGTGGTACGGGTCAGTTCGCCCGCGTCATGCTGACCTTCGAACCCGGCGAGCCGGGCTCGGGCTTCGTGTTCGAGAACTCGATCGTCGGCGGTGCCGTGCCCAAGGAATACATCCCCGGCGTCGAAAAGGGTCTGAACTCCATCAAGGATCAGGGCCTGCTGGCGGGCTTCCCGCTGATCGACTTCAAGGCGACGCTGACGGACGGCAAATACCACGACGTCGACTCCAGTGTGCTGGCGTTCGAAATCGCGGCCCGCGCCGCCTTCCGCGAACTGAAGGAAAAGGGTTCGCCCAAGCTGCTCGAGCCGATCATGGCGGTCGAGGTCGTGACCCCCGAGGAATACCTGGGTTCGGTCATCGGCGACCTGAACGGCCGTCGCGGCATGATCCAGGGTCAGGACATGCGCGGCAACGCCACCGTGGTGAACGCCTTCGTGCCGCTGGCCAACATGTTCGGCTATGTGAACACGCTGCGTGGCATGTCGCAGGGTCGCGCCCAGTTCACCATGCAGTACGACCACTACGAGCCGGTGCCGCAACACGTCGCCGACGAAGTGATCAAGAAGTATTCCGCCTGATAACTTTGGATAAGCCGGCGGATATTTCCCGCCTTCACCCCTGATAAACTGGATAGAGCCCCTGCTCAGGGGACGGAGAGAAGAGAATGGCCAAGGAAAAGTTCGAACGTAACAAGCCGCATTGCAACATCGGCACGATCGGTCACGTTGACCACGGCAAGACGACGCTGACGGCGGCGATCACGATGACGCTGGCGAAGGCCGGTGGTGCCAAGGCGATGGCCTATGCGGACATCGACGCTGCGCCGGAAGAAAAGGCCCGCGGCATCACGATCAACACCGCGCACGTGGAATATGAGACGGCCAACCGTCACTATGCCCACGTCGACTGCCCCGGCCACGCCGACTATGTGAAGAACATGATCACCGGTGCCGCCCAGATGGACGGCGCGATCCTGGTGGTGTCGGCCGCCGACGGCCCGATGCCCCAGACCCGCGAGCACATCCTGCTGGCCCGTCAGGTCGGCGTGCCGGCCCTGGTCGTGTTCATGAACAAGGTGGACCTGGTCGACGACGCCGAGCTGCTGGAGCTGGTGGAAATGGAAATCCGCGAGCTGCTGAGCTCGTACCAGTTCCCGGGCGACGACATTCCGATCACCGCCGGTTCGGCCAAGGCCGCCACCGACGGCGTGAACCCGGAAATCGGCGAGCAGCAGGTGCTGAAGCTGATGGAAACCGTCGATAGCTACATCCCGCAGCCTGAGCGTCCGGTCGACCTGCCGTTCCTGATGCCGGTGGAAGACGTGTTCTCGATCTCGGGCCGCGGCACCGTGGTCACGGGCCGCGTCGAGAAGGGCATCGTCAAGGTCGGTGAGGAAGTCGAGATCGTCGGCATCCGTCCGGTCCAGAAGACGACCTGCACGGGCGTGGAAATGTTCCGCAAGCTGCTGGACCAGGGCCAGGCGGGCGACAACGTCGGCGTGCTGCTGCGCGGCACCAAGCGTGAAGACGTCGAGCGCGGCCAGGTGCTGTGCAAGCCCGGCTCGATCACCCCGCACACCAAGTTCCTGGCGGAGGCCTACATCCTGACCAAGGAAGAGGGTGGCCGTCACACGCCGTTCTTCACCAACTATCGCCCGCAGTTCTACTTCCGCACGACGGACGTGACCGGCATCGTGCACCTTAAAGAGGGTGTCGAGATGATCATGCCCGGCGACAACGCCGAGCTGAACGTCGAGCTGATCACGCCCATCGCCATGGACCAGGGCCTGCGCTTCGCCATCCGCGAAGGCGGCCGCACCGTCGGCGCCGGCGTCGTGGCCAAGATCGTCGAGTAGTCGCCGGTCTTCCAATCAGCCTCGCTGAGGCTTGTTGAACCGAACAATCAGCCCCGCTGGAGCAATCCGGCGGGGCTTTTTGCTGTGAATTTGTCGCCGGCTACGCGAGGCGTGTTGCAAGGAACCGCGATCCCCGTCTTAACGTTCTTCACTGACGTTAAGGATTTGGTAACTATGATGCGATCGATACGCACCGGCCTGTTCATCGGCATCATCATCGGCATGTCGGCGTGCGCGACCCAGCCCACCGAGGGCTTCAAGCCTGGGGCCTATGGCACAGTCGATGCCGGGCGCAGCGGCAACTGATCGACCTTTGACAGGAAACCGTGGCGCACGCCGGGATTTCCCACTATCATCGTCGGTGCGGACTGCCGACTGTCGCGCCGCGCCGGTTCCGCCTCACTAGATGTTAGCCATCGCCATTGTCGTCGTACTGCTGCTCGTGGTGCTGAACGGCCTGTTCGCCATGACCGAGCTTGCGGTCGTTTCCTCGCGCAAATCCAGGCTGCAGAGTCGCGCCGAGCGGGGAGACAAGGGGGCGAGAGCCGCCCTGAAGCTGTCCGAAAATCCGACCCATTTCCTGTCGGCCGTCCAGGTCGGCATCACCGCCATCGGCATTCTGGCCGGTGCCTATGGTCAGGCGACCATCGCGGGTGAGCTGGACAAGATCCTGACCGCCGCCTTTCCGGCGCTGGATGACTATACCCAGATCTTCTCCACGGCCCTGGTGGTGCTCTGCATCACCTATGTGTCGTTGATCGTCGGCGAACTGGTGCCCAAGCGGCTGGCGCTGATCTTTCCTGAGGCGATCGCGGCGAAGATGGCGGCTCCGATCTCGACCCTGGCGATCGTCCTGCATCCGTTCGTGGTGCTGCTGACGGCCTCGACCTCGGGTATTCTCAAGATCATGGGCGTCAAGGACCGCGACGGCTCTGACGTCACCCAGGAAGAGGTGGAGACCATGATCGCGGAGGGCACCTCCGCCGGTCTGATCGAGCCCGAAGAGCAGGAGATGATCGAGGAGATCCTGACCCTGGGCGACCGGCCGGTGCGGGTGGCCATGACGCCGCGCACGGATGTCTACTGGGTTGCGCTGGACGACACGCCCGAGGTGCTGCGCGAGGAAATCCGCGTCTGTCCCTATTCGCGCATCGTAGTGGCCAAGGACGGTGATCTGGATCACCCCATGGGCGTGGTGCACAAGAAGGACCTTCTGGACAGCCTGCTGACGACCGGCGAGCTGGACGTGTTCAATCACGTGGCCGAGCCCGCCTTCATCCCTCAGTCGACCTCGGTGCTGAAGGCGCTGGAGATTTTGAAGGGCACCCATGTCCACATGGCCTTCATCGTCGATGAATACGGTGCCTTTGAAGGCGTGATAACGGCGACTGATATTCTGGAAATGATCGCCGGCGACTTCAACGAGGGTCACGACGACGACCACGCCTATGTCACCCAGCGTGCCGACGGCAGCTGGCTGGTGGACGGGCGGACCGATCTGGACGAACTGTGCGACATCCTCGGCGAGGATTTCGGTGAGAACGACAGCTTCCACACCGTCGCCGGACTGATTCTGCATCAGCTGTCGCGCCTGCCTGACGAGGGTGAAGTGATGCAGGTCGGACGGTTCGAGGTCGAGGTCATCGACATGGACGACCGCCGTATCGACAAGCTGATCTTCCGACAGGTGGTGAAGCCCGAGGACGAGGCCCGAGCCGTGGCCAGTCATCACGACGATTGATCCTCCCCAATGGGGGAGGAATAGGCAGGATAACCCTTGAAAACCCTGTCCCGGTCGGGCATACGCCCCGGTCTGGCGATGCGCACGCGCCGTTGGGGAAACCCACGGCGCGTTGTGTTTTGTCCGGAACCTGAAGGAGTGTAGCTCAGCTGGTAGAGCATCGGTCTCCAAAACCGAGGGTCGTGGGTTCGAGTCCCTCCACTCCTGCCATTTTACCCCTGTCGCCGCCGGGTGGGACTTCCCATCTGGTGGGCAGGATCAAGAGTTGAAGAGACGATAGATGGCCAAGGCCAAGACCCCCAAGGGGCGTCGCACCCCCACAGCCCAGACTGCCCAGCCCGTGCTGGCGGGTCAGGCCGTGGGCACCGATGCGCCAACGCCGAAGAAGCGGACCTCCATCCCGCAGTTCTTCAGCCAGGTCCGCGCCGAAGGCCGCAAGATCGTCTGGCCGTCGCGCAAAGAGACCTGGATCACCTCGGTGATGGTCTTCATCATGGTCATCATCGCCGCGATCTTCTTCTGGATTGTCGATTGGGGTCTGGCCAAGATCTCGATCCTCGTCCTGTCCTTCGGCCAATAAGGAGACGCGCCCATGACGGATGCAGCGCCCAAGCCCGCCCCCAATCCCCGCCACAAATGGTACATCGTCCAGGCCTATTCGAACTTCGAAAAGAAGGTCGCCCAGCACCTGACCGATCAGGCCAAGCAGCAGGGGCTGTCGGACCACTTCTCCGAAATCCTGGTGCCGACCGAAGACGTCGTCGAGATCCGTCGCGGTCGCAAGGTGAACTCCGAGCGCAAATTCTTCCCCGGCTATGTGCTGGTGCGGATGGAACTGACCGACGAGGCCTATCACCTGGTCAAGAACACACCCAAGGTCACAGGCTTCCTGGGTGCCGCTGGCGGTACCAAGCCACTGCCGGTCTCGGAGCGTGAGGTCCAGAACATCATCGGTGCCGTGGAAGAGGGCGTCGAGCGTCCCAAGCCCACGATCCATTTCGACATCGGCGAGACCGTCAAGGTCATCGACGGCCCGTTCGCCAGCTTCGACGGCCAGGTCGAAAGTGTCGACGAGGATGCGGCCCGCCTGCGCGTCGCCGTGTCGATCTTCGGCCGTCCCACGCCGGTTGATCTGGAATACAGCCAGGTGGAGAAGGTCGCGGCCTGATCGCGCTCTTCATGGATTGAATAAAGCTACGGCGGCCCTGCGGGCCGCCGTTTGCGTTTGGGGCGTCCTTCCGCTATACGCGCGCCTCGCTCTGAACAGGGCGGTGCGGGTTCGCTCGCATAAATCCGTGGGAGGCAGCCATGCCAGACCACGGCTCACCGGTCCTGATTGAGTTCAGGGCCATCACAGGAGAGACCAATGGCCAAGAAGATCCTCGGCTATATCAAGCTGCAGGTGCCGGCTGGCAACGCCACGCCGTCCCCCCCGATCGGGCCCGCACTGGGTCAACGCGGCGTTAACATCATGGGCTTCGTCAAGGAGTTCAACGCGCGCACCGAGAAGGAAGTCAAAGGCACGCCCCTGCCGACCGTGATCACGGTCTATCAGGACAAAAGCTTCACCTTCGTCACCAAGACCCCGCCCGCGACCCACTACATCAAGCAGGCCGCCGGCATCACTTCGGCGTCGAAGCTGCCGGGCCGCGAAGTGGCCGGCAAGATCAAGCGCAGCCAGCTGCGTGAGATCGCCGAAAAGAAGATGAAGGATCTGAACGCGAACGACCTGGACGCCGCGACCAAGATCATCGAAGGCTCGGCTCGCGCCATGGGCCTCAACGTCGTGGAGGGCTGAGCACATGGCCAAGCAAACCAAGGCTCAAAAGGCCCGCACCGGTGACACCCTGGCCCTGATGCCGTTCTCGGACGCCATCGCCGCAGTCAAGGACAACGCCAAGGCCAAGTTCGACGAATCCATCGAGATCGCCGTCAACCTGGGCGTCGATCCCCGTCACGCTGACCAGCAGGTCCGCGGCGTAGTCAACCTGCCGTCGGGTACGGGCCGTGACGTTCGCGTTGCTGTCTTCGCCAAGGACGCCAAGGCTGACGAAGCCCGCGCGGCCGGCGCCGAATACGTCGGTGCCGAGGATCTGTACGAACAGATCAACGGTGGCCTGATGGACTTCGACCGTGTCATCGCCTCGCCCGACATGATGGCCCTGGTGGGTCGTCTGGGTAAGGTGCTGGGTCCGCGCGGCCTGATGCCCAACCCCAAGGTCGGCACCGTGACCCCGAACGTCGCCCAAGCCGTCAAGGACGCCAAGGGCGGTGCGGTCGAGTTCCGCGTCGAGAAGGCCGGTATCGCCCACGGCGGCATCGGCAAGGCCTCCTTTACCCAGGAAGCCCTGGAAGCCAACGTCAAGGCCTACGTCGACGCCCTGAACCGCGCCAAGCCGGCCGGTGCCAAAGGCACTTATGTGAAGCGCATCACCCTGTCGTCCACGATGGGGCCTGGCTTCAAGGTTGATCCCGCCTCGCTGGCCTAACACCGGGCCAGAATCGTCTGGCTTTCGGGACTTCCCGATGTGGCCGGTACTGCGATCACCTGAAGAAACGACAAGAATGGCGGCGGCGGAGAGCGATCTCCGCCGCCGCTTTCGTATTGAAGCGCTAAATGGGAACGGCAGCGTTTGCGGCGCGCTTCCGTCACCACCGCCGTGACGATTGCCAAGGAGTCTGCATGTCCATTTCCAAGCTCGCTGTTCTGGTCGGCAGCGCCCGCCAAGGCTCCATCAATCAGTCCCTGGCGCACGCCCTCGCCAAACTTGCCAAGGGACGGCTTGAGTTCGACTTCGTGCCATTGGTCGATCTGCCCATGTTCAACGGAGATATGGAGAACGATCCGCCCGCCGAAGTCTGGACCTTCAAAAGGCGTGTGGAGGTGGCGGACGGCCTGCTGTTCGTTACGCCCGAGTACAATCGCTCCCTTCCGCCGCTTCTGAAGAATGCCATCGACTGGGCATCGCGCCCCTGGGGTAAAAACTCGTTCAAGGGCAAGCCGGGCGCCGTGATCGGTGCCTCCCCGGGCGCGCCTGGTGCGATGGCCGCCCAACTGCATCTGAGGCAATGCGTGGCAGGCCTGGAGGTTATCATGATGACCCAGCCGGAAGCCTATACGCAGCTGAAGCCGGGCTCGATCGATGACGACCATGTCATCACTGACGAGGGGCAGCGTGAGTTTCTGGATGGCTATGTAACCGCTCTGACGGCGTGGGTCGGCCGGCTGTCGGTACCGGCGTTGCCGGAGCCCGCTCAGGACGATTGACTGAAATTGACGCGCTTGGCTGTTGCAAGGTTCGGCCTAACCTCGAAAGGTGCAGTTTCAGAGGGGGAGCCGTTCCATGCGCATTCTGATCATTGCATTCGCCGTATTGGGGCTGACAGGCTCTGTGGCCCAGGCGCAGGACACTTCCTCGCAAAATCCGTTGGTTGTCGTCGAGACGGATCCCCGTCTGGCGCTGGCCGACCGTTATCTGGCCCTGACCGTCGATCTGGATGTCGACAAGCTGATGCGCGAGCAGATGGAGCAGGGCTTTGCCGGTAGCCCCGCCACGCCCGAGCAGCGGGCATGGATGACCGACCAGATGACCGGCCTGTACGAGGATGTCATCGGCAAGGCCGTGCGTGACATGCGCAGCGACGTCGCGGAACTCTACACCCAGCCCGAGCTGGAGGCCCTGGTGGCGCTGTATGAAAGTCCGCTGGGACCTTCGCTGGCACGCAAGAACATGGAAGCGGGCATGCTGATGCAGGAGGCGATGATGCCGCATCTGATCACAGGCATGACGGATGTGTTCGAGAAATACTGCCTGCGGTTCGACTGTGAGGCTCTGGGGGCGGCGGCGGCCAAGCAGAATGGTCAGGGTCGCTGACGTAATCCGTATACGGACGACTTGACGTCCGGTGGCGGGCGGGCGACGACACCGGCATGTTCGAACCGCCCATCCGTACCCAGCGCGCCGAGCGCCGTCAGGTCGCCGCCCTGTGCTGGCGACGCGGCATTGTGGGGGCGGAGGTGCTGCTGGTCACCTCAAGAGAAACCCGGCGCTGGGTCACGCCCAAGGGCGGTCGAATGCCGGGGCTGACCGACGCTCAGGCCGCGGCTGTCGAGGCGCTGGAAGAGGCAGGCGTGGAGGGCAGGATCGCCGAACACCCGATCGGCACCTTCCGCTATCTGAAATGGCTGAGGCGCGGCGAGGGGCGCTGGTGCGTGGTGTCGCTTTATCCGCTGGAGGTGAAGGTCGAGCACGATACCTGGCATGAGCAGCACCAGCGCGAGCGCAGATGGATGTCGGCTGAACAGGCGGCCGTCAGTGTCAACGAGCCCGATCTGGCTGATCTGTTCAGAAAATTCTCGAAAACTATCGTTGTGTAGGCCGCCAGCTCGCGCAAAAGTCACCCCGACAAGAGGGGGAAAAGTCATGCGTTGGATCATCGCAACCGCGATAGCTGTGCTGGCGACGTCAGGCGTTGCCGTGACACAGTCTCAGGCCCAGACGGCCATGGCCGCTGCGCCTTCGGCACGTCAACTCGATCTGACCCGCCGGTACATCAATCTGATGATGTCAGATCAGCTTGAAGACGCGATCCGTCAGGTGATCGGCGACGACATGGCCAATGACACAGCCACGCAGGCTCTGCCGAGCGAAGACCGCCGCTTCATACTGGACCTGACTGCTGAACTGGTTGCCGATCTGGTGCCTCAGATGGTGGATCAGATGGTGCCGGTCTATGCCGCCGTGTTCACTGAAGAGGAACTGGTGGCCCTGGTCGCCTTCTACGACACCGAGATGGGCCGCTCTATCGCCGACAAGTCCGTCATGATCATGCCTGACTCCAATCGCGCGATCATGTCCGTTATGCCGCAGATGATGGAGAAGATGGCGCATCGCATGTGCGAATATTATAGCTGCACGCCCGCTGAACTACAGGAAATGCGGAGCGGCTTGATGGAAGCTACGGGCGGTTCGCCCTCCGCGACACCAGCCCCGCGCACCAAATAGACCAGGCGCCACAGCATGAGGGGCTGATCGTCCCGGGTGCCGGTCGCGACGGTTGCATGCCGCGACCTTCGTCCCCACAACGAGGGGCATGAACGCACATGTCACGCCCCCGACCGACCACGCCGACGCCCCCCTGTGGGATCTGACCGATCTCTATCCCTCGCGCGAAGATGCGTCGGTGCAGGCCGACCTGGACCGCGCCACCGAGGTGGTGGGCCAGCTGAATGCGCTGGAGGGGCAGCTTGTCGCCGCGCGGGCGGATGCGGCGACGCTGGGTCAGCATCTGGACCGGGCCATCGACTTGTATCAGCAGGCGTCAGACCTGCTGGGGGCCTTGGGCGCCTATGCCTTCCTGTCGGCATCGACCGATCGCGGCGATGCGGCGGCGCAAGGGTTCGAGGGGACGCTGAGAGAGAAGATCACAACCATCGTCACACCCACCGTCTGGGTCACGCTGGAGATCAACCAGCTGGAGGAGGCCGAGATCGAGGCGGCATTGGCCGCCCATCCTGTCGCCGCCCGCTGGACGCCCTGGCTGCGCCGGGTGCGGGCCATGAAGCCGCACGAGCTGTCTCAGGAACTGGAGACCTTCCTGGCCGAGCGTGGGCCGATCAGCGCCCAGTGGCCGCGTTTGTTCGACGAGACCTTGGCCGCCATCCGGGTCCTCGCGGGCAAGGAATATCTGACCTTGGCCGAGGCACTGAACCAGCTGTCGGACGCCAAGGCGACGCGGCGCAAGGCGGCGGCGGAGGGACTGAGCGAAGCCCTGGGGGCACGCACCCAGACCATGGCTCTGGTGCTGAACACCGTAGCGGCAGACAAGGCGCTGGAAGACCGCTGGCGCGGCTTCAAACGTCCCGCAGACGGTCGCCACCTGGCCAATGAGGTCGATGGCGAGGCCGTGGATGCGATGGCCGAGGCGGTGGCCGCCGCCTATCCGCGTCTGTCGCACCGCTACTATGCGCTGAAGGCCCGGGCGATGGGGCGGGCGACCCTGGATCAGTGGGACCGCAATGCGCCGCTGGACGAGAAAATCGCGCCACGTCGCTATGGCTGGAGCCAGGGGCGCGACCTGGTGCTCGAAAGCTTTGCCGATCTGGGCGGCGACTTCGCCGATCGGGTCCAGACCTTCTTCGACAAGCCGTGGATCGACGGACGGGCGCGGCCCGGTAAGCAGTCGGGGGCCTATGCCCACCCGGTGACCGCCGACCGTCACCCCTATGTCTTCCTGAACTGGATGGGCGAGCGGCGCGATGTCCTGACCCTGGCGCATGAGCTGGGGCATGGCGTGCACCAGACGCTGGCGGCAGGGCAGGGCTCCCTGCTGGCCGATACCCCCCTGACATTGGCCGAGACCGCCTCGATCTTCGCCGAGGGGCTGACCTTCGACCGCCTGCTGAAGACGGCACCCAAGGCCGAGCAGCGCGGCCTGCTGGCAGGCCGGATCGAAGACGGGCTCAATACCGTTGTCCGCCAGATCGCCTTTCATCGCTTCGAGACCCGGTTCCACGATGAACGCGTGCGCGGCGAGGTGTCAGTCGAGCGGATCGGCGAAATCTGGCTGGAGGAAATGGGCGCGTCACTGGGCCCTTCGGTGACCCTGAACCCGGGCTATGAGCACTGGTGGAGCTATGTGAGCCACTTCGTCCACTCGCCCTTCTATGTCTATGCCTATGCCTTCGGCGACCTGCTGGTCGCGGCCCTGATGGAGACGCGGGCCAAGGACCCGGAAGCGTTCACGCCGCTGTATCGCGAGCTGCTGGCCGGGGGCGGGACCAAGGGCTACGTAGAGGCGCTGAAGCCCTTCGGACTGAACCCCCGCGACCCGGCCTTCTGGGCCATCGGCACCCGGCGGCTGGAAGGCCTGATCGATCAGTTCGAGGCTCTGGTTTGAGTAGACGTGGTGACGGCGGCGGGCGAGCGTCGGCGTATGCGCCTCCTGACCCTCGCCGCCGCCCTGATTGCCACGCCTGCATGGGGCCAGACCCCGGCGGGAGAGCTTTCTCCGAGCGTTCGTGCCATGGCAGCGGGCTATAAGGCGCTGACGGTCTGCAGCGCCCTGAACAATGCGGCAGCAGCGGGCGGTGAGCGGACGCTTGAGAGTGTCGAGGCCAACGAACTGGTCGGCATCTATCCAGAGCTGGATGGGCTGGTACGTGAGATGCCGGTGGAGATGACGGGCAATCAGACGTCTGTAGTCTGGAGCGATGCCATGCCGCCGCGCGTGGCGGTGTGGGGCGTGGGCCAGGGCTGCACCATCATGCCGGTCGGCTGGATCGGAGAACCGGCCTATGTTCGACCCACCGCACCGCGCAACAATCTGCCGATGGCCACGTCGCCTACGTCCGCTGAGCTGGATGCCGTTACGCAGCGGGCAATGATCGGCGGCTATGGCGAGGGCACCAACACCACGGCTGTGGTCGTCTTGCAAAACGATCGGACGGTGGCGGAGGCCTACGCAGACGGTTTCGGCATCGACACCCCGCAACGCACATGGTCCGTCGCCAAGTCGCTGGCCGGCACGATTATCGGTGCCGCCGTTCAGCGCGGCGAGACTGATGTCAGTGCACCCGCCGCCATCGCCGACTGGAGCCGCGAGGGTGATCCGCGCGCCGCCATTACGCTTGATCAGCTGATGCGGATGGCCTCGGGCCTGACCAGCGACACGGCTGGCAATCGCACGGACGCCCTGTATTTCGGTGGCGTCGGGGTGGACGAGCAGACTACGACCTGGCCGCTGATCGCCACGCCGGGCAGCCGGTACCGCTATGCCAATAACGACACCTTGCTGGCTGTGCTGGCCATCGCGCCGACGTTCGAGCACCAGCCGCCGTCCGAGCTGTTCCGGCGGCTGGGCATGTATGACACCTGGGCGGAGACGGACTGGCGGGGGAATTACATGCTGTCCAGCCAGGTCTGGACCACGGCGCGCGATCTGGCGCGCTTCGGCCAGCTGTATCTGCACGACGGCATGGTGGACGGCGAACGTGTCCTGCCCGAGGGCTGGCGCGACTACGTTTCCACGCCGTCAGGCCCTCAGCCCGGAGGCGAGCAGGGCTATGGCGCGACATTCTGGTTGATGAACCGGTCGGACGGCATTCCCGCTGACACCATCTCCGCCAACGGCAATCGCGGTCAGTATGTGATCATCGTGCCCAGCCGGAACATCGTCATTGTGCGGCGGGGGGAGGATGCGACCGGAAAGCGGTTCGACCCCATCGGTTTCACGCGTGACGTATTGGCGGCGCTGGACTGAAACCTCTGCGAGGAATCGTCGCCTGTGGCTTGAGCGGCCCGCCGTCCCCGCTATAAGGACGCCAGACTGACCCGTAGATTCCGGATAACCGACATGGCCGACCCGCACACCGCCGACGCCCACGACAGCCACGACGCCTACGCGCGCGGCACCCAGGAAATCAGCGAGCAGGTTGCGACCTTCAATCTGTTCCAGGGCCTGACGAAGTGGGGCTCGCTGGCTGTCGCCGCAGTGCTGGCGTTTCTGACCGTCTGGTTCATGCCGGGCGGCAGCTTCATAGCCGGCTTTATCGTTGCAGCAGTTCTGCTGGTCGGCGGCGGCTTCTTCCTGCGCTCGGGCAAGTCCGAGGCGCACTGAACCGGTCACCGGTAAAGCCTCAGTGTGAGTTTTCCAGAATTGGCCGGGCTGTTCATTCAGTCCGGCTTTTTCGTGCCCGGTGGGAGGGGGTCTGCGGCCCGACAGGTGATCCGTGCCCGAAGACACCTCGCACCATGATCGTCGGGCCGCGTCCCGCCTTCTGAAAGCCCGATCAACGTATCAGCGGCATCGGCCCATGCCAGACGCAACCGCACAATTCATGCTGCGACGCAGCATAATATCGACCCGTGTTGCGCCAATGCTTCGGTATGGCTGCGCTTAGGCGACGGCGGTCGTACGGACCGGCACCAGGTGCGGGACGCTGGGGATGGTGCTGACGCTGACGCCCGCTTCGTCCGGGATGGCCAGATAGCCGGCCTTGGCCGCCGCATCGCCCAGGCGGCGGCGCGAGGTCAGGACCACCAGGGGGGCGGCGAACAGCAGGGGCAGGACGACCGGGGCAAACCAGACGATCATGTCGGGACGCACCACCAGACCTGCGCAGAACATCAGGCCGGTGGCCATCTGCCAGCGCATGGACTTGAAGGCGGCGGACCAGCTGACGCCGTCGGTATCGCGGTCCTGGGTCTGCCAGCCGGCGTCGTGGCCGAGCGCAATCTGGATGATGGCCTTGGTGGAGGCGACCATCATGATCGGGGCGATCAGGGCGGACAGCAGGATTTCCAGCGCCATGCCCTTGACGATCTGTCGGGCCCCACCGAAGGCGCGGCGTTCGCGCGGGCGGCTGAGGACCAGCAGGGCCCCCATGATCTTGGGTCCGATCAGCAGCACGCCCGACAGCAGGGTCGCCAGCATGAAGGGCGTGAACTGTGGGTTCAGCATATAGCCGAAGGACGCCCAGTCGATCGGGTACTGCATCTGGATGACCATGCCCGCGACCAGCGACGCCAGCCACAGGGGCGACGAGAAATAGGCCATGAAGCCCATGACCATCTGGGTGCGGCTCATCAGGCTGAGACTGCGGGTCTTCAGCAGGCCCAGGTGCTGCATATTGCCCTGGCACCAGCGGTGGTCGCGGCGGATGAAGTCCAGCATGGTCGAGGGGGTTTCCTCGCAACTGCCGTCCAGGGCTGCGGTGACGTGCACGGCCCAGCCGCCACGACGCAGCAGGGCGGCCTCAACCGTGTCGTGGCTCAGGATCGCGCCGCCGAAGGGCTCGCGACCCGGCAGGACGGGCAGGTGGGCACACGATGCAAAGGCTTCGGTCCGCAGGATGGCGTTGTGGCCCCAGTAGCTGGCCTCGGCACCGGCCCACCAGGCCAGGCCGGCGGCGGCGACGCGGCCGTACAGGCGCACGCTGAATTGCGACACGCGCGCGAACAGGGTCTGGCCCTTGATGATGGTCGGTGTGGTCTGCAGCAGGCCGATGCCGGGATTGCGCTCCATGCAGTCGACCATGCGCAGGATGGTCTCGCCCGCCATGGTGCTGTCGGCGTCGAGCACCAGCATGAAGGGATAGGCCCCGCCGAAACGGTGGGTCCATTCGGCGATGTTGCCGCATTTGCGCTCGATGTTCTTCTCGCGGCGGCGATAGAAGACCCGGCTGTGGGCATGGGCGCGGAAGCCCAGATAGGCCTGATGCTCCTGATCGGCGGCCTCGGCCTTGGTCGAATCGCTCAGCACGAAGATGTCGAAGGCACCGGACACGCCCAGGCGGGCCAGGGAGTTGTCGATAACGGCCAGACGCGCGAAGGCGGCGCGGGCGTCCTCGTTATACAGCGGCATCAGCAGCGCCGTGCGCTGCGTCGGCTCCGGCGGATGCGGGCGGAACTTCAGGTCTTCCTGTTCGCGACCGGTCAGCAGCACCCAGAAGCCGATGGCGGCGCTGGAGAACCAGCAGGCGATGGCGGTGATCAGCACCAGGAAAAGACCCAGGGCCGCGATCTCCAGCGCATCGAAGCCATGACGGGCGTACAGGGCCACAGGCGCAATGGCGGCCAGGGCGGTGACGATGACGGTCAGGGCGGTCAGGATCAGGCGGCGACGGCCGATCGAGACGGGCGAGGTGGCGGGGGCGGCACGCTTGACGAAGGCATCGCGGCTGTCCAGCGACTGGCGCGGCATGGCCATGGGAGCCTCTTCGGGCAGCCAGGTCCAGGCAGGCCGCGTGGACTCGAGGTCCAGCGGGGCATTGGCGGCGTCGATCCGTGTCGCGAGCAAAGTCATTCGGTGCGGGCCTTTGATCCAGATTCCGGTCCGAAGAACCGGGCGGGATTGCTGCATTGCAGCACAGGCGCAATGTCGATCACTTTCACGCGATTATCAATCACGGAATGGTGATATGACGAAAAAATATGGAACCGGACCGCTTTAGGGCGCGAGGTCGTCCGGACTGTGGCGATCGGCGTGGGTTCTAAGCCGCCGCTCAAGCACGAAGGCGGCGATCCCGACCCACCCGACCAGAATGATCGCATAGGCCCGTTCCCACCAGCCGACATTGGCCGGATTGACCGTGCCGGGCAGGACCATGTGGTGGGTGAAGACCGTCAGGATGGCCATGGCCACGAAGGTCACGAACAGAAACACCTTCAGCCGCCGCAGATCGACATGGCTCCACAGCCCCCACAGCAGCAGCAGGGGCGCGATCTGGATGCCAAGGCCGAGGTTGATCGCCATGTGCCGCGGGTCTGGCCAGGGATAGAGGCTGGACACCGACAGGCCGATTCCGGCCAGGATGAAGACCACGGCTGTCAGCGACGCGACGATCCAGCGCTCCGTCAGGCCGTGGATGGCCAGGCCGAAGCCGACGCCTGCGCCCATGCACATCAGGCCCGCGATGAAGACCCCGCCATTGAAGATCAGGGGCAGGGGGGCCGAGGCCCCGCCCAGTTCGCTCAGATACTGCCGCGCATGATCGAAGCCCGGATAGGTCGCGACCCCGATCAGCACCGCGACCAGTGCCAGCAGTGGCGCGGCCATGCCGACGATCAGCAGTCGGCGACGGCGGGCATAGCGGGGCCGCACGATCGTGTCGGGCAGGGGCTTCAACCCCCACAGCGGCCGGATCAGGGGAATGCGCCTGACGATCTCATAGATCAGCAGGCTGACGCCAAAGGTGATCCCGACCAGGGCCGCCGCTTCCAGCGCAGCGGGCAGGTTGGCGGGGCGGATGAACCAGACGGCCACGACCAGCACCGTCTGATGCGCGAGGTAAAGCGTGAAAGTGGCATCCACCAGATAGCGCAGGGCCGGTCCCGAGGCCTGTCTCAGATAGCGGCTGCCATAACCCAGGATGGCGGCGATCACGGCCCACTGGTCGATGCCGAAGACGATGGCGCGCGGAATGCCGAACCAGGTCGCGCCGCCGGGATGGGCCGCCTGCGCCATCATGATCGGCAAGGCGATCAGGGCGACGATGGCGGCCGTCCGCCGGTGCCGCTCCAGCCCGGCCCAAAGCCCTTCGTGGCGCACCATCAGGAAGCCGAACAGAAAGGCCCCCAGCGACAGGAAGTGATTGTAGCCGTCCCAGCTCAACCGGTTGGTGATGCCGAACAGCGGAAACAGCACGATGCGGATGCCGATCAGATAGGCGATCGGCACGACCAGCACCCGCCACCCCGCCGTGGCCCGGACCAGCCATCCCTCCAGCCGCACCATTAGCGCCGGACGCGTCATCAGGGCGACGGCCACCAGGCTGTAGACCGCGATATAGACGATGAACCACAGGTGGTTGACCGGCACGCCATTGGACAGTCCGCTCGGCCCGAACTCATGCACCAGCCAGTCGATGAAGGTGCCGCTGAACCCGCCTTTGTCGATGGCCTCGATCCACGACTGGATCGGCACCAGCACCACTGTGCCGAAGAGTAGCGGCGGGATCAGCCGCTCGGCCCTGTCCCTCAGCGTGCGCTGGGGCGTGCGCCGCGCCGCCATCAGCCGCAGCGCGGCCCCCGACACCAGGAACAGAAGCGTCAGCCGCCAGGGATTGGTGATCAGCAGGGCCTCATGCAGCCAGCCGAAGGTGTGGGCGCTGTGCACGTGCCAGTCGTAGGGGGCATAGACCAGCGCCACATGATACAGGATCAGCAGGCCGAACGCCGCCACCCGGATCCAGTCCAGGTCGTTTCGACGCGTGCTGAGGGCAGGGGTCTGGCTCACGCGGCGTCTATGGTCGAGCCGCCGGTTTCTGTCCATGCGACAACGCTTTGACGCGCCGCGCCGGAACGGCCTAACGTCGGTTCAACGAGACTGGACGGAGGGATTCGCGTGGGCCTGACCATCGCCGTGACCCGCGAACGCCGCGAAGGCGAAACGCGCTGTGCCGTCACCCCTGACACGGTCAAGGCCTTGATCAAGCTGGGCGCGGCCGTGACGGTCGAGGCCGGGACGGGGGCGGGCTCCTACATCCCCGATGCGGACTATGCCGCCGCGGGCGCGACGGTCGCCGCCGACACGCGCAGCACGCTGGAGGGGGCCGACATCGTCCTGAAGGTGCGCGGCCCGACGGCCCAGGAAACCAGCGCTTTGAAACCCGGCGCGATCGTTGTGGCCATGCTGGATGCCTATCGCGAAAAGGAGACGGTCCAGGCCCTGTCCGGCGCGGGCATCACGGCCTTCGCCATGGAATTCGTACCGCGCATCACCCGCGCCCAGGTCATGGACGTGCTGTCGTCCCAGGCCAATCTGGCGGGCTATCGCGCCGTGATCGAGGCGGCGGCGGCCTTCGGCAAGGGCTTCCCCATGATGATGACGGCGGCGGGCACCGTCGCCCCGGCCAAGGTCTTCGTGATGGGCGTGGGCGTCGCGGGCCTTCAGGCCATTGCCACCGCCCGACGCCTGGGCGCGGTCGTCACTGCCACCGACGTGCGCCCGGCCACCAAGGAACAGGTCGAGAGCCTGGGAGCCAAATTCCTCGCCGTCGAGGACGAGGAGTTCAAGAATGCCCAGACCGCCGGTGGCTATGCCAAGCCCATGTCGCCGGAATACCAGGCCAAACAGGCGGTCCTGACCGGCGAACACATCAAGAAGCAGGACATCGTCATCACCACGGCCCTGATCCCCGGCCGGGCCGCGCCCGTGCTGGTCACCGCCGATCAGGTGGCGACGATGAAGCCCGGCTCGGTCATCGTCGACCTGGCCATCGAGAACGGCGGCAATGTCGAGGGTGGCCGGCTGAACGAGGTCGTTACCACCCCCAACGGCGTCCAGATCGTCGGCCACGCCAACCTGCCGGGCCGGATCGCGGCAGACGCCTCCGCCCTCTACGCCCGCAACCTGTCGGCCTTCGTCGGCCTGCTCATCAAGGACGGGGCGCTGGCGCTGGATCTGGAGGACGAAATCCTCAAGGCGGCGGTCGTCACCCACGGCGGAGCCGTGGTGCATGAGGGCGTCAAGGAGTGAGTGAAGACGAGCTCTATTTCAGAGGTAGTGTTGGTTTAGGAGCCGTGGTCGGTTTCCTGACTTTCGTCGGATGTTGGATATACGCAGTCCAATCTTGGGGTTGGTTTCTTGGAATTGCATTTGGGTGGATTCCCGCTGCCATAATCGGCGTTATCGCTGGACTCCTCGCAGGGCTGCTTTGGCCCCTGATACTTCTAGCTGTGCTCGGCATTTTCTTGTGGTCACAATACGCAGGCTAACTATGGAACACGTCGATCCCACCATCTTCCGCCTGGCCATCTTCGTGCTGGCGATCTTCGTCGGCTACTATGTCGTCTGGTCGGTGACGCCGGCGCTGCACACGCCGCTGATGGCCGTAACCAATGCCATTTCCAGCGTGATCGTGGTCGGCGGCCTGATCGCGGCGGCGGCGCTCAGCGGTGACGCGGGGCCCAATGGCTGGATCGCCAAGGGGGCAGGCGTCGCGGCGGTAACCCTGGCCAGCGTCAACATCTTCGGCGGCTTCATGGTCACGCGGCGCATGCTGGCCATGTACCGCAAGAAGGAAAAGCCCAAGGTCGAGGTGAAGTCCGCGTGACCACAGACATCGTCCCCTTCGCGGTCGGCGCGTCCTGGGTCGCCTCGGCGATCGGGGTGGCTCTGTGGCTGTGGAGCTGGTTCGGCGCGCGTGATGCCATCGCCAAGGTGCGGTTCCTGGACTGCGGCATGGTGCTGTTGTTCTCGTCGGTCCTGCTGCGCATCGTGGCGCAGGACAAGCCGATGGGGGTGTTCGACTGGGCGATGGTGCTGCTGGGGCCGCTGTTCATCGCGGCGGGGCTGTGGCGACTGGGTCGGACCGCGTGTCCGCCGCCGGGTCGTTGAGAGACGTGAGGGGAAACTGAGCGCATGAACGCATCGCTGGCCGCACTGGCCTATCTGGTCGCCGGGGTCCTGTTCATCCTGTCCTTGCGCGGGCTGTCCAGTCCCGAGACCAGCCGTCAGGGCAATACCTTCGGCATGGTGGGCATGGCCCTGGCCGTCGGCGTGACCCTGCTGACCCTGTGGTGGACGCATACGCTGGACCCGCTGACTCTGGCGCTGATCGCGGGCGGCGTCATCGTGGGTGGCGGGGCAGGGGCCTTCATCGCCGCCAAGGTCAAGATGACCGACATGCCGCAACTGGTCGCCGCCTTCCACAGCCTGGTCGGTCTGGCCGCCTGTCTGGTCGCGGTCGGGGCCGTTTATGCGCCCGAAAGCTTCGGCATCGCCACCGAGGCAGGCGGCATCAAGACCCTGTCGATCATCGAGTTGTCGCTGGGCGTCGCCATCGGGGCCATCACCTTCACCGGCTCGGTCATCGCCTTCGCCAAGCTGGACGGGCGGATGAGCGGGGCACCCATCATCCTGCCGGCGCGGCACCTGATCAACATCGGCCTGGCCCTGGCTCTGGTCTTCCTGATCGGCATCCTGATCGGCACGGGCGGGACGGCGGTCTGGGCCTTCTGGGGCGTGTTCCTGATCGCCCTGATCCTGGGCGCGACCCTGATCATCCCCATCGGCGGGGCGGACATGCCGGTGGTGGTGTCGATGCTGAACTCCTATTCCGGCTGGGCGGCGGCGGCCCTGGGCTTCACGCTGGAGAACATCGCCCTGATCATCACCGGGGCGCTGGTCGGCTCCTCCGGCGCGATCCTCAGCTACATCATGTGCAAGGGCATGAACCGCAGCTTCATCAGCGTCATCCTGGGCGGCTTCGGCGGTGAGGCGGCGGCGGCGGGCGGCGGTGCGGTCGAGACCCGCCCCGTCAAACAGGGCAGTGCCGAGGACGCCGCCTTCATCATGATGAACGCATCCAAGGTCATCATCGTCCCCGGCTACGGCATGGCCGTCGCCCAGGCCCAGCACGCGCTGCGCGAAATGGCCGACAAGCTGAAGGAGGAGGGGGTCGAGGTGAAATACGCCATCCACCCCGTCGCCGGCCGCATGCCCGGCCACATGAACGTCCTGCTGGCCGAGGCCAACGTGCCCTATGACGAGGTGTTCGAGCTGGAAGACATCAACTCCGAGTTCGCCAACTGCGACGTCGCCTTCGTCATCGGCGCCAACGACGTCACCAATCCCGCCGCCAAGACCGACCCGACCAGCGCCATCTACGGCATGCCGATCCTTGACGTCGAAAAGGCCGGCACCGTGCTGTTCATCAAACGCGGCATGGGCAGTGGCTATGCGGGCGTCGAGAACGAGCTCTTCTTCCGCGACAACACCATGATGCTGTTCGCCGACGCCAAGAAGATGGTCGAGGGGATCGTGAAGGGGCTGTGAGGTGATCCACCCCGACGACTGGGAGATCCTGCTGCGAGAGCCGCGTGCCGATACCGTTGTCGATTGGCTAATCTGGCTATTTTTCACTGGGCCAGTGATGATCTTGGCACTCGCTGCGGGGTGGCGAAGGTTGCGAGATCGCCGCGCGCCAGCGAGGGCAGGCCTCCTGACTGTCGGGGCGCTGCTGATACTGCTTACCGGCTACGGCATTTGGCACGGTGTAAACATTCGGCTTGTGCAAGCGGCTTGCTGGCGGGGCGGACCGGACGCCGTCTCTGAAACCTGGAAGGCCTACTGCCGTGACATACCCCCTCAGGGCGTGGAAGGTTACTATTGATTGCCTTGTCGGCAGAGCGAGCAGGGTGGGTTCAACAAGGAGACAGCCATGGCCGAGTTGAAGACCCAAGCCACCGACGCCTCCGTCGCCGACTTTCTGGCGGCGGTGGAGCCGGCGGGTCGGCGAGCGGATGCCCAAACGCTGGCGACCCTGCTGACAGAGGTATCGGGCGAGACCCCCGTCATGTGGGGGACGTCGATCGTCGGCTTCGGGCGCTACACCTATGTGAACACGACGAAGAAGCCCGCCGACTGGCCGATCATCGGCTACTCGCCGCGCAAGGCGAACCTGACCATCTACATCATGCCCGGCTTCGATGGTTACGAGGACCTGCTGGCGCGACTGGGCAAGCACAGGACCAGCGTGTCCTGCCTGTATCTGAACCGGCTGTCCGACGTCGATCTGGACGTGCTGCGCGAGATGGCGACGCGCTCCGTGGCCTGGATGCGCGCGCGATATCCTTCCGCAGGCTGAAGACCCTATCGCCCACCCTGCAGCGGCGCTATCACGCGCCCGTGAACACCGCCGCCGCCCAGACCCCCACCCCGCATCGCCGTTTCGAGGCGCTGGATTCCCTGCGCGGGGTCTGTGCGATCCTGGTGGTCATGTTCCACATGCCGGTGGCCAGTCACTGGCGAGACTGGGGGCTGGTCCAGCACGGCTATCTGTTCGTCGACTATTTCTTCGTTCTGTCGGGCTTCGTCATCGCTCATGCCTATGCCGAGCGGCTGAGGACGCCGCGCGACGCGGGGCGGTTCATGGTGCGCAGGCTGGGGCGGGTCTGGCCTCTGCATGTCCTGATGCTCGCCGCCTTCATCGGGCTGGAGCTGGCGCGGCTGTGGTTCAGCATCGATGCGGCCACGCCCTTCACGCGCGATCGGTCGGTGGAGTCGATCTTCACCAACCTGCTGCTGATCCAGGCCTTCAACATCCATCCGTCCCTGACCTGGAACGGGCCGTCGTGGACGCTGAGCGTGGAGGTCGGCTGCTATGTGGTCTTCGCCGCTCTGCTGCTGCTGACCCCGCGTCGTTGGCGCTGGATCGGGGTCGTGCTGGCCGTGATCGGGGCGGTGCTGGTGCTGTTGTTCGCGAAGCGCTGGATGAACACCACCTATGACCTGGCCTTTCCGCGTGCGGCCTATGGCTTCTTCCTGGGCTGCATGCTGCAGGGGCTGTGGCTGCGCATCCCGCGCCTGAAGGGTGGCGCGGCGACCCTGCTGGAGATCGCCGTCCTGCTGGCCATCGGCCTGTTCATCGCCTGGGCGACCGGGCCGGTGACGGTGGCGGTCACCCTGCTGTTCGTCCTCGGTGTCTGGGTCTTTGCGGGCGAGGAGGGGGCGGTGTCCCGCTGGCTGGACACCCGGCCCCTGATCACCCTGGGCCGGTGGTCCTTCTCGATCTACATGGTCCACATGTTCGTGATCGTGGTCACCCTGATCGTGGCGCGAAAGCTGGACTGGATGCCCGGCGGTCGCCGCATCGACTTCGGCTCGGTCTGGCTGAACGACCTGTTCGCCGTGGGTCTGTTCGTCGGCATCGTCGGACTGGCGCTGCTGGCGCACCGGTTCGTGGAAATCCCCGCCCAGCGCTGGATCGACCGCAAGACCAAGCCGTCGTCAGCTCGCTAGACCTTGCCGCCACGCGCTTCCAAGCGCCTTGCGATCAAACACTGCCAGCCAGATTACGGCGGCAAGACCGGCCAGGATTCTCAACGACCATGTGACGATCACGATGGCCAGTTGCAGCAGGATGATCGCCGCCTGAAGCGCCAGCGTGCCGAAATAGACGAGGAAGAAATACCCGCCCACAATCCAGAATGCGAAAACCATCACGCCGCCATGCGGAAATCTTCGGACGGGTCGAAGGCTGGCCGTGCCTCGTCCCACAGGGCGTCCTCGTCGGCATAGCGGGCTGACAGGCGGGCATCGATGACGTCGATCACCTGCTCTTCCAGACGGTCCCAGACGACGGCCAGCGCGCCCAGGCCATCCCCTTCGCAGGGCACGATCAGATAGCGGGACGAGGCGACTGCGGAAGCGGGGGCGAAGCGGCTGGCGATGCGGGTCATGGGGTCAACTCCGGTGGCGCGGGACTGCGTCGAGACTGACCATGAGACAGTGTTGCGTCAGAAACGGTCGTATGTCAGAAAAAAATCATGAGACACGAGAAGGCCGGCATGATGATCGAACTGGCGCGCCGCATGGCCGCCAGCGCCGAAGGCCTGACGCTGGACGATATCGTGCGCGAGATGGACGTCGGGCGCCGCACCGCCGAGCGGATGCGCGACGCTATCCTGGACTTGTACCCTCAGACCGAAGAGGTCTCCGACTGGCCCAACAAGCGCTGGCGCATCCGGGGCGGTCTTTCTGCCTTCGAACAGGCCCCGACGGCCGAGGAACTGGTCGAACTGACGCGGGCCGCCCAGGGCCTGCGCGCCACGGGAGAGCCGGGGCGGGCCCAGGCGCTGGAAAGTCTGGAGCGCAAGCTGAAGTCGGCCATCCGTTCGACGACCCTGAACCGTCTGGCCCCCGATCTGGAGGCCTTGGTGCGGGCCGAGACCCTGGCGGTGCAGGCGGGACCCCGTGCCTCGGCCGACGAGGCCGTGCTGGCCGAGGTGCGGCAGGCGGTGCTGGCGGGCCAGCCCCTGGGCTTCATCTACAGCCGTCCGGGGGCCGAGGCGCGCCGCCGCGTCATGACGCCCTGCGGCCTGATGTTCGGCCGCGCCAACTATCTGGTCGCCGCCGAGCCGGACAGCGGCACGATCAAGACCTTTCGCCTGGACCGGATGAGTGCGGTCAAGGCCGAGCCCGGCACCGCCACTCCGCCCGCCGACTTCGATCTTCAAGTCTTCGCCGGCCAGTCCTTCGGCATCTATCAGGACGCCATCGAGGATGTGGTGCTGAAGATCACGCCCGAGGGGGCCGCCGAGGCGCGCGTCTGGCGCTGGCACCCGACCCAGTCGCTGGAGGACCAGCCGGACGGCGGCGTCATCGTCCGCTTCCGCGCCTCGGGCATGCGCGAACTGGCCTGGCACCTGTTCAGCTGGGGTCAGCAGGTCCGCATCCTGGCCCCGGAGCGGCTGAAGACGGTCATGGCCGACGAACTGGCGGCGGCTCAGGCTGCCCTTGCCCAGCCCCAGACGTGAACCGAATTTAAGACGACGGCCCGCGCCCGACCACGCTAACGTCGGTCATCGAACCAGCAGGGGGATGAGGCGTGAGCAGGCGGTTTTTGGCATCTTGTGCAGCGGTAATCCTGACTGCCTCCGTCCTTGGTGCCTGTGCGACCCCATCGCCCCCCATGATCACCCAGACACCCGGCAAGGCCCAGCCCGCTGCCGAAGTCGCGGTGACGCGCGACGGTGACGTCTGGACCGCCGACTATGTGTTCGCCGACGATGCGCCCGTCTGGGGCTTCGAGCGATCGACGGTGATCGAGGGCACGCGTGAGCCCTGGCGGCCGCGTGACTGGCAGGTGACGACGCCCGGTGTCGTGTTGGAGCGGGTCGGCGATCTGGACGTGCTGCGCAGTCTCGACGGTCGTCTCGTGCCGCGCCAGGTCAGCCTGCGCCTGACGCCCAGCAGCGACGATCTGGAGGCCGATTATTCGATCCTCAAGTTCACGGACGGCTCCGTGGCCATGTACAGCGGGGCCTTCGACGTCTTTCCGCTGCCGTCGCTAGAGGCCATTCCTGAAACGATAGAGCGTGGCACGGAGCGCGAATGGGGGGCTGTGCGGATCACCTGGACCGACCGGGCCGGGCCGGTCCTGCTCAAGGGGGAGCGGCTGGCCCAGGCGACGGCGCAGGACGCCAATGCCTATGTCCTGTTCGGTCAGGCCCAGATGAAGGAAACCGACCGGCTGGTCACGGTGGTCGATCCCGAACTGCCCGCATGGCTGGTCGCCACCATCGAGGACTTCGCGCCGCGCGTGATCGACTACTACGGTCAAAGGCTGGGGCCGGGCGAAACGCGACGGCCGACCATCATGGCCAGCTGGTATGGCCCCAATCCCACCCACACCAGCCTGAGCGGCAGCGTCCTGCCCGGACTGATCACGGCCAGTTTCGAGGGCAAGGCCCTGCTGACCGAGGAGCCGGACATTCTGGCGCGGAACCGCTGGTTTATCGGTCATGAGGGCGCGCATTTCTGGCTGGGCCAGACGGTGCGCTACGAGCGGGCGCGGGATTCCTGGATCACCGAGGGCGGGGCGGACCTGATGGCTGTCCGCGCGCTCAAGACGCTGGACCCGACCTACGACGCGCAGGCCGAGCTTCAGCTGGAAGTCGATGACTGCATCAAGCTGGGCACCCGGCCGGTCAGCGAGGCGGGGCGCCGCGGCGAACACCGCGCCTTCTACGCCTGCGGGGCCGTGTTCGCCCTGGCGGCGGAGGCGGCGCAGAAGCGGGCGACCGGCGGCGACTGGTTCGACTTTCTGAGGCCCCTGATCGACGAAAGCCGCGAGGACGGCGTCCTGACGCGCGAGGAGTGGCTGGCTCATCTGACGGCGGTGTCAGGCGATCCCGAACTGAGGGCGCGGATCGAGGTCCTGCTGGACAACGGAGCTGCCGATCCGACACCGGTCATCGCCGCCCTGTTCGACCGCTCGGGCGTCGCCTACCGCCTGCTGACAGACGGGAAGATCGAGCTGATCTAGGTCGCCGCGAACGGATAGGGGCTGACCGACTTGGACCAGTCGTCGACCGTCAGGGGGCGATCCACGGGCGGTGCCGCGCGCTCGGCGCAGGGGTGGCGGTGGCACAGGCGGCAGGCAGGGCCAATGGGCGTGATCTCGGGCGCGGTCAGGTCGAGGCCGCGCGCGTAGGTAAGGCGGTGCGCATGCTTCAGCTCGCACCCCAGGCCGATGGCCAGGTCGTGGCCCTCGGTGAAGGCGTCGCTGCCCTGGCGATCAACGGTGCGGGCCAGGGTGAACCAGCGGCCTCCATCGGGCGTCTCGATGATCTGGGTGACGATCCGGCCCGGCGTGCGAAAGGCGCTGTGCAGCCGCCAGCGCGGACAGGCCCCGCCGAACCGCGAGAAAGGAAAGCTGCCGGAGGCATAGCGTTTGGAAACATTGCCCGCCTGATCGACCCGCATCAGGAAGAAGGGCACCCCTCGCGCCGTCGGCCGCGACAGGGTCGTCAGGCGGTGCGCCGCTTGTTCGTAAGAGGCCCCGAACCGCGCCTGCAGCCGGGCCAGATCATAGCCTGTCTCCTCCGCCGTGCGCTGGAAAGGGCCGTAGGGCATCAGGATGGCGGCGGCGAGCGTGTTGGTCAGAGCGACCTTCAGCAGGCGGCGAGTAGCCTCGTCAGGCGCGGCGGCGGCCTCGGCCATCGCCGTCAGTTCGGCGTCGTGCTCGGACAAAGCCAGTTGGAAGGCGACGGCAAAGGCCCGCGACGACGGCCCCAAGGTCTCGGACAGCAGCAGGCGGCGGCGGTGAAAATCGAACCGCCGCGTCCACTGCACCATGACTTCGGCGGGCAGGGTGCGCACGCTGAGGCCATGGGTCGATTGCAGGCGCGCGCGCACACGCGTCTCGAACGGTTCGCCCGGTGTGGCGGCGTCCAGTGCAGTCGCCAGCGTCTCGCCCAGCGTATCCAGTTCGGGAAAATGGTTGGCGCGGGCCTGAATATAGTCGCGGACCCAGTCGGCCGGGCTGTCGTCGTCACCGCCGGTCTCGGCCCGGTCTCGCGTCCGCCGGTCGGCAAAGGCGCGGTAAAGCCGCAAAAGGGCATCCGCCGCCGCGGGCTGATCCTCGGCCATCTGCACGATCTCATGGCGCGGGACGCTCAGTCCCTGAAACAGGGGATCGGCAAAGGCCTCGGCCAGTTCCGCCTCCGACGCGGTGCCCCCTGATTGGCCCAGGGTGCGCAGATCGACGTCATAGGTGTCGGCCAGACGCAGCAGAAGCTGGGCCGACACGGGCCGCTGGTTACGTTCTATGTGATTAAGATAGCTGGGCGAAACGCCCAGATCGGCGGCCATGGCCGTCTGGGTCAGCGACAGATCGCGCCGCAGCCGTTTCAGCCGCCCGCCCAGAAACAGTTTGCGATCCGCCGTGTCCATACCGGCATAATGTCACATCATGACTTAACGGCAAGTGTCATAGTATGACCGAATGACATCATTTAGGAATCTTCCACTGTATCATTCATGACTTCGGCGTGTTTCCTTGGCTCGACACCCGGCACATCCGGCCGGACACCCTGAGCAGAGACCCAGACCATGACAACCTTCGCCGACCTGGTCCCTTCGCCCGCCGGCCGTTTCGACGGTATCGAGCGCCCCTACACGCCTGAGGATGTCCTGCGCCTGCGCGGCTCCGTGCCCGTTACCCACACCCTGGCCGAGCGCGGTGCCAACCGCCTGTGGGAACTGCTGCACTCGGAACCCTACATCAACGCCCTGGGCGCCGTGACCGGCAACCAGGCCATGCAGATGGTCCGCGCGGGTCTGAAGGCCATCTATCTCTCGGGCTGGCAGGTCGCCGCCGATGCCAACACCGCCGGGGCCATGTATCCGGACCAGTCGCTGTACCCGGCCAATGCCGCGCCGGAACTGTGCCGCCGGATCAACCGCACCCTGCAACGCGCCGACCAGATCGAACATGCCGAGGGCGGGGCCAAGCGCGACTGGTTCGCCCCCATCGTCGCCGATGCCGAGGCCGGCTTCGGCGGCCCGCTGAACAGCTTCGAGATCATGAAGGCCTTCATCGAGGCGGGTGCTGCCGGCGTTCACTTTGAGGATCAGCTGGCCTCCGAGAAGAAGTGCGGCCACCTGGGCGGCAAGGTCCTGATCCCGACCCAGGCCCACATCCGCAATCTGGTCGCCGCCCGCCTGGCCGCCGACGTCATGGGCACGCCCACGATCACGGTCGCACGCACCGACGCCGAAAGCGCCCAGCTGATCACCTCGGACATCGACGAGCGCGACCAGCCCTTCATCGACCGCGACAACCGCACGCCCGAAGGCTTCTTCCGCCTCAAGGAAGGCACAGGTCTGGACCACTGCATCGCGCGCGGCCTGTCCTACGCCAACATCGCCGACCTGCTGTGGTGGGAAACCAGCCACCCCGATCTGGACGACGCCAAGAAGTTCGCCGAGGCGGTCCAGAAAGAGCATCCCGGCAAGCTGATGGCCTACAACTGCTCGCCCTCCTTCAACTGGAAGGCCAAGCTGGACGACGCCACCATCGCCAAGTTCCAGCGCGAGCTCGGTGCCATGGGCTACAAATTCCAGTTCGTGACCCTGGCCGGCTTCCACAGTCTGAACAACGGCATGTTCGAACTGGCCGACGGCTACCGCGATCGCGGCATGGCGGCCTATTCCGAGCTCCAGCAGCGCGAGTTTGCCAACGAAGCCATCGGCTACACCGCCACCCGCCACCAGCGCGAGGTCGGCACCGGCTATTTCGATCAGGTCGCCACGGTCATCTCCAACGGCCAGTCCTCGACGACCGCCATGAAGGAATCGACCGAAACCGCCCAGTTCCAAGCCGCCGAATAGTCAGGAAACAGACCATGGAACCGCTGCAACGCCCCCAGGCCATCATCGACTTCTGCCTGGCCCCACTGGACCTCGATCCCTCGAACGACGCCGCCACCGAGGTCCGCCGCCGCCTGGAACACGTCATCAAGACCTTTCAGGCCAAGGCCCCCACGCCCGTCGCCGTCGACTTCTCGCGCATGCCGTCACAGGTGATTAACGAGGCTGCACACGGCTACGAATAGGACGGGTTGGTCCCGCCGCCTGGCCCCGGTCAGGCGGCGAGGGCGGCCGTGCGGTGGGGCAGGGTGCTGACCAGCTGGATCAGCTCTGCCGCATCGAAGGGCTTGGCCAGATGCCGGTCTGCGCCCGCCGCGACACCGGCCTGGATGTGCTCGCTCAAAGCATTGGCGGTTAGCATGACGATCGGCGTGGGCTTGAGGCCCGCAACAGCCTCCCACTGCCGGATTTCGCGCGTCGCCAGCAGGCCATCCATGACCGGCATCTGCATGTCCATCAGGACGATGTCGAAGTCGGACTGGCGGAAGGCCTCGACGGCCTCGGCTCCGTTCTCGGTCTCGACCAGCTCGATACCGATCTGGGCCAGGATCATCTGGACCACCTTGCGATTTACGGGATGGTCGTCGGCCAGCAGCACGCGCAGATGACGGGATGTCGTCGCTTCGGCCACGGGGGGCACAACCGCAACCGGAGCTTCGGCCTTGGGCAGGGGCACGGTCAGGATGAAGGCGGAACCGCCACCCACTTCGCTCTCGCAGTCCAACTCGCCGCCCATCATGGCCGCCAGCTGATGCGAAATGGCCAGGCCCAGGCCCGAGCCGCCGAACTTGCGCGTGATGGCCCCGTCCGCCTGTTCAAACCGGCTGAACAGGCGGCTGCGCGTCTCCGCATCGAAGCCGATGCCGGTGTCCTCGACGGTGAAACGAACCATGGGCCGGCCCTCGCGGTCGGGCACCGGCAGGGCGGTCAGGGTGACCATGCCCCGGGCCGTGAACTTGACCGCATTCAACACAAGATTGGTCAGGATCTGCTTGATCCGCACCACATCGCCGACCACCCAGCCGTCCAGTTCAGGCGCGACCTCCACGATCAGGCGCAGGCCTTTTTCGCCGGCCATAGCTTCATACAGCTGCGCCGCCTCGCGCACGGCGCGTCCCAGGTCGAATGGCTCGGGCGTCAGCTCCAGACGCCCGGATTCGACCCGCGCCAGGTCCAGAATGTCGCTGAGCAGAACCTGTAGC
The DNA here is from genome assembly GCF_058725425.1 of Brevundimonas sp. DW-iso22. Taxonomy (NCBI): domain Bacteria; kingdom Pseudomonadati; phylum Pseudomonadota; class Alphaproteobacteria; order Caulobacterales; family Caulobacteraceae; genus Brevundimonas; species Brevundimonas sp. DW-iso22. The sequence continues at coordinate 77,095 of NZ_JBZXEB010000002.1, read as the reverse complement.
GTCTGCCCCGACGAACGGATCAGCTGCAGCATTTCCTTCTGCTGAGCCGATAGTTCAGTCTGGGCCAGGGCTTGGGCCACGCCGATGACGCCGTTCAGTGGCGTGCGGATTTCATGGCTCATATTGGCCAGGAACTGGCTTTTGGCGGTGTTGGCGGCCTGGGCGGCATCCCGCGCCTCAGCCAGAGCCTGGGCATCGCGCTTCAGGTCGGTGATGTCGTTGACCAGGGTGACGATGCCGCCCTCGGCGGTGGCGCGATCCTGCACTCTCAGCCAGCGACCGTCCGAAAGCTGCTGCTCGACCGTCTCGGACAGGCTGGCGCGGACCTTCATCCGCTCCTCGATCCACGCTTCATCGTCGCCACCCGTGTCGGGGTGCACGCCGGCTTTCAGATCCAGCCGCAGAATCTCACGGAAGGACATGCCGGTAACGAGCCTGGGTCCCACCTGGGGGTTGAGCTCGGCATAGCGAGCGTTCCAGAGGATGAGCCGATCACGCGCATCGTAGAACCCCATACCGTCAGGCATGGCCTCGATCGCTTCCCTGATCTGGGCAATGGCACTGTGCCGGGACCAGTAGACCAGGCCGCCCAGAAAGCCCGCAATACCGATCCCCAGCGCAACCGAGCCGCGGACCCAACCGCTGACGATGTTTTCGCCGACCAGATGGCTGGCTGGCACTGCCAGAGGATCGGGCACCAGTGTCACGGCACCCATGGTGATGAAATGGGAAAGCAAGACGCCCGTCGATGCCAGCAGGGCGGCAATCATCAGCTGCCTGACGCTCTTGTTATTGTTTTGCCAGGCCCCCGCACCTGTCACCAGAGCACTGACGACTGCGGCGATGGTGACGACCGACCAGTCGAGCCGGATCGCATAGCCCTGAACGAAGGTCGCCTTCAGGCTGAGGACGGCCATGACGACGAACAATACGGCCCCCGAACCACCGGCGACGGCGCGCCAGGGGGCCGTCTTGCCGCGGGTGGAGATCACATAGGTCGTGCACACTGATGTCAGGGCCGCCAGATAGGAGGCTATCACCAGTCCGACGTGGAAATGCAGCATGCTGCCGAAGTCGTAGCCGTTCATGGCCACGAAATGGGTCGTCCAGATCGTCAGGCACCCTATGACCAAGGAACCCAGACCCTTGGTCAGACGCCCGCGATGGGCCCCCTCCCGGGCGTCTGCCAGTAGCTTGAAGGCAATGGACACGCCGACAAAACAGATCAGCGCCGCCAACGCGGCCCATCGCCAGTCGTGATGCGAGACCAGATTGTCGAAAAACGTCAGCACTCGTCCCCCTGTCCGACAAGCGTGACAGGAGAAGGTGAAAAAAAGGTACGGACCTAGGCTGTAGCGGGCCGCGCAACGACTACGGGCAGCGAGCGGCCCAGAACTCTTACGGGATTGATCTGACGATCGTCGCGACGCACCTCAAAATGCAGATGCGGGCCGGTCGAACGGCCGGTCGAACCCACCAGGCCGATGCGCTCACCATCACTCACGGCGGTGCCAGAGGCGACGTCGACCCTGCTGAGATGGCCGTACAGGGTCGTCATGCCATTGGGATGCCGGACCTCGATGAAACGCCCATAGCCATTGGCGTCATAGCCAGTCCGCAGCACGACGCCCTCGCTGGCGACGTAAACGCTGGTGCCCATCGGAGCAGCGATATCGACACCGTCGTGGTGGCGCGCCGCCGCCTCGTCGGCCAGACGACGCAGGCCGAAGGGCGAGTTGATCGCATAGCCGCGCACGGGCTCGGAAAAGGCGATCAGCCGGGTCACGGGGCCGGGCGCCTGCACAACGGCCGTTGTCTCAGTGACTTCCGGGGCTAGTACAGCTTCGACTTCAGTCTGCATGGCAGGGGGCAGGGGGGCTGCAGCAGCAGCGAAGACAGCCACACTGGCCAGGATGGCCAGTTGGCTGGAGTGGATCAGGAAAGACCGGGCGGTCAGCATCAGGCGTCGCATGGGCGGCGTCGGCTCCGTCTGGCTCTAAGAGCGGTTGGGGTGCCGACGGGCCGCAGACTTCAGGCGACGCTCTCGGTCGGCGACCGGGAAGGCCGCCTTTCTAAGACTCCGTGGGGCGACTTTGGGGCGTCCGTAGCGGCAGGTCGTCGCAGGCATGGAACACAAAAGGGGCGCACGACCCGATGATCGCGCGCCCCTTGTTCAAGTTCGAAAGGTGCTACTGGAGCGGCAGTTTCAACGTTATCGCCCCGACATGGCTGTCGGCACTGTCACCGAAGCGGCCACGATAGCCCGCCGACATCCGGAACGGTCCGACGTCCGCTTCCACGCCGGCAGACGCCATCAGAGAGCCCCCGAACGGATCGTCGAACGAACGCGACAGGATCTGGGCCGGATTGCCGGCGATGCCGACCCGAACGTCGTCGCTGCTGTCACCGAAGGTGTCGCGATAGCCGCCCTCGACATAGAAGTTGACGTCGTCCCCTCCGCCTTCGGCCCTCAAGGAGACTTCGCCGCTGGCGGCGGCCACCGTGCGGTCCTGATAGCCGTATTCAGCCGCGAAGCCCGTTTCGTTGTAGGCATTCACGTCCGTCGATACGTAAGACAGGGCCGCGCGCGGCGAGATGGCGATGCCGCCCATGTCGAACCACAGACCTGCCTGAACCTTGGCCCCCAGGCTGCCGCCGTCGGTCTCGCCCATGTGCACGATCGGGGCCAGGGACGTTAGGCGCGAGATGTCGTCATACTGGTCGATCGAGCCGCCTGCAGTCGCGTTCAGGAACATGTCCCCCATACGCCAGCCGGCATAGGCGTCGATGGCATAGGAGCGTACGTCGAACTGCATGGCCCCGGCCTCGACCTCGGTCTCGCGCAGGGTGGCGGTGAAACCGTACCGGGCGGTGGGCGATGCGACATAGTCCAGACCGGCCCGACCGCCCCAGCCTGTGGCGTCGGCAGAGGCGATGCTGCCACGTGCATCTGTCTCGACGCTGTCGGCGATGACGGCAAAGGTCATATGGGTCCCTGGCACCCAGGGTGCATAGCCGGACACCATCTCTCCCGTCAGGTCCAGAAGGTCCTGGCGCTGACGGAAGCCGGTTTCGGCCTGGACCGTCGATTGGGCGCCGATGTCGCCGTAGTAGAGGTAGTCGTTGGCCAGTTGCGCCAGCAGACGGTGGCCTGCAGCAGTGGGGTGAACCCCGTCCCAGTAAAGGTAGCCATCGGGATTGGCGCAGACGCTGACCCCCGTGAAACAGCTATCCGTCACATTGGTCAGGCCGAACCGGCCCGGGTTGGCCCTCAACGGATCGCTGATCTTGTACAGGTCCATCAAGATGATGTTGCTGCCCGGCCGAGCCGCCGCCGTCGTGAACAGGTTGGAGAGCAAGGCGCTGTTGAACGTCGTGCCCGAAAAATCCGCCAGGGCCGATCCGGCCGGACCGACCAGAGGATTTGTGGCTGCGAACTGTGGCGTAATGCCCAGTCGCGGCAGATTGCTGACCAATATGGTCCCTGCGCCTGCCTGCGCGATGCTGTTGACGATCACATTGATGTCGCTGGCGGCCGACACCGCGACCGCTTGCATGGTGCTTTGCGCCGTCAGCGGATTTGCCGCGGCACCAGGGAATGCCTGGAAGATGTTATTCGCCCCGCCCAGGACGCTGACCAGATCATTAGCTCCGAAGGTGCCGCCCGCGCCGGTGTAGCTGGCCAACTGTGCCCGCATGCCTGGAGGGGAGGCGGCAAAGTCTGTCCGCGCACCGCCGAAGGCATAGTTGACGCTGCCGGTCACCGGGGCACCAGCTGTAAACCGCCCGGCGTTGAAGCCCAGCAATTCTGTGAAGACGGGACCATTCGAGAAGCGACCCTGGAAATAGGGTGCGGGCGGCTGGCCCGAGATGGCGAACAGATTTCCATTGTCGCTCAGGCTGTCGCCGAACACGACCAGGCGATTGTAGGTCTGGGCCTGGGCGGCGCTGGTGACTGTGCCGAAAGCGGCCACGGCCAGTGCGGCCGCGCAGGCGTTGCGCAGAAAACGAGACATGTTGATCCTCCCTCGGCCGTCATCATGCGACCGTTGAGGGGACTGTGCGCCCGTTCGCGCAGGACGCAAGATGCCGCTGCGTCAGCTTTCAGTGCAACATTCGAAAGCGCAGCGTTCCGGCAACACTCTTCAGGGCACGGAGCGCTTCTGGATCATAGTCGCGGTCCACGTCGGTAATGACATAGCCGGTCCGTTCGTCCGTCTTCAGATGTTGTCCCAGGATGTTCAGCCCGGCAGAGGTCAGTTCGCGGTTCAGCTCGGCCAGCACCCCCGGTTGGTTGGTGTGGATGTGCAAGATGCGGTGCGCGCCGGACACCTCGGCCAGCTGGACGTTAGGCAGATTGACGCAGAAGGTCGTGTCGCCCCGGTTCAGATAGCCCAGCAACCGCTCGGCCGCGAACTCGGCGATGGCCTCCTGCGCCTCCTCGGTTGAGCCGCCGATGTGGGGCGTCAGAATGACGTTCTTAAGCCCCATCAGTGGACTGTTGAACGGGTCGGCATTGGTGCGCGGCTCCTCGGGGAAGACGTCCAGCGCCGCTCCGCCGATCCGGCCCGCGCCGATCGCCTGGGCCAGGGCTCCGATATCGACGACATGGCCGCGCGACAGGTTCAGGAACAGCGTTCCCGGCTTCATGGCCTGGAACTGCGCCGCGCCGATCAGGGCGGTGTTGTCGGTCCGGCCATCCACATGCAGCGACACGACATCGGCCTCGCTCAGCAGGGCCTCCAGCGAGCGCATGCGCCGCGCATTGCCCAGCGCCAGTCGCTCGGACAAATCGTGGAAGATCACCCGCATGCCCAGCGCCTCGGCCAGGACCGACAGCTGCGAACCGATGGCCCCATAGCCGACGATGCCCAGCGTCTTGCCACGCAGTTCGCGCGAGCCGTCGGCGGACTTGTTCCACTGACCCTGGTGCATCGCAGCAGACTTGTCGGCCACGTCGCGCATCAGGGTGATGGTCAGGCCGATGGCCAGCTCGACCACGCTGCGGGTGTTGGAATAGGGGGCATTGAACACCGCCACGCCGCGCGCCGAGGCCGCCTCCAGATCGATCTGGTTCGTCCCTATGCAGAAGGCGGCGACGGCCATCAGCCGGTCGGCCTGTTCCAGGACCCGTGCGCTGACCGTGGTCTTGGAGCGAATGCCCAGGACGTGCACGCCCTTGAGGGCCGCGATCAGTTCGTCCTCGTCCAGCGCGCCCTTGCGGGTCTCTACCGAATAGCCTGCCTCTTCCAGTCGATCGACGGCGGCGGGGTGTATGTTTTCCAGCAGCAGCATGCGAATGCGACTGCGGGGATAGGACCAGCGCCCGGCCAGACCCTCGGCATGCAGCAGTTCGTCCATGGACGGGGCCTCGGCATCCGCGACCTCGACCACCCGCTCGCGCCGCACGATCTCGGTATAGGCATAGAAGCGGTCTGCGGCCCCGGCCAGCTTGACCTCGGCATCGTTCCAGCCGTCACCGATCATGACGATGGGGCGGGGGAAGTCGTGCGCCGCGATGACCTTCGGTTTGCCGTCGGCATGGGCCAGGGGATTGGTCTCAACTGCGCCCGTCACGCGGCCTGTCGCATCGTAGGTCAGGTCGTTGCACAGGACCCGATCGGGCGCGATGCCCAGGCGCTCGGCGATCGGGGTGATGATCTCACGAAAGCCGCCGGACAGGATGACGATGCGGTGCGCATTCTCGCGGAAGAAACGCAGGTTACGCCGGACGGATGGCGTGCCTTCTTCAAGGATGCGGTTGGCCAGCGCCTGGACGTGTTTGTGGGTGAGGGGAAGCAGGGCCAATCTCTGCTTCAGCGCCTCGCCGAAGCCGATCTGGCCATTCATGGCCTGATCGGTCAGGCGCGCGACATCCGCGCGGATCGCGTCAGCTTCCGAATGGCCGGCCAGGGCGACGTCGGCCAGAGCCTCCAAGGTCTCGATCCGGACCAGCGTGGAATCGAAGTCAAAAATAAGGGTCGCGGGATCAGACATCCCGCGACCTTGTCTCACCTTCGCAAGTGCAGCAACCGCTTAGGTCGCCGTGGTCCTAGAAACGGCCCAGCTTGCGGATCTTGCTGTCGGGCTGCTGGGTGTCATAGGCGGCCGCGGCGATGGCAGCGGCGATGGTCACCAGCGCCAGAATGGCTCCGCCTTCCTTGGCATGGTCGCGGGCGTAATGGCCTGCGTCGCTGGCATAGCGGCGCGCCGTCTTGCCATGCTTTTTCAGGGCCTTGCGCGAACCGCGACGTGTGTCGTCGAACCAGCGGCTAGAGCGGTGACGCGCTTCATCCGTGAAGTCATGCGCCCGTTCACCGGCGTCGGACAGCGTACTGCGGACCGTGTCGGCCAGGCCGCCAAATCGACCACGCAGGCCGTCGGTATCGACCCAACCGCGCGGGTCGAAGCGCTCACGCAGGCGCTCGTAGCGGGTCGGGCCCGACCGCTGGCTCAGCAGCAGGGCGGCAATACCGACACCGGCCAGAACGGCGACCACCCCGCCGGTGATGCCAGGGTGCTTGCGGATTTCGTCGATGGGGGAAAACTGCTGGTCCATGAAATGTCTGCCTTTTCGTGGGCGGCGTCGTGGGACGCCGGAGGTCGCGAAACGCCCGTTCCGCGTTGCAGCAACAGCGATCCACGCCGCAAGAAGTTCCCACTTATGGCCAAGGTTTTCCTGACGAGAAAGCCTACACGGGTTGCAGGACTTACGTTTGCCGTCCGGCCTACCTATCTTGCGACCCTTCCGATTATCGCCGTCATTCCAAGGAGACGCCGTGACTGATCACGCGCCCCCCACCGCCGTTTCGCCGATCCGCGACGACCTGGCCGCCGCCTTTCAGATCGAGGGCTGGCCCGTACGCGGCCGCCTCGTGCGCCTAGGCGACACCATCGACACCATCCTGGCGGCTCATGACTACCCCGAGCCTGTCGCGGCGCTGCTGGGCGAGGCCTGTGCCCTGGCAGCGCTGGTCGGCTCCAGCCTGAAGTTCGAGGGCCGTCTGATTGTTCAGGCCCAGGGCGATGGGCCGGTGCGTTATGTGGTGGCCGATTACGACACCGACGGCCGCATGCGCGGATATTGCCGGTTCGATGCCGATGAGGTGGCTGCGGCATCTCAGGGCTTCTTGCGGCCCGGCGCGCGGGCATTGCTGGGACAGGGTGTCTTTGTCATGACCCTGGACCGCGGCCCCGACTTCGAGCGTACCCAAGGGATCACGCCCATCGAGGGTGAAAGCCTGTCGCTGGCCGCCGAACATTATTTCCAGCAGTCCGAACAGATCCCGACCAAGGTGCGCCTGGCGGTTGGCGAAGTCTCGACCGAAGCGGGCCGCAGCTGGCGCGCGGGCGGGGCGCTGATCCAGCTGATCGCGGGCGACGAGGCGCGGGGATCGACTGAAGAGGCCTGGGACCGCAGCCGTGCCCTGTTCCAGACCCTGGCCGACGACGAACTGCTGGACCCCACGATTACGCCGGAGACCTTGCTGTTCCGTCTGTTCCACGAGGATGGTGTGCGGCTGGAGGACGCCCGCGCTCTGGTGGCCGAATGCCGCTGTTCAAAGGGCCGCATCGCCGGTGTCCTGACCTCCTTCACGCCCGAGGAGCGTGGCGACATGGTCGAGGCCGATGGCAAGATCCGCGTCACCTGCGAATACTGTGCGACCGTCTATGAGCTGGAGCCGGAAGAGGTCGTGGCGGGCTGAAGTGCGGCGGGCGGAGAGGCGGTGGTCGGTCCCACCGCCAGCACGCCATCGAACGCGCCTTCCTCATGCGGTGCCAGAATGATGCCGCGTGCCTCGGCGTCGTGGATTTCCCGGTCCGTATGAGGGCCGCAAATCTGGCGGCACCCCCAGCTGCCACCACCCTGCTGAGGCGTGTTAAGGGTCAGGGTGTCGGGGCCGTAAAGATGGCCGGCAGCAGGCAGGCCAACCTCAGGCCAGTCGGCGAATGGCAGTTTGCGTGCATGTAGATTGCCGACCAGAATGAAGATGCGCGCCTGTGGACGGTCGACCAGTGGACGGCTCATGCCATAGGCCATCTCCAGCTCCCACCAGCCTTGGTCGCGCCCGGTGATCACTGACATCCGCGCCGCAAAGGGTCGCAAGGCGATGTCATGGCCCGCTGCCTTCAGCCTCCAGAAGCCGATGATCATGTCGAACATGGCTTGGCTGTGCCGACCGTCATCGCGGCGTGGATCACCGAAATCTCCAGCTTTGAGAAAGCGCGTAGCCGTCGCCTCATCAGGTGCCGCCATGACGAAATCCAGCAACGGCTTGTCCGTCTCCGGCAGCTCCAGACCCACCGACACCGGACCCTGACGCGCTGCCTCACAGACAATCGACAAGAAAGCCGTGGGAGTCTCGACCGTGCCGTGTGTTTCGCCGACGACGATGATGCGCTCCGGTCGCTCCAGCAGTGCGGGTGTGCCTTGCGGCGCATCGCAGGGTGACTGGCTCGACAGCAAGGCCGCAGCGAATAGCGCAATCATAAGAACCCCCGTCCACGCAGCCAGCGCTGCCCGACAACTATGGGTGGGCGAGATTGTGGCGGACGCATGACCATGAGTTCATTTGAACCTACCGCAGCTGTCGGACATTAAGCCCGGCCATGATCCTCAGTTTCTTGTCCGCTTTGACCTTGTCCGCTGCGCCGCTGATAGAGCCTGCGCCGCCCTGTCGGTTTGCAGGCGGGGTGCGCAGCTGGACGGCTCAGGCGCTGGGGGCCTGGGATCGGCTGGATCGCGAGCGGCTGCGCATCGCCCAGCCTGTGACGCCGGTCATTACCCTGTTCGATGCACGCTGCGCCTATACCCTAACCCCTGATCGGCGTGGTGACTTCCGTGTGGGCCTGCGACGTTACTCAGCCCAGGCCAGCGCTCATGCGGGGCAGGTGGCCCTGCCGGATGGCTCATCTGTGCCGGCCACGCGGCTGGCCTTCGCGTCTCCGACATCGGACGGGGGCATGTTCTTCATTATGGCCCTGCCTTCGCTGTGGCAGGCAAACGGCTCGGAGCCACGCGATTGGCGGCTGCTGTCTATGGTCGTCTTCATGCATGAGTTCGCCCATACCCAGCAGGGTCTGGGGCTGGGGCGTCGGGTCGATGATTTGCTGATGCGCGGTCTGCCCGAGGATACCGACGACGACATCGTCCAGGATCGGTTCGGTGCCCGCGCTGGCTACCAGGCTGCCTATGAGGCCGAACGCGACCTGTTTTACGGTGCCGCCACGGCCCTGGGAGCCGAGGGGGCGCACACTGCCCTGTCGCAGGCTGCGCAGCGGATGGGCCAGCGTCGTGAGCGGTGGTTCACCGGCGCGGATACCGTCTACGCCGAGGCTGACGATGTCTTTTTGACGTTGGAAGGCACCGGCAACTGGGCCGCCTGGACGTGGCTGACTGATCCCCGCGGCGGGCGGTTGTCCCCCGTCGATGCCACCACCTTCGTGCGCGGGGGCCAGACCCAGTGGAGCCAGGATCATGGTCTGGGCATCATGCTGGCCCTGGACCGCATCAGCCCGGACTGGCCTGCCATCGCCTTCGCGCCGCGCGGCGTGACGGCGGACGAACTGATCGCGCGGGCCCTAGTGCGTCAGTAGGCGATGGCGATACCATCCTTGCGCATTTCGGTCGCCGCACCATAGGTCCAGGGGCCGCGTTCGTTGATCTGTCGTACCACGTTCTGATAACCGCCAAAGCCGCCGTCGGGCGGACCCAGCACCCAGCCCATCTGCTCCAGTGCGCGCTTCGTCGCCTCAGGCACGCCGGTCTCCAGGTGCAGGACGCCGACGCCCTGCGCTGGCTGCCCGGTCGGCTCGGACGAGCCGTAGTGCTGCCAGCGCGGGCTGTCGCCGGCTTCTTGCGGGTCCAGGCCGTAGTCGACCATGTTGATGATGATCTGAGCCTGGCCCTGAGGCTGCATGCCGCCGCCCATGACGCCCATGGCCATCCAGGGCTCGCCATCCTTGCAGGCAAAGCCGGGGATGATGGTGTGGAAGGGCCGCTTGCCTGGCGCATAGACGTTGGGGTGGCCGTCGGTCAGGGCGAACAGCTCGCCCCGGTCCTGGAACATGAAGCCCAGGGTCTGGCCATCGACCCCGTCGGGCACCAGGCCGGAGCCCATGCCGCGATAGTTGGACTGGATCCAGCTGACCATCATCCCGTCCTTGTCTGCCACGCTGAAATAGGTGGTGTCACCTTGCGTGGGCGCATCGCCGGGGAAGACGCGGTCCATGACCCGGTCGGGCCGGATCAGGCGGGCGCGCTGGATGGCGTATTCCTTGGAGTTCAGCCACTCGACCGGTGTCTGGCTGAAGCGCGCATCGGCGAACCATTTCGCCCGGTCTTCGAAGGCCAGTCGCTTGGCCTCGGCCTGGTGGTGGACCGATGCGGCGGACTGAAAGCCCATGCCCTTCAGATCGAACTGCTCGCAGATGTTCAGGATCTGATTGGTCGACAGCCCCTGGGTATTGGGGCCCAGGCCATACACCTCGACACCGCGATAGGTGGTGCGGATCGGCTCGACCCATTCGGTGCGGTGCGCGGCCAGGTCAGCGCGGGTCATCCAGCCGCCGATGCGCCGGAAATAGGCCTGCATCTGATCGGCCAGCGGCCCGTCATAGAAGGCATCGCGCCCGCCCTCGGCGATCAGACGATAGGTGCGGCCCAGGTCCGGATTGGCGAAGACCTCGCCGACCCTGGGTGTGCGGCCGCCCGGTGCGTAGACGCGCTTCCTGTTCTCGTTCTCTTCGATCAGGGCAGCGCGGCGGTCGAAGCCGGCCATGCCGCGCTCCAGGTACCAGGCGATCAGTTGGGGCATGGGCACGCCCTGTTCGCACAGCTCGGCGACGGGCAGCAGAACATCCTTCCACGGCAGCTTGCCGTACCGCTGATGCGCGCTCCACCAGGCGTCGACGGTACCGGGCACATTGACTGTCACCGCCCCGACCGCGGGCAGATAGCCGTCCACAGCCTTTGAGCGCGCCGTCGCCAGCGACAGCCCCTGCGGGCTGTTGCCCGAGCCGTTGAAGCCGACGACCTTCCGCTGAGCCGGGTCCCACATCATGCAGAACGCATCGCCGCCAATGCCGTTGGCCACCGGCTCCAGAAAACCCAGCGCCGCATTGATGGCGATGGCCGCGTCAATGGCCGAGCCGCCGCGCTTAAGCGTCTCGATCCCGATCAGGGTCGCGGTCGGATGCGCCGTCGCCGCTGCGCCATTGGCCCCCCAGACGGTCGAGCGCCCGACGAACTTCACCCCGCTGTTGCGGTCGCCGGGGCCGATGCCGGCATACGGATCGACAGGACGGGGTCGGGGAGGTGGGGTTGCTGCAGGCACCTGAGCCTGAGTCTGCGACCACGCCTGAGCGTGCCCTGCGCTTGCACCAGCAATCAAGGCTCCTGCGGGCAGGGTCGAAAGAAAGGTCCGACGGCGCATAAGGCAGGCTCCCTGAAGTCAGGGCTCGAACCGTATAGCGTTCGCACGACTTGTGAAGCGCCCTCGGTCCTGCCGGATCAGCCGGTCCGCCAGTCGCTCAGCACACTGCCGTCCGTATCCTCGAAGGCGACACGATCCAGCTGCACTGCTGCGATACACACAGGGCGCTGGTCCACGCTGCTGGCGCGGCAGTGTATGGCCCGGCCATCCGGGAAGGCGGTGAACCGGCCCTCCAGCACCAGCCGGTAGCCACCCGTGTGCGGGGGCGGGGGTTGGTCCCCCTCACCACGAATGGTGAAGCTGTAGGCCCGACCGTTGCGACGATCCAGACGCGATCCCTCGGGCTCGAATACGGCGGCCAGGCCTACGGTCTGAGGCGAACTGACAGCTGCGGGGCCGGCCGGGGTCTGGTCCGCGCGAACCTGCGGACAGGTGTCAGCACGCAGCCAGGGCCGGGCGAGCCATATCCCTTCGGCCGCCTCCCAGATCGGCTCTTCGCCTGCGACGAGCGCGGTATCCGTCCAGTCGCCGGGCGTCAGTGTCAGGCGCTGTGTCTGGCCGTCCTCGCTGGCCGACCAGCCGGCCAGGCCATCGCTGACCACGGCCGTAGAGGGTAGGGGCCCACCGCAACCGAAGGCCTGACGGATCATGAAGCGACGCCCCACCAAGGTGTCCTGGCCTGACAGCGAAGCCCCGCTGGCATAGGCCGCAACGGCCGTGTCGACGGCGGCCAGAAATCCTGCGCGATCAAAGACGATGGGCGTGGCCGCAACCGTGATCGGCGCGGGGGCTGGCGCAGGCGTCGGCACTTCGACTGGCGCTTCAGTCTTCCGGTCGCAGGACGCCAGTCCCACAAGCAGGCTGGCGGCGGCGAGGGCGAACAGGGGAGAGCGAAGACGTAGGGGCGGTCTGGGCATGCAACCACCCTAGCACGTCAAACGCTTTCGTGTGGACCCGCGTCCGCCTTATGGTTGACGTCGTGGGTCTGCGGGGGCAGCAGAGCGTATGAATTTCGATCAGATTGCCGCTCTGGTGGTCCTCGTCGCCGTCATCGGCGCGTTGATTCATGGGAAGCTCCGCGCCGACGTGGTCGCCCTGACGGGTGCGGCAGCGCTGCTGATCATGGGTGTCGTACGGCCGGTCGAGGTGCAGGGGGCTTTTGCCAGCCCGGCAGTCATCGCCCTGGCCGGTCTGTTCGTCATTGCCTACGCCATCGAGGTTACGGGCCTGCTGGGTCTGCTCATTCGTCAGGCTTCGGCCCTGGCAAAGAGGGTCGGCGCGCGCGGGATATGGATGGTCATCGGCATGTGCGGTGCCGTCGGGGGCTTTCTGAACAATACGCCCGTTGTCGTCTTGGCCGCGCCGGTCATCCGCGACGTGGCCGAATCGCTGAAGCTGTCCCCGAAGCGGTTCCTGATGCCCCTCAGTCACGTCAGTGTTCTGGGCGGACTGCTGACCCTGATCGGTACCTCGACCAACCTGCTGGTCAACGACATGGCGCGCAACGCGGGCCAGCATGTCTTCACCCTGTTCGAGATCACACCCGTCGGTCTCAGCATCGCCCTGGTGGGCGGACTGTGGCTGTATTTCGTGGGTGCGCGGCAACTGGGTCGTTCCGTGGCCGAAGACGAGGCAGAACGCGCCCGCCAGGCCGAGATGGAAGAGGCGCGTCGTCTGGAAGCGGAGGCCGCCGCCAGCAAGCGCCGGCGGATCCTGCCGTTCGGCCTGCCCCGGCTGGGCGAATCCCGCAACCAGTCCGATGGCTCCGGCGATGCCCATCTGGGGGATGTCACCCTGTTCGGTGCAGCAGACCGGCCGTTCAATCTGAAACAGGCCATGATCGCCTTGGGCGTCTTCGTGATCGTCATTCTGTCAGCGGCCATGGGCTGGGCCCCGATCGCGGCCTCCGCCTTTGCCGGAGCGGTCGCCCTGATCCTGCTTCGGGTCATCACGACCGAGGAAGCCTATGCCGGTCTGCGTCCTGAAATCCTGCTGCTGATCGCGGGCATGGTCGTTGTCGGCACGTCCATCGAGGTGACGGGTCTGGCCTCGGCGGGGGCCGAGCGGCTGATCGATGTGATCCGGCCACTGGGTCCGCTCGGGGCGCTGATCGTGCTCTATGGCGTAACCCTGTTTGCGACCGAACTGCTGTCCAATGCCACGGTGGCGGTGCTGATCACGCCGGTCGCGGTGGCTCTGGCCGAAAGTCTGGGCGTTGATCCCCGTCCGTTTCTCGTCTGCGTCATGATGGCCGCGTCGGCGGCCTTTGCCACGCCGTTCGGCTATCAGACCAATGTGCTGGTCTTCAACATGGGCGGCTACAGCTACATGGACTTCGTGCGGATCGGCATCCCGCTGAACCTGATCACCTGGGCCGCCGCCATGGTGGCGATCCCGATCTTCTTCCCGTTCTGATCGCGGTTCAGCCGCCCAGATCCAGCGAATAGCCCGCCGAGCGGACGGTCCGGATCGGGTTCACCGTGCCCTCGACGTTCAGCGCCTTGCGCAGCCGGCCGACGTGGACGTCGACGGTGCGCGCCTCGACATAGACGTCGCTGCCCCAGACGGAATCCAGCAGCTGTTCGCGGCTGAAGACGCGGCCCGGGTGCTGCATGAAGTGGTCCAGCAGGCGGAATTCGGTCGGGCCCAGATGGATCTCATTGCCAGCGCGGCGGACTCGGTGGGCCACGCGGTCGATAACGATGTCGCCGTGATTGATCCGGTCGTCGGCCAGGCCGGGGCGGATGCGGCGCAGCACGGCACGGATGCGGGCCGTCAGCTCGGTCATGGAAAAGGGCTTGGTTAGATAATCGTCGGCCCCGGTATCAAGACCCCGGATACGGTCGCTCTCCTCGCCGCGTGCGGTCAGCATGATGATCGGCAGGTTGCGGGTCTCGGCCTTGCCCCGGATGCGGCGGCAGACCTCGATGCCCGACAGCTTGGGCAGCATCCAGTCCAGCAGGACCAGATCGGGCAGCCGCTCGTCGATCTGCAGCATGCCTTCCTCGCCGTCGGAGGCGACCACGACGTGGTAGCCCTCTTTCTCGAGATTGTACGACAGCAGGGTCGCGAGCGCGTCCTCGTCTTCCATCACCAGAATATAAGGCTGCACGGCGTATTCTCCGGTCTAGCGGGGTCGTCTAGTTGGGGCCGACGTCGGCACCCGGCTGGTCCTCGGGATTCCAGCGGGGACGCTCCCCGCTGAACTCCTGGCCCGTGATCTCGTAATAGATGGTCTCGGCGATGTTGGTCGCGTGGTCGCCGATACGTTCCAGGTTCTTGGCCATGAACAACAGATGGGTACAGGCGCTGATCGTGCGCGGATCGCCCATCATGTAGGTCAGCAGTTCGCGGAACAGGCTGTTGTAGTGCTCGTCGACTTCGTCGTCGGTGTTCCAGACGGCGACGGCCCGATCGACCTCGCCGGCGGCATAGGCATCCAGAACGTCGCGCAGGCGCATCGACACCAGCTTGCCCATCCGTTCGATGGAGCGGGTCAGGGGCTGCATCGGCTCGCCCTCGGCCAGGATCAGGGCGCGCTTGGAGATGTTCTTGGCCAGGTCGCCGGTCCGTTCCAGATCGACGGCCAGCTTCATCGCCGCAAGCGCCCGGCGCAGGTCTGAAGCGACGGGCTGGCGCAGCGCGATCAGGCGGATGGCCTTCTTCTCAATCTCGCGGTGCATGGCGTCCAGCTTGGCGTCACGCTCGACGACCGCGCGGGCCAGGGCCACGTCGCGGCGGGCGACGCTGTCGACGGCGTCGGCCACCTGAGCTTCGGCCAGGCCACCCATGCGGGCGACCTCTGCCGTCAGCTGGTTAAGCTCGTCGCCATACGCTTTTACGGTGTGCTGGTTCATCAGCCGAAGCGTCCCGTGATGTAGTCCAGCGTGCGCCGTTCGCGCGGATTGGTGAAGATTTCTTCGGTGTCACCCGTCTCGACCAGACGGCCCATGTGGAAAAAGGCGGTGCGTTGCGACACGCGGGCGGCCTGCGCCATGGAGTGGGTGACGATCACGATGCAGTAGCGCTCGCGCAGTTCGTCGATCAGCTCCTCGATCTTGGCCGTGGCGATGGGGTCCAGGGCCGAGCAGGGCTCGTCCATCAGGATGACTTCGGGCTCGACCGCGATGGCGCGGGCGATGACCAGACGCTGCTGCTGACCGCCCGACAGGCCGGTGCCCGGCGAGTGAAGGCGATCAGCGACCTCTTCCCACAGACCGGCGCGCTTCAGCGAGGCCTCGACAACCGCGTCCAGCTCGCCCTTGGTGGAGGCCAGGCCGTGGATGCGCGGACCATAGGCGACGTTTTCGTAGATGGTCTTGGGAAAGGGGTTGGGCTTCTGGAACACCATGCCGACGCGTGCACGCAGCAGGACGGGATCGACGGCGCGGGCGTTGATGTCCTCGGCATCCATCTCGATCCGGCCGGTGACGCGGGCGCCCGGTATGGTGTCGTTCATGCGGTTCATGGTCCGCAGGAAGGTTGACTTGCCGCAGCCAGACGGACCGATCAGGGCCGTGACCGTCTTGTCCGGGATGTCCAGCGAGACGTCGTACAGGGCCTGTTTCTCGCCATAGAACACCGAGACGTCGCGGGCGGCGATCTTGGTCGGACCCACAGGCGCGCTGCCGTGAACTACGGGCGGGGCGCTCATGACGGGCGTGGTGCTGGCGGGGGCACTTTCCGTGCCGTCGGGTGCGCGAAAGATGTTGAACTTCATAACACTACCACCGGCGTTCAAAGCGCCGACGCAGAATGATTGCGGCGGCATTCATGATAATCATGAAGGTGAGGAGGACCAGGATGGCCGCAGCCGTCCGTTCGTGGAAGGCGCGTTCCGATGCGTTCTCCCAGATATAGACCAGCGAGGGCAGGGCACCCGTCGGCTCGATCAGGCTGGTCGGAATGCCAGGAATGAAACTGACCATGCCGATCAGCAGGAGGGGGGCGGTCTCACCCAGGGCATGAGCCATGGAGATGATCGAGCCGGTCATGACGCCGGGCATGGCCAGGGGCAGGGTGTGCTGGAATACCGTCTGGGTCCTGGACGCGCCCATGGCCAGGGCCGCCTCGCGGATCGACGGCGGCACGGCCTTCAGCGACGAGCGGGTGGCGATGATGATGGTCGGCAGGGCCATCAGGGCCAGGACCAGACCCCCGACCAGCGGGCTGGCGCGAGGCAGGTGCATCCAGTTGATGAACAGGGTCAGACCCAGCAGGCCGTAGATGATCGACGGCACGGCGGCCAGATTGTTGATGTTGACCTCGATCAGGTCCGTCAGCCGTCCGCGAGGCGCGAATTCTTCCAGATAGACCGCCGCGCCGACACCCAGCGGAATGGCGATGACGGCCGTGATCATCAGCATCAAGGCCGAGCCGACGATGGCCCCCAGCACGCCCGCCAGCTCCGGCTCGGTCGAGTCACCCTTGGTGAACAGGCCGGTGTTGAAGTGCGACGAGACGTTGCCCGAGGCCTCCATCCGGTCCAGCCAGTCGATCTGCTCATCCGTCAGGCGGCGCTGATCCTGCGGCGTGTCGCGGCTGATCTCGTCCTTGAAATACAGGTCCGCATCGTCCGACAGGGGCGCGGCGATGGGCAGGGTCTGGCCGATGACGTTCGGATTGCTGGTCACGCGCTCGGCGGCCACGAACTTCAGCTCGGACGAGAACAGGCTGCGCATGGCCAGCGCCTTGGTACCGGCCGCATCGTCGGTGATGCCGAACCGCGCCAACTGCTGCTCGGCGACCAGCAGTTCGAAGTTGGTGCCTTGCGGATAGGCGCGATCGACCCGTGCGGGGTCCATATAGACTGGCGTCGTCAGGGTGTGGGCATAGAAGGCCGTATGCCCCTGCTCGATGATCCGGCCCAGCAGCAGCAGCAGGAAGCCAACGGCCACGCCGATGGCCAACAGGCCATAGAGCTTGAACCGGCCCTCGCGCGCATAGCGGCGCTTCAGGCCTGCGCGCAGGCGGTCTGTACGGGCGGAGGTGTCCGCGGGGGTAGTGGTCGCGTCAGTCATACTGCTGCCGGTATTTCTGGACGATGCGCTGGGCGACGATGTTCAGCATCAGGGTCACCAGGAACAGGGTCAGGCCCAGGCCGAAGGCCGACAGGGTCTTGGCGCTGTTGAACTCCTGATCGCCGGTCAGCAGGGTCACGATCTGGACGGTCACGGTCGTCACCGTATCGAGCGGATTGAGGGTCAGATTGGCGGCCAGGCCCGCCGCCATGGTCACGATCATGGTCTCGCCGATCGCTCGCGACATGGCCAGCAGCATGGCCCCCGCGACGCCGGGCAGGGCGGCGGGTAGAAGCACGCGCTTGACCGTCTCGGATTTGGTCGCCCCCATCGCATAGCTGCCGTCGCGCAGGGATTGCGGCACGGCATTGATGATGTCGTCGGACAGCGAGCTGACGAAGGGGATCAGCATGATGCCCATGACCATGCCCGCCACGAGCGCCATCTGGTTCTGCACCAGCATCAGATACTGCCCCAGCCCGTCCAGCGGTCCCCCGACCAGCATGGCTCCCAGATCGTTGAAAAAGGCGCGGAAGGCCGGACCCACCGTCAGGGCGGCGAAGAAGCCGTAGACCACGGTCGGCACGCCCGCCAGAATCTCCAGCACCGGCTTGATCATCGCCCGGAAGCGCGGGCCCGCGTATTCCGACAGATAGATGGCCGAGAACAGGCCGACGGGCGCGGCCACGGCCATGGCGATCAGCATGATCAGGAAGGTGCCTGCGAACAGGGGCAGGGCCCCGAACGCGCCGGTCGAGCCGACCTGGTCGGCGCGAATGGCCGTCTGCGGGCTCCACTGGGTGCCGAACAGGAAGTTGGCGATCGGGATTTCGGAGAAGAACCGCACCGAGTCGTACAGCAGCGATCCGATGATGCCGATGGTGGTCAGAACCGCGACGGCCGAACAGACGAACAGCGCCCCGACGATCCAGCCCTCGACGCGGTTGCGCGCTCGCATGGCCGGACGGATCTGGCTGAAGACGAAAAGCCCGCCCAGCAGCGCCGCCAGCAGGGCCCCGACGCCGCCGCCCAGTCCGATGGTCTGGCCAATTCGCTTGGCGCGCTGGCCCTCGACGGGCAGCAGTTCGGCGTAGGGCGCGGGCCAGATCTGCGCAGTCGGCTTGCCGGCTCCGACATTGCGGGCATCGGCAAAGAAGGCCTCTCGCCGGAAGGGCTCCAGTTCCTGCACGGCCTCGGGCGCGCCAGCCAGGGTCAGCGATCGCTCCATCGGGGTCGAAAAGACGGCCACGCCCAGCAGGACGACCAGCGCCGGTACCGCCGTCCAGATCAGGGCATAGGCCCCATGTTGGCCGGGACGCGAATGGGGGTTCTGTCCCTTACCGCGCTTACGCGCCAGTCGACGCGCCGCCAGATAGGCGGCGACCACGATAGCGATCAGAAAGGGCAGGAATAGCCAGGTCATGGACGTCCGGAAAAGGGAATCGGACCACGCCGGTCGACCGGTTCGTCCGGCGCGGAACCTGCCCCGGAATGGTCAGCGGATTAAGACGTCTGCGTGACAGTTCTGTTACGTCGTCCAGCTTGGCTGTGACTGCACTGTCACAGGGTAGCGATCTGACACCTAAGCCGCTGTTTCGCGGACCGCGTCCGGGGTAGCGGCCACGCGCTTTTCGGACACGGGAAAATACGCCGTGAACGTTGCTCCATGGCCCGGTTCGCTCTCCACCGTCAGACCCCCGCGGTGCCGGTTGACGATGTGTTTGACGATGGCCAGGCCCAGGCCGGTCCCCGCACGCTCGCCGCTTTTCTGACCCTCGACGCGATAGAAGCGCTCGGTCAGGCGAGGCAGGTGCTCCCGCGCGAGACCCGGGCCGTGATCCTGAACCGTCACGGCAGCATAGCGCAGGCCGCTTTCCCGATCCGGCGTGACGAGCGGGAGGCGTGTCGCGCCTGCCCCACGGTTGCCGCCCGACCAGGGCGCAGAGGCCTGGTCCAGCGTCATGTCGGGGCGGATGACGATCTGAATGGTGTCGCCCGGAGCGGAATATTTGATGGCGTTGTCGACCAGGTTCTGGACGACCTGCAGAATCTCGTCCCGATCGCCGTTGACCGGGGCGGTGATGTCGTCGGCATCCAGCTGAATCGCCACCCTGCGGTCGGCCGACAGGATGCTGACAGCGTCCACCACGTCGGCGGCCGCGCGAGCGAGATCGACGCGTCCCGACGGTGGAATGTGCTCGTTGAGCTCGATCCGGCTGAGCGACAGCAGGTCGGCGACCAGGCGGCTCATCCGGTCGGCCTGCGTAGCCATGATGTCCAGAAACTTGTCGCGCGCCTTGGGGTCGTCGCGGGCGTGCCCCTTCAGCGTTTCGATGAAGCCGCTCAGCGAGGCCAGCGGCGTCTTCAATTCGTGGCTGGCATTGGCCAGAAAGTCGACCCGCATCAGCTCCATGCGGCGCACATCGGTTTCGTCACGCAGGACCAGCAGGGCCAGCGACCCGCCCTCGGCGGCGGGCAAGGGGCGGGTGATGGCGCGCCAGTGCCGGGTCTGGGCCCCGGTGCCGCCATAGTCGGTAGTTCGTACCACCCCGCCGAACAGCGCTTCGTCCACCGCTTCCAGTACCCCCGGATCACGCAAGGCCGACACCAGCAACGCCCCCTCGCGCGGTACGCGCAGCAACTCTCGCGCCGCTGCATTAGCCAGGATGATCCGCCGCCCGGCGATGTCGTCGGCCTCGCCGCCCGCGACCACCATGACCGGATCAGCGAGGCCCTCGAACACGCCATCCAGCAATAACGGGTCCGCCACCTCAACCAATTCTATGGAGTTCTCCGTGTACGGAGCATCTGCCGTGGTTGGCGCGGGCTGGCGATGTACCGTCCAGGTCATCAGGGCGATAGCCAGGGCTGCCCCGATCAGCCAGACGGCCATTTCGGGTTGAAACACCGCCAGCACCAGCAGTACCGCGACGGAAATGCCCGCGCTGGCACCGACGGTCCAAAGGCGTGAACCGGATTGCGGGGCGACAGGGGAGGGGGAGGCTTCGTAGGGCATGCAGGAGTCCGATGGGCGGGCATCTTATGCGCGAACATGACACGGAATTCATGACAGTGAACTGTGGATCGCCTTGTAAACTGTCCTTTACATCCCTTATGGTCCCTTCGACAGTGACAACGGGGTTGGACCATGACGGCGGCATTGACGCTTGAGGGCGTGAGCAAACGCTACGGCGATTTCCAGGCGGTGCGCGATCTGAGCTTTCAGGTCGGCAAGGGCACCATATGCGGCTTTCTGGGCCCCAATGGTGCGGGCAAGACCTCGACCATCCGCATGATCCTGGGGCTTCAGTCGTCCAGCGCCGGCCGCATCGAGATCCTGGGGGCCGACGACGGGCGCAAGGTGCGCGACCGGATCGGCTTCCTGCCGGAGGAGCGCGGTCTCTACAAGAAGATGACCCCCATCGACGCCATCGCCTTCTTTGGCTCGCTGAAGGGCGTGCCGCTGGCCGAGGGCCGCAAGCGGGCCAAGGAGATGCTGGAGGCGCAGGGTCTCGGAGCCTCCAGCCGCAAGAAGATGAAGGAGCTGTCCAAGGGGATGGCCCAGAAGGTTCAATTGATCGCCTCGGTCGTGCACCGTCCCGAGTTCGTGATCCTGGACGAGCCGTTCAGCGGTCTGGATCCGGTCAACCAGCAGGGGCTGGAAGCTGTTATTCGAGGCCTGGCCGAGGATGGAGCGACGGTCCTGTTCTCGACCCACGTCATGCAGCATGCCGAGCGCCTGTGCGACAAGGTCGTGCTGCTGGCCCGCGGTCGTAAGGCGTTCGAGGGCACGGTGACCGAGGCGCGCGCGACCTCACCGCGGTTCCTTGAACTTGAAGGGGCCATTGATGCGGCTCAGGCAGCCACCCTGCCGGGTGTCAGCGGCGTCGAGATCGTGTCGGAAACGCAGGGAGTGCGGGTACTGAAAGCCTCGCTGAGCGGTACCGCTCCGGGACAGGAGGCGCTGAAGGCGGCTTTTCTGGACGGGCTGGACGTGCGCCGGTTCGAGCTGAAGGAGCCCAGCCTGCATGACGCCTTCATCGGCCTGACCGGGGATCATCCCGATCAGGACCAGTCCGTCAAAGTCACCGGTGTGGAGGCCGGCCGATGAACCGCATTCTGCTGATCGCGCGGCGTGAATACGCCGCCTATGCCAAGACCGTCGGCTTCTGGCTGTCGCTGCTGGCCCTGCCGTTGTTCGGCGTCATCGGCGGCGGGATCGGCTATCTGACCGCCTCGTCGGAGTCTCCGCCCCAGGCCGTGGCCCTGATCGAGGATGGGCGCGAGGCCACTGGTCTGGCCGCCATGGTGCGCGACGCCCTGGCCGGCGACGCCGAGCGCAGTGCTGCGCGTGCCCAGGCTGCTGTCGCCGAGGCGACCAAGGGCCAGCCCTTGCCGCCTGGCGCAGCCGAAAGCGCCATCGCCTCGGCGACGCGGAACAATCTCAACCTTGTGGCTACACCCGCCGATCTGGCGGCTGCCGCACCGGGTGCTGCCCAGGAGGCGCTTGTCCGCCAGTATCTGGATGATGAGTCAGACAAGACGCCCCATCTCGACGCGGTGGTCTTTCTGACGCGCACGGACGGACAGCCGACCGCCCGCGTCTGGAGTGCCTCGGCCACGGACGACACCGTCTCCGACGCCATCGAGGACGCCCTGAAGTCCGCCAACCGGCGCGAGGCCTTTGCCGCCGCCGGGATCGACGCGGCTGTCGTTACGGCGACCGACGACTTCAAGCCGAACGTGACCGTCTTCTCGCCTCGATCCGCTAGCGGAGCCGAGGTCTCCATGCGCGATCAGATCCCCGTGTTCATCGGTCTGGCCGCCGGCTTCCTGCTGTGGTCCCTGATCATCACCGGGGCCTCCATCCTGTTGAACAGCGTGATGGAGGAGAAGGCGAACAAGATTCTGGAGGTGCTGTTGTCGTCGGCCTCCTCGACCGAAATCATGACGGGCAAGGTGCTGGGCGTGGCGCTCCTGACGCTGACCGTCCTGGCCTTCTGGGGCATCCTCGGCGGAGCTGGCCTGGTCATCGGCAGTCCCGATCTGGCGCGGGATGTGGGCTCGGCCCTGATGGACGGCGGGCTGGTCTTCTACTTCCTGCTCTACATGGTTGGCGGCTATCTGATGTATGCGGTGCTGTTCGCAGCCATCGGGGCCTTCTGCGAGACGCCGCGTGATGCCCAGACCCTGATGGGTCCCATCATGATGGTGCTGGTCGTGCCGATCGTGGTCATGCAGATGGCCCTGCGCAATCCGGACGCACCGGTGGTCCAGATCCTGTCCTGGGTTCCCTTCTTCACGCCCTTCCTGATGAGCGCGCGGGCTCCCTCCGACCCCCCGATGATCGAGATCGTCGGCACCATGGTCGGCATGTTCGCCTTCGCCGCCCTGATGATCTGGGTTGCGGGACGTGCCTTCCGCGCCGGTGCCCTGTCCGACGTGAAACTCAGCTTCAAGAGCTTCGCCGGCGCGATCCGCGGCGGAGGGCGGTAGGTCATCGTCTCCTCCCCGTCGCCTCTTGGCAATGGGAAGAGGGACCGCGAAGCGGTGGAGGGGCCGCCGGGAGAGCTGGTGTATGCCTTCGCCCCTCCGTCACGGCGCGAAGGCGCGCTGCGCCACCTCCCCATCGCTGCGCGACAGGGAGGAGACAACAAAAAAGGCCGCCCCGGTTTCCCGAGGCGGCCTTTGAATTCTGTGTCGCGCTGTCTGCGCTTAACCGCGGGCAGCACCCGGGCCCGGCACGCGGGGCTTCGGAGGCGGCAGCAGGCCTTCGCGCTGCATGCGCTTGCGGGCCAGCTTGCGGGCGCGACGAACGGCCTCGGCCTTCTGCCGGGCGCGCTTTTCCGAGGGCTTCTCGAAATGCACGTGGCGCTTCATTTCACGGAAGCTGCCTTCACGCTGCATCTTCTTCTTGAGGGCTTTCAGCGCTTGATCGACGTTATTATCGCGAACGAAAATCTGTACCAGGTTGAACTCTCCTTTGGCCGCCCGCCGCGTCCTGTGAGGGAGACGGGCGAACAAATAAAAATCGCGCTCCGAACCTGAGGGCTCGCGAGTGAAGGCGGGCTGATACACGAGCCGACCGGCCCTGTCCAGATCGTCGCGCCCTAATCTGAAGGCTCGAAACCCACCGATTACGGGCTTATGCTGCTCAGATGACCGATGTGCCACACCTGTCAAACGAAGCCCCGGAAGCGGATTGGGGCGACCGCATGGAGCAGGCGGTGCTGGATGCCGCCATCGTGCGGGCCCCCGTCATGGGCTGGAACAGCCGCATGGTCCGCGCAGCCTGTGACGACAACGGCCTGTCACTGGGGGATGAGGAACTGCTGCTGCCCAACGGCGCGCGTGATCTGGCGGCCCTGCTGTCACGTCGCCACGACGACAGGGCGCTGGCGACACTGGCCGAACTGGACGTCGCCTCGCTGAAAATCCGCGAGCGAATCGCCCGCGCCGTCTCCGCCCGGCTGGAGGCCGGGGCGCAGGACCTTGAGGCCACCCGCCGCTGCGCCGCCTTTCTGGCCCTGCCGACCAATGCCGACCTGGGGCTGAAACTGGCCTGGGAGAGCGCCGACCATCTGTGGCGCTGGGCTGGCGACACCGCCACCGACTGGAACCACTATTCCAAGCGGACCATCCTGTCCGGCATCCTCATCCCCGCCATGACGATGCGCTGGTTCGACGGCCGCGACGCCGCCGACGCCTTCGTCTCACGCCGCATCGACAACGTCATGGCTTTCGAAAAATGGAAAGCCGGCAAGGACTTCGACGCGCCGTTGCGCAAGCTGACGGATGTGCTCAGCCAGATGCGGTATGGGGCGAAAGCGGAATAGCGGAACCGCTCACCTCCCCATCGCAGATGGGGAGGGGGACCGCGCGAAGCGTGGTGGAGGGGGTGACTCCGGCGCTGGAAGGCGTTCCCTGACAACCCTCACGATAAACGCCAGAACGCCATCCAGTTCGTCGCGCACATCGACTGTCGCGATCCGGATAACCCGGACTCCCTGGTTCGCAAGCCACCGCGTCCGCCGCACGTCATGCTGCAATTGATCCGGGTGCTCGTGAATGCGCCCATCCACCTCTATCGCTAGCCGTGCCGCCGCGCAGTAAAAGTCGACGATATAGGGACCAATCGGATGCTGCCGCCGAAACTTGAAGCCGTGCAGCCAATGTCCGCGCACTCGGGTCCATAACCGCGCCTCCGGCGGCGTCATCGGTCGGCGCAGGCTCTTGGCGCGACCACATGTGGACGTGTCCGACATGCACGGATGCTTGCATGTTCTTTCTTTGTTCTCAACTGGAAAAGCTGGTGCCGCCCCCTCCTGGCCGCTGACGCGGCCTGTCCTCCCCATTCGCCTTCGCGAATGGGGAGGTGAGGGTCAGAGCCCCTTCACCCGGTTCACATGCGCCATCTTGCGGCCCGGCCTGGCTTCCGCCTTGCCATAGAGGTGCAGGCGGGCGTGCGGCTCGGCGGCCAGTGAGCGCCATTGCTCGACCTCGGCGCCCAGCAGATTGGTCATCTCGACCTGCGCATGCGCCGCCGTGGGACCTAGCGGCCAACCGGCGATGGCGCGGATATGCTGTTCGAACTGGTCGCAGACGCAGCCGTCCTGGGTCCAGTGGCCGGTGTTGTGCACGCGCGGCGCGATCTCGTTGACCCGCAGGTCGCCGTTGCCCAGATCGAACAGCTCGACGCCCAGAACGCCGACATAATCCAGCCCCTCCAACACAGCGCGCGCGATGGCTTCGGCCCGCCCTTGCGTCGCCGCATCGACCACAGCTGGAGCCAGGGTCGTCTTCAGCACCCCGCCCGAATGGATATTCTCACCCAGCGGATAGACGGCGATCTGGCCGTCGCGGCCCCGTGCAGCGATAACCGACAGCTCTCGTACGAAGGCGGCCTTTGCTTCCAGCACCGATGGTCGTTCGCCGACCGCATGCCAGGCATCGGCGGCCATGGCGGCGGAGGTGACCCAGATCTGGCCCTTGCCGTCATAACCTTCGCGCCGCGTCTTCAGCAGGGCAGGGGTGCCCAGCCGCTCCAGTCCGGCGATCAGGTCCTCAACACTATCGACCACGGCGAAGTCCACGGTTATCGCCCCGACACCGTTCAGGAAGGTCTTTTCCTCGACCCGGTCCTGGGCCACGGCGAGGGCGCGCGGGCCGGGCGCGACCAGAGCGCCGCCCTCGGCCATCTGCGCGACCGAGGCGGCGGGGACGTTTTCGAACTCGAAGGTCACGGCCTGACAGGTCTGGCCCAGCACCCGCAGGGCCGTGGGATCGTCATAGGCGGCGACGATCTGGCCCTGGGACACCCGTCCCGCCGGACTGTTCTCCTCCGGATCCAGAATGACGACGTTGAAGCCCAGCCGCGACGCCGCCTGGCTGAGCATCCGGCCCAGCTGGCCGCCGCCCAGGATGCCCAGGGTCGATCCGGGGGGGAGGGGTTTCGATGACACAGGCGTGGCGCTCAAGCTCAGTCCTCGACCGTCTCGTGAACGCCTTCGGTCTGGGCGGTGCGGAAGGCCGTTAGCCGCCCGGCCAGGGCGTCATCCGATAGTGCCAGGATCTGCACCGCGAGGATGCCCGCATTCTTGGCCCCGGCCTCGCCGATGGCCAGGGTGGCGACCGGCACGCCGCCGGGCATCTGGACGATCGACAACAGGCTGTCCATGCCCTTCAGCGCCTTGGATTCGACCGGCACGCCCAGCACAGGCAGGTCAGTCATCGACGCCGCCATGCCGGGCAGATGGGCTGCGCCACCGGCACCCGCTATGATGATCTTGTGGCCCGCTGCCTTCGCTCCCGTCGCGAAATCATAGAGCCGCTGCGGCGTCCGGTGGGCGCTGACGACGCGGGCCTGCCAAGTCACGCCCAGCCGGTCCAGCATGTCGGCGGCGTGTTTCATGGTCGGCCAATCCGAGCGACTGCCCATGATGATCGCTACAGGAGCTATCTGGTTCGCCATGCCGTCGGACCTTTCGCGGAAAGCGGCGCGATACAGCACACACGTTGCGCCCGCAACCGACCGCGTTAGGCTGCATGCGGGCCGGGCGGGGTGAGTCGCGCGGACCGGGGAGCTGGAATTCATCCTTGACCGACGCGGCCGTCATCGACCCCCACGCCGAGATCGAGCGCCTGCGCGCCGAGGTCGAGGCCCTGCGCCTGCGCGCCGAGGCCGCCGAAGCCGCCGCCGATCACGACGTCCTGACCCCTGCTCTGAACCGGCGAGGCTTCGTGGCCGTGCTGGAGCGCACCATGGCCTATTGCAAGCGCTACGAGGCTACGGCGGTGCTGCTGTATCTGGATCTGGACGGGTTCAAGGGCGTCAACGACAGCCTTGGGCATGCCGCCGGCGATGCCGCCCTGGTCCATGTCGCCAACCTGTTGCTGGCCAATAGCCGGGCCGCCGATGCCGTCGGGCGGATGGGCGGAGACGAGTTCGCGCTGCTGATGCTCAATGCCGGCCTCGACGAGGGCCGGGACAAGGCCGCCAGGCTGAACGCCGCCCTGGCCGAGGGGTTCGACTGGAACGGCACGCGGGCACCGCTCGGCGGCTCGTTTGGCGTGCGCGCCTGGGTCGATCACGAGGATGCCGAGGTCTGGCTGGCCGAGGCCGACGCCGCCATGTGGGTCAGGAAACGCGGGCGCTAGAAAAGGAGCGCGGACCTCGTTCGTGCGCTATTTCAGACTCGCGCAGAACCGCTGGATCCGCCCGCAGGCCTCCTCCAGCACCGTCTCCGACGTCGCATAGCTGATGCGGAAATAGGGGCTCAGGCCAAAGGCCGTCCCTTGGACCACCGCCACGCCCTCAGCGTTCAGCAATTCTGTCGTGAAGGTCTCGTCGCCATCGATGACCACGCCCGCCTCGGTCGTCTTGCCGATCAGCCCCTCGATCGACGGATAGACATAGAAGGCGCCTTCCGGGTTGGGGCAACGGATGCCCGTCGCCTGGTTCAGCATCGACACCACCAGATCGCGGCGCATCTCAAAGGCCTTGCCGCGCTCGGCGATGAAGTCCTGGGGCCCGTTCAGCGCCTCGACCGCGGCCCACTGACTGATGGAGGAGGGGTTGGAGGTCGTCTGCCCCGCCACCTTGCGCATCAGGTCGATCAGCGGCTTGGGCCCGCCCGCATAGCCGATGCGCCAGCCCGTCATGGCATAGGCCTTGGACACGCCGTTGATGGTCAGGGTCCGGTCGTACAGGTCCGGCGCGACCTGGGCGATCGTGGTGTAGTCGAAATCGCCATAGATCAGGTGTTCGTACATGTCGTCGGTCATGACCCAGACCTGCGGGTGACGACGCAGCACCTCGGCCAGCGCCTCCAGCTCGGCCCGCGTATAGGCCGCGCCGGTCGGGTTCGACGGGCTGTTCAGGATCAGCCATTTGGTCCGCGGCGTAATGGCGGCTTCGAGCGCCTCGGGCTTCAGCTTGAAGCCATCCGCCTCATGACCCACCACGACCACCGGCTCGCCGCCGGCCAGAAGCACCATGTCGGGGTAGCTCACCCAGTAGGGCGCCGGCACGATCACCTCGTCGCCCGGCGACAGGGTTGCGACCAGGGCATTATAAAGCACCGCCTTACCGCCGGGCGCGACGTGGATCTGGGCGGGCGTATAGGTCAGGCTGTTCTCGCGCGCGAACTTGGCCACCACAGCGGCCTTCAGCTCGGGCAGGCCGTCGACGTCGGTGTATTTGGTCTCGCCGCGCTGGATGGCGGCAATGGCGGCGGCCTTGATGTTCTCCGGCGTGTCGAAGTCCGGCTCTCCGGCTCCCAGGCCGATCACATCGCGCCCCTCGGCCTTCAGCGCACGTGCCTGTGCGGTCACGGCCAGGGTGGCGGACGGCTTGACGCGGGCAAGGGCGGACGACTGCAGGCTGGACATGGCGAATCTCGGAGATGTCGGGAGCCGGGGAGGGCATCGCCTGTTTACGGGCAGGGTCGGGCCGGTGCAAATGGTCAGGACGATGTTCTGTAAAGGCGTTCACTCATGCTTGCTGCGCTGATGATGTCGCTGGCTCTATCGGGCCAGGAGCCGTGCGCCGATCTATGGTCGGACAAATGCGAAGCTGAGCGACGCGCGCGTCCGAACTGTTTCGACGATAATCTGACGGACCGCTGCGCCGCAGACGAACAGGCCCGAGTGCGCACCCTGCTCGGCGTCGCTTCCATCGAGGATGAGTCTGCCGCCGGCGTCGAGGCCTACCGCGCCTTCTTCGTTGATGGTTATGGCAACGACATGCCGGCGGTCGCCTTTGAACGACGTCCGGGAGAAGGACCCAAGGTTGTCGTCTACGGCCGGGAGGGACGCAGCATGAGCGCGCCAGTATCCGCAGATATCTGGCAAAATGTTCAGTCGGAGTCCCGGTTCGCCGACCGTGTGCTGCAGGAACCGGTCGCCACAGCGACCGCTGAAGGACAGCCCACGGCACTCCCCGCCATGTGTCTGCACTCTTGGGTTCAGACGGTTGAAATGGCCAATACCTGGCCTGAACGCTGGAGCGTCACGCCTGTTCGAAGGCGAACGGAGGATGCTTGCGGTGGCGGTCTGACGACCCGGTTCGCCTTCCATCTCGCCGACGTCGCGGTGAAGGCTATTCCTCCATGCGATGTGCTGGATGAGGGCCAGCAGCGCAACCGGATCACACAACTCGATACATGTCTGAGACTGAAGGGCGACCGACTTGCTGCCGCTGACCTTCGTAATGCCCGGTCGTCGTTCGGGCTGCGCCGTGGAGCCGATCCGGCCGACGCCTATGCATGGCAGGCCGCTATGGGCACCAATGGCTCGCCGCGACTGGTTTGGGCCGGTCAGGAGATCAAGACTGAAAGAAGCCGGGATAAGAATGTCGCCGAGTTTCTGATCGCCAGGCACGCCGAACTGTCCAGCCTGACTTTCCGCCAAACCGCGTTCGAAGGCATCAATTCTCGCCGCGCCATCGCAGAAGGGGTGGCCAGCTACGTCGTGGATGAGACCACATGGCAGGCCGACTATCGCCAGACATGGGTCTGGGACCTGTCGCTGATCGAATGGATGCTGTCCGACTGGGTCGTCGAGTCATTCGCCCCGGTTCCTACCCGCTAAATGCGCCGCCTCCTCGACTTCATCCTGAACATGGAGGCCGCCCGCTGGCGGGCCTTACTGGCGACCGCGGTGCTGCTGGCGGCCGTCACCGGCCTGTTCCTGTTCGGCAAGCACCAGCTGGATCTTGGGGCCGAGAGTCAGCTTGAGGCCTGGATGAGCGGCTTCCGCACTGGCCCTTGGGGCGTATTCGTCGCCATCGCGGTGTTCACCCTGTCGGCCTTCCTGGGGGTACCGCAGTTCCTGCTGATCGCCGCCTGCGTGGTCGCCTTCGGGCCGTGGTTCGGGTTCCTCTACAGCTGGATCGCCACCGTCGTTTCGGCGGGCGCGACCTACTGGCTGGGCCGCGGGCCGACGGCGCGGGCGCTGGAGCGGTTCGGGGGGCGCACGACCGACCGGCTGAAGCGGTTCGTCGGCGACAATGCCTTCTATGCCAGCTTCATGATCCGCAATGTGCCCTCGGCCCCCTTCATCGTCGTCAACATGGCGTTCGGGGCGACGCGGGCGAACTTCTGGGGCTTTCTGACGGGCTGTGCCCTGGGCGTTCTACCCAAGACGGTGCTGGTGGCCTTCTTCGGCGGGGCGGTGGTCTCGGCGGTCAGCGGCGACGGCATCTGGACATCGCTGATTCTTGCGGGCGTCGCGGTGGTCTGGCTGGGCCTCATGCTCGGTGTCCGCGAGCTGGTCCGTAGGCGGGAGAGGGCGACGGAACGAGAATAATCTGGCACCGGTATTGTTACGGATAGGTCGCGCCTCTATCTGCGTTGTCCATCCACACCCTTTCAGGAGATCGCCATGCTCAAGCTCTATATCTCGCCCGGTGCCTGCGCCACCGCCTCCCACATCGCTCTGGAAGAGGCGGGGGCCGATTATCAGACCCAGGTGGTCGACCTGAAATCCGGCCAGCAGAGGACGCCCGAATACCTGGCCGTCAATCCGGCGGGTGTGACCCCGGCCCTGGAAACCGATCACGGTGTGATCACCCAGAATGCTGCGATCCTGGCCCTGGTCGCCCAGACCCACCCGGATCGCAATCTGGCCCCGACCGAGCCCTACGCCCTGGCCGCGTTCAATGCCTTCAATGGCTTCCTCGCCTCGTCACTGCATCCGGCGATCGGCAAGGTGCTGTTCAGCCGCCCGCCACTGGAGGGCGAGGCTAAGGATCAGGCCATCGAGATGGCGCTGTCCAAATATCAACTGGTGCAGGATCACTATCTGAAGGGTGACTATGTCCTGGGCGACACCTTCAGTCTGGCCGACGGCTATCTGGTGGTGTTCGAGCGCTGGGCGCGTCAGGCGGGTCTGCTGGACGCCAGCCGCTTCCCCCGTCTGAACGCCCATCTGGATAGGATTCAGGCCCGGCCTGCGGTGCAGGCGGTGCTGAAGGCGGAAGGTCTCGCGGTGATATGATATTTAGCGCTCCGGCAACCTTTTGGGGCGCAACCTCACGTTCACGTGGAGGTTGCGCCCATGGATACCCTGGTCTTTCGTCAGGAACACGCCGTCTTGCTGCGCTCGGCCAGTCGTCTGGCTGGTCTTGCAGCGACACTGCAGACGCGCGCCGATGCCATCGGCGTCAGGGAACTCATCAATGGCATGGACGCCCTGCTGGTCGATCACCTGAGCAAGGAAGATAACGACCTCTATCCTTTGATGATGGCGTCCGACGACTATGAACTTCGTACCATGGCACGCGACGCCTTCGCGGACATGGGCCTGCTTCATGGTGCCTGGCTGGCTTATCGAAACCAATGGACAGTAGACCGAATTTTGGTCGATGCATCGACATTCGGAGCAGCCACCGCTGCCTTAGTCGAGGCGCTGGCGACCCGCATAGCGATGGAAAACGAGACGCTGTACCCGGCTGCGGATGCCGCAGGTCTGGCCGCTCCTTTCGCAGGGCGGGCCTGAGCTCATCACCTCACGGTGATCAGTGGCCTGCATGCCCCGCCTTGGCGGCAAGGGGGTTGTAATCCCCTTCGCACAAGGGCAAACCGGCCCTCGGTCAGTCAGGCGATAATGATCAGGTGGTGCCGCGCGTGGGGATGCGTGACATCGGGGCGTCGCCGAAGCGGATCACGACGACCAACGCCCTTATCAGGCCCGAACCAGACGGTATCCCAAGCCCATGTTCAACAACCTCTTCGGCTCGATCTCCAACGATATCGCCATCGATCTCGGCACCGCCAACACCCTGATCTACATGAAGGGCAAAGGCATCGTTCTGAACGAACCGTCCGTGGTCGCCCTGCGAAACGTCGGTGGACGGAAGATCGTCCACGCCGTGGGCCTGGAGGCCAAGCAGATGCTGGGCCGTACCCCCGGCCACATGGAGGCCATCCGTCCCATGCGTGACGGGGTCATCGCCGACTTCGAAGTCGCCGAGGAGATGATCAAGCACTTCATCCGCAAGGTTCATAACCGCAAGGGCTTCGTGAACCCGAAGATCATCGTTTGCGTGCCGTCGGGGGCCACGGCCGTCGAACGCCGCGCCATCAACGACAGTTGCCTGAACGCCGGCGCGCGCCGCGTCGGCCTGATCGACGAGCCCATGGCCGCCGCCATCGGTGCGGGTCTGCCCATTCATGAGCCGACCGGTTCGATGGTCGTCGATATCGGTGGCGGCACCACCGAAGTGGCCGTCCTGTCGCTGTCGGGTATCGTCTATTCACGCTCGGTCCGCGTGGGCGGCGACATGATGGACGACGCCCTGATCAGCTACATGCGCCGCAACCACAATCTGTTGATCGGCGAGACGACCGCCGAGCGCATCAAGAAGGATATCGGCACCGCCCGTATCCCGGCCGACGGCGAGGGCCTGTCGATCGACGTCAAGGGCCGCGACCTGATGCAGGGCGTTCCGCGCGAGGTCCGCGTCTCCGAGCGTCAGGCCGCCGAGGCCCTGGCCGAACCCGTCACCCAGATCGTCGAGGCCGTGAAGGTCGCGCTGGAAGCCACCCCGCCCGAACTGGCGGCCGACATTGCGGACAAGGGCATCATGCTGACCGGCGGTGGGGCTCTGCTGCGCGGTCTGGACATCGAGATCCGCGATCATACGGGCCTGCCGGTCTCAGTGGCCGACGATCCGCTGTCCTGCGTCGCCATCGGCTGCGGCCGGGTGCTGGAGCATCCGCGCTGGATGAAGGGCATCCTCGATTCGGCGCTCTGATCGGGCGGGTTCGTCCCGCCTGTAAAATCCGCGTCACAGGCTCGCACGCCCGTTTCCATCGGGACCGGATTTTGCCATAGCCTGTCGATAATGGCGGTATCATCCGCTCGACTCGCACTGTTCGAGTTTACTCAAGTCAGGAAGGCGCGCCGTGGCGTTTCGCGACGGACCGTTCGAGAATATCAAGGTTCCCGTGGTCTGGACGGCTGCGGTGGCCATGGTCGCCTGCGCTCTGGGGGCAGGCTTGCTGCTTATCGGTGATGCGCATGGCCAATCGGCCGCCCAGCCGGTCCGAACCGGTGTCGAGGCGACCACTGGTCCGGTGGGGGGCGTTCTGGCCGCGCCCGTGCGCTGGTTCGGCAGCCTTGGCGACGGCATCAGCGGCTATTTCTTCGCCGTGTCCGAGAATCGCCGCCTGAAGGCCGAGCACGTCGAACTGCTGCGTCTGCGCGACCAGAACACGGCCCTGCGGATCGAAAATGCCCGCTACGAGACCCTGCTGGCGATCCGCCCGGACCCGCCGGTACCCATGGTTACCGGCCGGGCGGTGTCCGATGCACGCGGACCCTTCTCCAATGCCCGGCTGATCGACGTCGGCACGGGCAAGGGGGTCAAGATCGGCCATCCTGTGGTCAACGAACAGGGCCTGCTGGGTCGGGTCGTCGGCACTTCCAGCAGCGTCAGCCGCCTGCTGCTGCTGACCGATGTCGCCAGTCGCACGCCGGTGATGATCCAACGCACCGACGCCCGTGCGCTGCTGACAGGCGACGGCTCGGGCAACCCCCGGCTGGAGTTCGTGCGCGGCGTCGGCGCGGTCCAGGTTGGCGATCGTATCCTTTCGTCGGGCGACGGCGGGGCCTTCCCGCGCGGCATCCCGGTCGGTGTTGTCGCCAAGGGCCTGGACGGCGGCTGGCGGGTCAAGCTGTTCAGCGACCGGGGTCCGATCGACTATGTCCGCGTCATGTTGTTCGAGGATTTCGGCCAGCTGGTCGGGCCGCATGATCTGGACGCCCCCCCGCTGTCGGGCCTGACTCCTGTCCCGATGCCCGCATCCCGGACCCCGCCGGCACCCGCACCCGGCGCTACCACGCCAAACCCGGCTCCGGCCACGCCGGCCCCCGCGACGGGAGGCCCCGGATGAGGCGGCCTGTCGCGGTTCGCGTTGTGGGGCCGGTGCAGTGGATATTCATCCCGGCGGCGATCACCCTGGCTGTGACGCTCGTGCTGGCGACACCGATCAGCCTGTTCGGCCTGCATCTGCCCGAGCCGGTCATTCCCATGGTGCTGGCCTTCGCCTGGGCCATGATCCGGCCTTCCATTGTGGCCCCGTTGATGCTGCTGCTGATCGGCTTGCTGCTGGACGGGTTCTGGGGCAATCCGCTCGGCCTCTGGCCGCTGGCCTTGCTGGCCATCTATGGCGTTGTCCTGTTCTCGCGCAGCTTTCTGGTGGGGCAGGAGACGGCGGTGCTGTTCTTCACCTATGCGGCCTGCTGCCTGATGGCCTACGGCCTGTGCTGGCTGATCATGACCTTGATCACCGGCACCTTGCCCAGCCTGTTCGCGGTCGCGGGCAGCCTGATCCCGACCCTTCTTCTCTTTCCGTTCGCCAACACCATGATCGAGCGGTTCGAGGACGGCGACGTGAGGTTCCGATGAGCTCGGAACCCTCCCTGGTCTTTTCCGACCCGAACCAGCGCCAGGGTGCCTTCCTGCGCCGTACTCTGGTGTTCGGGGGCCTGACCGCGCTGGGCGGCATCGCCCTGGTCGGACGGCTGGGCCAGCTTCAGGTCGTCCAGGCCCAGGAATACGCCACCCTGGCCTCCAACAACCAGTTCAACTTCCGCCTCGTCCCGCCGCCGCGTGGCCGGGTGCTGGATCGCAACGGCGTGGTCATCGCGGGCAACCGCCCCAGCTTCCGCGTTCTGGTCGTGCGCGACGAGACCAAGGATCTGGACCAGACCCTAGACCTGCTGGGCCGCCTCCTGCCCGACACCGTCGACAGGCGCCGGACCATCATCCGCGACGTCAACGCCGCCCCGCGTTTCTCGCCGGTGCCGGTCAAGACCGACCTCAGCTGGGATGAGTTCGCCCGCGTCAACCTGTATGCCAACGAGCTTCCGGGCGTCATGGCCGACATGCACGACGCCCGCTTCTATCCTTTCGGCGGGGCCTATGCCCATGTCATCGGCTATGTGGCCAAGCCTAACGACCGGGACATCAAGGCCATCCGGGATCGCGGCGAGACAGTGCCCGAGCTGCTCTACAACCCCGGCTTCCGCATCGGCCGCTCGGGGCTGGAGAAGGCGCTGGACATGGTCATGCGCGGCACCGAGGGCGGCAACCGCGTCGAGGTCGATGTGCGGGGCCGCGTCGTGGCCGAGGACGTCGGCGGCTCCCGCGCGCCTGTGCCCGGCAAGGACGTGGTCCTGACCCTGGACAACGACATCCAGAATCGCGCCCTGGAAGTCTTTGGCGAGGAAGCAGGCGGATGTGTCGTCATGGACATCCGCAACGGCGACATCCTGGCCATGGTGTCCTCGCCGTCGTTCGACCCGAACCTGTTCGTCGAAGGGGTTCCTTCACGCACCTATCGCGCCCTGGCCGACTATGAGCGACGTCCCCTGACCGACAAGGCCATGACCGGCACCTTCGCTCCTGGCTCGACCTTCAAGCCCGTGGTTGGACTGGCGGCGCTGAAGCGCGGCGTCAGCCCGGATCGCCGCATCGTCTGCACCGGCGGCTACTATCTGGGCCGCCGTTTTGCCTGCCTGGGTCGCCACGGGGCGCAGGACCTGCGGTCGGCCATCAAGAACTCCTGCAACGTCTATTTCATGACGCTGGCGGTGGAGATGGGCCCGGATGCGGTGGCCGAGACGGCCCGCGATCTCGGCTTTGGCCAGACCTTCGACATCGGCATTTCGGGCCAGAAGCCCGGCCTGGTCCCCGACACCCAATGGCGACGCGACAATCCCGTACGCGGCGACGGCAAATGGTATCCGGGCGAGACCCCCAGCTATGCGATCGGGCAGGGGGCTTTGAACGTCAACGCCCTGCAACTGGCGGTCTATACCTCGCGTATCGCCAATGGGCAGAAGGCGGTGGTTCCGCGCCTGATCAAGTCGATCGGCGGGGTCGAACAGGCACCCGGCGCGGCCTTCGCCGACCTGCCGTATGACGCCGAGTGGCTGAAGATGCTGCGCGAGGGCATGGAGGCCGTGACCGACATCGGCGGCACCGGCTTTCGCAACAGCCAGTTGGGCCTCGGCCCCATCCGCATGGCGGGCAAGACCGGTACGGCCCAGGCCCGCAACTACGGGGCCGGTTCCCGCAAGGGCGCAGGCCGTCCGTGGGCCGAGAAGGACCACAACCTCTTCATCGCCTATGCCCCGACCGATGCGCCGCGCTATGCGGTTGCCGTTATCGTCCAGCATGGCGGACTGGGCGGTGGCACCGCCGGCGCTCCGCGGGCGCGTGAGGTCATGCGCGTCGCCTTGCTGAAGGACCCCGAAATCCGTACCCGCCTCGAACAGGCGGGTCTGGAGGGGCCCGCCGAGGTCAATCCTCAGGACGCGCGGGCGCTGGAGGCGGGGGCCGCGACAGGCACGTCGACGGCCTCACCTCTTCCTGACGCCACGCCGGCCGATGCAACGCCTCCCGCCGAGGTGCCGCAATGACAGCCTCGGCCCTGACCCGTCCCGGCGAGCGCGACCGGCTGTCGTCAAAGATCGCGGAGATCGACTGGCGCCTGGTCGGCCTGATCAGCATCATCGCCGGGGTCGGTTGCGCCATGCAGTATTCCATCGCGGGCGGCAGCTGGGAGCCCTGGGCCCTGAAGCAGATGATCCGCTTCGGCGTCCTGCTGGTGGCCATGCTGGTTTTGGCCATGGTGCATCCCAAATGGTGGTTCCGCGCGGCCTATCCGATGTATGCCGTGCTGCTGTTCATGGTGCTGCTGATCGAGTTCACGCCTCTGGGCTATGAGCCAGCAGGGGCGGGGGCCAAGAACTGGCTGAACCTGGGCTTCACCCGCATCCAGCCTGCCGAGTTCATGAAGATCGGCCTCGTTCTGGCACTGGCCCGCTGGTACCATGATCACACGGCCCAGGACGCGCGCTGGTCATGGAAGCTGCTGATTCCGGCGGGTCTTATCGGTCTGCCCTTTATTCTGGTGGCCAAACAGCCGGACCTGGGCTCGGCCATGATCATCGGCCTCACCGGGGCGGTGCTGATGTTTCTGGCGGGGCTCAGCTGGCGGGTCATTGCGGCGGGTATCGCCGCCGTTGTCGCCATCGTGCCGCCCTTCGTCATGTTCGGCATGCACGACTATCAGCGCAATCGCGTCCTGACCTTCCTCAGCCCGGAATCCGACCCTTCCGGCACCGGCTACAACATCATCCAGTCCAAGATCGCTCTTGGCTCTGGCGGCGTCATGGGGCGCGGTTATGGTCTGGGCAGCCAGAGCCAGCTGGAGTTCCTGCCCGAACGCCATACCGATTTCATCTTCTCGACGGTGGCCGAGGAGTTTGGCTTCCTGGGCTCCTTCACCCTGATCGCCTGCTACATCGGCGTCATCCTGGTCGCACTGCGGATCGCGTCCCTGTCCTACAGCCACTTCGGCCGGATCGCCGCCTCCGGGATGGTCGCTTTCTTTGCCCTGTTCGTCCTGATCAACGGGGCCATGGTGATGGGTCTGGCTCCGGTCGTGGGTGTGCCCATGCCTTTGCTGTCCTATGGCGGCTCGTCGATGATGACGATCATGTTCGGCTTCGGCCTGGTCCTGTCGACGCGCGTGCACCGCTATGCCGAACTGCCGAAAGGGCAGGGGCTGTTCTGATCCCGGGTTTCAGGCGTTAGGCTGACGTCATGACCAAAGCCAAAGCTGCTCCCGCCGCCGCGCCTGTCGTCGCCCCGGCCTCCATGTTCTCCGACTGCGGCGACAAACCCTGTCCCGAACCCATGCTGCCCACCGCCACGGCCGAGCAGACGGCTGCCCTGACAGATGGTGTCCGCATGCGCGAGAACCCGGCCGAATGGGCCTTCGTCCGCCTGTCCAAACTGATCGAGGACTTCGAGAAGGGCCTCGACAAGGATGAGGAGATCGGGGCCAGCATCGTCGGCCTGCCCGGTGACGGCACCATGCAGATTCAGGATGTCGGCTTCTGGGGCCCCGACTTCGTCATGTTCCTGGGCAAGAATTCGCACGGCAAGCCGGTTCGGCTGATCCAGCACTACGCCCAGGTCAACGTCCTGCTCGACGCCCGCAAGAAGCCCGAGGAGCGCCCGGCTCACCGTATCGGCTTCCAGCTGTCCGAACTGGTCCAGAAAACCAATCCGAAATAGCCGTCAGTCGAACAGGGCTCCGCTGCGGTCATCCAGCGCTTCGCGGGCCAGGGTTCGCGTGACCGGCCTGTGCAGGGCATCCAGTCGTGCCACGACGCTCGCCGCCGCGTCTGCGGATCGATCAATGCGGCGGACCAGATACGGAATGACGTCCTTCGGGGGGCGGATGCCGCGTTCCGCGAACCGGGCCTCCAGCATGGCGGCCAGGACGACATCATCCGGGGCCTCCATCGGTATGCTGATCACCGCGTTCAGCCGCGACCGCAGGTCGGGCAAGGTGGCATGCCAGGCGCTCGGGGCCGGGCGGGACAGCATCAGCATGGCCCCGCCGGGGGCCTGGGCCAGGTTGATCAGGTGGAACAGGGTCTCGTCGTCCGCATCCATGGCCCGGTCCAGCAGGACGGGCCGTCCCTCCAACTCCATCGGATCGATCACCGCCGCCTCGCCGCCGTGGATGGCGACGGCCCCGACCCGCTCGGCCCATATCTGACCCAGTCGGCTCTTGCCGCAGCCGGCGGGGCCGCAGATGGCCATGACGCCGCCGATCAGATTGGGCCAGTCGGCCACGGCCTCGACCGCCGCCTGATTGCATCCGGACACGACAAAGCCTTCCGCCCCGTCGGGCAGGTCGCTTTGCAGCGGCAGGCGCATCTGATCGATCGGCGCGGTCATGGCTTCACTATAGCACTTTGCCGGTAACCTTGATCCCCTCGATGCAGGCAGCGGTGCAAGGCTTTGCGCAAGCTGTGGATTTTCTGTCCGTGCTCAGAGAAAGCGCGCCATCTCCGGATGGTATTTGCCGGGCGCGAACTCGATGACCTGATAGCTGGCGACGCCTGCGATCTGGAACGGGTCGCTTTTCAACAAGGCCTCCAGCTCCGCCTTCGTCCCGCCGCCGCGGACCAGCAGCACCCCGCCCGTGCGCGGCACCTGCGGCCCGGTCGCGATCAGCAGGCCGCTGGCCACATGCGGGTCCAGCCAGGCGCGGTGTTCGGCCGTGACCGCCTCTACCTCCGCCATCGGTTTCACATAGGTCAGCAGGACGATGTACATCGGATCGCTCGTTGGGGTGTCGGGTCAGTCCATCCTATCGACCACTGCACCGGCGCTGGCAACGGGTCGGAGGGGTGGATTCCGGACCCTGATCATCCGGTCAGAGGGTGATCCAAAGCGGAGACATTGGAGACATCGAACGGTGCCATTCGCCTGGCCACTAGGCCAACGTCAGGCTTTACGAAGGATGCGGTCATAACCGCGCCGCCTCGCGTGAGCAGTCACCCGAAAAGCCCGTTGCAACGGCCTGATTGGCCCAGCTACGCCACTCTCCTCACACCGTTTCAGACCGTGGTAGACTCACAGCGTGTCGCCGGTCTTTGAAATCCTGAAATCACGCCCTTCGGCTTTTGTCGGCGAGCAGCGAGACATTGGCCCTTCTGCCCGGCTCAAACCTTGACTTTCCGGGGCGATGATGCGCCCTTCCGCCCTCCCGATTTGCGCCCCTCGCGGCCTCTTTTCTCAAGACGATCCGATCATGCACGCCTATCGCTCCCACACCTGCGGCGCCCTACGACTGACTGATGCCGGGGCCAATGTGCGCCTGTCCGGCTGGGTTCACAGGAAGCGCGACCACGGCGGCCTGCTGTTCATCG
The DNA here is from genome assembly GCF_058725425.1 of Brevundimonas sp. DW-iso22. NCBI lineage: Bacteria > Pseudomonadati > Pseudomonadota > Alphaproteobacteria > Caulobacterales > Caulobacteraceae > Brevundimonas > Brevundimonas sp. DW-iso22. Next base: position 37,395 of record NZ_JBZXEB010000002.1, on the reverse strand, counting down.
ACCTGCGCGACCACTACGGCCTGACGCAGCTGGTCCTGCACCCCGAAACGCCGGGCTTCGAGGCGGTCGAGCGCCTGCGCGCCGAGAGCGTCATCCGCGTCGACGGCGAAGTCGTCGCCCGCGACGCCTCGGTCGTGAATGCGACCCTGCCCACCGGCGAGGTCGAGCTGAAGGTCCTGGCCGTCGAGGTCCTGTCCGAGGCCGCCGAACTACCGCTGCCGGTCTTCGGCGAGCCCGAATACCCCGAGGAGATCCGCCTCAAGCACCGCTACCTCGACCTGCGCCGCGAGACCCTGCACAAGAACATCGTCCTGCGCTCCAAGGTCATCTCCTCGATCCGCCGTCGCATGGTTGATCAGGGCTTCCTTGAATATCAGACCCCGATCCTGACGGCCTCGTCACCCGAGGGGGCCCGCGACTTCCTGGTGCCGTCGCGTCTGCATCCCGGCAAGTTCTACGCCCTTCCGCAAGCGCCTCAGCAGTTCAAGCAGCTGCTGATGGTCTCGGGCTTCGACCGCTATTTCCAGATCGCGCCCTGTTTCCGCGACGAGGACCTGCGCGCCGACCGCTCGCTGGAGTTCTATCAGCTCGACGTCGAGATGAGCTTCGTCACGCAAGAGGATGTTTTCGCCGCCATCGAGCCCGTCATGCATGGCGTGTTCGAGGAATTCGCCGACGGCAAGCCGGTGTCGCCTATTGCTGGCACCCACACCTTCACCAACGACTTCGGCCAGACGATGGAGCACGCGGGCTTCGAGCGCCTGACCTACGAGCAGTCGATGAAGTGGTACGGCACAGACAAGCCCGACACCCGCAATCCGATCAAAATGCAGGATGTCTCCGACCATTTCCGCGACGGCGGCTTCGGCCTGTTCAACAAGATCCTCGGCGCGGACGCCAAGAACGCCGTCTGGGCCATTCCGGCCCCGACCGGCGGTTCGCGCGCCTTCTGCGACCGCATGAACTCCTGGGCCCAGGGCGAAGGTCAGCCCGGTCTCGGCTACATCTTCTGGTCCGACGACCAGCAGGCCTGGGGCGGCCCGATCGCCAAGAACTTGGGTCAGGAGCCGACGGACGCCCTGATGACCGCGCTGGGCCTCGGCAAGGGCGACGCGGCCTTCTTCGCCGCCGGCTTGCCGTCGGTGTTCGCCAAGTTTGCCGGCCTGGCCCGCACCCGCGTCGCGACCGAACTGAAGCTGGTGGACGAAGACCAGTTCAAATTCTGCTGGATCGTCGACTTCCCCATGTTCGAATGGTCCGAGGAAGAGAAGAAGGTCGACTTCAGTCACAACCCGTTCTCCATGCCGCAGGGCGGTCTTGAGGCGCTGGAGACCCAGGATCCGCTGACCATCCGCGCCTATCAGTACGACATCGTCTGCAACGGCTATGAGCTGTGCTCGGGTGCCATCCGGAACCACAAGGCCGAAATCATGCTCAAGGCCTTCGACATCGCCGGCTATGACGCCTCGGTCGTCGAGGAGCAGTTCGGCGGCATGCTCAACGCCTTCCGCTTCGGCGCGCCGCCGCACGGCGGCCTGGCTCCTGGCATCGACCGCATTGTCATGCTGCTGGCCAACCAGACCGCCATCCGCGAGGTCATCGCCTTCCCGTTGAACCAGCAGGGCCAGGACCTGCTGATGAGCGCGCCGTCGGACGCCGCCGAGCGTCAGTACAAGGAACTGCACATCCGTGCGGCCCAGCCGCTGAAAGGCTGACGGACGCCACCAAAAAGGCCCCGCCAACGATGGGGCCTTTTCATTCAGTTGCCGCTGGCGACCATGAAGTTGCGGGACCGGGGCGGCACCGGCGGCGCAGGCGGCCTGGGGGTTTCGATTCTCAGGGTCACGCCGCGACAGGCCCGGGCCGTCAGACCACCTGGCAGCCGCGTTGAGGCATCACCGCAGGCCCGGCCGATCTGATCTTGGTTCAGTCCGCGCGCCCCGACCAGATTGGTCCCGCGAATATCGGTGCGGTTGAACTCCACATCACTGAAGTTGGCTCCGGTGAACTGCCCCCCGGTCAGCCGCGCCCCGTTCAGGGTCGCACCGCGGAAGTCCACGTTGCGGAAATCGCCGTTCGACAGGTTCGACATGGCAATCTCGGCCCCGGTGAAGTTGGCCGACCGCGCGCTGACATTGGCCAAGGTCGCGCCGTTGGCCTCAACGCCGCTGAGCGACGCATTGGTCAAAACCGCGCCGTTTAGGTTCGCCCCGTTCAGCTCCGCGCCCGTCAGATTGGCCGACGCGAACCGCGCCCGGACCAGGGTGGCACCGATGGCTTCGACGCCGCTCAGATTGGCCGAGGTAAAGTTGGCGCCGGTAAAGTTGGCCCCGACCATCTCTGCGCCGCTCAGATCGGCCCGGCTGAAGTCGCTGCCCGAGAAATTGGAGCCTACCAGTTCGGCCCCGCGCAAATTGGCTCCGACCAGGGTCGCATTCAGGAAGTTGGCACCTGTAAAGGCCGCTCCGGTCAGATCCCGTCCCGACAGTTCGCAGCGGCTGCACGATCCGCCCAGCGACACCATCCGCGCCACATCACGATCCTGAAACTGCAGATAAAGCGTCACTTCGGCCGATGCGGCACCCGCGATCGCCCACACAGCCGCAGCACCTCCGAGGGCGGCGGTCAGGCGACGGGGAAGGGGGCGGTTGATCTGGAACACGCCTTGTAATGCCCCCAAATGCCCGGCCACCCTACTTAAATCGCGGTAAGGTCGTCGCCGCATACGTGTCCGTGCGGTGTCTCTAGCACTGCGGGATCGTCATGCCGCGCGGCAGTCGTGTCGTCTCGTCACCGCAGGCCTGGTTGAGCCGTGCCTGGCTCAGGCCTGTTGCGCGCAGCAGCGTCGCACCCGACAAATTGACCCCGGTCAGCGTCGCGCCAGAGAAGTTGGCTCCATCCAGATAGGCACCGACAAAGTTGGCGTTGGTCAGGTTCGCCCCCGAAAAGCTGGAACTGGAGAAGACGCCACCATAGGCCTCGACATCTCGCAGGTCCGCGTTGGAAAAGCGGGTTCGGTTCATGACGGCCACACTGAAATCCGACTGACGCAGACGCGCGCCAGCCAGGTTCAGGCCGCTGGCTTCAAGACCCGAAAAGTTTCCCTGGAAGAGATTGCAGCTACTGCACGACGAACCTGCGCGCACACGGGCGATCTGCCCGGCATTCTGGGCACTGACGGGGACGGCAACAGCAAGAGCAGCCAGCACGGCGAGGGTGGTCAGGATCGGCTTCATGGCAGGCTCCGGGTCGCTATGTGGCGCAGACTGACACACAATCCTTGATCAAGCCTGCACGGGCGTCAGCCCTGCATGGATGGTGCCGCGCCGCAGGTTTCGCAGACCCATCCCTCGCCGTGTTCACGCAGTGCCAGGTCGCCGCAAGCCGGGCAGGCCGCTTTCTGGCGGCCGGACACGTCCTGCGCTGCCCTGTCTCGCTTCTGGCCGAAGGGCAGAACGACCAGATTGTCGGGCGCGGCACCCCGCGCGAAGCCCTTCGAAATGAATCTGGCGGCGGGGACCAGTTCGTCAGCCTTGCCCGACCCCAGGCCGTCGGCATCCAGAGGCTCAGCGTCGGCGTTGGCCAGTTCGCGACGGTCCAGGTAGGACACACCCAGTTCCCGGAAGATGTAGTCCAGGATCGACGTCGCAGAACCGATAGAATCGTTACCGGTAACCCGCCCAGCCGGTTCGAACCGCGTGAACACAAAGGCGTCCACGAACTCGTCCAGCGGGACGCCGTATTGCAGCCCGATGGAGATGGCGATGGCGAAGTTGTTCATCAGGCTTCGGAAGGCGGCCCCTTCCTTGTGCATGTCGATGAAGATTTCGCCCAGTTCTCCGTCGTCGTACTCACCGGTGTGGATATAGACCTTATGGCCTCCGACGGAGGCTTTCTGGATGTAGCCCTTGCGACGGTCAGGCAGTTTACGCCTGGTACGGTCGCGCTCGATCACCTTCTCGATAACGCGTTCGGAGGTTGCGGGTGACGGCACGGGAGCCTCGTCCCGGCGAGGGCGCTCGTCCAGAGCGGGCAGCGGGAGAATGAAGTCGGCGGGCGGATCGGCACGTCTGAACCGTGTGGCCAAGGCTCCTTTGCGGGCAGCATCAGCCAGATATCCCGCCATCTGATCTAGAGAGGTCGTCCAGTCCAGATCGACGGCTCGTGTATCGGGTGCGCCCATAGCGTTCAGAAGGTCAGCCGTCAGACGGGCCTCGTAATCGCGTGGGCTTACAAGCGCATCCCGGACGGCTTCGGGGGCCACATCCCAGCTCGCAAGATCGGCGTGACCAAACGCCCAGTGGTCTGCCTGCTCCATCGCTGTCTGATCGAACCCGAGGTGCTCCAGCAGGTCGAGTCCTTCAAGCGTGGTTCCCAGAACGTCACGCATAAAGCCTTGATCGAGCACAGGTGCCCGCAAGGCATCGGACAAGGTATCGACTGCGAGCAGCGCCGTTTCGACGGCGTCGAGTTCTATATCGGTGAAGCCGACGGCCCGAAGTGCCGCATGATCAATGCCGGGGGCGTTGACGAGTGTTCGGTGCCCGAACAGGTGACGCTCTGCAGACTCGACATCACCGTCCGCCCGTTCAATGGCGTTGGCGATCGAAGTGCGCAGACGCCTCTCGACCTCGCCATCCTGAGTCTGCCAGACCTCGGTGGCTGCAAAAGGCGACAGGCCGAGGCGAAGCTCAGCCTCTGTATCGTCGATGAAGATATCAAGCCGCTGGTCCTTGCCGCAGGCCTTGCGAAGCGTGTCGGCTATCTGGGCCACGACGTCGGGTCCGCCGTCTGAAATCAGCGCCAGGTCTGCGAGCCCGCCCAAGGCAATGATCAGAGCCTGTTTCTTGTCGGTCAAAGCCCGCGCCCATGCTCCTGCGACCGAAGCCAGGGCCGCATGCACGTCGTCACTCGCCAAAGCTCTTATCGCCGTCAGAGAGATGAGCAGACCGGGCCCTCTTGACGCTTCGATCAGGGACCTGCCCAGTTCCCGATCGAAGACGACGACCAGGTCGTCCTCTGCCATCAGCCGCGCGGTCTCTGTGCAGACCGGGGCGCCCGAGGCGATCATGTCACGGTCGGCCAGGGCGATGATCGGCGCAGGTCGATTGACGACCTGTGGAGCCGTTACGGTTACCCGCTCGCCGGCTGCCGCCCTGATGATATCGATATCTCTGGCTCCTGCCAGGCGCGCCTGAGCGGCCGCTCGTGCGAGGGCCGGATTGCGCGCCGGATCGGCACAATCCGCGCGTGGCCCGTCACAGCGGTCCACCGCTTCACTGACTCGCAAAAGTGCAGCCGAAATGGCCTCGATCGCACGCGGCACGAGTCGCAGAGACCGACGCGTGGACGTTTCGCTCGACAACGCCGCCAGACTGGCAGTGTCGGACAGATCGTACATCTGGTCGGCTATAGCTTTGGGAAAGGCCGGGGTTGCCAGGCCAAGGCGCAGCGAACCTAGCAAAGTCGCGCGGTCGGAGGTGTTCGGGTTCAGAGTGTCCACATAGGCCGACAGGCTCTGCGCCACATCATTGCTGGGTTCGATACCGGCGTTGGCGGCCCAATCCAGCCAGGCCTCTACCTGGGCATCGCTCCACGCTGCTGGAGCATGGACGATGGTCACCGCATCGGATCGCTCCAGAACACGACGATCCCACACTTGCTGTCCATAGAGGGCGGTGAGTGAAAAGGGCATGGGACGTCCGCGGGTGGCCGGAGCCTCAGCCTAACCGCCGCCGGCGTCTGTGGGCAATAAATGTAGTCATGATCCTGCGGGTTACCCCCAAGATGTTGAGTTTGACATGCGGATGTCCCGGCTGGACGCAGCAGCCGGTTTTTTCTATGCTGCATCCTGTCGCTGGCGGTTCGCCGGGACGGATCACGAGTGGATTTCCTGACGTGCTAGGCAAGATTTTCGGCTGGACCAGTGGCCAGACCATCGGGACTTGGTTCACTATCGCCAAGCGTGGCGAATTCATCGGTGAGGATGAGTTCGGCAGCCGCTATTACCAGTCTCGCGACAACTCCAGCTATGACGGCCGCCGCCGACGTTGGGTAACCTACAGCGGTTATGCTGACGCTTCGAAGGTCTCGCCCGACTGGCACGGCTGGCTCCACTACACACTGGACGAGCCGCCGACCGTGGCCCCGCTGGCCCGGCAGCGCTGGGAACTGGATCACGTTCCGAATCTGACCGGTACGCCCATGGCCTGGAAGCCGCAGGGGTCGCTGGCCGCTGACGGCAAACGCCCGGCCGCGACCGGCGACTATGAGGCCTGGACACCGGAATGAACCCGCGCGGGCTGATCCTGGCGGGTGTGACGGCGGGGGCCATGCTGGTCTCGGGTGGCGTTATTGCCTCGGCCCTGAACGACCTGCCGCAGGATGCCGTGCCGGTCCAGGCCACCACTGCCGATCTGAACAGACAGCAGACACCGCCCAGCACACCACCTGCTCAGACGGCACCTGTGTCGCCAGACACACCGGCGGCGGTCCCCGTTGAGCCTGTCGTAATCGTCGCGCCCCCGATTGACGAAGCTGTCGAGGAAGAGGTCGCAGAGGTCGTTCCGACCCCTACGGTAACTACACCCACCGAGCCACTGCGTCGCCAGCGTCGCCGCGTTGCCATTGTCGAGGCGATCGACAAGATCACGGCCCGCTCCATGCGGTTCGAGGTTGAGGTCGGCGGTCGTCCTGTGCGCTTCGAGAAGGCCCTGATCATCTCGGCCCGCGCCTGTGAGGTTTCTGCCGGCGACGAGCAGGTGGCGGATGCCATCGCCTATCTGGATGTCAGTCTGCAACCGCGCGGCGTGATGCAGGGCGAACGGCGCGAGATTTTCCGCGGCTGGATGTTCGCGTCTTCACCGGCGGTCAGCAGCCTGCAGCATCCGCTTTATGATGCCTGGATCGTCGGCTGCAAGGCATAGAAGACTGCGGCCTGGCCTGACATGGGCTCGAACAGGCTGCGGCTGTTGGGTCTGACGGTCAGGGCGGGCGCGAGCTGCTTCAGATAGTCGGCCTGGGGCGTTTCGATCGCGCCGAACTGCGCCAGATGGCTGGTCAGGAACTGCGTGTCCAGCAACCGCCAGCCCCCGCGCTTCAGCCGTGCCACCAGATGCACCAGCGCCACCTTTGACGCATCGCGTTCGAGGCTGAACATGCTCTCGCCGAAGAAGGCCCCGCCGAGGGTCACGCCATACAGGCCACCGACGAGCCGCTCGTCTTGCCAGCATTCGATGGAGTGGGCCTGACTGCGTGCGTTCAGCGCGACGTACAGGCGGCGGATCGGGGCGTTGATCCAGCTGTCTTCACGTCCGGCGGCAGAGGCGGCGCAGGCATCGACGACGGCGTCGAAGGCTGTGTCGACACGGACCGTGAAGGCCTCGCTGCGCACCGTTCGGCGCAGTCGGGCCGGGATGTGGAAGGCATCCAGCGGAATGACGCCGCGCTGCTCCGGCTCGACCAGGAAGATGCGCGGGTCATCTCGCGCCTCGCCCATCGGAAAGACGCCCGTGGCATAGCAGTGCAGCAGTTCGTCCGGCCCGAAGGCTCCGAAGGGGCTGCTGGCACTGAAGCCGGGGTCGTTCACCAGCCCTAGGCCGTCGCCTTCTGCCGCGCCGCCCATTGCTCCAGCCAGTGGATGTCATAGTCGCCGGACAGGATGTCGGGCTCGGCCAGCAGCTTCTGGAACAGGGGAATGGTGGTGTCGATGCCGCCGATGACCATCTCGTTCAGCGAGCGTTTCAGGCGCGCGATGCACTCCTCGCGGTCGCGGCCGTAGACGATCAGCTTGCCGATCAGACTGTCGTAATAGGGCGGGATCGAATAGCCGGCGTAGATGGCGCTATCCAGCCGCACGCCCAGACCACCCGGGGCGTGGAAGTCGGTGATCTTGCCGGGCGAGGGGGTGAAGGTCTCGGGGTTCTCGGCGTTGATGCGGCACTCGATGGAGTGGCCGGTGAACTTCACATCCGCCTGGGTGAAGGACAGGGGCAGGCCTGCGGCGATGCGGATCTGTTCACGGACCAGATCGACGCCGGTGATCATTTCGGTGACCGGATGCTCGACCTGCAGACGGGTGTTCATCTCGATGAAGAAGAACTCGCCATCTTCCCACAGGAACTCGATGGTGCCGACGCCCAGATATCCGATGGCGGCGATGGCCTTGTTGACCGTCTCGCCGATGGCCTCGCGCTCTTTCGAGGACAGGGCGGGCGAGGGGGCCTCTTCCAGCACCTTCTGGTGGCGGCGTTGCAGGGAGCAGTCGCGCTCGCCCAGATGGACCACGTTACCGTGGCTGTCGGCGATAACCTGAAGCTCGATGTGGCGGGGCTTCTGGAGGTAGCGCTCCATATAGACAGCGCCATTACCGAAGGCGGCCAGCGCCTCTGACTGGGCGGTCTGGACAGCCTCGACCAGATCGTCGGCGGTCAGGGCGACCTTCATGCCGCGTCCACCGCCACCGGCGGAGGCCTTGACGATCAGGGGAAAGCCGATGGACTTCGACGCCTCGATGGCGGCCTCGACGGTCTCGACCTCACCGGCCGAGCCGGGCACGACGGGAATTCCGGCGTCCATGACGGTCTGTTTGGCGGTGATCTTGTCGCCCATGACCCGAATGTGCTCGGGCTTGGGCCCGATGAAGGTCATGCCGTGGGCCTCGACGATCTCGGCGAAGCGCGCGTTCTCGGACAGGAAGCCATAGCCGGGGTGGATGGCCTGGGCCCCGGTGATCTCGGCCGCCGCGATGATCGAGGGGATGTTCAGATAGGATTTGGCCGCCGGTGCCGGGCCGATGCAGACGCTCTCGTCGGCCAGGCGAACCCACATGGCCCCCCGATCGGCCTCGGAGTGCACGGCGACGGTGGAGATGCCCATCTCCTTGCACGCGCGGTGAATACGCAGTGCGATCTCGCCGCGGTTGGCGATCAGGACCTTGGTGAACATGCGTCCCGCCTCAGGCTTGCAGCAGGACGAGGGGTTCGCCGAACTCGACGGGCTGGGCGTCGCCGACCAGCACCTCGACCACGACGCCGTCGCGCGGAGCCTGGATCGGGTTCATGGTCTTCATCGCCTCGACGATCAGCAGGGTTTGGCCCTTCTTGACGGTGTCGCCGGGCTGGCAGAAGGGCGGGGCCTCGGGTGAGGCCTGCAGATAGGCGGTACCGACCATCGGCGACTTCACCTCTTCGCCCGACTTGGCGACGATGGTGGCCGGGTCCGAAGGCATGGCGGCGGCAGGCGCAGCCGCTGCCGGGGCTGCGGCAGGAGCCTGAGGCGCATAGGCGGGGGCGGCCGCATATTGCACCGGAGCCGCCACTGTCACTTCACGCGCGACGCGGATGTGCAGGTCGCCGCGTTCGACCTCGATCTCGGTCAGGTCCGTGTCGTTCAGGATATCGGCCAGTTGCCGCACCAGGGCGGTGTCGATCTCGGCGTCGTTCTTGAGCTTGGGAGCGGGGGTTTTGGAATCGGCCATGTGAGCCTCTCTCTGTCCTTTAAACCGAACGATCTTCGGTCTGGCTGCGTTCCTGCACCAGGCCGAGGGCGGCCTTGACGGCCAGTTCGTAGCTGCGCGGGCCAAAGCCCGAAATGATGCCGGTGGCGACCGGCGAAACATAGGATCGGTGCCGGAAACGCTCGCGCGCCGCCGGGTTCGACAGGTGGCATTCGACGATCGGGATCGTCAGGGTCTTCAGCGCATCCAGCAGGGCCACCGAGGTGTGGGTATAGCCCGCCGCGTTCAATACCAGGGCCGAGGCCTTGTCGCGCGCCTCATGCACCCAGTCGATCAGTTCGCCCTCGTGATTGGTCTGGCGAAAGACGATTTCGGCCCCGTCGGCGGCGTCGATGCACAGGGTTTCGATGTCCGCCAGCGTCTCATGCCCATAGATATCCGGTTCCCGAACCCCGAGCAGGTTGAGGTTGGGGCCGTTCAGGACGTAGATGACGGACGTTTGGGGCATGAGCTCCGGGCGCTGGACGCCGATGAATCGGGCGGCCTTTTAACTGACGGACCGCGCGGGTCAAAGCGCGGCGATGAACGGATTGACGTAACGGTATGCGCATTCAAGTCAACGGAGATACGCGCGAAGTGTCAGCGCGGACGATTCTGGAGCTGGTCGAGGCCCTGGGGCTGGACGTCCGAAAGGTGGCGGTCGAGCGCAATCTGGAGATCGTGCCCCGGTCGCTGCATGCCACGACGACGCTGGCGGAGGGGGATCGGATCGAGCTGGTCCAGTTCGTGGGGGGCGGTTAAACGATCAAAAGCGGTGACGTGGGTTTTCCCGTCGTCCTGATCGGACTAGGTCAACGGCCATGACCCAAGCTCCCGACACCTGGACCGTCGCCGGTCGCACCTTTTCTTCGCGCCTGATCGTGGGCACCGGCAAATATGCCGACTATGCCCAGAACGCTGCTGCGGCCGAGGCGGCGGGGGCGGAGATCGTGACGGTGGCGGTACGGCGGGTGAACCTGTCGGACCCCGCACAGCCCATGCTGGTCGATCATGTCAGCCCGGAGCGGTTCACCTTCCTGCCCAATACGGCGGGCTGTTTCACGGGCGAGGAGGCGGTGCGGACGCTGCGTCTGGCGCGCGAGGCGGGGGGCTGGAATCTGGTCAAGCTGGAGGTGCTGTCCAACAGTGCGCATCTGTATCCCGACATGATCGAGACGCTGCGGTCGCTGGATATCCTGGTCAAGGACGGGTTCGACGTCATGGTCTATTGCACGGACGATGTGGTCATGGCCAAGCGGCTGGAGGAGGCGGGAGCCGCCGCCATCATGCCGGCGGCCAGTCCCATCGGCTCGGGCCTGGGCATCCAGAACCGGGTCAATATCCGGCTGATCGTCGAGGCGGCGACCGTGCCGGTGCTGGTCGATGCGGGCGTGGGCACGGCCTCGGATGCGACCATAGCCATGGAGCTGGGCTGTGATGCCCTGATCGCCAATACGGCCATCGCGGCGGCGAAGGATCCCATCCTGATGGCCAGCGCCATGAAGCACGCTGTCATAGCCGGCCGTGCGGCCTATCTGGCCGGACGCATGCCCAAACGCATGTATGCCAGCGCCAGTTCGCCGCTCAGCGGGCTGATCTAGGGGTTTCCCTGAGGCCTCGACGCCTCTAGGTTCCGCGCCAACGATTTTCAGACGAGGTCCACCATGAACACCGCCGACATGAAGCGCGTCGAGGCGCATCTGAAGCGCACCTTCAATACGGGCGGCATCATCCTGAAGCCGCGCGGCAAGCCCAACGATTCCTGCGAGGTCTACGTCGGTGACGAGTTTATCGGTGTCGTCTTTGAAGACGAGGACGAGGCCGGTAGCTTCATGTTCGAAATGGCGATCCTGGCCGAGGACCTGCCGGCCGACTGATCGGCTTCGCCTGCAAACTGGCATGAAAAAGCGCCGGTGGAGCGATCCACCGGCGCTTAGTCTATTCTGGTCCCGTACTATTTCTTGCCGACGATCAGATCGCGGAGCTTGGCGAAAAAGCCTTTCTCTTCGGTCTTGGCCGGGGCAGGTGAGGGCGCTGCAGCTGCGGCGGGCTTGGGTGCCGGTGCGGAAGCTGGGGCTGGCGTCGCGGCAGCCGCCACGGGTGCCGTGGCAGGAACTGGTGAAGCCTTGGGAGCCACAGCCGCTGCTGGCTTGGGCGCTGCGGCAGGTTTGGCGGCGGCAGGCTTGGCTGTGGATGCTGCCTTGGCGGCGGGCTTTACAGCCGGGGCCTTGGCTGCGGACTTTGCAGCAGGCTTGGGAGCGGCAGCCTTTGCCGGCGCGACGGTCTTGGTGGCCGGCTTGGCAGCCGGAGCCTTGGCGGCGGCGGGCTTGGCCGCCGATGTCTTGGCAGGTGCCGCTTTTGCGACCGGGGTCTTGGTCGCTGGCTTGGCCGTGGCGGCTTTCGGCGCGGTCGCCTTGGCAGCGACGGGAGGCTTGGCGACGGCAGTCTTGGTTGCAGGTTTCGGCGCGGCGGCCTTTACAGCACTCGACTTTGCGGCCGCTTTAGGCTTGGAAGCGGCGGTCGCCGCCGGTTTCGGTTTTGCCGTGCTCGGCGTAGACGGTGATTTAGCCATGAATTCCCCGACCCCTCGGTGCGATTGATTGATGCTGGCGCGAGAGAGCACGCCAGCGCGTGTCCCGAGTCGTCATGATAGCGGTGTTTTTGAATGTCATACAGCCCAGTTCAGATTATCGCCCGGGGACCCCGCGCCGCGGCCGAAACCGCAGCAGAGGCGCTGGACGCCGACGTCCTTCTGGAGGGCGCGACCTATTCCATTCTGGAAGAGGATGAGGACAAGGACGTCTGGCGCATCGACGGCTATCCGACGACCGAGGAGGAGGCCCGCAGCATGGAGGCGGGCCTGCGCGCGCATGAGGCGCTGACGGTCGAGGTCGAGGTGCTGGCCGATGCCGACTGGCTGGCCATGTCGCTGTCGGGACTGCCGCCGGTCGAGGCTGGGCGGTTCTTCGTCTACGGGGCCCACGATCAGGGCAAGGTGCCGGATGGGCGCGTGAACCTGAAGATCGATGCGGGCGCGGCGTTCGGGACCGGCCACCATGGCACGACGGTGGGCTGTCTGGAGGCGTTCGACCGGCTGCTGGAGACCGAGACGTTCGACAAGGTGCTGGATGTCGGCTGCGGCACAGGCGTGTTGGCCATCGCGGCGGCGAAGACGGGTTCGCCCGTCGCCGTCGGCACCGATATCGACGAGCCCTCGGCCCGGATCGCCAACGAGAATGCCGCGATCAACGATGCGAAATGCGACTTCTATTTCGCCAGCGGCCTGGACGATGGGCGGATCGCGCAGCATCTGCCGTACGATCTGGTCTTCGCGAACATCCTGGCCGCGCCGCTGGTGGAGTTGGCCCCGGACATCGCCAATGCGTTGAAGCCGGGCGGGGTCGCTATCCTGTCGGGCCTGTTGCGGACGCAGGAGGAGCGGGTGCTGGACGCCTATCGCCCGCTGGGTTTTGTGGTCGAGCAGACCATCCATCACGATGCCTGGAGCGCGCTGCAGCTGCGCAAGTCAAACGCGTAAGGAGCCCCGATGCGCCAGACCTTCGACGAAACGACCGATCCGTCCTTCGGGGCGAAACACCTGCCGCTGCTGCGGGCAGAGATGAAGAAACAGGGTCTAGACGGCCTGCTGGTCCCGCACGAGGACGAGCATCAGAACGAATATCTGCCCGACGCCAATGAGCGGCTGGCCTGGGTCAGCGGCTTCACCGGCTCGGCCGGGGCCGGGGTGGTGTTGATGGACCGGGCGGCGGTCTTCGTCGACGGCCGCTATACTGTGCAGGTCAAGGCACAGACGGACGAGGCGCTGTTCGAACGGGTCGAGTTGCACAAGCTGACGACGTGGCTGGAAGGCCTGCCGTCCGCCTCTGTGATCGGCTATGATCCGCGCCTTCACAGCCCCGATTCGCTGGCGAGCCTGCGGGCGGCAGTGGAAAAGGCGGGCGCGACGCTGAAGCCCGTTGAGGCCAATCCGATCGATCTGGCCTGGGGCGCAGACCGCCCCGCCCAGCCGCAGGCCCCTGTGGTACCGCACGAGGACCGCTACTCCGGCGAGAGCGCCGCCTCCAAGCGCGCCCGCATTGGTCAGGCGATTGCGGCCAAGGGCGCGGACGTTGCGGTTTTGACCTCGCCGTCATCGCTGGCCTGGCTGTTCAACATTCGCGGTGGCGACGTGATCCGCACGCCCCTACCGCTCGGACAAGCGGTGGTGAAGGCTGACGGCACCGCCAGCGTCTTCTTCGATCCGGCCAAGGTCACCAATGAGTTGCCCGGCTGGCTGGGCGATGCGGTGGCGTTGGAGTCACACGATGCTCTGCCCGCTGCTCTGGACATTCTGTCTGGCCAGAAGGTCCTGATCGATCCGGCGGTGTCTTCGGCCTGGTATTTCGACCGGCTGGAGGCGGCGGGGGCCACCATCGTGCGCGGCATGGACCCCTGTGCCCTGCCGCGTGCCCAGAAGAATGCCGTGGAGATAGAGGGCAGCCGTCAGGCCCATATCCGCGACGGCGCGGCCCTGACGCGGTTCCTGCACTGGGTCGATACGGTGGCCCAGGTCGAACTCCCGGACGAGCGCGGCGTGGTCGAGGCGCTGGAGGGCTTCCGCGAAGCGACGGGCATGCTGAAGGACCTGTCCTTCGACACCATCGCGGGTGTCGGCGGCAACGGGGCCCTGCCGCATTACAAGCCGGTCGGGGCCAAGATCCGCAAGATGGAGCAGGGCAGCCTCCTGCTGGTTGACGGCGGGGGCCAATATCTGGACGGCACCACCGATGTGACCCGGACCATGGCCATCGGCGAGGGCACGCCGGACCAGCGGCGGATGTACACCCTGGTGCTGAAGGCCCACATTGCCATGGCCGTCATACGCTTTCCCGCCGGGACGACGGGTCATCAGCTGGACGCCATCGCGCGCCAGCCGCTCTGGAACGCCGGCTTCGACTACGACCACGGCACGGGTCACGGCGTCGGCTCCTATCTGGGGGTGCACGAGGGTCCGCAGCGCATAGCGACGGCATTCAACAGCCAGCCCCTGCTGACCGGCATGATCCTGTCCAACGAGCCCGGCTTCTACCGCGAGGGCCACTGGGGTATCCGCATCGAGACCCTTCAGGTCGTGACGGCCCCTGAGCCGATCCCGGGCGGCGAGCGGCCCATGCACGGCTTCGAGCAACTGACGCTGGCCCCGCTGGACCGCAGGCTGATCGACGTGGGACTGCTGACGGCCGAGGAGCGCGCCTATGTCGACGCCTATCACGCGGAGGTCGTGGCCAAGGTCGGCCCCCTGCTGGCCGAAGGTGTGCAGAAGGACGAGGCGGCGCTGGCATGGCTGAAGGCTCAGTGCGAACCCTTGAACTGATCCTGGGCGGTGATCATCTGAAGTGGCGCTGACGAAGCTGTCGTCGGTCCCATCACATCAGGAGAGCGCCCCATGAAAACCCGCACACTGGGCCGGAGCGGTCCCGAGGTCTCGGCCATCGGTCTGGGCTGCATGGGTATGGCCGCTTTTTACGGTCAGGCGTCGGACGAGGCGCAGGCGACGGCGGTGATCCACCGGGCGCTCGACCTGGGCATCACCCTGTTCGACACGGCCGAGATGTACGGGCCGCACACCAATGAGATCCAGGTCGGCAAGGCGCTGGCGGATCGACGCGACAAGGCCTTCGTCGCCACCAAATTCGGTATCGGCTACAATGCAGAGCGCACGGCGCTGACGGTGGACGGCTCGCCCGCCAATGTCCGTCGGGCGATCGAGGGCAGCCTGAAGCGGCTGAATATGGATCACGTCGATCTGTATTATCTGCACCGCGTCGATCCGAACACGCCGATCGAGGAGACGGTCGGCGCGATGGGCGAACTGGTGAAGGAGGGCAAGGTCCGCTTCCTGGGCCTTTCCGAGGCCGCGCCCGAGACGATCCGCAAGGCCCATGCCACCCACCCGATCACCGCCCTGCAGACGGAATATTCGCTGTGGAGCCGCGAGCCGGAGGATGAAATCCTGGCGACGGTCGACGAACTGGGCATCGGCTTCGTGCCCTACAGCCCGCTGGGACGCGGCTTCCTGTCCGGCGACATCAAGTCGATCGACGATCTTGCCCCCGACGATTTCCGGCGCAGCAACCCGCGCTTCATGGGTGACAATTTCCAGAAGAACCTGGATCTGGTGACCGCCGTCGGAGCCATCGCGGCGGACAAGGGCGTGACGGCGGCGAAATTGGCCCTGGCCTGGGTGCTGGCGCAAGGCGACCACCTGGTCCCCATCCCGGGCACGCGGCGGATCGCGACGCTGGAGGACAATGCCGCAGCCGCGGACATTGTGCTGACGGCCGAAGACCTGGAGCGGATCGAAGCTGTGTTCCCGAAGGACGCGGCGTCTGGCGATCGCTACGCCCCTGCGGGTCGGGCGGCGCTGAATCGGTAAAGTCGTGTCCTCCTCTTAGCCGCTTGGCGATGGGGAGGAGATCAGGAAATGAGCGCCAGCCACTCATCTTCGGTCAGAACCTTGACCCCGTGCTTCTGCGCGTCGGCCAGCTTCGACCCGGCTCCGGGACCCGCCACCAGATAATCGGTCTTCTTCGACACTGAGCCCGACACCTTGGCCCCCAGGCTTTCGGCACGCGCCTTGGCTTCGTCACGGGTGAAGCGTTCCAGCGCACCGGTGAAAACCACGGTCTTTCCGGCGACGGGGGTGTCGGATTTGGGGCGTTCGGCGTCCTCGACGGTGTCCAGTTCAGAGATCAGGGCCTCGACGACGGTGCGGTTGTGCGGCTCGTGGAAGAAGTCGGCCAAGGCCCGCGCCGCGACGGGACCGACACCGGTGATGCCAGCGATTTCGCCCAGCGTCGGGGACGGACCTTCGGTGTGGGCGATCTGCGCCAGACGCGCGATCGCTGACCAGTCGGGCGCTAGGGCGGCGATCGCCCGGCGGGCCGGTGATGCCAGGCCAGGAAAGGCGAGGGCGATCTTCTGGTCCAGCGGTGCCTCTGGCCACGGATCGCTGTTGCCCAGACGCGCCTCGGCCAGCGCCACCAT
The DNA here is from genome assembly GCF_058725425.1 of Brevundimonas sp. DW-iso22. Taxonomy (NCBI): domain Bacteria; kingdom Pseudomonadati; phylum Pseudomonadota; class Alphaproteobacteria; order Caulobacterales; family Caulobacteraceae; genus Brevundimonas; species Brevundimonas sp. DW-iso22. The sequence continues at coordinate 20,852 of NZ_JBZXEB010000002.1, read as the reverse complement.
CACCCGGGGCGACACGCCGGGCGCGACCGCCAACTGCGTCCACTCCGGCGAGGGCAGGCCGGAGGCGGCCTCCAGACACGCCGCCTCGAACGCGGCCCAGCTACCGAAATGGCGGGCCAGCAGCAGCGACGTCTGCTCGCCGATGTCGCGGATGCCCAGGCCGAAGATCAGCCGGTCCAGGGCGATGATGCGCCGCGCCTGAATACCCGCAACCAGATTGCGCACGCTGGTCTCGCCGTAGCCGTCCTCATTGCGCAGGGTTTCCAGCTTGGTCTCGTCCCGGGCCAGGCGGAAGATGTCGGCGGGCTCCCTGATCCAACCGCGCTCATGAAAGGCGATCAACTGCTTCTCGCCGAGCCCCTCGATATCGAAGGCCCGCCGACCGACGAAATGCTTCAGCCGCTCGACGATCTGGGCATCGCAGATCAGGCCGCCGGTGCAGCGCCTGCGCACCTCATCCCCCTCGCGCACGGCCTCCGAGCCACAGACGGGACAGTGTGTTGGAAAGACATATGGCGCGGCGTCGGCGGGGCGGCGGTCCAGCACGACGCCCACGATCTGGGGGATGACATCCCCTGCGCGTTGCAAGGTGACGGTGTCGCCGATCCGCACGTCCTTGCGCGCGATCTCGTCCTCATTGTGCAGGGTGGCATTGCGCACGACGACGCCGCCGACGGTGACGGGGTGCAGTCGCGCGACAGGGGTCAAGGAGCCGGTACGGCCGACCTGGATGTCGATCCCCTCCAGCACGGTGGTCGCCTGCTGCGCCGGAAACTTGTGGGCGATGGCCCAGCGCGGGCTGCGCGCGACGAAGCCCAGACGCTGCTGCCAGTCCAGGCGATCGACCTTGTAGACCACCCCGTCGATGTCATAGCCCAGGGTGGCGCGGTCCCGCTCCAGTTCGCGGTAAACGCCGATCAGCCCCTCGGCCCCTTCGACCCGCTGCGAGCGAACATTGACCCGAAAGCCCCAGGCCTTAAGCGCCTCCAGAGCGCCTGACTGGGTGTCGGCAAAGTCGTCGGAATGCTCTCCCCAGGCATAGGCAAAGAAGTTCAGCGGGCGACCGGCGGTGATCTTCGGGTTCTTCTGGCGCAGCGACCCGGCGGCGAAGTTGCGCGGATTGGCGTAGGTGCGCCGACCTTCGGCCTCGGCGGCCGCATTGAAGGCGTCGAAGGCGTCGGTCGGGGCATAGACCTCGCCCCGGACCTCCACCCGCGCAGGCCAATCGGCGCCGTGAAGCCTCAGGGGTATGTTGGCCTCGCCGAGCGTCTTCAGGTTCTCGGTGACGTCCTCGCCCGTCCTGCCGTCGCCGCGCGTGGCCCCGACGCTGAGTTCGCCATCGATGTAAAGCAGGCTGGCGGACAGGCCGTCGATCTTGGGCTCGGCCACAAAGGCGATGGCCTCGTCGCCCGGCAGCTTCAGGAACCGGGCAATGCGGGCTACGAAGTCGCGCACCTCACCCTCATTGAACGCATTGTCCAGCGACAGCATGGGCACGCCGTGCCTAACGGGTGCGAACTGGGTGGAAACGGCGGCCCCCACAGCCTGGGACGGGCTGGCCTCGGTGGTCAGGGCCGGGAAACGCGCCTCGATGGCCAGGGCGCGATGCTTCAGGGCGTCATAGTCGGCGTCCGAAATCTCGGGCGCGTCGTCGGTGTGATACAGGGCGTCATGATGCGCCAGCTCGGCGGTCAGGCGGGCCAGCTCGGCAGCCGCTTCGGCCTCGGTCAGGGTATCGACAGCGGGTTCGGACATGGAATCGCAGGGCCTCCTGACAGCAGAGGTCTTCTAGCATCGACACGTTCCGCATGAAGGGGGCACTGCCCCTTTTGACAGACGATGGATCATGACAGGGAGTTCATCTGACACGCGCCGCCGGTCCCGCTAGCGTCGCGCCCTGATCAAGGAGCCGACATGCGTTTCGTCCCGTCCCGGAAAATCCGTCTTCTGACTGCGGTACCCGTCGCGGTAGCCCTGCTGTTGGCAGGGTGCGGCTCTATGTCGAGCACGGACACGCCGGTCGCGGTCGTGCCCGTCACGACCGCCTGGCAGCAGCAGGCGCTGGACGACATCCGCATCCTGTCGGCTGACGACATGGGCGGGCGCGACACGGGCTCGGCGGGCGGGCAGATGGCGCGGGACTATATCGTCGGCAGGCTGGATGCGCTGGGCGTCGTTGCCCCGCCGGTCGGCCGGTTTCAGCCTTGGGAGGCCCAGAACCGTGGCAAGACCTGGAACGGCATCAATGTCATCGGCCTGATCCCCGGCACGCGGGTGACGGACAAATACATCGTGGTCACAGCCCATTATGACCACGTCGGCACCCAGGAAGGCCTGATCTACAACGGGGCCGATGACAATGCCTCGGGCGTTGCCACCATGCTGGCCCTGGCCGCCGATCTGAAGCGCCAGGCCCCGGAGCACAGCGTGCTGATCGTCGGCTTCGACGGAGAGGAACATGGCCTGCTGGGGGCCAAGCATTTCGTTGAGGCCCCGCCCGTGCCTCTGACCTCCATCGCGATGAACCTGAATTTCGACATGACGGCGCGGGCCGAAACGGACGGGAAGCTGTGGGTCACGGGCACCTATCAGAACCCGTCGTTCCGCCCGATTCTGGAGGGCATTCCCGCCAATGGTTCGGTGTCACTGGCCTTCGGCAAGGATACGCCACAAGACCTGGGTGCGGATAACTGGGTCGAGGCCTCCGACCACGGCCCCTTCTATCGGGCGCAGGTGCCGTTCCTGTATCTGGGTGTGAACTATCACCCCGACTATCATCGCCCGTCCGACGATTTCGAGCGGATCACGCCGGCGGTATTCATCAGCTCGACAGAGCTGGCGATCGCCTCGTTCCGGGCGTTGGATACGGCCCTGAACCGCTGATCGCGAGCGCGTTTCGGTCGCAAAGATCGGGCTTGATAAGGCCAGGATTTGAGCGCTGTTTCCCCGTCAGGAGATACGACCGATGACCACCGCGCCCTTGCTTGACATCCAGACGGTTCAGAGAGTGCGCAAGGGGGCCATTCTGGTCGCCCTGCTGGCGTTGATAGGCCTGTCGATCGTCACCCAGTCGATCGGCGGGGTTGATGGCAGCTGGCACGAGACCGTGGAGGCCATCGGCCTTGGTGCGATCATTTTGTCGATCGTCGGTCGCGCCTGGTGCTCGCTCTATATCGGCGGGCGCAAGAAGGCCGAGATCGTGGATCGCGGGCCGTATTCGATCAGCCGCAATCCGCTCTATGTGTTCAGCTTCTTCGGCGCATTCGGCATGGGGGCCCAGACGGGCAGCCTGACCATCGCCGGCCTGTTCGTCGTGGCGGCGTTTCTGGTCTTCCTGCTCACAGTCCAGCACGAGGAAGCCTTTCTGTCGCGCGAATTCGGGGCGGTCTATGCGGCTTACAGGGCCCGTGTGCCGCGGTTCGGGCCGCGTTTCTCGCTGTGGCGTGACGAGACCGAGCTGACCATTCGACCGGCCTTCTTCCTGCTGACGATCCGCGACGGCCTGGTCTTCCTGCTGGCCCTGCCGATCTTCGAACTGATCGACATGGGGCAGGCACAGGGCTGGCTGCGGGTATTCGCACACCTGCCCTGATCGTCAGCCGTCGCTGCGGATATCCAGTTTCAGCCCCATGATCTCTGCCAGGGCCTTGCCGCGCTTGCGGGTCTGCTCGCCCAGCAGGGCGTGCGCATAGCCGTCCGATGCGCTGAGGATCAGGTGGCCGTCCTCGACGGCGGCTCGCACATTGACCAGCAGGCTTGGAGACCGGCCCGACAGGTCGCAGGCCAGGCGGATGGCGATACCCAGGGTTCGAGCCTTGCGGCGTTGATCCTCGCTCAGCAGGCGGTCGATGATCGCCGGCTGGGGGGTGGACGCTCCGCCGCCATATCGGGCGTTGATCGCGGTTGCCAGCCAGGCCCGCTCGGCATGGGTCTGTCCGGGCACGGGCGCGCGCAGAACCTGGTCGAAGGCCAGTTCGACGCGGTGATCGACATGAAGCCGGGCCCCGATGTCGGCGACGCGACAGGCGGCGTCGGCCAGAACGACGTCCCGCTCCGCGCTGAAGGCGACGGGCAGGGTGTCGAGCAACGGCTGGACCCAGGCGTGCAGCACGCCTGGCAGGGCAGGCGATATCCCCTGACGCACGCCCAGGGAGGTGCAGCCTGCCAGCAGGGGATCGTCAGCGGCGACGTCGGGCTCCAGCGCCTCGAACAGCAGGCCCTCGCGCACGCCCCAGGCCGACAGCACGATCCGCTTCAGCCCCAGCCTTTCGATCAGGCCGTCCAGCACCAGGGCGGCATAGGGCAGGGTCTCGGCCCGTTTTTTCGACAGACCGGGCCAGGCCTCCAGCGAAGCCTTCGATGAACGCGACACCAGGCGCGCGATGTCGCGGGCGTCGGTGGCCGCCAGCTCGTACTGATGCACGACCTTCAGCGGGTAGCGGGCATGCGACATGTGCACCTGGGCGAGCGTCCGCCAGGCCCCGCCGACCGCATAAAGGGTGTCGGTGGTGAAATCCGGCGCGGCCTTCAGCCGTTTGGCGATCAGGTCGCGGACCCGGTCGGCATCGAACCCGGCCGGATCGGCCAGGGAGAACGGCCCCAGCGGCAGGGTTACGCCGCGCTGCACCTGACCATCGCCGATGCGGGTCAGCTCCAGACTGGCCCCGCCGAGGTCGGCCGAGACACCCTTTGCATCGGGGATGCCGGCCAGGACGCCCAGGGCGGCATACCGGGCCTCGTCCTCGCCGGACAGGACGCGGACCTGAAGCCCCGTCTCGGCGGCGACCTGATCGCAGAAGGCCTGGCCATCCTTGGCCTCACGCACGGCGGCGGTGGCGGCGACGAAGACATGGGCGGGCTGCACCGCTTCGATGACGGCGGCAAATCTCTTGAGCGCCGTCAGGGACTGGGCCGCTCCGGTGACGGAAAGTTTGCCAGTGGTCGACAGGTCGCGCCCCAGCCCGGCCAGGACCTTTTCGTTGAACACGGTCCAGATGGCCCGGCCTTCCAGCCGGTACAGCACCAGACGCACCGAGTTGGAGCCGATATCGACGGCGGCGACGTCTTGCGGCGCGCCGAGGGCAGACGAAAGGGCGTCGATCATCAACGCTTCTTCCGCGTGGGCGTATAGCTGAGGTTCTGCGGCCGGGTCTTCACCTTGCGGCCCCGTCCCGACAGGCTGGGGTTGGTCATGAAGTATTTGTGCGCCGAGAAGCCGTGTTCCGCATCCGCAGGCTGGACCCGGCGATAAGAGCCATCCGGCTCCAGCACCCAGCTCTGGATGTCGTCCTTCAGATTGGCGACCATGATCTGATCCAGCACCTGGTCGTGGACCGTGGCGTTCAGCACGGGCGTCATCAGTTCGACCCGGCGGTCCAGGTTGCGGTTCATCCAGTCCGCGGAGGAGATGAACAGCTTGGCCTTGTCGTGCGGTAGGTCGCGGCCGTTGGCGAAGGCGACGATGCGGCTGTGCTCCAGAAAGCGACCGACAATCGACTTGACCCGGATGTTGTCGCTGAGGCCCGGCACGCCGGGGCGCAGACAGCAGATGCCGCGGATGACCAGTTCGATCCGCACCCCCCACTGGCTGGCGCGGTACAGGGCGTCGATGACCTCCGGATCGACCAGGGAGTTCATCTTGGCCCAGATGGCAGCGGGCTTGCCCTTGGCGGCGGCGGCCATCTCTTTGCCAATCAGGTCGATCAGGGTCGATTTCATGTTCAGCGGCGAGACGACCAGCGCCTCCAGCTCGTCCGGCTGGGCATAGCCGGTGATGTAGTTGAACACCCGCGAGGCATCGCGCGCCAGGATCGGATTGCAAGAGAACAGCGACAGGTCGGTGTAAACCCGCGCCGTCACCGGGTGATAGTTGCCGGTGCCGAAGTGGCAGTAGGTGCGCAGGGCATCCGCCTCGCGCCGGACCACCACGCTCAGCTTGGCGTGGGTCTTGTACTCCACGAAGCCGAAGACGACGTGGACGCCCGCCCGCTCCATGGCCCGGGCCCAGCGCAGATTGGCCTCCTCGTCGAAGCGTGCCTTGATCTCGACCAGGGCGGTGACGTTCTTGCCATTCTCGGCCGCCTCGATCAGGGCCGCGACGATCGGGCTGTCCTTGGAGGTCCGGTACAGGGTCTGCTTGATGGCGATGACGTTCGGGTCGCGCGCGGCCTGGCGCAGGAACTGGACCACCACGTCGAAGCTCTCGAACGGGTGGTGGATCAGCATGTCCTTCTCGCGGATCGCCGCGAAGATGTCGCCGCCGTTGTCGCGTACCCGCTCCGGGTAGCGGGGCTCATAGCCCTTGAACTTCAGGTCCGGATGGCCACCGGCGATCAGGTCCGAGACCTGGGCCAGACCCAGCATGCCATCCACAATCACGACGTCCTGGGGAGCCGCATCCAGTTCGTCGGTGATGAAGGTGCGCAGGTCGTCGGGCATGGACGCCTCGATCTTGATGCGCACGACCGAGCCCATGCGGCGCTGCTTCAACGCCTCCTCGAACTCCATGACCAGGTCTTCGGCCTCTTCCTCGATCTCGATGTCGCTGTCGCGGATCAGGCGAAAGACCCCGCGCTCCAGCACGTCACAGCCGGGGAAAAGGTGGTCGATGAAGAGCGTCAGCAGGCTCTCCAGCGTGAGATAGCGGCTGCGGCCGGGAGTGGAGCGCCCGTCGGTGGCCAGCGGCCAGAACCGCTTCACCTGGGCTGGAACGGGCACCAGGGCATACAGGGTCCGGTTGTCCCGCCGCCGTTTCAGCTTCAAGGCCAGCGAGAAACCGAGGTTGGGCAGAAAGGGAAACGGGTGGGCCGGATCGATGGCCATCGGCGTCAGAACGGCAAAGAGCTGGTTCAGGAACTCCGGCTCCAGCCGCTCGCGCTCGGTCTTGGTGATCTTGTCGGCATCGACCACCTCGATTCCGGCATGCGCCATTTCCTTGCGCAACTGACGCCAGCGTAGCTGCTGCTCATCCATCAGGGCGCCGGCTGCCGTGCTGACCTTCTCCAGGGCCTCGGCAGGGGTCAGACCGTCGGCCGAAACGACGCGTACCCGCTCGCGCACCTGTCCCTTCAGCCCGGCGACGCGGGTCATGAAGAACTCGTCCAGATTATTGGCCGAGATGGACAGGAAGCGCAGTCGCTCCAGCAGCGGGTGGCCCGGGTTGGCGGCCTCTTCCAGCACGCGGCTGTTGAAGGCCAGCCACGAAATCTCGCGGTTGAAGAAGCGCTCGGGCGAGGCCATCAGCGCCTCGGACAGCTCCTGCTGGGGTGCGCGGGAGGAGGGGACTTCCTCGCCGGTGGTGGCGTCATGGATCCGCGTGTCGGTCATGGCCCGGTTCTGACCCGTCGCGGGCGCGGCTGCAACCATGGAAAGACGACACGAAAACGCCGCCCGGTCGCAGGACCGGGCGGCGCATCATCCGTGTACAGAAGGCTACCAGCTCCAGGCGTCGCGGATCACTTCGATGATGTAGCCGTCATACTGGTCGATCAGATAGATGTTGTTGTCGACCAGCACCCAGCGCGTGCCCTCGGGTGGATAGCCCAGCCCATAAGTGCGCCAGTCGTTCAGCTGATACCGCCAGAACGTCGTCGGCAGATACTCACCCACGCGGTAGTCGCGGTTATAGTAGCTGCGCGGCACGCTGTAGTAGCCATAGCCGGGCGCGAAATAGAAGCCGATCCTCAGGCCGCTGTAGCCCCGGAAACGCCGGTCGTTACGCCACCAGTGGCGATCGCGGTTCTGATACCAGTTCTGGCGCCACTGCTCGCTGTTGAAGCGACGACGGAACTCCCGGTGATTGCGGTCACGGTCGCGGTCGTTGTTCCAGCCGGGACGGTCGGGACGATCCGGCCTGTTCGGGCGGTCGGGCCTGTCGGGCCGGTCCGGTCTATCAGGCCTGTCAGGGCGGTCCGGCCTATCTGGACGGTCTGGACGAGGACGATCCGGTCTGTCGGGCCGATCCGGACGGTCCGGCCTGTCGGGGCGCGGCCTGTCGGGTCGGTCAGGTCTGTCCGGGCGATCTGGCCTGTCGGGGCGCGGCCTTTCTGGACGATCTGGTCGGTCGGGTCTGTCGGGACGCTCCGGCCTTTCCGGTCGATCAGGGCGGGGTGTGCTGGGCCGCTCAGGAGTCTGCGGACGGTCAGGCCTTTCCGGGCGTGGCCGCTCTGGGCGCTCCGTTCGTGGGCGTTCAGCTCTGGGTTCCTGAGGGCGCTCGGTGCGTTGCCGTTCACCGCGCGATCCACGATCGCCACTACTAACGCGGCCATCCTGATTTACACGGGCTTCCCGGTCCTGGGCCAGAACAGCCATGGGGGCTGCCGCCGGGACAGCAAACGAAGCGACCGCAGCCGCCATCAACAATGACCGTTTCATCGTCTTCCTGATCTCCGCACACCCAGTGGGTGGCTTGGACAGAGGATCGGTGTTTTCGCATGAACCCAGACTGAACGACGGTCCGTCATTTCTTACGCTTTCGTCATGAAAACGCCCCGCCGACAGAGATCGACGGGGCGCTTCAACTCTACTGTGCCCGATTTAGAAGACGCCGGACAGTACGCTTGCGATCAGGCCAGATGCGACGGCGATAAGGACGATGTCGTTGCCGGCATGGACGTAGCGATAGCCACGCGGGGCCGGACGCAGGCCGTAGACGTAGGGATCGTTCACGTAATAGCCGCGATAGGCCGAGGGCAGGTAGCTGCCGCGCGTCCAGCGCGTGTTGTAGTAGCGCGGCTCAACCCGATAGTAGCCCCGGTTCGGGGCGTACCAGTAACCCTGGCGGGCACCGCGATAGTCGCGGAAGTCGGCGCGGCCTTGCCACCAGTTGCGATTGTTGCGGTCATACCGGCGCTCCTGACGGAAGTCCCGGCGGTCATCGCGGCGATCTTCGCGGAAGTCCCGACGGTCGTCCCGGCGGTCACGGCGGTACTCGCCGCGGTTGCGATAGTCGCCTTGGCGGAAGTCGCGACGGTCGTCGCGGCGCTCCTGACGGAACTCGCGGCGGTCGTCACGGCGTTCCTGGCGGTATTCGCGGCGGTCACCCCGGTCCTGGGCCGCAGCGGCCACTGGAATGGCGGTCGTCGCCATGGCCACGGCGATGACGGCGGCCTTGGTAAAACGGTTCATGATCGTTCTCCTTTACTCGGGTCGGCGACGGAAAAGGCGATCCGGCCCGTTTGATAACCAAACTTCGCGCGCGGCCGATGAACTGTGCCTGAATGGGTCTGTCAGCTTGCGCGGGTGCGGCACCATGCCCAGATGGCAAGGTGAACAGGAGCCGCGCCATGACCACCGCCCCCATCCAGCTCTGGTACTGGCCCACGCCCAACGGCTGGAAGGTGTCGATCGCGCTGGAGGAGATGGGCCTGCCGTACGAGGTAAAGCCGGTGAATATCGGCACGGGCGAACAGTTCGAACCTGCCTTTCAGGCCATCAGCCCCAACGGCCGCATGCCCGCTATCGTCGATCCCGACGGGCCGGACGGCCTGCCGCTATCGATCTTCGAGTCAGGCGCGATCCTGCAATATCTGGCGACCAAGTCCGGCCAGTTCTACGCCAAGGATGCCCGAGGCCGGGCCGAGATCGACCAGTGGCTGTTCTGGCAGGTCGGCGGCCTTGGTCCCATGGCAGGGCAGACGCATCATTTCCGCCAGTATGCGCCCGCCATCATCAAGGATCAGCGCCAGATCGCCTATGGCGTGCGACGCTACACGGACGAGACCCACCGTCTCTACGGCGTGCTGGACCGCCGCCTGGCCGATCGCGATTTCGTCGCCGGGGCCTATTCCATCGCCGACATGGCTATCTGGCCCTGGATCCTGCCCGAGCATCAGGGTCAGAACATCGATGAGTTTCCGAACCTGAAGGCCTGGCTGGCGCGTGTCGGCGAACGACCGGCGGTGATCAAGGGAAGGGCCGTCGGCGATGAACTACGTGCCAATCTGGCCGCCAGCGGCAAGGCGGCCGAGGAGGCCCGCAAGGTGCTGTTCGGACAGCGTGGTCGTTAAGCTCTCGCCAACGACTGTAAACGCCGGGTTTCCAACAGATTTCAGCTTGATGAAGGTGGGCTGACATCTTCATTTTGGCTTTACGAAAAACATCTTCGCCACCGTTTGGCCGTTAACATTAACTTCAAACCACGGGTATCTTATCGGCGTCACAGGAAGGGCCAGAAAGGCCGGTTCCAGGAGACACGGTGATGATCGCGCAAGAAACCGCGCCTGACGCAATCCACGAGCAGGGCCTGCCCCTGCCGACGGCCGACATGAGCGGGGACGACCTGTTCCGGCTGGGCATGATGTATTCGACGGGCCAGAACGGCTGCCCCATCGACCGCGTCTCGGCCCACATGATCTTCAACCTCGCCTCCATGAAGGGCTCGATCGAAGCGCGCGTTTATCGCCGCGAAATGTCGAACGAGATGGAGCGCGAGGAAATCTCGGAAGCTCAGAAGGCGGCTCGCCGCTGGATCGACGCGGGCGTGGTCAGCCTCGCAGCCTGAGGCGGCAGCCTGCAGACGAGCGTTAGCGCCCCAACCCGCGCTCAAGCAGCGAGCGACCGCGTCGCGAGCGTTAGCGCCTCTAAAACTGCTGATACTGCCCGCCCAGCGCATAGGTGAAGCCCACTGGCAGGGCATTGCGGAACTGGGTCACGAAGTTGGCAACTTCGCCCAGCGTCGTGCGCGGCACGAACAGGATGTCGCCCCGCCGCAGGGCGATGACCTCGCCCCGACGAGGCCGCAAGTCCGCCGCCCGCAGCATACGCGTCCCACCGCGACCGCGCCGGATCAAAGCCACCTCCTGCTGGCGCGCCGTGGGCAGGAAGTCCCCGGCCTGGATGATGGCCTGATAGGCGTCCAGGTCGCCGCTCATCTCGATCATGCCGGGCGTGCGGACCTCACCCCCGACCCAGACGCGGATCGGTCCGGCGGTCTTCAGCGTCACCTCGACCATCGGCCGTCTCAACTGGCTGGCATAGGCACTGGATGCATCGGCCTCCAGTTCTGCAATGGTCCGATCCGCCGCCATCAACTGGCCGACCAGGGGCAGGGACACACGTCCGTCCGGTCCGATCCGCTGGGTCCGGGTCAGTTCGGTGGCCGTCGGGGTCGCGATCTCGATCTCGTCCCCGGGATACAGGACGTATTCCTGCTCGGCGTCGCTCCATTCGGAAAAGCCGATTTCCGGAAAGCTGTTGCGGTCCAGGGTCTGGACGCGATTGCCGCCGGGCTCGGTGCCCGGGCCCATCAGGCGCGAGGCCATGCCGCCCGTGCTTGCGCAGCCACCGACCATTCCGGTGGTGAGGGCACCCATGCCGAACAGAAGCAGGCGGCGGTCTATGGGCATGGCAGAATCGGTCCTGAAGGCGATGTCGAAACACAGGTTAGCGGACATGGGTAACCATCAGTTAACGCCGGTGGCCCAAGGCTGATCATCACAGTCCGATTTGATGGAATCAGTGCGCGCCATGCGTTCGACGGCCTACACCACAGCCCGCCCGCGCTACGGCTTCATGGACGTCGTGGGCCTGCTGTTCCGCGAGCTGATGCTGATGATCGCGGTCTTCCTGCTGATCTTCGCCATCGGGGCCGCCGTCGTCCTGACGATGAAGAAGACCTATACCTCGACTGCCAGCATCTATGCCGGCGTGGGTCAGGAATATGCTTATCAGGCCCGGGTCGGCACGATCACCGAGCGGGGCCAGACCCTGGAGTCCGACGCCGTCGCCCAGTCAGAAGCCGCCATCTTAAACAGCCTGGGCGTCAAGCGTCGCGCTGTCGAGGTGCTCGGCCCCGCCGCCGTCCTGGGTCCCAAAGCCAAGGGCACACGCGCCGAACAGGTGACGGCAGCGGTCAAGGCCATCGACGGCGGTCTTGGCGTCGGCGTCACGCCGGGTAGTGCCATCATCTCCGTCTCTTACGAAAGCGGCGACCCGGAACGCGCGGCCACCGTGCTGAATGCCGTCATCGACCAGTATCTGGTCCAGCGCCGAACCCTTTTCCGCGACCGCGCAGCCCCCGCCATCGCCAGCCAGCGCGAGGCCTTCGAGGATGAACTGGGCGACGCCGATGCCGCCTATGAAAACTTCCTGCGCACCAACAACATCGGCGACTTCGCCACGGCCAAGGCGACCCTGGCCGCGACCTATCAGACGACCTATGCCGAGACCCTGTCGGTTCGCGCCCAGCTTAGCCAGGCGTCGCAGCGGCTGGCCACCCTGGAGCGCCAGCTGGCCCAGCAGCCGGCTGAGGTCGTCCTGCAGCAGGATCTGAACGTCCAGGCCCAGGACCAGATCCTGACCCTGCGCACCCAGCGCGAGAACCTGCTGGCGCGCTATAACGAAGACGCTCAGCCGGTCCGCGATCTGGACGAGCAGATCGCCCAGCTTCAGGCCTATGTGGCCACTGGAACCACGGTCGGTGCGCGCGAGGTCCGCACGGGCCCCAGCACCATCTTCACCGAGATCGAGACGACCCGCATCAACGCCGCCGCCGACCGCGATGCCCTGCGCGCGCGCCTCGGCATTCTGGAGGGTCAGCTGGCGCAGCTGCGCGCCCGCCAGGCCGAGCTGACCCAGCTGGAATCGACCAACGCCAATCTGGCCGGCAACCGCGAGGTCCTGACCGCCTCCATCCGCGACTTCCAGCAGCGCGAGAGCGCCGCCCGCGCCGACAGTGCCCTGGTCGCCGCCGGGGCCGACAACGTCAATGTCATCGCCCGGGCAGAAGCACCGACGCGGGGCACCAGTTTGAAACTGCCCCTGCTGGCCGCCGCCTTCCTGTTTGCGGGCTTGACGGCCCTGTGTGTGGGTCTGCTGCGGGTCTTCACCCGGCGCGGCTATCCGACGCCGGCGACCGTCGGGCGGACCATGGACCTGCCGGTCCTGGCCGTCGCGCCGATGAAGACCGCGCCGCGCGGCGCATGATAGGCTTCAAGCCTGTCGTGAGCGCGTAACGATTCGCATGGTCGATCTGACATCCGAAATGGCAGCCCTCTGGGCGGCGCTGGGACCCGCGCCGGGCCATCGCGGACGTGTGATCCAGATCGCGGCGGCCAACTCTGGCGAAGGCGTCTCCACTGTGGCCCGCGAATACGCCCGGCTGGCGGCGGTCCGGGCGCGCAAGCCCGTCTGGCTGATCGATGCCGACCTGGCCCAGCAGGGACAGCTGGACGCCGTGGCCCAGTCGCCGGACCGCTTCGGCAAGCTGGGCAAGGCAGCGATCGCCACACCCGACGGCTCCAACTTCTATGCGGTGACGCCCCGCATCATGGATCGTGGCGGACGACCCGTGCATCCGGCGCGTCTGCTGACCGCGCGACCCTGCTTGGGCGGGCGTCTTTGGGTCACCAAGTTCGCGGCCGAGGCCCTGCGGGCGGGTCAGCGCGCCGAGGCCATCGGTGACCCCCGTTACTGGGACGCCCTGCGTCGCCATGCCGATACGGTGGTGATCGATGCCCCGGCCGCGGACCGCAACGACCTGTCCATCACCCTGGCCCCCATCGTCGACTCGACCGTGATCGTGGTGGCGGCGGGCAGCACGGCCCCTAACGAGCCCCTGATCTTGCGCGACGAAATCGAGGCCGCCGGTGGCAGGATTGCCGGCGTCGTCGTCAACCGCTCGACCTACGACCCACCGGCTTTCCTGAAGAAGCTGGCGGGCTAGCCCTTCGCTCGCTCCAGCCTGGCCAGTTCCCGCGCCCCGTAAAAGTGCGGCTCGAACCCTTTCATCCAGAACAGCTTTCCGACGCCGCGTGCGGTCCGGTCATACATCTCTGCACGGCGTGGGCTTCGGACGACGGCCAGCGCGACAGAGCCCGCGCCCCACACCACAGCCTGCGCTGCCCCGATCAGCATCCACCGCGCCACGCCTGGCCAATCCTTTGCCGCCGCTGCCGTCTGGCTGGGCCCCTGGCCATAGGCGAAGGCGCGGGCCAGGGCATAGCGCAGGGTGGCCCGGTGAGGGGGCGCGAACTCCTCGACCCAGGCGTCCGCCGCCCAGCCGAATCGACCGCCACGCGCCGACAGGGCTGCGAACAGGGCATCATCCTCGCCGCCCGCCTGATCCGAGGACGTGTTGAATGGGGCCGGGCCGGGCAGGGCGGTCGCCCTTACCATCAGGGAGTTGCCGCACCCCCAGGGATGGTCGATCACCTGCGTCGTCGTCGGACCGTGACGCCCGAAGAACCGCTCCAGATAGGGCTGCAACCAAGGCTCCGCCGAGGGAGCCCGCCCTGTGATGGGGCCGAACACCACATCGGCACCCGTCTGCGTCTGTCCCTCCAGCAAGGCCGCCAGCCAGCCGGGCGAGGCGACCTCGTCGTCGTCCAGAAAGGCGATCAGCGCTGCCTGGGTCGCTGCCAGCCCGGCATTCCGCGCCGTGGCCACGCCCGGCACCGGTGCATGGACATAGTTCAGGGGCCAGGGTGTCTCGGCCTGCAGACTCTCGACCAGATCGCGTGCTGAGCCCGTCGGGTCGTTATCGACCACCACGACCTGGCCGACCCGATCCCCGACAGACTGTTGGGCGAAGACCGAGCGCAGCGCATCGCGCAGGCCGTCGGGCCGTCGCAGGGTCGGGATGATGACAGCGACATCACCCGCCATCAGATCGCATCCGCATAGAGGGCCGCGCGGTACAGGCGCAGCGAGAAGGCTCGCGCCTTGACCGGTAGCCAGGTCGCCTCGGCCCCGCCGCGCATCATGCGCCGCCACAGCGGCAGGCCGGGCACGCGTTTCAACAGCCGCGCCACCTTGTGGCTGGGATAGGCCGCGACGATCTCCGGGTGGCGCTGGACCATGCGGGCGAAGTTGGGGGCCGACTGCTCGTATTTGCCGGCCAGCGACTGGACCGTATCCAGCCCCATATGCGTGGCCGGATTGTCGATGTGCAGCACCTCGAACCGCCGCGCCACCCGCATGGCCCACTCCACATCTTCCCACCCCCAGCCGGTGAAGCCGGGATCGAAGGCCTCGGCTTCGAACACATCGCGCCGGACCAGCAGGTTGGAGGTGTAGACGTATTTTTCGGGCTGCCTGGCCCGCTCGGTATGGGCCACGCACTCGGATGCGGTCGCCAGCGCCCGGTGCACCGCGAACTTCGCAGCGGTCGGGGCCTGCAACAGGGAGAAGCCGCCGAACGCCACCGCGGGATCCCGCGTCTGCACCAGCTCCGCCCAGGTCCTCAGGAAACGGTCGTTGTCCGGTCGCATGTCGCTGTCCAGAAACAGCAGCGTGCCCCCCCGCGCCGCCGAGGCCAGCCGGTTGCGCCCGATCGCACGCCCCTCGTTGGCGGCGAGGGTGATCAGGCAGACGGGGAGGGTGAGGCTCGCCAGTTGCTGTGTCAGCCGCGCGGTCAGAGCCGCATCGCTGGTACCGTCATCCAGCAGGATGATCTCGACCGAACCTGCCAGCGCAGCCGCCTCGCGCTCCAGCATGGCCAGCAGTTCGCTCGGGTCGTCCCGCAGGAAGGGCGTCAGGACAGACAGCCGCGGCTCCGCGGCCTGCCACGTCGGGCTGAAGGTCAGATGCGCGCTCATGCCGCCGCGCCCCGTGCCCGCAGGCGCGCGGCCAGACCCAGCGCTACATCTCGTATGCCTGACGCATTCAGCATCAGGGCTACCGCCGCATAGACCACGCCCCCGACCGCCGCATCCATCACCAGTTCCGCGAACCCGCCGATGGCGGGCAGGGCCATCATCGCCAGCGCCATCACCCCTGTCGCGATCAGACAGCGCACCAGGGCGTCCCAGGGCACGGGCAGGGCCACGACCCGCCGCCCGATCAACCAGGTCGCCAGCAGGCCCACGGCAAAACTGGCCGCCGTCGACCAGGCCGCCCCGACCAGTCCGAAGCGCGGCACCAGTATGAAGTTCAGCACGATGTTCAGCACCGCCGGAATGGCCATGGCCCCCAGCAGCCGCTTGGTCTTGCGACCCAGGGTGAAGGCCTGGCCGAAATAATAGGCCGTCAGCCCGAACAGCAGGGCCGACAGGGCGATCCACGGCGTCACGCTGGTGGCCGCCACCCGCAACTCCTCGCCGATCAGCACCTCCGACAGCGGCCGCGCCACCAGTGCCACCCCGGCGGCGGCGGGCAGGCCGATCAGGAAGAAGGTCGAGGCCTGCTCGCGCGCGGCAATCTTCAGCTGGCTCAGCCCCCCGCGCTCCAGCGCCATGACCATGGCCGGCTGACCCGCAGTGCCCAGCCACAGGAACATGACGTCCAGCGTCCGGTTCGCGATGGAATAGCTGGCGTGATAGGCCCCCACCGCCGCCTCATCCATGTAGAAGGCCAGCAGAAACCGGTCGGTCGAGGCCAGCACCACCGTCAGCGCCAGCGACGCCGCGATGGGATAGCCGTAGAGGGCGTATTCTCGGACGCGCGCCCGCTCCAGCCGTCCCCCGGCCCCGTGTTTCAGCTCGCCCGGCAGGATGAAGGGCAGGGCGATCAGCGGGGCCAACCCCAGCCCCAGCAAGGGGGCCGCGCCGCCTGCGCCCGCCAGCGCAAAGCCGATGCCGATGCTCAAGCCGCCGATGGCCACGGCCATGTCCAGACGCGCCGCCTTCGACACCTCGCCCGCCGCCCGGTACCGCTCCTGCGCCAGCTTGACGAAAGCCCGGATCGGACACCCCGACAGCCCCGCCGCCAGGGCAAATTTCAGCAGAGGATCGGCCGGCCACAGCCACAGCACCAGAGCCACCACCGGCACGAAGGCGAGCGTCAGCAGGCCGGCGGCGCGGTACAGGCTGGCGAAATGGCCGATCAGGTCGGCCCCCGGTTTCGACGAGGCCCAGAACCGGGCCATCGAGGCCTCCATCCAGCTGAACACCGCCACATGGGCCAGGGTCAGGACGGAAAACGCCAGCGCATACCGCCCGAAATCCTCCGGGCTCAGCAGGCGCGTGAAGACGATGATGGCCAGAAACCCGACCACGCCCTGCACGATATTGGCGGGCAGATAGCCCCAGACCCCGCGCCAGAACATGGCTCAGCGCACCGCGCTGCCGTCGCCCAGCAGGACGGGCACGGTGATGGCCATGATCCACAGGTCCAGCCAGACCGACTGGCGCTCCACATAGTCGATGTCCAGCTGCACCCGGCGGCGCACATCCTGAGCTGTGTGCAGCGGCCCGCGCGAGCCGTTGACGGCCGCCCAGCCGGTCATGCCCGGCTTGATGCGATGGCGATGGGCATAGTCGGCGACCAGCCGAGCACTCTCGACATGACCGGTCTTCATGCCGATGGCGTGGGGGCGGGGACCGACCAGAGACATCTCGCCGGTCAACACGTTCAGCAGTTGCGGCAGCTCATCCAGGCTGGTCTTGCGGATGAAGCGGCCGATGCGCGTCACCCGGTCGTCGTCCTGGGTGACCTGGCGGCTGGCGGTGGCGTCGGCGGTCTCCTGGCGCATCGACCGAAACTTCCAGACCACGATCTCCTCGTGATTGAAACCATGGCGACGCTGGCGAAAGAAGATCGGCCCTGGGCTGTCCAGCCGGATGGCCATGGCGATCACGGCCATGACGGGAGCCAGCAGGATCAGGGCGATCAGACCCACCACCATGTCCTGAATGCGCTTGTTGAAGGCCCGCCGGTCCGGATCCAACGGGCCCTGAATGTCTGCCAGTGGCGCGGCCGCCAGCCGGTCCAGCGCGCGGTTGGTTTCTTCCGCACCCGTCGGCTCGATCAGCAGGGTCACTTCATTGGGAAGCAGGCTCAATCGGTTGTTGAGCTCGCGCACGCGCGCCTCGGCCTTGGGGTCAATGGCCAGGACGATCCGGTCGACATAGGGCGTCATCTTGTGGCTCAGCAGATCATCCGCCGTCCCCAGCACCGGCACCCCCTCGATGGCCGTCGGCGCGCGCGCCAGCCGGTCGTCGAAGATGCCCAGTACGTTCAGATCGCGCCGTTTCAGCGCCTCCCGGATCAGGCTCTCGGCCCGACGCGTCGCCCCGACCAGCACGATATTGGGCGTCAGAGCGCCGGACGCCCGCCACTTACGCACAAGCTCGCCCCAGCCCATGTGCAGGCCGGTCATGGCGATCAGCGTCAGCGCGATCCAGCTCAGCACCCCGATCCACTGCCCCTGCGGCGCGCCGGTGAAGGCCAGACTGCCCAGGGCCGCGATCCCGCCTATGCCCACGATGGCGATCACCGACGTCAGGTGCGACGAGGCCGACTGCCGCCGCGAAAACCGGTACCGCCCCAGCGACCGCATCAGGGCCAGCACCACCACCGCCCCGATCACATAGGGCGCGACATGGGCGAGGGGGCTTTGAAAGACGCTGTCGGGCGTGCTCAGCGCGGAACAGCCCAGGCTGATCGCCACGATGATCAGAACGTCGAAGGCACGGAAATAATGGGCCGCCAGACGAGAGGCATGTCTTTGACGCGCATTCAGCCAGACATCCGGCCGAAAGGGCCCGCGTCGCGCGGCGCTGTCGTCACCGCGTGACGCCTTCCTGCGACCCTTGGCCAGGGCCTGCAGGCCCACGACCGCCTCCGCCACGGCCTCGCCCGCGACGGCATCCCCGCGAACGGGGTCGGGCATCAGGCGGGCGGCATCGGGCATGAAGCGGGCTTTGAGCGGGCTGCGTCGGAACAGCGCCCATCCTGCCCCACGCGCCCTCACTGTCGCGTTAACAGCCTGATTTTTCATGGAGTGGCGGAGACGCAGGGATTCGAACCCTGGGTACCCCTTACAGGGTACGACGATTTAGCAAACCGTTGCTTTAAGCCACTCAGCCACGTCTCCGGTAAGCGGGTGATTAGCCGAGGGCGATGGCTTGCGCAACGGGGTCCGCAGCGATCTCGCCAACTTGACGCCGCGTGACCTTGGCACGCTTGCATTCCCGGTCTAGGTCCATGTCCTCAACCGGTCTTCAGGACCGATCAGCAGAGGAAACGCACATGCCCGATCTGGCTCAAGTCACCGAACACATCCGCGGCGCCGTGGGCGACAACTCCGGTCTGGGCAAGACCGTGAAGCTGGACCTGGGCGACACCGGCAAGATCTACATCGACGGTGCCTCGGTCCCGAACACCGTGACCAACGAAGACAAGCCCGCCGACGCCACCGTCTCGATGGCCTGGGACGACTTCATGGCCCTGTCGGACGGCAAGCTCGATCCCATGATGGCCTTCATGCAGGGCAAGCTGAAGATCGCCGGCGACATGATGATCGCCCAGAAACTGGCCCCGCTGCTGAAGCGATAAGGCGTCATTCCTCCCCCATCGGGGGAGGTGGCGCGGCGCACCTTCGCGCCGTGACGGAGGGGGCTAATCGCAAGCCGAGTGGTCGGGGCTGGCCCCCTCCACCGCTTCGCGGTCCCCCTCCCCCGATGGGGGAGGAACACCATGGACTTCAAACATTCCGACAAGGCCCTGCACTGGCAGGAGCGCGTGGAGCGCTTTCAGGCCGATCACGTCATCCCGCGTGCCGAGGAATACTGGGCCCAGGTCCATGCCGACCACACCGTCCAGCCCCCCGCCATGGAGGAGATGAAGGCCAAGGCCAAGGAAGCCGGGCTGTGGAACATGTTCCTGCCGGGCGATCACGGCGCGGGTCTGACCAATCTGGAATACGCCCCCCTTGCCGAGATCATGGGCCGTCACCTGTGGTCGGCCGAGGTCTACAACTGCGCCGCCCCCGACACCGGCAATATGGAAGTGCTCCATATGTACGGCAACGAGGACCAGCAGGCCCGCTGGCTCAAGCCGCTGATGGCGGGCGACATCCGCTCCGCCTTCCTGATGACGGAGCCTGAGGTGGCGTCGTCGGACGCGACCAATATCCAGACCTCCATCGTGCGCGACGGCGACGACTATGTGATCAACGGCCGCAAATGGTGGTCGACCAACATGGGCCACCCCAACGTCGCCATCGCCATCGTGATGGGCAAGACCGACACCGGCGCCGCCACCCACCAGCAGCAGTCCCAGATTCTGGTCCCCACCGACACCCCCGGCTTCCGGGTCGAGCGCATGCTGACGGTCTTCGGCTATGACGAACGCCCCATTGGGCACGCGGAGGTCGTGCTGGACAATGTCCGCGTGCCCGCCACCAATCTGATCGCGGGCGAGGGCAGGGGCTTCGAGATCGCCCAGGGGCGCCTCGGGCCAGGCCGTATCCACCACTGCATGCGTACCATCGGCGCCGCCGAACGCGCGCTGGACCTGATGGTCAACCGCCTGCTGACCCGCACGGCCTTCAAGAAGAAGATCGCCGAGCATTCGGTATGGGAACAGCGCGTGGCCGACGCCCGCATCAACATCGAGATGTGCCGCCTGTCGGTGCTCAAGGCCGCCTGGATGATCGATCAGGCTGGAGCCAAGAACGCCAAGTCCGAGATCGCCCAGATCAAGGTCGCCGCCCCGAAGATGGCGCTTCAGGTTATCGACGACGCCATCCAGGCCTTCGGCGGCGCCGGCGTCAGCGGCGACTTCCCCCTGGCCGAACTCTACGCCGGCGTCCGCACGCTGCGCCTCGCCGACGGCCCGGACGAGGTCCACAACCGCACGATCGCGCGGCTGGAGTATGCCAAACACGGGGGGCGCGGGGGCTAGGGCCCTCTCGCCTCGCTCCAGGCCAGACCTTTAGCCCCGGACCCGCAGGCAGGGTGCCGTAGCCAAATCGCTTGTGGGTCCGGGATGACAGTTTGGAACCCGCCGGGCAGCCGACACCGCTGAGAGATTGTGTCCCGGGTTTCTGCACCAAGCGCCGAAAGCGGACGTGCTCAACGTCTGCTGGGGGTGGGAAGCGGACATATCGACCCAAAGGACTTTGGCTGCTACGACAGTCATGTCGCGGGTTGCCCTTGCCTTAACGTTCGCACTAACAGCGTGCGCTGGCA
>NZ_JBZXEB010000001.1:0-8867 GCF_058725425.1 Brevundimonas sp. DW-iso22 | reverse complement strand
CCTAAACTGCGCCTTCTGTTCTCAGGCAGGTTAGCAGCGCGGATGCATCCACGGCCTTGTCGGCGAATGTGTCGCCTACGGCGCGCGCCAGGATCAAGGTCAGGGCCCCTCCCTCGGCCTTCTTGTCGCCGTGCATGCGGTTCAATAGGGCCTGAGCCGAGAACGATCCCGCTTGCGACAGGCGTGTAGGCAGTCCGGCCGCGGCGATGACCGCGTCTACGCGCGTCGCGTCCTGCAGTACGCACAGCCCCCTCGCCGCCGAATAGCGGAAGGCCATAGCACAGCCCAGAGCGACCGCCTCCCCATGCGCTAGGGCGTGTTCGTCAAAACCCAGTTCTGCCTCGATGGCGTGGCCAAAGGTGTGGCCAAGGTTCAGCAGGGCGCGGCGGCCCGCCTCCTTCTCGTCCTCTCCGACGATGGCGCTCTTGATCTCGACGGAGCGGACCACGGCACGATGCAGAGCGTCAGGGTCGCCGGACACACCCTGTGCCCCCTCCCCTGCCAGCCAGTCGAAGAAGACGGCGTCGCAGATCAGGCCGTGTTTCAACACCTCGGCCCAACCAGAGCGCAACTGCCGCTCCGGCAATGTAGCCAGCACATCGATATCCGCCAGGACCAGTCGTGGCTGATGAAACGCCCCGATCAGATTTTTGCCGCGCGGCGTATCGATCGCCGTCTTGCCTCCGACGGAGGAATCCACCTGAGCCAGAAGGGTCGTCGGCACCTGAACGAAGTCAATCCCGCGCATGAACAGGGCGGCCGCCAAGCCTGCGAGGTCTCCGACCACACCGCCGCCAAGAGCGACCACCAGATCGCGACGGTCCAGTCCAAACGCGATCATACGGTCCAGCACCCGCTCCAGTTCGGCGAAGGACTTGGAGCCTTCGCCCGGCGGGACCGTCAGAAGCCAGGCCTTGATCCCTGCCCCCTCAAGACTGGCCATGGCGGCCGGACCGTGCAAGGCGGCAACGATTTCGTCAGTGATGACGACCGTGCGCCCCTTAGCTAAGGGAGCCAGACGCGGCCCCAATTCGGACAGCACACCACGCCCCACGACTACGTCATAAGGCTGAAAACCTGTTCCGGAGACGGAAATGGTTGTGATCATGCGGATGTCCTCGCCCAATGCGCCTGCAAGGCCCTGACAATCGCCTCCACCGCTTGGGCATGAGCCCCGTCACTGACATCCACGGTCAGATCGGCGGTGGCGTAAAGGGGGTAACGGGCCTCGGCCAGGCCCTTGAGGGCCTCTAGCGGATCCCGTCCGCGCAACAGGGGTCGCGTATCGCGCCGCTGAACGCGCTGGGCGATGGTGTGAAGATCGGCACGCATCCACACGGTCACCGCTCGCGCACTGAGGGACGCCTGAGTGTCCACATTCAGAATGGCACCGCCGCCAGTGGCCAGCACCATACGAGGACCGTCCAGTAACCGCCTCATGACCCGGGCCTCGCCTGCGCGAAACTCGCCCTCCCCCAGCTGGCTAAAGATATCGGAGACCGTCATCCCCGCAGCGCTCTCTATTTCTGCGTCCCCATCGGCAAACGGCAGGCCCAGCCGCCGAGCCAGTCGGCGACCAACTGTCGATTTCCCCACGCCCATCAGCCCCACCAGGGCTATGCTACGCTCATGCGTGGGAATCGGTTCGGACGGAACTACAGGCTCGATCACGGACGTCCCTCAGGGAACGGACGGACGGTGCAGCGCGGCGGGGACGGGTTCAGGCACGGCATGACCCCTCCATCCTCTACACCAAGCGCGGCCTTGCGAAAGCGTGTTGCGTAATGAGCGATGCCCAGATCGAGGCCTTTCTGGAGATGATGGCGGTCGAGCGCGACGCTTCACCTCATACCCTGTCCGCCTACGGCCGCGATCTGGCTGATGCAGATGCGGGTACGCCGTCGGGGCTGATGAAGGCAGACGAAGCCGAAGTCGAGGCCTGGTATGCCTCCTTGGCCAGCCGGGGGCTTTCGGCGGCGACCCAGGCACGGCGGCGCTCTGCGGTGCGGCAGTTCTATCGCTTTACGCTTGGCGAGGGTTGGCGAACGGACGATCCTTCGCGGGGGCTGGATGCGCCGAAACAGGGGCGGTCGCTGCCCAAGGTGCTCTCACGTGAGGAGATCGAGCGACTGCTGGGCGTGGTGGCCGCGCGGGATGGGCACGCGGGCCTGCGGCTGATCGCCCTGCTGGAATTGGCCTATGCGTCCGGTCTACGCGTATCGGAGTTGCTGGCGTTGCGGGTCGAGGCCGTACGTCGTGACCCGACCTGGCTGATCGTACGCGGCAAGGGTGGCAAGGAGCGGCTGGCCCCGCTGAACGGCTCGGCTCGGGAGGCGGTGAAGGCCTGGCTGATGGCACGAGATGCGGCGCGAGCGCCCAAGGTCCCCGATAGTCCCTGGCTGTTCCCGTCATCTGCCGCCAAAGGCCACCTGACCCCGCGCCGATTTGCCCAACTGCTGGATCAGGCGGCCATCGAGGCAAACATCGACCCGGCACGCGTCAGCCCGCATGTCCTGCGTCAC
The DNA here is from genome assembly GCF_058725425.1 of Brevundimonas sp. DW-iso22. Classification (NCBI taxonomy): domain Bacteria; kingdom Pseudomonadati; phylum Pseudomonadota; class Alphaproteobacteria; order Caulobacterales; family Caulobacteraceae; genus Brevundimonas; species Brevundimonas sp. DW-iso22. Next base: position 6,345 of record NZ_JBZXEB010000001.1, on the reverse strand, counting down.
GCCTTCGCCACCCATCTTTTGGAGGGCGGGGCCGACCTGCGCGTCGTCCAGACCCTGCTGGGCCATGCCGACATCGGTACGACGCAGATTTATACCCATGTGGCCACGGATCGGCTGACGCAGGTGGTAACGCAGCATCATCCGTTGGCACGGGACGGCTGAACCCTCTCTTGCCCCACGGCGTTCCGCCCACTAGGTTCCGCCGCCTTCTCCGACGCGCCAGTGCGCGCCTTTGACCGGACGCCTTCATGGCCACGCATTATCTCGAGTTCGAAAAGCCCATCGCCGATCTGGAAGACAAGATCGAGGAGCTGTCGCTGCTCGCCTCGACCTCCGGTTCGTTCGAGACCGAGATCGACGGCCTGCGCAAGAAGGCTGAGCAGTTGCGCAAGAAGACCTATGCCGGTCTGGATCCGTGGATGAAGACCCAGGTGGCGCGCCATCCGCAGCGTCCTCACCTCAGCCACTATATCGACGGCCTGTTCACCGACTTTGAGGAGCTGAAGGGCGACCGCCAGTTCGGTGACGACCAGGCGATCATCGGCGGTCTGGCTCGCTTCAGAGGCGCGCCCGTCGTGGTCATGGGCCATGAGAAGGGCAACGACACCCAGTCGCGCGTGACCCACAACTTCGGGATGGCCCGGCCCGAGGGCTATCGAAAGGCCGTACGCCTGATGGATCTGGCCGAGCAGTACGGCCTGCCAGTCCTGACTTTCGTCGATACGGCCGGAGCATATCCGGGTCTGGGCGCCGAGGAGCGCGGCCAGGCCGAGGCCATTGCCCGCTCGACGGAGCGGTGCTTGACATTGGGCGTGCCCTCCATCGCTACGATCACGGGCGAAGGCGGATCGGGCGGGGCAATCGCAATTGCCGCAGCCGGGCGTGTGCTGATGCTGGAGCACTCCATCTATTCGGTTATCTCGCCCGAGGGGGCCGCCGGCATCCTGTGGCGCGACGGAGCCCGGGCGAGGGATGCGGCCATGGCCATGAAGATCACGGCACCGGATTTGCTGGAACTGAAGATCATCGACCGGATCATCGAGGAACCGCTTGGCGGGGCACATGCCGATGCAGACGCGACCATCGCCACGGTCGGCGACGTCCTAGCCGAGGAGTTGGCTGCCCTCTCGACCCTGACGCCAGAACAAATCCGGAAAGCGCGTGCCGACCGCTACTACGCCATAGGCCGTCTGGGCTGAGCCACAGCGCAAGATCTGACCCTGGCGTTAACCGTCCCGCTACCTAGCGCGTGGCACATTATGGCCATGGTTCCAGCCGCCCCTGCCAAAACCTCGCGCCCGTCAGGCGGTGTCGGCGAATCGCTGCGCGAGAGTTCCGTCATCAACCTGACCGGCGCGGTCACCATGGTTGTCGATGACTCCCCTTTTGCGCTGGATCTGACCAGCCAGGCTCTGCTCGGCTTCGGGATCAAGACCCGCTATGCCTGCAACAGCGGGGCCGAGGCGATGGAAATTCTGAAAGATCACAACGTCGATCTGTTGATCATCGACTGTGAGATGCCGGAGATGGACGGCTACGCCCTCGTACGCTGGCTGAGGCGGTCGGGGCTGGATCCAAATGCCTTGGTCCCCGTCATCATGACCGCGGCCCACGTCCGACGCTCCAAGGTCAAGGAGGCACGCGATTGCGGTGCCAGCTTCGTGATTACCAAGCCATTCAGCGCCTCGACCCTGCTGGAGAGGCTGGTCTGGGTGGCGCGAGACAGTCGGCCGTTCCTTGAGGTCGGAGACTATTTCGGACCGGATCGCCGCTTTCGGCAAGGTGATCCGCCTGGTCAGGAGCGCCGCGCGGGGATGATCCGCAAGGCTCAGTTCGATGCCGAACAACGCGCAGCCTCAGGAGGCGCAAGATGACGGTCATTACCCACGCCCGCCGCAAGTCAAACCTGTCCCAGATGATCGACAAGCCCGGCGGGGTCAGCATCGGCGTGGCCCTGACACAGGCGCGGGCCAATATCGAGGCCAAGCGGGCCGAGGCGTCGGCCGTGGTCGATGCGCAGATCGCGGCTCTGGAATCGATCGCGGCCCCGGACAGTCCGATGGAGCTGGCGAGGCGGCTGGAGGAGGTCTACCACGCCGCCAACGCCGTCATCGATGCGGCCAGTCCGTTCGAGCTGGACGACCTGTGCAAGGGCGCGGCGGGGCTGTGCGACGTGATCGACGCGGCCCAGCCGGGCCAGCCTTTCGACTGGCGCATCGTGACTGTTCACGCGCGGTCGCTACGGCTACTGCAGACCCTGCCGGTCGAAGAGATCGATGCCCGCAATCAGGTGCTGGAAAGCCTGCGCCAGATCCTGCTGCGCAAAGTCGCGCCCAAGGCCTAGTCCGCCATCTGGCCGGTGCGGGCACCGCGTGTCTGCTTGCGCCAGAGCGCCGCGTATTCTCCACCCTGACGGGCGACCAGTTCGTGGTGGGCCCCGCGCTCGATGACGCGTCCGGCTTTCAGCACCAGGATCTGTTCGGCGTCAGCGATGGTGGACAGGCGGTGGGCCACAACCAGCGTGGTACGGCCGCTGCGAGCCTTGCGCAGGGTCTTCTGGATGGCGGCTTCGGTGCGGCTGTCCAGGGCGCTGGTGGCCTCGTCCAGGATCAGGATGCAGGGGTCGGCCAGCAGGGCGCGGGCGATGCCGACGCGCTGACGCTCGCCGCCCGACAATTTCAGGCCCCGTTCGCCGACGCGAGTGTCCATGCCCTCGGGCAGGCCGCGGATGAAGTCGTCCAGCTCGGCGGCGTCGGCGGCGGCCCAGATGGCGGCCTCGTCCGCGTCGGGGCGGGCAAAGCCGATGTTGGCGCGGATCGTGTCGTTGAACAGGGCCACATCCTGCGGCACCAGGGCGACGGCAGCACGAAGGCTCTCCTGCGTCACGGCCCGCACATCGCGCCCGTCGATCAGCACCCTGCCCTCCTGCGGGTCCAGCAATCGCAGGGCCAGTTTGACAATGGTGGACTTGCCCGAGCCGGAGGGGCCGACCAGGGCGGTGGTGGTGCCGGGCGCGGCGACGAAGCTGACGTCCTCCAGCCCGCTGGCCCGGGCGTCGTGGCGGAAGCCGACCGCCTCGAAGCGCAGTTCAGAGGCGCACCCTTCGTCCGGCTTGGCCAAGGCGATGGCGTCGGGAGCGTCAGCGACCTGGGGCGTCTGGCGCGTGACCTTCAGCATCTCTTCCATGTCGATGAAGGACTGGCGGATCTCGCGATAGGCGAAGCCCAGAATGTTCAGGGGGGCATATAGGCTGATCAGGATCAGGACGGCGGCGGTGACGTCGCCCGGCCCCATCCTCCCCGCAGCAGCCTCGAACCCAGCCATGACGGCCATGACGCCCAGGCCGACATTCATGATGACCGCCTGCATGACGTTGAGCAGGGCCAGCGAACTGTTGGCCTTCAGCGAGGCGCGGGTGTAGTCGCCGAGCGCCGCGTCATAGGTGCGGGCGGCACGGGCCTCTGCGCCGAAGGATTTGACGGTCTCGTAGTTCAGCAGGGCGTCGACGGAGACGCCTGCGGCCTCTGTGTCGGCGGCGTTCATTTCGCGCCGGTGTTCCAGCCTCCAGTTGGACAGGGCGAAGGTGGAGGCGGCATAGACGGCCACCACGACCACGGCGACCGCACCGAAGCGCCAGTCGTATTTGCCCGCCAGCACGCCGGCGGCCAGCACCAGTTCGACACCCGTAGGCACAAGATTGAAGGCCAGGATGCGCAGCAGGAAGTCGACTGACCGGGCGCCGCGATCCATGGTCCGCGACAGGGAGCCGGAGCGTTTGGTCTGGTGAAAATCCAGAGACAGGTTCAGGGCGTGGGCAAAGGTTTCGGTCGCCGCCGTGCGTTGGGCGGCGGAACGGACCGGGGCGAAGACCACGTCCGACGCATTGGGGGCAATCGCCGACAGCAGCCGTACGATGGCCCAGCCGACGGCGAAACCGGCAAAGCCCAGGCCGATGGCGACCTCGGTCGGCTGATCCGAGGCCAGGTGGTTGACCGCCGCGCCCAGAACCAGCGGGGCCAGGACGCCCAAGGCCTTGCCCGCCAGGGTCATGGCGATGGCTGCGAACAGGCGCAGGCGCAGGTGGGGGGCATTGGACCGGCCGACCAGTTTGATCAGGTCGCCCAGCGCCTGCCAGGTCGGTGGGCTCTCGGCGACGGGCGCGGCCAGTCCCGCCTGCGCCGCCTTGGCCAGAGAATCCGATTTCCGCCCCGACCGTTCACCGCGCATGGGCGCAGATATGGACCGCGCCGGGGGTTCCGCAAAGGGGGGACGGGCGAGCGGCGTCTTGCATTTTTTGGTTCGGGACCGTGGGTTCGGAGAATGCAGCGCGACATGCATGTCATCGCGCGGATTTCATGGGGCGAAGGCCGGACGGACGAAAAACACAGTCCACTGAGTCCACTCAGTCCACCTGCGGCCGAAACAGGTCAGAGCGACGCACCCGGCGGCGGTGTCGAGCCAGTTAGCGATGTGAAAGACCGGAACGCCCATTATACCACGCCGCACGACCGTGCGGGGCAGAGTTGGGATAATGCCCGTTAAACAGGGCATTGGGGGCAAGCAGGGCTCTTCCGGTGCCGTGCGCGAACCTGGCAGATCGACCGCTTGCAAACCTTGGGTTGTTTGACGAAGATTGCTTCAAGACAGTTTCTGAGGAGATCGAAGATGGATGCCGGCTCGAAGTTTGGAAAACCTTCCTTTTTCATCCTGGTCGCCATCGGTCTCTCGGGCGCGATCTCAGCTTGCGCGGGCCACTCTGTTGACTGGGCCAGCGTTGGAGCAGGAGCCGTCAATCAAGCCTGCAAGAACTCATCCCACTGTGACCTGCCTTGCTCACGTGACGGAGCGCGGCCTGACTGTGTCACGGGATCCGTTCCCTAGCGTCCGCGAGCAAAACCCCTAGCCGAACCCCAGAATGTCCGCTGCGAGTGTCCGTTGTCAGACCGAAGCACAAAGATTGCTCCCGCCGCGTCGCAGACATCAGCCGCATTGTTTGTCGGCGTGGGCGCGAGGGATCGACGTCTGGGAGCGGATAACGAATCTGCGGCAGCGGCTTGAGGGGGACGCATGTTCCGGACGGTTTTCGCGATCTGTTTGTTTCTCGGGCTCGCAGGCTGCGCCAGACCTGCGGAACAAAGCTGCGAGGCAGATGCTGACGCAATGCTGGACATGTCGTTTGCCGCCTTTGATCAAGGACCGGATGGCTGGCGCTCTTTGGATGGCAGCCTGTCTTGCTCAGACTACGCGGACGACGTCCTGTCCGAATACCGGTCCCGGCACGGCCCCATCCTCGGCGCGGCGAACGTCAGTCTCCTGATGTGGCACGAAGCTCAAGCGCTGGCCTTGCAGGGGGACTCAGCGCGAGCCCTCGAGCTCATGAAGGCGGCGGAATATCCGGACGAGCCTCAGTGGCAAAAGCTCTACCGCGAGGGAAGTATCGCGTTCCTGGAGAGCGATATGGAACGGTTGCAGACAGCAAGGGATCGGCTGTCCCGGCTACCCCGCGAGGCAATCCTGATGACGCCGGGCGAACCGTCGGTGCCCTGGCCACCAAACCTGGATGTTCTGGACGGGCTCATATCCTGTTTCGGGAAGCCCTACGGCATCGCTTACGCCTGCCGCCAAGCGCCGGCGGCCTCGTAAATGAGTGCCCGCTTTGCACCTTCGCGGACATTCGGCAGGTCCGCTGCTAGATTCACCTGACGTCGGGTTTAGCGCCTAGGGCTAGTGTCGGCACTCCACCCATAGCGGACCTTGCTAGCCTTGGTTGGTTCGCCGATGATCGAATGCCGCATTGAACGCGGTCCGGAGACTCAGGTTTTGTCCCTTCTCGCCACACTGACGGTCATCGCATCGTTGCAGGCCAATCCCTCAGCCGCTGACATTCTTCAGGGCCTCGACATGACGTCCTTCAGGAACTCGACCGGCCCGCGTCGGGTGGAGGGTTGGCGACGCCCTGCTGACTGGTCCTTCTCCGAACTGACGGTCTCAGAAGGAACCGCCTATTTGGCGCGGCCTGGAGATTGGAAAATCGGCCTTACGATACTGCGGACGACTCCGGATGGCGTAATCGCCTGTTTTTACGATCGAGCGCAGAACGGCGGCCGTTATGCTGCTCAGCAAGCCCTTCGCATTGTCCGGGATGATCTCGGTGGATATCGAGTTGTGGAACAGGACGTGGTTGATCCGACCTGTTCCCCATTAGTTGGACAGGGCTGATAACGGGGTCCTCATAAGGCAACCAGCTGCAGGCCAGTGTCCCCTTTCCACCCATAGGCGACAGTCCGCCATCGACCCAGAGCGGACATTGCACCCAAAGATACATCAGAGCGCGGCGGAAGCTCC